>NZ_JBNNSH010000002.1:0-1003893 GCF_050277555.1 Peribacillus sp. NPDC097895 | reverse complement strand
AGCGAAGAGGTCACACCCGTTCCCATTCCGAACACGGCAGTTAAGCTCTTCAGCGCCGATGGTAGTTGGGGGTTTCCCCCTGTGAGAGTAGGACGTCGCCAAGCTTGTATTGTTCCGCAGTAGCTCAGTGGTAGAGCATTCGGCTGTTAACCGAACGGTCGTAGGTTCGAGTCCTACCTGCGGAGCCATTATTGGAGAGCTGTCCGAGTGGCCGAAGGAGCACGATTGGAAATCGTGTAGACGGGTAACCCTGTCTCAAGGGTTCAAATCCCTTGCTCTCCGCCATTTTATACCTGGCCCGTTGGTCAAGCGGTTAAGACACCGCCCTTTCACGGCGGTAACACGGGTTCGAATCCCGTACGGGTCACCATTAAGACAACATAGTGGAGGATTAGCTCAGCTGGGAGAGCATCTGCCTTACAAGCAGAGGGTCGGCGGTTCGATCCCGTCATCCTCCACCATTTTTCAACAAGAACAAGTTGTTTCTACATAATGGGTTGGATTATTCATCCTATTGAAACGTTAAACACGAAAACTTGATTCCTAATAGCAACATTATTAACGTCGCGGGGTGGAGCAGTCCGGTAGCTCGTCGGGCTCATAACCCGAAGGTCGCAGGTTCAAATCCTGTCCCCGCAATCTATGGTCCCGTGGTGTAGCGGTTAACATGCCTGCCTGTCACGCAGGAGATCGCGGGTTCGATTCCCGTCGGGACCGCCATTTTCATTGTTTGGCTCAGTAGCTCAGTCGGTAGAGCAAAGGACTGAAAATCCTTGTGTCGGCGGTTCGATTCCGTCCTGAGCCACCATAGTAGTGCCGGTGTAGCTCAACTGGTAGAGCAACTGACTTGTAATCAGTAGGTTGGGGGTTCAAGTCCTCTTGCCGGCACCATGTTTCATCCATATGCGGAGGGGTAGCGAAGTGGCTAAACGCGGCGGACTGTAAATCCGCTCCTTAGGGTTCGGCAGTTCGAATCTGCCCCCCTCCACCATCTTATAGGGGTATAGTTTAAAGGTAGAACAGAGGTCTCCAAAACCTCCAGTGTGGGTTCGAGTCCTACTACCCCTGCCAATTTTAATCTTATAATGGCGGTTGTGGCGAAGTGGTTAACGCACCTGATTGTGGTTCAGGCATTCGTGGGTTCGATTCCCATCAGTCGCCCCATTTTTCAATAAATGTGATATAATGAATACAACGTTAATGGGCTATAGCCAAGCGGTAAGGCAACGGATTTTGATTCCGTCATGCGAAGGTTCGATCCCTTCTAGCCCAGCCATATGCGAAAGTAGTTCAGTGGTAGAATACAACCTTGCCAAGGTTGGGGTCGCGGGTTCGAATCCCGTCTTTCGCTCCAAAAACGTTGGCGGCATAGCCAAGCGGTAAGGCAGAGGTCTGCAAAACCTTTACCACCGGTTCGATTCCGGTTGCCGCCTCCAACATACATGCCGGTGTGGCGGAATTGGCAGACGCGCACGACTCAAAATCGTGTTCCTCTGGAGTGCCGGTTCGACCCCGGCCACCGGTATCAATCTAAAGGGTTTAACCCTTATAAGTCAATGCTTTGAGACAATCTCAGCATTGGCTTTTTTTGTGTTTAATTGACTAAAGCAGAATGCTAATCGTGTGGACAACAACTTCGATTATTAAATGCCTTTAAGAGTACAAATATCTTAAAGGGAGTGTATGTAATGGCTAAGATTCGTGAATGGCAAAAAGGGAGTAATGAGAAAACTGTTAAAGAGTTATATGAGGACTTTCAGTTAGAAAACAGAGTGAAAAATTTATCTGTTATGACAATAAGGTTTTATGAGCAAAACCTAATTCATTTCCTTCGTTATTTAGAGGAAATAGGTATAGAACAGGTAAGTGAAATTGAAAAAAGGTTGGTCGATAAGTTTATTCTATCTTTAAAGAAAAGGGAACTAAAGGCAACAACGATTAACACCTATATGAGGGCTACAAGAGCATTTCTTTATTTTGCTATGAAAGAGGGATTTCTTAGTCAATTTGATATTAGTCTTATTAAAGCAGATAAAGAACAAAAAGAACCTTATACAGAAGAAGAGATATTGAAATTGATTAAGAAGCCTGAAATAAGAGGATGTGGCTTCGTAGAGCATAGAAATTGGGTGTTAGTAAATTACCTATTGGAAACAGGAAACAGGTTAAACACAATTCTTAGTTTAAAAGTAGAAGACCTTGATTTAGAAAATGGTATGGTGGTTCTGACAACGACTAAGAACAGAAAGGCTCAATTCAATCCAATCAGTGAGTACATCATTAAAATATTAACCGAATATCTTCGAATGTACAGATTCAAAAAGGATGATTTTCTATTTATCAATGAATTAGGAGAACAGATGACAAGGAACTCTATTCAACATGCTATTGCTCGTTATAATAAGCGTAGAGGTGTCAGTAAAAGATCCATACATGCTTTTAGGCATACATTTGCAAAACATTATGTAACGAGCGGTGGAGATGCTTTTAAGCTCCAACGCTTACTTGGTCACTCTACATTGGATGTTACTTTAAACTATGTTAATTTGTACTCTGAGGATTTGAAAAATGGATATGAAAAGCATAGTATATTGGCCAAGTATTCTGAAAGTCCAAGAAAGAAGAGAGGGCGAAGAGTCTAAAGATTTCCCTTACACTATTTTACAGCACTAAAACGCAAAGAAATGCACTCATTATCGGATGAGTGTGTTTCTTAATAGGGGGCGTGGATATCACCAGAAACGGGGGAATATTTCTCAATAAAGCTAGTAGTACAGTAACCCTCGCAATCTAACCTTATTTTCATCATTAGATTTTATTCTCTTGCGGTTGCTACTCAGTTCCCCGCTCCTTCCTAGACATTCAAAAACGGAACATCAAAACCCTTTCGCATTTAAGAAAGGGTTTTAATACTATTTAACTTCTTCATTTGTCAATGGAATAACTTCAACACTTATGTATGTATTAAGCTGATTTATTTGCTTCTTGTCCTTCTTCAATTTGTAATATTCTCCTTCCATTATCGATAGCTTCTGTATAAGAATTGCTCGTCTGCAACTGAATTATTTCATTATCTTTCACATTTGCTAAATCATAAAATGTTAAAAGTTTCTCCCACATTGGTACATATTCTCCCAATACCTTATGTTGCTTAATCAAATCATGGTCACTATTATTTTTATGTTCTTGTCTATCTATGGCACGTTTTACTGCATGTTCACCATATAAACCTTTGAAATCATTTATCATCATAGCAATGTTGATTTCACTTAATCCATAACAGAATACCAACTCATCTTTTTCAATCAGTTTGTCAAAATATCTTTCTATATCTTTATCAGCAACCTGCACAACTGCTCCATGAGCTTCATATAAATACTTGAAGCCAAGTTCTTTTTGAAGGCGTTTATTATATTCCTTCCAATACTCCTGTACCTTTTTATCATTTTGTTTCCAGGTATCTTTTAAACTAATAACATATTTTGTTGCCACATCACGTTTTAAATCACCAACAGCAATAAATTCATTATCTGTTAATGGTCTATGATTCTCACTACCTATAACACAACCATACCATTCAACCTTATGCATAATAATTTTTTTATCTGCTAATTTTCTAAGTACAGATTTAATGTTATCTTTTAACGTGTTTAATTCTGTTTTAACAAAGTGGTCCAACATAACAATATCATCATCTATAAAAGTATCATTATACTTTTCTTTTAATTCATCATGACAATTTGTCTTCACCACATTGTTGTAGTATGAGACTGTAAATCTTCTATCAACCAATCCTGTTACTACTATCAATTGATTTAATGACATTGGTTTTGGCTTGTTTTTCAAGATGTAATCCAAGACAAGTGAATTGATTTCATATTCATATGGTGTTTTTGCACCGTTGTTTTTACGACCATCTTTCTTTGCTTGTTTTTCTTCATATTCTCCTTCACACGTAAATATTCTGTCAGCACCCTTACCTTCAGCTGTTACAGATTCAAAGTAGCACTCCATTTCACTAATTAATTGTTTTGTATATTTACCATCAATACTTCCTTTTTTCTTCTTACTACTTTCTTTCTTGCCATTGAATTGCTTAATCATAGCATCACTTCCAAATTCCATAACTGCTACTTCTAATGTAAAAACTTTCAAATCTTCATTCTCCATTCATTATATTATTTTTGGGGAAAAATCAGCTTTCTAATATAAATATATATTTGAAAGTTAATCTTTCCTCAAATTTTTTTGAACGTTATACTTAACAATTGCTTATCCAAACACTATTACAACATCTAAGTGTAATCAGCGATGTTTTTTGGCGTACCTTTTTTGCATCGCAACACGTTGAAATAAGTTGTGAAGCGATAGCTTTGCAACTTTTTTAACGTGCTTGTGTAAAAAAGGTACATAATGAACAATTCATTGAGTATTCAATTCATGTTTGCAGGCCAATCCTTTAATCATTTCAACATGTGTTAGTCGTTGCTTCTTTTTAATACCTTGTAGATGCTCATTGGGCGTGCTATTCACCAACTGCAATGAATCACTTCTACAAACATGATAATGCTGTACAATCCCCACACTCTGTTATGAATATGTTACTCGTGTGAATGTTACCTAAATGTTGTCAATAGAGATGACTTATACGTATATCATTAATGTTGGATATAATGTTCTTGTGGTATAGATAAAATCGGTGTTTTTTATCGAAGTTTATCAATTGTTTTATGTTGCGTGGTTTTATTAAAAAGTAATATTTTGATGTGTTGCCCCAAGAATTTGATGTTTTAGATAGAGGGGAGTGTCTTATTAATAATATTATATCACAATTATCGATATTTGTCAAATTATGTACTATTATCTATCTTTTGACAAAAGATAAGACGAATTAAAACTATACATTTCATAATCTAATAACAAAATTTTAAGTAAGTCATTTAGCTTCTGTTATAGCTATTCCTATAAAATGGATATTGTGATTTGTAACCTCCTATAAGTATGTTTATGGGTTTTATGTATTTTACAAGAAAATATTGGTACTACTTATGATATACTTTTTGTGAAAATAATTATAAGGGATTCTAGTATTTTTAGAGTCATATTGTAAAAGGGGGACAACGCTATGATTAAAATCGGGGAGAAAATACAGGTAAAATATAAGAAGAGTTTTGATGAATATTCACTATTGATTAATGATATGGAAGTACCTAGAGAATCTGGGTATATATCCGATTTTCCTATGGGAGAATTTACAGCAAAAATCGATGATTTGGAGTATCTTAAACTAGCCTTTAACTCAACTTTTATTGATGCAATGTCGGAAATCCCTATTATAAAATCAAATTACAAATATGAACTTATAGATTTAATTGATGGTATAAATATCGAAAAAATTCAAAATGTTGGAATCAATAAATATATTCTAGCTTTTGAAATAAGTTTTAATGATTTTCAAGATTGGAAAAATCCTTTTAGTATTCATGAATTTGCTGAGGTAATAAGTGAAAGAATAAATCGTGACAGAGATTTGGAATTTAAGTGGAGACAGCTGGATGAGGATGTGGTTATAAACGGTTGTGAGATAGTTTTTGAAATATATGATGGAAACGAAACAATTAATTCTTTTATTGAGGGTGGATTGTCTTCAATTAAAAAAATATATGATGAGGTAATTAATAAATTACTTTCTCAGGGTAAGAATACTGTCCTAAGTATATTTAATTTTCCTGAGCAAGTTCGAACGCCTTGTGAACAGTATCTCTTATATTTTGTTCAATTTCTTAAGGAATTAGGTATTGAAGCAACAGCTGATATTAAGCATGAAGCAGGAGATGTATTATTTTCAGTCAACCCTATCTCAGGTCATACAGCACTAATGCAAATTCGACAGGCCCTTGAGATTTATTTGCAAATGCCTGATATATTGTCTAACACTAATAATATGCAAATGCCTATAGACCCTAAAGTACAACAATTAATGGCTAACATTCAACATTTGAACGGTCAACTTATGCTAAGCAATGCCATTTCTCAAGCAAGGGAGGAAACTATTCAACATCAACAAGTTACAATCAGACAACAACAAGTAATAATTGATGCAACAATAATTCAACATTCACTTCTTTCTATTAGTCAAGGCGAAAATAATGAAAAAGAGGAAATACTCGGTGGTACAGTCTCCCTAACAAAAATTCAGGGTAAGGGTTTTGAGGTTAATCTTCCAACAATTTATCGTTGGATAAGGAATACGATTGTGGGAAATAGGTAGATACATTTGGAGGGAAAAAGATATATTACGCTGAATGTCTTATTTGATACTTGTAAAAAGGGATTTGAATTACTCTAGATTGGAGTATTAAGTGGTAAATTCAGATATTTTACATTTTGGATAATAATTGTAAGAGTGTTAACTCTTTTGTTTGTTCTGTTTTAATTAATATATATAAGTAGATAGCCAGGATGGATAAAAGAGAGGTTTTAACTACTTAATAAGAGTGATATAGGCACTTAATCAAGTTAAAAATATGTTCCGTGCAATTAGTAGTTTATCCTTATCTAATCACCTCTAATAACATGCTTCTTACGTGTGATAAATTTTTAATATAAATAACAGAATAATAATTAAAAATATAAATATTCCTTGTTCTTAGTTTGATTAAATGGGAAATAATCGTAAAGTAATTTTGACGTTTTTGACGTGTTTTAAACGCGGAAAGGGGATAGGGTGAAGTGTTTGATTCTGAAGAATACGAATTTTTCTTAGATGGGTTTATTGAATATGTGACTGAACAAGCCAAATTACAACCAAGTACAATATCAAGTTATAAAGTTATCTTGAATGATTATTTTGAAAATTATGTGATAGGTAAGGTAACTAAGAATGACTATGAGAAAATTTTTAATATTGAGAGACTCTCTTTGCTTAGAAGAAGAAAGTCAAATAATGTTCGTCCAAGTTTATTGCATTTTTTAGAGTTTTTACGGTATGAAGGTTTTTTAAAAGATTACTTATGTTTTCAACTGCAAAATAATATTAAGTCTGTCTTTGTTTCAGAAGAGCCATTAAGAAAGAAAGAGATTTCTTTTCTTACTCCAAATGAAATAAGAAAGTTATTTAGCAATAAAGTAGTGTATAAGTATGAATATGAAGAGAAGATTCTTCCTTTGCTTTGCGCTCTCTCTTTCTTTTACATGTTCAAACAAGAAGATGTAATAAAACTTAAAATGGAGGATATTGATTTTGAAAAAAATCGCATAAAAAATATTAGACGTTTAGCGTATAATTCAGATTTAGTAGAATGGATGTCTATAAACGAAATTACTGCAAATTATCTACAAGAATATCTTTCATACCGAGATACTCTCCACACCCAAGAGAATGCACTTCTAATCATGAACAATGCCCCATTAAATAATAAAAAAATTAATATGCTATTTAACTGTTTAAATAGAGTTGATAACCTAGCTTTATTCGAAGGGAAAAATATTTATCAAGGACTATTAATAAGAAGTATGATGCTATATATACTTGTATCTACAAAGGGGAAGGGTATCTATCAAATATTAATGGAACAAGAAACTAATAGCAGAGCATTTGAATATGCCTTTAATGAGTATTTATCGATTATTAGAATTGAGAATAAAGATATTGTTAGTGACAGATATAATATTGAAGATATATTACCAGAAAAAAGACCAAAGACAATTATAGAAGGTGCTTATTCTGAAGGTAATGACTTAAATGAAGGAGATATTGGAGATTATGATATGAATAATATAAGAAATCTTGAGTTGAATAAAGTATCTATTCAGAGAATGGTACGAGACAGTAATATTTCAAGACGGTTAAGAACGATGTACGACAATGAATGTCAATTATGTGGGTATAGGTTAAGAAAATCAACTGGTGAGTATACTTCTGAAGCTCATCATATTCAACCTTATAATAAGTTGCATCGGGGCGACGACAATGGTCAAAACATAATAGTTCTATGTCCAAATTGCCACACACAATTTGACGATTTGTATTTTGCCATTAATCCCCAAACTCAAGAAGTTCATTGTATTTTCGGTGAGGAGGATGAGTATCACTTATCAAAACTAAAGATGAGAGAACAACATAATCTCAATTTGAAATATTTAGAATTTACTTGGGAACTTTTTGAAGAGAAAAAGAAAAAAGTAATTAATGTCTCTTTACATAACAAACAAACCTAAATTTGTTGTTATGAATCTGTTAAATACAAAAACTTAGCTTTTAATATATTCTAAGTTAATTCGTGGATTGTTTAGACAGTTTTGAATAAGGAAAGGAAATTACCGTTTGACCATTACCGTAATTATTAGCAAAATATGATTATACATAAGGGTTAATGGAGTTAATTGAAAACAATGTACGAGTAGGTAGTGAAGGGAAAAACATCGCTCGACAAAATAAATTAAAAGTAGCAGGGGTGTACAGTGTTTTTTATTGAAAAACTAAGCGGGCATCAATGGAGCGTTCAGAACTACAAAGAATGTTAGAACGGGAGGGATAAAATGGAAAGCTAAAATAATATACCTACAATTTTTTTGTATGGTATGATTTACCTTGTTGGATAAGATTTGGTCTAATTTTCATTTTTTCTTTAATGTTCAGATATAAATATAGTTGTCCAACAAACTAAAATTAAAGAGAGTTATGAGAGGGATATAAAGGGTGATTCTATGACAAAAAAGGAGAAATACTTTTACAATAATATCTTATTGAAAATACATGATGAGATTTTTAACAAAATGAGTCAGAAGTATATAGATGTTTTTTTGTGTGGGGGGGCAAGTAGTAAAAAGAAAACCTCAGTACGAGATAAGATAAGAGAAGGATTAAGGGAGTTTGAGAATATCAGGGTTTTATATCCAGAAGATTTATTCATTGATATGCTAAATAAAAATAAAGACTATGATTTATTAAGTCTAGAAAGATTTTTGGCAAACAATTGTGACATAATTTGTATAGTTTGTGAAAGTGCGGGTTCTTTAGTTGAATTGGGAGCTTTTACTAATAATGATAATACCGTTGATAAGGTTATAGCATTACTTGAAGAAAAAAGAAAAAGACAAAAAAGTTTTATTATGCTTGGCCCTGTAAAAATTTTGAGACATATAGGTAAAGAACGTGTAATTTTTTATAATGATGAATTAGAGGGTATTAATGAAAAGTTGAAAAAGACTTTTGAGAATAAAATGATAAAGACTAAGGGAAAAAAGGAAGGTAGTTATAAACCTATAAATACTCTAATTGGGTTATACTATTTTCTTCCAATAACTTTGTATTTTTTTAAAAAAATAGATGTTGAACTTTTAACAAAGTCCCTAAAAGTTTTATTTAATAATAAGGGTTATACAATTGAAGATTTTGATACTCTTTTCAGACCGACTTTAAAACTTCTATACAAAGGCAAGTTTATTAGCAAGAACATTATAGAAGGAAAAACAGCATACACATTAACAGAGAATGGGTATAAGATGGTTAATGAATTACTGGGAGAAATAGATATTAAAGACAAAAATGCTTTGTATGATAGAATAAGATTTGGTATCATTAGGAATGAGTATTACCGCTCCTCTTAGATGCTACTGACTAAATTTATAATAATGTACATGTTTTGTTTTATGGTTTAGTTATGTGGGAGACGGTTCGTCTTCTATTGTGCTACGTGGGAACTAGATTTACCAGAAGAGCGCCAGTTACTTCACTCTTGTGAAGCAACTAACTCTCTTCTAATAAAAGAATTTTAGGTAAGAGGAGCGGTGATATGAAAAAAGATTTTACAAATAGTTTTATTTTATATTCCTTAGACCTACCAATAATTAAGGATTTTGAATCACTTTCAAATTCTATTGGAATAAGTAAAACAATGTTATATTTATTATCTAAAAAACCTGAAATGTTTTATAATTCATTTTATATATTTAAAAGAAATGGAACTAAAAGAGAGATAAACAGCCCGAAGTATTCATTAAAACTAGTTCAGCGATGGATATTGGCAGAGATTCTTGAAAAAATAAAAGTAACGAATGAATCAATGGCTTTCCGAAAAGGAATTGGAAATGGTAGTAAAAAGAATGCAGAGCATCATAAATACAGTCTATATTTATTACAACTAGATATAAAAGATTTTTTTACTACTATAAAAAGAGAGAGAGTATTCTATTTCTTTAAAAGTCTAGGATATAATTCATTAGTTTCTAATATTCTAACAAACCTATGTACATATAAAGGCTATTTACCACAAGGAGGAGTATGTTCTCCTTATATATCTAATTTAATCTGTTATAAATTAGATAAAAGATTAAAAGGCTTATCTTCAAAGAGGGACGTCTTGTATACTAGATATGCGGATGACTTAACTTTTTCGTGTGACAATAAAGTAATATTAAGAAAAATGGAGAGTGTTATTAAGGATATAATTATTGATGAAGGTTTCATTATTAATCCCTCGAAAACAAGATTGCTTTCTCCTTCATCGCATAAAAAAGTTACTGGAATTACAGTAAATGATAATAAACTCAAAGCAAATAAACAATTAAAGAAAACAGTCAGAGCAATGATACATAACGCCCTGGTAAGTGGAGATTATTCTAAGAAAAATATAATAAGAGGTTATATTTCTTATATAGATTCCATAGAGGAAGGTTATGTAGAAAAAATAAAGACTTATACAAATAATTTGATAGAAAAAGATTACAAATATTTTAGTGAGACAGTAGAAGCCTTTAATAAAAATAAGATATTTAAGGATTTAAATGAAATGGTTTATAATGAAAATATACTTATGGGAATTGATGATGAATACGAGTTGCACCTATTTGAGCAAGAAAGGTATCAGTTTTTAAAAGAGAGACGATACATCGAGGAAATTATTGAAGAGACCCTTCAACAAACTGGAGCTACCAATCAAGAAGATGAGTTTAACTTTTAGCCAAGTAATAAACATGAAAGTTGAAACACTAGATGAAGCTGAGATTGTACACTCTACTTGAGAGTGTTTTTGTTTTGAGTTTAAAGGCATTTTGTCGCCAAGTTGACATTTAAAGTAGATACGAGTATTTTTAAATTAGGCACTTAATAATCGTATAGACAACAACATAAATTAACCAAATAAAAGTTCTCAAAACATTGATATATCAAGATTGTGGCGGAATTGGCAGACGCGCACGACTCAAAATCGTGTTCCTCTGGAGTGCCGGTTCGACCCCGGCCACCGGTATCACCAATAGCGAAGATACGCTATTACATCAAGCTTCACACTTAATTGTGTGAGGTTTTTTTGTGTTTACAACACACGATTATTTTCCTAACAGTCGTATTCCACGAGTCGTACGACCACAAGTTCAAAAGGGGCGTGTAAATTGGCTAGACGCGATAACTTTCTCTCCAGTGGTGAACTCTCCAAAGTGCATAAAAACTCCAAGTCCTATGACTTCTATGATTCCTTGAGTTGTTTATTAATGATTGCAAACTTAGAAACTTATTTTCACATTCGATTCGTTACTATTTGAACGAGTTGAAAGTGTTTGAACGTTACCTTGAGGTGCAAGATATAGTGTCACACCCGAATAGCGTTACTTACGAGATAATCCAACGGAATGTGATTCTTTATATAAAGCAGCAAGGCTTAAAAACTGTCACTATTAATACTAGATTGAGAGAAATTAAAAGCAAATTCCTTTCCTTTGGGGTTCTAGTGGGGAGCAGTCACACTCTTCTAGTAGGATTTAATCCACTTCATTATTATATAGTAAATATTTCCTTTGTTTTATAACTGTGTGATTTTAATATCTCAACAGTTTATTATATTGATAAAGGGGAATAACTTAAGCCATTACTATAATGAAGTAGTTCTTAAAAGGGAAGTGATAGTTAAATGATTTATATAAGCGATATCGAAAAGATAATTAAAAATACATTAAATGAGCACAATTTGGATATGATTTATGAATTTGACAATAATCTAAGTGCACCTATGAGTTATAACGTATCGACCAATACTATAAAATTTAATTATCTACAAGTTAACGGTTATAAAGGTAAAATTAGAATTAAAGAGACAGAGGAAGACTTTGTTAAAATTATTCTTTATCGTATGATTGGTTATTATTTAGATTTTAAGAAAAACAAACATGATTTAAGGATTTTAATGTATGGTTACGAAGAAGAAAAAGAAAAGCTAAAATCTGAAATAGAAACTAATGCTTGGGATTATGGGAGAACATTGATACCTGAACAACTATTGGAGTCATATGATAAAGTCCGTGAATTAGATGAAATGTTAATAAATTAAAGTACTCAAAGAAAATGGAAATTAAGTTAGTTGCGACATGAGAATTTTATTTATTAATTCAGTGAGGTGAGCTGTTAGTTACAACTTAACACCACCTCATTTTTGTATGGTGAACCATATCAAAAAAAGAAACCGATAGCGAAGAATCGCTATTACATCAAGCACTACAGTATCTAAAGAATATGTACAAATAATGTGTGGTGGTAGTGTGCTATGGGTAAAAGAGATGAACTATGAATTGTTACAAAACCCTCATACGTTGAATCTGGTGAATGGGCGTTCAAATTATTTTTTGAAGACTGCCAATTAAGAAATCTCCGTCCTCACACTTTGAAATATTACCGAGAACAATTTAATGCCATTAAACGAACATTGGTAACAATGACAGGAAAGGATATTAAATTCTTGATAGTAAATATGCAGGTAAGTGGATTGAAGGTAACCACCATTCATTCAAGATTGCGGGCGATAAGGAGTCTCTGCAATTTTCTTCACAGATCAAAACACATCAAAAAGAATCCGATGGCGAATATTAAACTGCTGAAAGAACGGATACAAGCAGTAAACTCTTTATCGAAGGAGCAATTGCAATTAATATTCTCTTTGTGTGATAAACGGACGTTTACTGAACTTAGGGATTATACCATTTTGATGCTGTTTATTGATTGTGGAGTTCGGTTGAATGAATTGGCGAGTTGTCCTCTTAATATTCATCGTTTTCATTTCCGCCTTCAAAAAGGTTAAATTCCGATGGCTCATTTGGATCGAATGTGGGCTCATCTTTATAATCAACATAATTTGATTTTTTCTCATCTTCTGCTTGTTTAATATGTTGATATTCTTCTTTGCTCATGCCTTCCCATATTTTTGATTGCCCATGGTCAACTTCAGTTGACTTAGGATTTGTGTATGGAGTAGCATCCAAAAATGCACTAAAGAACATTACTCCGTAGCTGAATACCATGAGCATGATGCTCAAAATGAAGCCAACTATCCTGATCTTGTTTATGTATTTTTTCATTGGTTGCATATCCCCTGTGTTTTGTAATTGGTCAAAGGTGCGAAACGTTGTTTCGCACCTTATTAACTGTATAAAAGCCGACTTTCCACATTACGCAATTCACCAGAAGCGATTTTATCCGCCACAATTATTTGTAAGGTTCTCGTAGCTGTCATTCGTTTGTCTGGATACTTCAATTGCAAGTGAGCTTGAATCGCTCGAATGAGTTCATTATTTTCTGGTCGGTTGGCATTATAAATTTCTTGTAAACTCTTAAACTCATCCATTGCTTGACCTACTTTCGATTCAATGTGAAATACGTGTGGTACGTTGGTAAAATCCATGTGCACTCACATTCACTTCATTCATGCTCCCATGGTCGAACTTCTTCTGAGAGCGATTAGTTCTTTCTTTTTCTCGATTAAATCTCCTCTGAGGAGTAGCGATGTGGCTCCAGATGATTTACAAGCCGTGATTTTTCCACTTGTCATCCAACTATGGAGACGAGCTCTCGTTATTCCAAGCAGTTCAATAGCTTCAGAAGTTAAAAGTACATCGTTTTTTATGAACCTCATTTATCAAAACATTTAATCTCGTAAAAATCTGTTATGGTTTCACCTCCGGATTTTCTTCATAATGTACAAACAACATCAAGTAGGTTGCGAATAGAAGATGCAAATAAAGTGGAATATTCTTATCGCTTTGAATGGAAACAAATATGAAAATTCCATATAGCAAAATTGGAATGGTTAAAAGGATTCTGAGCTTAGTCACATGTCATCCTCCCTTTTATCCTCAATTATTAATGCATCAAGCATTTGAGCCACTTGAAAATCCTTTTCTGCTATTGCGCTTATTAAACGTGTACAATTATTTTCCCTGAAAACATCTGCTAATAATTGTAAATCCGATGTCATTACTGTTGGTTTCATAAGTTTCACCCTCCTAATTGACTAAATATTCTGTTACATCTATTACTATAGAAGTATGAAGTACCATAATTATGCTGTCAATCAAAAAAAATCCATCCCTTTCGGAGTGGTCTAAAAGTTTGGCATACCTGATTTATCCGTATGAGCCCTCAACATCAAGCTCATGACCATCCATTATTATCCGCTTCGTAGTTTTTTAAATAATATCGATGAAATATGGTAATAAATAATAAGACCATTATCTAAGAGCACTTCGCATGACAAATTTTCTAAGGGGCGGAAAATTGTGAATAATATGGGATGTCAATGCAGGTCAAATGAAGAATTACAGCAACTGGTCGATATGGCAAAAAAATATGCAAATATGGGAAGAGTGGCAGACTATATACCGGCTCTTGAAAAGGCGAATCCTGGGGAATTGTCTGTTGCTATTTACTATCCTGACGGAAAAGGATATTGTGCGGGGGATGTAAGCGGAAAAATGACCCTGCAAAGCATATCAAAAGTTTTGACACTTGCACTGGTATTAATGGAAAAAGGGGAGGAATACGTCTTTTCCTATGTAGGAAAAGAACCCACTGGGGACCCTTTTAATTCGATTGCCAAGTTAGAGACAAACAAACCATCTAAGCCGTTAAACCCGATGATTAATGCAGGAGCATTGACTGTGACCCATATGATTGCAGGTGACAGTGTAAATGAGCGATTCAAGCGGATATTACATTTTATCCGGGAGTTGACGCAAAATCCTACTATCGGTTTTAATGAAGATGTTGCCCGGTCAGAATACAATACAGCAGACTTAAATAGGGCGTTGAGTTATTTTTTAAAGCAGCATAATGTAATAAATGAAGATGTGGAGGAATTAATCGAATTGTATTCGAAGCAGTGTGCCATTGAAATGGACAGTCAGGATTTGGCGAGGATAGGCTGTGTGCTGGCCATGAATGGGAAAGATTTGTTGACAGGAAAGCAAATCATCCCCGGGGATATTGCCCGTATTTGCAAGACATTCATGGTTACTTGCGGCATGTATAACGCATCAGGTGAATTTGCCATTAATGTTGGCATTCCGGCTAAAAGCGGTGTGTCAGGGGGAATCATGGGTGCCGTCCCCGGAAAATGTGGGATTGGAATTTATGGTGCAGCGCTGGATGAAAAGGGGAACAGCGTTGCCGGGATAAAAATCTTGGAAATGATGGCGAAAAAGTATTCCTTAAGTATGTTTAATTTGTAAACATTGACACCATTAGTAAAAAAAGACCTCTGCACAATAAGGGCAAGGTCTCATCGATCATAATAAGTTGGATAGAAGAGTTACTTTTTTATATAAAGCATGTACTTCTTTATTCTGATGTTCCCCGATTTCATTGTTTAGATGCCCTTCCATATCCATCATTAAATCAGATAATTTCAATGCCTTTTGTCTGTCGGACATATTGCTGCGTATGATATATTCGTATTTTGCGTTGTATTCGGCCAGTGTCATGTTTCTTCCGTCCTCCTATAATACAAGTCATGTAAGCTGTCGTCTGTTCCTTCATCTCATTCCAATGTACTTTAACGTAGCTTCAGGGTGTGAATGGTTAAGGATGATTTGTAATTCTGCTACGTCCATACTTCGTTTATAGAGCCAGTAGCCATATGTCTTGCGCATGGTATGAGTTCCCACGCTGCCGATGTCTACCATATCTGCGGCTTTATTAAGCTGTCTGTAGGCTTGTATATGGCTTATTGGCTTATCACCTTTGCGTGAAGGGAATAGCCATTCACTATCAATGGTATCTATATAAGCTGCTAATTCATGGCATACATTGTTAAGCGCTATTATTCTAGGCTTCTTTGTCCTGCCTTCCTTAACGGTGATCTTCACTTTGCCTTTAATATCCTTTACCTTCAATGATAATAAATCAGATACACGCAAGCCGGTATTGATGCCTAACAAGAACAATATGTAATCTCTTTCGCTGCAATGTCTTTTCAATGACCATTTCATATCGTCTATTTTATCCAATGATTTGATTGGTTGAACATCAATTAAATGTTCTTTTGGCATTGTGGATCATCCTTTTTTCACGCTAGTGGAGTCAGTGTTTTGAATGTATACTTTTTAGTTAATTTAAGGGTAACACTTGAAAAGGATAGAAGTCAACGTGAGGAGTGTTTTAAATCCAGTGGATGAATGTAGAAAAATGCAAACGCGGCCTTTTCTTATTTTTTTCAAAAGAAAGGCCGCACTTTTTACGATACAAGAATATCGTCATTGCATGCTTCGAATGCATTAACTTTAAGCGGGATTTTGCCAAGGGATAAACAATTATTCATCGATGGATTGAATGATTTCATTGAAAAAACGGAAGCTGATGAATTCCAGCGTAGCATCAATAGTAGTGCATGAAGGCTTTAAGTGAATATTACGGATTCAGCACTCATCCAGCTTTACAGAAAAAATTTTAAGTGTTTTAGAAAATAAATGCCTAGCTGAAATGATTGGTGACGAACCAGGTACACCGCGGATAGGCAGAAGAGCGTCTATTTGCTTCATACAGAACAAGGACATTAGCCTGTTTGGATATTAACAAACAGGTTTTTAGTATGAAAGGAAATCCACTGGAAAAAATGGAATAGAATATAATGAAGAATGAAGGAAAATTTTTTCACCCCCATATCTTTTTCTCTTTCTGAAACGTTTAGAGGATAGAGGGTGTTGAAGGAGTGAGAAAAATGATAAATAAGTTGAGGGAAGATATTTCTGAAGAAAAGGATAACGGCATGATTTTGCATGAAGTCTATCCTGAATTGCTTCGGTTTTGCCGATTCCTTACCCAAAATAATTGGGATGGTGAGGATTTGGCACAGGATACGGTATTAAAGGCAATGAAGGGCTATGGGAATAAAACGGAGATAACGACGGCTTTATTGAAGACGATAGCCCGCCATTCCTGGATTGATACGATACGAAAAAGAAAAAAAGAATCTTTAGAAGATCCGTTGGATACGGATATACAGGGGGCAATTGGTGAGAATGCCTATGAAACGGTTGAATATATGATCAAATCCCTTACCCCGAAACAAGCTGTAGTGTTCATGTTAAAGGAAGGGTTCCTCTATCGATCTAAAGAGATTTCGGTCTATTTGAACACTACGGAAAGTGCTGTAAAGGCCATCTTGAATCGTGTGAAAAAGCGTTTTGACAATGATGGTGTTGATGAGCGTAAGTTGTCCTGTGTGGAAGATTGGCAAGATGATGAGGAACAGAGGCTGATGTCACTGATGACACAGGCTTTGAAGACCCAAAATCCTGATCTCCTCATTAGAAGCATTCCATTTTTCAAATCTCTGAACAGTGAATCCATGATTCCTAAACTAACGAATCGTTCGATTTCTTCCAAAGCATGCTTCACTCCTTCAAACACACTCTCAATGGCTGCATAGCCAAAAAAATTGTTAGGAGGAAGAAGAGATATGACTACCATTCCATATGTAATTGAGCAATCAAGCAAGGGTGAACGCTCATACGATATTTATTCCAGACTTCTAAAAGACCGTATCATTATGATTGGGGAAGAAATCACCGATCATTTAGCCAATAGTGTGGTTGCCCAATTGTTATTCCTGGCAGCAGATGCACCTGATAAAGAAATTACCATCTTCATTAACAGTCCTGGGGGATCAACTAGTGCCGGTTTTGCCATTTATGATACGATGCAATATATTAAGCCTGATATCCGGACAGTATGCACGGGTATGGCTGCATCATTTGGTGCCATGCTTTTATTGGCGGGTACGAAAGGGAAAAGGTGCGCTTTGCCAAATAGTGAAATCATGCTTCATCAACCTCTTGGAGGGGCAAGGGGGCAAGCTACGGAAATTGAAATTTCGGCGCGTAGGATTTTGAAGCTAAAGGATCATATCAATCAGATCATCTCGGAAAGAACCGGGCAGCCTATCGAAAAGGTTGCAAAGGATACAGATCGTGATTACTTCTTAAGCGCAAATGAGGCGAAGGATTACGGTATAATCGATGAGATAATCGTTCAGGATAATTAATTAAATACACCATCAGTATATAAGCTGGATGAAAACGAAAAGAAACGATCGATATACGCATATCGACCGTTTCTTTTTTTGCCCTTTTTACCGTTTGTCCGCTTTTTAGAAAATGGCAAGGTAGCGTAAAGCCTAATAGAAAAGGATGAGCGCCGGTAATGGGTGGTCATCCTTTTTTGTTTATTGCTTTTCTTTATATAAGGGCAAATAAATGGTGAAGGATGTTCCTTTGTTCAATTCGCTTTGCACCACGATTTTCCCTTTGTATTTTTGAACGATCGTATAACAAACGGTCAGACCGATACCAGTTCCCCTCTCTTTAAGTGAATAAAATGGAGTGCCGAGTATTTCAAGCTGAGCTTTGGAAAGGCCGATACCTGTATCCGTTATTCGTATTTTTGCCATATTGCGTTCCTGCTCTGTTTCCACCTGTATGAATCCGGGATTGTTCATCGATTCAATCCCGTTTTTCATGATATTGACAAGTATTTGTTTAAGCTCGATCGGATTCATATTAATTTGCAGATCGTCGCGGAAATCAAGGAGAAAGCCTATATTGCGATTATTGGCAAAACTGGTTAACAGATCGGAAATCTTTTGGATTTCATTATTTAAAGGAATGACCTGCATATTATCCGTTTGTGGTTTTGCCAAAGACAAATAGTCATTGATTATTACCTGTGTATATTCAAGTTCAGTAAGCATGGTTTGTACGTAAAATTTTTCCGTTTCATTCAGTTCCTTTTCTTGATCCAATAACTGTGCAAACCCTTTCACGACAGTGATGGGGTTCCGTATCTCATGCGCAATCGTGGCAGCAAGCTGTCCAACTGAATTCAATTGCTTGGCCTGTTGAATTTCTTTATGGAATGCATTGGTCGATTCCATCCTGTTATTGGTGCCTATGAATACGAATACTAATATGATTTGGATAGCTATGAAATTCAGCGTATTGCCGAAACTATCCAAAGCAACATATTCATACCTGTATTGAAGATCTGTATGCGAAATGATCAAGATGGAAGCAGGACCTAAAATGAGATTTAAAGTAGCAACAATATAAAATCCAATTTTATCAAAGAGAAAAATGGGGATCAAAGGTGCTATTGCAAATAAAGCTAGCATGATTGCAGTATCTGGGAATACCCAAAATTTACTATATGAATAAACAGTAATTAAGGAAATGAATAGGGTTTTATAGAAATTGACTTCTGTTTTAATGAAAAATAGCAAAGAAATTATCATTCCGGATATAAGAATGACCTGGAAAGTCATATCATAAGGATTCTCTTTCCAACTTATTGGTGAAACAGAAATGCCAACCAATAGTAAAAAAGATATCATTGCCATGAATGCCCTCATTATAAATCGGTGTTTGTTTTGGTAATATTGATAATTTTTTAGCATAAATCCCCTTAACATTCATATTCTATTTTGTTTAATAGTAATCTGTTACTAGTTTTTTGTAAATCATAAAAAATAGATTTATCCATCAATTGTCCCTATTTCCATATTCAAATAGGGCAAATAACTACACCATGCCCTTCTTGCGTTCAACAAACATATGTTACTAAGCTTGCAACCCAGAGTGAAAATGGATGATAGAACTCGGTGTGGGTATAACTAACTGTGAATTTACTCTATGGGTGTTTTGCGTCGTGGGTTATTATGCCTATTTTAGCAAATATATTGTTTCTTTACATTATATTTGCTGTAGATTCACATTCCCCTTCTAAAATGATGGTAATAACAGGAGGGGGAGAGAGAAAATGAAGACGAATCTGAGCATTAAGAAATTCGGTTTAAGTATGATGAGTGCTGCCTTTATCTTGCAGGCTACATCAGTGGGGGCCCTTGCTGCCAATGAAAATCATGCGAATTCATCTATTTATGAAAAGAAAATTGTGAATATTGCACATCGGGGGGCTTCTGGTTATGCTCCTGAACATACCATACCTGCCTATCAATTGGGAGAACAAATGAAGGGTGATTACATAGAAATCGATCTTCAGATGACGAAGGATGGAAGATTGATAGCGATGCATGATGAAAAAGTGGATCGTACGACGAATGGTACGGGTCTTGTGAAAGATTTAACGCTGGCTGAAATCAAAAAACTGGATGCCGGTACATGGTTCAATGAAAAATATCCGCAAATGGCAAAAAAGAGTTATGAAGGGTTAGTTGTTCCCACTCTTGAAGAAGTCTTCAAGAAATTCGGGAGACAGGCCAATTACTATATTGAAACAAAGTCTCCGGATGTTTATCCAGGAATGGAAGAAGAACTTCTGAAGGTTTTGAAAGATTACAAAATGGTAGATTCAAAGGGTCGTACCAAAAATGTTCTTATTCAATCGTTCAGTCAAGAAAGCCTTTTGAAGGTTCATGACATGAATCCAAAGTTACCGCTGATGCAACTTTTTTCCTATAAGAATCAAGCAACCATTTCTGATGAAGAATTGGATACGATTAAGGAATATGCAATTGGCGTTGGTCCGAACTTCAATAAGGTGGATGGACATTATGTGGAGATGGTCCGAAACCATGACCTTCAATTCCATCCATATACCGTAAATGAAAGAGCGGATATGAAAAAGGCTCTAGAATGGGGGGCAACAGGGTTGTTTACAAATTATCCGGATGTCTTTAACGAGGTACTAACAGAATATAAGCATGATAAACACAATAAAAACGAGAAATGATGAGGATTAACTAAATAAAGTGTTCCAATGGTGAGCCTCGGTTATCCGGGGTTTTTTTGTTTATCAAATTGTGATATGTAATTTTGGGGGAAAGTAGGTGTGCATATGACTATTGTTCTTTTAGCTGGGTATACCAAATGCACTCTTAAATTGCTATAGGATAGGCCGGATCTTATCAACCGTCATGACACGAGGCTTAGAAACATGAAAAACCGCAAAGCTTTATATCAAAGTAAAAGATCAATGGATGTATCTGTATCGTGAAGTGCATTCCAAAGGAAACACAATTTATTTTTATCTCAGTAAAACAAGAGTCAAAAAGCCGTGCCCCTCCATCTAATTCCGGTCTATATATGAACCCAACGTATAACAGTTGTGTGAGCCATCGATAAGCCGCGTTCTTCCATCATCTCCACTACATTACGAAAGCTCAAGTTGTACCACAGGAACCTTCTCACTGTTAACAAATCATGTCAGGCTGATAATGCTTCCACTTGAATAAATTTTGTTTTTACATACTGATCACACACCTTTTTAGAGTAATAGTAACCGTATCTCTATGATTTAGAAAATAATTGGATTATCTTGGAGTTTTTGTACTAAAACCCGAAAGGAATCAACCAATCAAAGAAAAGAAGCATTCCTCCAGCTTTTGCTTCCAATCGAAACACCGAACGCCTTGAGGGAAAAACATAATATACTAAATATTCAAAACTTTATTGCAAAAAACAAAAGAGTAATTTAATATAAGATTAATAGTTTGTCTATTGGATAAACTTAGTTTTGGTCATTAAGAAAAGGACGTAGGAGGTAGGATTGTTAAGTTTAATAGTGAGAAATGAAAGCGTTAACAGTTCAGGGGGGATAATATGCTTAAAAGAAAATCTTTAATCGTTATTTTACTATCATTGATTTTACTAGTAGCTTGTCAAGCGCCAAATGCAAACCCATCCAGCGGATCATCATCTGAAAGCAATAGGGGTAAAAAAGAATTGACAGTATGGCATATTGAATCTCAAGGTGGAGAACCAGGGCTGAAAGATGCTGTCAAGCGTTTTGAGGATAAACATCCAGGAGTTTCAGTTAAATTAATCAAACAAGAAAATGATCCTTATAAATCGAAATTGGTCGTTGCGATGGGGGGGGGCAACCCGCCGGATGTGTTCCATTCGTGGGGCGGCGGATGGCTTAAAAATTTTGTGGATGCGGGACAAGTTAGAGATATTACAAATGATATTGATAAGGATAGCTATCTAGAAGCCGCTTTATCCGAATCAACTTTCGATGGCAAAGTGTATGGTGCTCCAGTAGGTATGAACGTCGTGCCAGTTTGGTACAACAAAAAAATATTTAAAAAATATAATATCGAAGAGCCAAAAACCTATGAAGAATTGCTTAAGGTCATTAAAACGTTAAAAGCAAACGATGTTATTCCATTCTCTCTTGCCAACAAGTCAAAATGGACGGGTGCATTTTATTTAATGTATTTTGCCGAACGTTTCGGGGGGCCTGATCTTTTCAACGAAGCATTTAGACGTACTGGTAGAACATTTGATGATAAAGCCTATATTGAAGCAGGAAGAAAGATTCAGGAATTAGTTAAACTTGGTGCATTTCCGGAAGGAATGAACGGTATGAACTATGATACAGGACAATCAAGACAGCTCATCTATACTGAAAAGGCTGCGATGGAAGTGATGGTTAGTTCGTACCTTGGTAATGTACGCAAAGAGTTCCCAGAAATTGAAAAAGATATAGGCTTCTTTCTCTTCCCAGCTGTTACAGGCGGAAAAGGGGCAAAAAATCATGTCGTAGGTGGTATAAGCCCAGTATTTTCTGTATCAGAAAAAAGCGAAAATGCAGACCTTGCAGTAGAACTTGTCAAAGAATTATCCAGCAAAGAAACAGCAGAGAAGTTAGCAAATATGAAGGGCACAATTTCAGCAGTAAAAGGGGTGTCCTATGAAGATGAATACACTGAAAAACTTAGCAAAGTACTGGAAGATGCAGAATACTTGCAAACATTTTATGATCAAACGCTCCCTCCTGAGTTAGCAGAAGTGCATTTAAATACAACACAAGCGCTGTTCGGCCTGTCGATCACGCCGGAAGAAGCAGCTGCTAAAGTAGAAGAAAAGGCTAAAGAGGTATTAGAATAATGAAATGCTGCATGGTTTGATATGTAAACCATGCAGCATTTACAAAAGGGGTGAGATAATTGCATAAAAGAGTAGAAGAAATTCCTATATCAGTACCTAAATCAACGGTTGTAAAACAAATAATAAAAAAAAGAAAGCGCGGGAATGCTCTTGTTATTGCAGGATTTATGGCACCTGCCTTGCTTTTTTATGGCGTATATGTGGTGTACTCCATCGCAATGACTTTTTACTATAGTCTTTTTGAATGGTCCGGAATTGACAATAATTTCAACTTTATTGGAATTGGAAATTATGTTCAGTTGCTTGGAGATGTCGTATTTTGGCAATCACTGAAAAACAATGCTTTGCTGGTAGTCACATCTTTGGGGTCACAGTTACCAATTGGTTTGATCATGGCTTTGCTTTTATTCAGTCCGATTAAAGGAATGCGTTTTTTTCGCTCTATTTATTTTATGCCATTTCTAATGTCAACTGTAGCAATCGGTATTTTGTTTTCATTTATTTATGATGGCAGCTATGGGATCGTGAATCAGCTATTAGGTGCAGTTGGATTAGAGTCCTTGCAGCGCCCTTGGCTCGGAAATGAGTCTACAGCTATATGGGCTGTCATTGCGACGATTTGTTGGCAGTTTGCTCCTTTTTACATGATTTTATTTAGAGCAGCAATCGTAGGCATACCAGAGGAATTATATGAAGCAGCTGATATGGATGGCGCCAACAAGTGGCGACGCTTTGTGAACATTACCTTGCCACTCCTTATGCCGACGATCGTTACCTCAGCTATTTTATCCATTATTGGTTCGTTAAAATATTTTGATTTGATTTACGTTATGACCGGCGGTGGACCAAATAATTCAACAGAACTAATGGCTACTTATATGTATAAGCAGACATTTACGAATTTTAACATGGGGTATGGAAGCAGCGTCTCTTTCTTAATGTTCGTTATCGCCTTTTTAACAACGCTGGTGATTATAACTTTGGATAACAAAAGGAAAGGAGCATCTTAAATGAAAATCGTACAAACATTAAGCAAGATGCCATTGTATGTACTGGCTATCGTCATTTTAGTACTGACAGGTCTCCCTTTTTTAATCATGATAAATACATCTTTCAAAAGCCAATTTGAATTTATGACCGCTCCGTGGTCTCTACCTGATGTATTTACAATGCAAAACTATAAGGTGCTTTTTGCTTCTGACTTTTTCAGCTATTTCCTCAATAGTGTCATTGTCGCAGTCATCTCGGTTGTGCTCGTTGTCGTTCTGTCAGCCATGGCAAGCTACCCGTTGGCACGGATGAAATTCAGGTTAAACAAACCATTATTTTTGCTCTTTTTAGTCGGAATGATGATACCGATTCACACAACGCTCATTCCGATTTATTTGTTGACAATCAACCTAGGCCTTTATGATACGATTTGGGCACTAATTGGTCCAGGTGTCGCATTCTCACTTCCCGTTTCAATAGTAATCTTCACGCAGTTTTTAAAAGATCTTCCGAAAGAATTGGAAGAATCAGCTGAAATGGATGGATGCGGCCACTTTACGATATTTTGGAAAATTTTATTCCCGTTGCTTACACCTGCTATTTCAACAGTAGCGATCTATAATTTTATTCACATTTGGAATGAATTTATCTTCGCTCTAGTTTTGACTAGTTCACCTGAGAACTACACTCTTCCACTTGGATTGAGAGATTTTTATGGTGATTTTTCCGTCAATGTACCAGGCATAATGGCAGCATTGACAATGACGAGTCTTCCGTTATTACTCGTTTATTTAGTAGCTCAGGAAAAAATTGTGAAAGGTGTTGCAGCAGGATCCGTCAAAGGATAATGGCTACATTATAAATAGGGAGAGGAGATTTTTTACATGAAAAAAGCACTAATCTTTCAAGGGGGATGGGAAGGACACGAACCGGCAGAGGTTGCTGATATTTTAGCTGGTATCTTGCGAGAAGAACAGTTTGATGTGAAGGTGACTGATACATTGAAATCACTCGAAGAAGACTTGACAGTATACGATTTAATTGTGCCTAATTGGACGCAAGATTCGATTTTGCCTGAACAACTTCAGTCTTTACTAAGAGTAGTAGAAGGTGGAACCGGGTTGGCAGGTCTTCACGGCGGCATGGGTGATTCATTTAGAATGGCAACGGAATATCAGTTTATGGTAGGAGGGCAATGGGTTGCACATCCTGGCGATGATAGCATCGAATATCAGGTGAATATAAAGGATAGAAATCACCCACTGACAGAAGGAATGAAGGACTTTACCGTCAAGTCTGAACAGTATTACATGCATGTGGATCCAGCCGTGAAGGTGCATGCGACAACTCGCTTTCCAATCGCTGATGGTCCCTATAAAGTAAATGGTGAAGTGGATATGCCTGTCGTTTGGACAAAGGGGTGGGGGAGAGGCCGCGTATATTATTGCGCGTTAGGGCACGTTGCTGAAATCGTCAGGATGCCGGAAGTCATTGAACTGATGCGTAGAGGAATGAAATGGGCTGCGCGATAAAAAATGTCGAAATGAAGAAGTCCCATCTAAATTATGAAATGAATCGAGGCTATGATAATGAAAAAAGTTAGAGTCGGTGTGGTGGGATGTGGCTTTATAAGTAAAATATATTTCGAAAATTCAAAAAGATTCAATGTTTTTGAGATCACAGCTTGTGCAGATTTGGATATTAATAGAGCGAAAGAGAAGGCGATGCAATACGGGATCTTGAAAGCCTATTCAACAGAAGAGCTTATTGCTGATCCTGATATTGATTTGGTTCTTAACTTAACTATTCCATCTGTTCATGCTGAAGTAGCCATCAATGCACTGAAGTCAGGAAAACATGTATATGGTGAAAAACCTCTTGCTGTCACACGGGAAGAGGCGCAACAAATTATGAGAATAGCAGAAGATAAAGGCCTTCATGTCGGAAATGCACCAGATACGTTTTTAGGAGGCGGCTTACAAACAGCCCGAAAACTAATTGATGATGGTTGGATTGGTACACCAGTGTCAGCTGTTGCTTTTATGATGAATCATGGGCATGAACATTGGCATCCGGATCCCGGCTTTTATTATCAAAAAGGCGGCGGGCCAATGTTTGATATGGGTCCTTATTATATTACAGCACTCATCTCGCTTATGGGCCCTATTAAAAGAGTAACTGGTTCAACAAATATTACATTTAATGAAAGAACCATATCGAGTGAGCCAAAAAACGGAGAAAAAATCCAAGTACATACGCCAACTCAAATCAACGGCGTCATGGACTTTGAAAACGGTGCAGTTGCTTCTATCATTACAAGTTTTGATACTTGGTATCATCAATTGAATAATATTGAAATTTATGGAACAGAAGGAAGCATCGTCGTTCCTGATCCGAATACGTTTGAAGGGCCTATACATATTCGTAGGCAGGGACAGGAAGAATGGTCGCAATTCCCACTCACGCATGGGTTCGCAAATAACAGTAGAGGAATTGGCCTGGCCGATATGGCCCATTCAATCTTGAATAATAAAACGCCTAGAGCAAACGGTGCTCTTGCGTACCATGTGCTTGATATTATGCATGGCTTTCATGAAGCATCGGAAACGAGTCGGCATTACGAGACACATAGTAAATGTGAACAGCCTAAGCCATTGCCAACAGGCATATCAGAACATAATTTTAATGAATTGATGGACGCACCAAAGGCGGAATAACCACTTACACAAGAAATTGAGGGAGGGTTTATCTTGAAATAGGTGTTTTTTCTATTTTATTTGGAGATCGTTCATTTGAAGAGGCCTTGGATGTTATAGCTGCGAATAAGCTTGAAGCGGTCGAGATTGGCACAGGAGGTTTTCTTGGAGACGTACATTGTAAGGTGGAAGAGCTTCTCTATAACGAAGAAAAGCTGCAATCATTCAAACAGGCTATAGAAAGCCGCGAATTAACTATCTCAGCCCTAAGTTGTCACGGTAATCCGCTTCATCCTAACATAGAAATTGCTAAAACTCATCATAATCAGTTTCAAAGTACAGTAAGGCTAGCTGCTAAGCTTGGCGTTAAAACAGTCGTGACCTTTTCAGGTTGTCCAGGGGATTCAGAATCATCCCGCTTCCCTTCATGGGTAACATGCCCATGAAGGGAAGATTTTTTGGACGTATTGAAATGGCAGTGGGAGGAGTGTGTGATCCCATACTGGGAGGAGCAAAGCCAATTTTTACGAGAATATGATGTGCGTGTAGAAATTGAGCCACATCCTGGTTTTGTTGTGTATAACAATGAAACAGCACTAAGATTAAGAGAAGCATGCGGTAACAATATAGTGTGAATTTTGATCCGAGTCATCTTTTTTGGCAGGGGATGGATCCGGTTGTGTCAATTAAAGAACTGGCGAAACATGGTGCACTCTATCATTTTCATGTAAAAGATACTGCCATTGATCATTACAATACAGCAGCGAACGGCGTGCTGGATACGAAATTATACAAAGATGAGCTGAACCGATCCTGGGTTTTCCGTACAATTGGCTACGGACATGGAGAAGAGACGTGGCGCAAAATCATGTGTGCCCTTCAACTTGTTGGGTATGACGGGGGCGTCAGCATTGAACATGAAGACGGTTTGATGGCTGCAGAAGGAGGTTTCCAAAAAGCAGTGTCATTTTTACATAAGATTTTAATTAAACAAAAGGCTGGTGACGTATGGTGGGCGTAGAAAAAACAGAAGTAAGGATTGGTATGATTGGGTATCAATTTATGGGGAAAGCCCATAGTCATGCGTACCGTGATATCCCATTCTTTTTTAAAACAAACGCAAAGCCAGTATTGAAGGCTATTTCCGGTAGAAATGAAGAAGCGCTTAAAGAAGCAGCTGAGGATATGGGATGGGAATCGTACGAAACGGATTGGCGCAAACTCATCGAAAGAGAAGACATTGATGTGATCGATATCGTTACGCCGAACCATACCCATGCCGAAATAGCGATAGCTGCGGCAGAAGCTGGAAAGCATATTATTACTGAAAAGCCCCTTGCATTAACACTTGAAGAAGCAAAAAGAATGCATGAGGCTGTCGAGAAGTATGATGTCATTCATATGATTTGCCATAATTATCGATTCGTTCCAGCTATTCAATTTGTCAAAAAGCTCATTGAAGACGGAAGGTTAGGGAAAATTTATCATTTTCGAGCCAATTATTTGCAAGATTTTATTATGGATCCCGAATTTCCCTTAATCTGGCGCTTAAAGAAAGAGATATCCGGATCTGGATCGCTCGGTGACATTGGCGCTCATAGTATCGACCTCGCCCGTTTTTTAGTTGGAGAAATTAAGGAAGTGGTTGGGACGACTGAAACTTTTATTAAGGAGCGTCCCCTTGGAGAAATGACGGGAGGGTTACGAGCTCAAGTAAAAAGTAATGCCACTGGCGAAGTAACAGTAGACGATGCAGTGGCGTTTATCACTCGGTTTGAAAATGGAGCATTAGGTACCTTTGAAGCGACCCGCTTTGCTGGTGGGAACCGCAATAAAAATACATTCGAAATTAACGGTGAAAAGGGATCGGTTCGATGGAATATGGAAAGTATGAATGATCTCGATGTGTATTTTTCTGATGACGAGCAGGGACTTCAAGGTTTCCGAACGATTAACTGTACAGAAGTACAGCATCCGTATGCAGAGGCGTATTGGACAGCTGGCCATATTATTGGCTATGAGCATACCTTTATTCACCTCCTTTACGAATTTTTAAATGGCATAGTGACTAATATCCAGCCGGAGCCTAACTTTAAGGATGGGGTAAAGAATCAAGCAATCCTGACAGCAATCGAACAATCATCCAACAACAGACAGTGGGAGAAAATATCGTCTTATGAATAATAGATTGATATTTTCAGTGCCGAGCGAGGTGGATAGATAATGAACTATGTAGAACGGTGTAATTTCTTACAAGAGCAACCAGCCATTAAATTAGGGGATAAATGGATTGAAGTCATTGTTTTACCGGACTGGGGTTCTAACATAATATCGATGGTCAAAAAAAACGAATATGGAACTGTTAAAAGACTTCCAAAGAAGAATTTTTGAAAAATCCATATTTGTATGGAACACCCATTTTATTTCCTCCAAATCGGATCAATAATGTGTGCTTCACGTTCAACAACCGTCATTATCAATTTGAGATAAACGAACCGGAACATGGAAATCATATTCACGGGCTTGTCTATAATAAAAATTGGAAAGTGAAAAAGTATGAAGCGAATGGTGATCAGGTTCTTCTTGTCACAGAATTTAATGCTGTCCTCCATCCGGACGTAATAAAGCAGTTTCCACATGCTCTCGTCATTGAGATGCGTTTTGTGCTAAGTGGAAGCAAACCGCATTCATTAAAAATAACAGTGAAGAATGTTTTCCATGGGAGCTAGGCTATCATGCTGCTTTTCTATTTAATGAAGAATCAAGTTTATTTTCGCTTACAGCGGCAAAAAAATGGACTTTAAATGACCGTTTTTTGCCAATAGGTGAATGGGAGGTCATTCTTTATAAGAATGAATTAGAAGAAGGAATGAGTCTGAAACAAATAGCACTCGATGATGCTTTCTATTCCTCTTTTGGAGAAGATGGACGAAACGAAGCGATTTTGTATAACGAATCAACAGGAATAAATTACTTATATAGCAGATTCGAACTTTAAAAATTGGGTCGTATATAATTCCAATGGACAGAAAGGCTTTGTCTGTTCAGAACCGTATACTTGGATAACGGATGCACCTAATCTTCAATTGCAGCATGATGAAACAGGTTTGCAGACACTAAATCCAAGTGAAATCAAGAGCAGCTATAAGAGTATTTCAGTTGGGTATCGATGAAATAGAGAAGCTGTCCCACACTCGGGACAGCTCTTCTATTCAGGCACTGCGTTGTACTGTATTATTCCTGTTTGAATAGGTAAGAATTAAGAAAATTTTCAGTCGAAATAGCAGAAGCTCCTAATGTGGAGGAATGGATCGGTAAGCGAGAGAAAGCTATTTCTGTATTGAATTGATAAAGCGGTAGAATGTGTTTTTTGATCGTGGATTCAACCTGATCTTCCAAAAATGTTTGAGCATTGGCCATCCGGTTTCCAATAATGATTTTTTCTGGGTTAAATGTATGAATAATATTAATCATGCCGATTCCGAGGTAATGACCGATTTCATCAAAGCTACTAAGAACGGAAGGATCAGAGCTTCGTGCTAACTCCAGCACATCATCCAAATGTAAATAATGCTGCTTTTTTCCTTTGTTTACTTTGTTTAAAAGTGCTTTTTCAGATGCATACAACTCCCAGCAGCCTTTATTCCCACAGCGGCATTTCGGTCCGTTTGTATCAATCGTCATATGACCGAGCTCTCCAGAAAATCCATTATTCCCCTTGTAAAGCTCACCGTTAATAATGATGCCGGAACCTACTCCAATTCCCATACTAATGTAGATTAGATTTTCAATCCCTTGCCCACTACCGAATTTTTTTTCACCATACGCTCCTAAGTTTGCTTCATTCTCTATTAAAACAGGAATGAGAAAAGCGGCTTCGAGTTCACCCTTTATTGATACGTCTTTCCATCCAAGATTCGGTGCCAAGAGAATGTCGCCATCCTTATTTATGATCCCTGGTGCCCCAATGCTGATGCCGACAATGCCATATGATGAGTGCGGAGCAGCTTTAATTAAGTAGGCAATCAACTCTTTTAATTGCTTCATCGTTTCTTCGACTGATTGCTGGCTATGGGGATCATTTTTCTCAATTATGATATTTCCCTGAAAATCGGTTAATATACCGAGAATGTAGTTAACTTCAAGGGTGATGCCAATTGAATAACCAGCGACCTGGTTGAACAAAAGCAACACAGGGCGCCTGCCCCCGCTAGAAACACCTGGTCCGGACTCCGTAACAAGGTGATCTTCAATTAACTCAGCGACGAGTGAAGAAACGGTCCCTTTATTTAAGCCGGTTTTTTGAGCTATTTCAGCACGAGAGATAGGGGACTGTTCTTTGATTATGTTAATAACGATTGCTTTATTTTCTTTTTTTACTAAATGTTGATTCCAAGTTGTTTGAGTCATATTAACCCCACCCTCCACAAATAAGTTCTTCTTTTATTATAACATTTTCTTTGTTTGTTCGATAGACAAACGAACAAAAGAGTGTTAAGATTCAATTGGATTTAAAAATCTGTTTTTTCTAATTATTTTAATCTATTGTTAAATATAAGCGATAACAACATAAGTTTATCATTTAAAGGAGAGGAAGAGCATGGAATACTTTGAGGGCATTAATAAAATTTAATTTGAGCGAGCATCTTGAGCAGTATGCCCTTAGCTTAACAAGGGTAAATCAGGAAGACAGGAATACCTGAAAGGAATTGTGAATCAATACTTGCTGGAAACCCTTTCTTCAGTAAAAGTTTAATAGGGTAGAATGTGCTGGAGAATGCTTTTTTCAGTACTTTTTTAAAATTTAAAAGAGGCGGAGTGGACAATGTGAAGTATGTGATTGGGGTGGACCTTGGAACGAGTGCCGTGAAATTGCTACTTGTGAATCAAGAAGGTGACGTTTGTCTGGAAGTATCAAAGTCGTATCCTCTTATTCAAGGAAAATCTGGATATAGCGAACAAGATCCAGAACAGTGGGTAGAAAAAATGGAAGAAGGGCTTGCGGAGCTCGTACAGAAGTTTCCAGGAAACGTGAATGACATTGAGGGAATGAGTTTTTCAGGACAAATGCATGGGCTCGTACTGATGGACGAAAAGCACCGAGTACTACGGAATGCAATTTTATGGAATGATACACGTACAACAAAACAGTGTCGTGAAATCGAAGAAATCGTTGGTAAGGAGCAGCTTCTTCAAATTACAAAAAATCATGTGCTTGAAGGGTTTACCCTACCAAAGCTTTTATGGGTCAAGCAGAACGAACCGTACATCTTTGAAAGTACAGCTGTCTTTATGCTTCCGAAAGATTATTTGCGTTATTGTTTAACAGGTAAGATCCACAGTGAATATTCAGATGCAGCTGGAACACTTCTTTTAGACATGAATGAAAAGAAATGGAGCCACTGCATTGGCGAGCTTATGGGCATCAATATGGCCATTTGTCCCCCTTTAGTTGAATCTCATGAATACATTGGGACGATAACAGATAACGTTTCGAAACGGACGGGACTATCTGGAAAAACGAAAGTCTTTGCCGGAGGTGCTGACAATGCGTGCGGCGCAATCGGAGCAGGGGTTTTATCAGAAGGAAAAAGTTTATGTAGTATTGGAACTTCAGGCGTTGTCCTCTCTTATGAAAAGCAGAAGAACCAGGACTACGGAGGAAAAGTACATTATTTTAACCATGGAGAAGAAAATACATACTACACAATGGGTGTCACACTTTCTGCTGGACATAGTTTAAGCTGGTTTAGAAGCACATTTGCTCCAGATGAACCGTTCGAGGATTTAATGGAAAAGATTGAAAACGTTCCAGCCGGTTCAAATGGGTTGTTGTTCACCCCTTATTTGTCCGGTGAGAGAACCCCTCATGCAGATTCTGTTATTCGTGGGAGCTTTATCGGCGTCCATTCTCGCCATTCTAAAAAAGAGTTCCTTCGTTCAGTTGTAGAAGGTATTACGTTTTCATTAAACGAATCAATCCAAATCTTTAGAGAAAATGGCAAAAAGATCGATACCATTGTTTCCATTGGCGGCGGTGCGAAAAGTAGCATATGGCTGCAAATACAGGCGGATGTATTTCGAGCAAAAGTTGTCAAACTGAAGAACGAACAAGGACCAGGAATGGGCGCTGCGATGCTGGCTGCTTATGGAAGTGGCTGGTTCTCATCATTGCAGGAGTGTGCGGATACATTTTTAGATATTCAAGAGGTATATAATCCGCAAAAAGAACAATCAGATAGGTATGCAGCAATTTTTGAAGTGTATAAAACCGTGTACGAAAAAACGAAACAAATAAATGAGGACATGAAAGCGTTCAGGCAGTAAAGATAATAATACCTTTTGAGGGGGATATTCATAATGGCGGAGTTGAAATTAGAACATATTTATAAAATATATGATAAAGATGTAACAGCCGTTAAAGATTTCAATCTTGAAATTGAAGATAAAGAATTTATTGTGTTCGTTGGCCCTTCTGGCTGTGGTAAATCTACAACATTACGTATGGTAGCTGGGTTAGAAGAGATTTCAAATGGTGACTTTCTTATCGATGGGAAACGTATGAACGATGTTCCTCCTAAGGATCGCGATATCGCTATGGTTTTCCAAAACTATGCTCTTTATCCTCATATGAGTGTATATGATAATATGGCATTTGGTTTGAAGTTGCGTAAATTCCCAAAAGATGAAATCAATCGTCGCGTAAAAGATGCTGCCAAAATTTTAGATCTTGAGCAATACTTAAATCGTAAGCCGAAAGCTCTGTCAGGTGGTCAACGTCAGCGTGTTGCATTAGGTCGTGCAATTGTTCGTGATGCAAAAGTTTTCTTAATGGATGAGCCATTATCCAACTTAGATGCCAAGCTTCGCGTACATATGCGTGCTGAGATTACAAAACTTCACCAACGTCTACAAACCACTACAATCTATGTAACCCATGACCAAACAGAAGCAATGACAATGGCAACTCGCCTTGTTGTTATGAAAGACGGAATCATACAGCAAGTTGGTGCCCCTAAAGAGGTGTACGAAAAACCTGAAAATGTCTTCGTTGGAGGTTTCATAGGCTCACCTTCAATGAACTTTTTCAAAGGTACTCTTTTGGATGGAACAATTAACATTGATAGTATGTCAATTTCGATTCCTGAAGGTAAAATGAAATATTTACGTGACCAAGGCTACATAAACAAAGAAATTATTTTAGGTATCCGTCCTGAGGAATTCCATGACGAACCTGTATTCATTGCGTCATCTCAAGGTTCTAAAATTAATGCGAAAATTGAAGTAGCTGAATTAATGGGAGCAGAGACAATGCTATACTCTCAAATCGGAAACCAACAATTTATCGCACGTGTTGATTCTCGCTCAGACTTCAAACCAGGTCAAGTGATCTCACTAGCATTAGATATGAACAAAGCCCACTTCTTCGATAAAGAAACAGAGAATCGTATTCGACCGGTAGGCAAATGAGAATAATAGGGAAGGAAGTCTGTGTTTAATTATGGGTGGGAGCTACCTCTATATAAAAACTTAGTTTATATGATGGACAAACTAAGTTAACGTTGATATAATCTTTATATTCACTTGAAAACAATTAATGAATCCGTTTACAAATCAGCAAGTTTATAAACTATTTTTGGAGGTATGGAAATGAGCTATTTCAAAAATGTTAACCATGTAAAATATGAAGGTCCTGGTTCTTCAAATCCTTTAGCATATAAATATTACAATCCAGAAGAAATCGTTAATGGTAAGAAAATGGAAGAATTATTACGTTTTGCCGTATCTTATTGGCATACCTTTACAGGAGATGGTACAGACCCATTTGGACAAAGTACAATGGTACGACCTTATAATGCATTTTCCGGAATAGACTTAGCTAAAGCCCGTGTGGAAGCTTCATTTGAATTTTTTGAAAAATTAAATGTTCCATTTTTCTGTTTCCACGACTTTGACATTGCACCTGAGTCAGATTCATTAAGGGAAACTTTTAAGGCACTAGATGAAATCGTTCCCATGATAAAAGAATATATGAAAACAAGTAAGACCAAGTTATTATGGAATACCGCCAATATGTTTTCACACCCACGCTGGTTAAGCGGTGCAGCAACTTCGCCAAATGCTGATGTATTTGCCTATGCAGCAGCCAAAGTAAAGAAAGGTCTAGAGATTGGTAAAGAATTAGATTCAAAGAACTATGTGTTTTGGGGTGGCCGTGAAGGATACGATACATTGTTAAACACAAACATGAAGCTTGAGCTTGACAACCTTGCTAGGTTCTTCCATATGGCTTTAGATTATGCGAAAGAAATTGGTTTTGATGCTCAATTTTTAATCGAACCAAAGCCGAAGGAACCAACAAAACATCAATATGATTTTGATGTGGCAACTAGTCTTTCATTTTTACAATCATATGGTCTGAAAGACCATTTCAAATTTAATATTGAAGCTAACCATGCAACACTTGCTGGTCATACGTTTGAACATGAATTACATGTAGCACGTATTAACGGTATGTTAGGTTCAGTAGATGCAAATCAAGGCGATACATTGCTTGGTTGGGATACGGACGAGTTTCCAACAGATTTATATTCAACAACACTAGCAATGTATGAAATTCTCAAAAATGACGGTCTTGGATCAGGCGGGCTTAACTTTGATGCAAAAGTGAGAAGAGCATCATTTGACCCTGAAGACTTGTTCTATTCTCATATTGCAGGAATCGACAGCTTTGCTATCGGTACAAAAGTAGCCCAACGTTTAATCGAAGATAAAGTGTTGGACAACTTTGTTGCAGACCGTTATAGCAGTTATATAGAAGGAATCGGACTTGAAATTGTTGAAGGAAAAACAAACTTCCATAAACTAGAGCAATATGCATTGCAGCTAGATGGTATTCAAAATAAATCTGGAAGACAAGAATACTTAAAAGCAACTTTAAATACGTACATTTTAGATGCAATTGCGAGTTATCGGTAAAATAAAAATTATTTACAACCAATATTAAATATATCAAGTACATGTACCGGAATACTTTCATGTATTCCGGTACATTCATATTAAAAAATCATTATTTTCTCTATAGTCCATAGTTTTAATTAAGTTGTTTTTGAAAGCGCTTTATATTTATAGCTAAATTACGCTTAAAGAATCATTTATAATATGTGCTATATGAATAGGGTTTGTTTTCAAAATATTTAAACATATTCTATTCAAGGTCATTTCGTTTCATGGGCTTTTTAAAGGAGGAAAGATTATGACTAGTGAAAACTTAAAGAAAATTAGTATATTTGAAAAAGCTGGATATGCTTCTGGAGATTTAGCATGTAATTTGATTTACACAACGGTTTCCACCTATCTTTTATTTTTCTATACTGATGTATTTGGTTTATCAGCAGCAGCTGCTAGTACAATGTTTTTAGTAGTTAGAATAATTGACGCACTTGCTGACCCTTTTATTGGAACCATTGTAGATAGAACAAATAGTAAATTTGGACGTTTTAGACCGTATCTTTTATTCGGAGCATTTCCATTTGCAATATTAGCGATACTCTGTTTTACAACCCCAGATTTTTCTGATATGGGTAAATTAATATATGCCTATTTTACGTATGTTGGTTTGTCGCTTATATACACAACGATAAACGTTCCATATGGTGCATTAACTTCTTCACTGACGAGAAATAATCAAGAAGTCGTTAGTATTACATCTGTTCGTATGATCTTTGCCAATCTTGGTGGCTTGATAGTAGCTTTCTTTGTTCCATTATTATCTACTTATTTAGGTAATACTTCTGGAAACACAGCTCTTGGCTGGCAACTAACGATGGGTATTTTATCTGTAATTGGTGCCTGTCTATTACTGTTTTGTTTTAAAAGTACAAAAGAACGAGTAACTCTTCAAAAGTCTGAGGAGAAAATAAAATTCTCAGATATCTTCGAGCAATTTCGGGTTAATCGTCCATTAGTTGTATTAAGTATTTTCTTTATTATTATTTTTGGCGTCAACTCAATAAGTAATTCTGTCGGAATCTATTACATTACGTATAACGTTGGTAGAGAGGACTTAGTGAAGTGGTACGGTTTACTAGGGAGTTTACCCGCTTTCGCTATTCTACCTTTTATACCGAGAATTAATAAATGGCTGGGAAAGAAAAAACTATTAAATTATGCATTATTACTAAATATTATTGGTCTTTTAGCTCTTCTAATTGTGCCACCTAGTAATGTGTTTCTAGTTCTCCTCTTCCGTGTAATTGCTGCTGCAGGAAGTATTACAGCAGGGGGGTATATGTGGGCACTAATTCCTGAAACAATCGAATACGGAGAATATAAGACGGGAAAACGATTGGGGGGATTAATTTATGCGATTATCGGTTTCTTCTTTAAGTTTGGTATGGCTCTTGGCGGGATTGTACCAGGATTAGCGTTGGATAAATTTGGGTATGTCGCGAATCAGATACAAACCCCTGAGGCATTGACAGGAATTTTAATGACGGCAACTGTTGTCCCTATTATTTTCCTTATCTTAGCTATGATTGACATTAATTTCTATAATTTAGATGAAGAAAAATATGAAAAAATGGTTCGTGAATTAGAGAATAGAGATAAAGTATATATTGATAATATTGATGAATTTAAAAATAAGAAAATTGGTAGATCCAGTTAAATGTAAAAAAGACTTATAAATGACATTATCTGAGGAGGAATTAAGATGAAGATTATCAATCCAATACTTAAAGGTTTCAATCCAGATCCAAGTATATGTAGAGTAGGTGAAGATTATTATATCGCTGTATCCACATTTGAATGGTTTCCGGGTGTTCAAATCCACCATTCAAAAGATTTAGTGAATTGGCAATTAGTCGCACATCCATTACAAAGAGTTTCACAATTAGATATGAAAGGAAATCCTAATTCAGGCGGAGTATGGGCACCTTGTTTGAGCTATAGTGATGGGAAGTTTTGGCTTATCTACACGGACGTAAAGGTTGTCAATGGAGCTTGGAAAGATTGTCATAACTATTTAGTTACTTGTGCAACAGTTGATGGTGATTGGGGAGAACCAATTAAATTAAATAGTTCTGGATTTGATGCTTCATTGTTCCATGACACTGATGGAACAAAATACTTACTAAATATGTTGTGGGATCACCGAACTGACCGCCATGCATTCGGGGGAATTGTGATGCAGGAATATTCTACTGAGGAGAAAAAATTAATTAATAAACCGAGAATCATTTTTAAAGGTACTGATATAAAACTAACAGAAGCACCACACCTTTATCATATCGGAGATTATTACTATTTATTAACAGCAGAAGGTGGGACACGGTTCGAGCACGCTGCTACAATTGCTCGTTCAAAAAATATTGAAGGCCCGTATGAAGTACATCCGGATAACCCAATTTTAACGTCTTGGCATGAACCTAGAAACCCATTACAAAAATGTGGTCATGCATCAATTGTCCAAACACATACAGATGAGTGGTATTTAGCCCATTTGACGGGGCGCCCACTTCATCCTGATGATGATTCGATTATTCAACAAAGAGGATATTGTCCTTTAGGTAGAGAAACTGCAATTCAAAAACTCGAATGGAGAAATGGATGGCCTTACTTAGTTGATGGAAAAGAAGGTAGCTTAGTAGTAGAGGCACCTCAGATTTCTGAAACTAAGTTTTCAGAGACATATCCAGAAGTTGATAGATTTGAAGACTCGACACTAAATATTAATTTTCAAACATTACGAATCCCATTTACGAAGGAACTAGGATTACTAACTGAACGACCAAATCATTTACGCTTATTTGGCCATGAATCACTAACATCTACATTTACCCAAGCATTTGTAGCAAGACGTTGGCAAAGTCTAAATTTTGAAGCGGAAACTGCTGTTGCATTCAATCCAGATAACTTTCAACAAGCAGCAGGATTGGTGAATTATTACAACACTGAAAACTGGACAGCTCTTCAAGTAACACATGATGAAGACTTGGGTCGCATTCTAGATTTAACAATATGTGATAACTTTACTTTTTCACAACCATTAAAAAATAAAATTGTCATTCCACGTGAAATAGAATATGTTTATTTAAAAGTAAATATTGAGAATGAAACCTATTATTACTCTTATTCTTTTAACAAAGATGATTGGCATATAATTGAGATTATGTTAGAATCCAAAAAGTTATCAGATGATTATATTCAAGGTGGAGGATTTTTCACAGGAGCGTTTGTGGGAATGCAGTGTCATGATACAAGCGGTCAAAATCTTGCTGCTGACTTTAGCTATTTTGGTTATAAGGAAAAATAATATATGATGAAATAAAAAAATACAATAGTGAAGTTTATTTAAGTGAATCAAGAGATAAACAAGCAGCCAAGCGCTTTTTCAAGAAAGCCTTGGCTAGTTCTCATGTTTGTAAACCTCGTGTCATAACAGTGGATAAAAATCCAGCCTATCCTGTATCGATTCAAGGGTTAAAAGAAGAGAAACTCATGCCTGAAGGCATGCAAATAAGGCAAGTTAAATATCTCAATAATATGGTAAAACAGGATCATCGTTTTATAAAGCAGCGAGTGCGTTCGATGTTAGGATTCCAATCATTTCGTTCAGCTACATACATAAGAGTGGTATAGAAGCCATGCAAATGATTAAAAAGAAACAGGTTCATCAAGGGGTGAAGTCTGCCCAAAATCAAAAAGAATTTATTCATAAATTGTTTGGATTAGCTTCATAAGTTAGCAATTAATCGGAAAACACACTTTTTTTTCTAACAACGAGTGATTTTTGCACCAGAACCAGAAGTTGTAACAGACATTATCATCAATACACTCAAAAAAAAGAGAAGTTGATTATCTACAAAATAGTAGGTTATCAGCTTCCCTTTTTTCTTTAAATAGACTTTTTCACTGGTCTCAAACCGATATCTTGTTTTCCAAAAGGTTTTATGCCTTTATATCCCCAAAAGCATTTCTTTTATCCTTAGATTGGTCAAACATACTGAAATATATTGCTACTATACTAATGAGAATTATTACTGCTCCCGAGATAATTAAGGATGCATCTAATAATAAAATAAACCCTAATCCTGCTACAGAAGTAATAGTGGAAAGTATTGTCCATGTTGAAAATGTTTCCTTCATGCTTAACCCAAAATATTCTTTAATCATCCAAAATCCTGCATCATTAACATGCGAGCAAATTGAGCTGCCTGCTCCAGTTGCAAGAGTTACTAAGGCTAAATTAACATCGTATTGAGCCAACATTGGAATTACTAATCCTGCAGTGGACACAGCTGCAACTGTGGCTGATCCTAAAGATATCCGTAATATTGCAGCAACTAACCAAGCAAGTATGATAGGTGACATTGAAGTTCCTGTAAATAATTCTGCTACATAATCCCCTACACCACCATCAATTAATACTTGCTTGAAAGCGCCTCCACCTCCAATAATTAATAGCATCATACCAATTGCTGCAATTGATGACGTACAAGAATCCATCACTTCTTTTATTGGAGTATTTCTTGCTATTCCCATTGTATAGAATGCAAGAAATAAAGATATCAACATTGCAGACGAAGGGTTTCCTATAAGACGAACAATTTCTATTAATGTATTATCTTCAAATCCTACTGATTTTTGAATCATATCAAGAATTGTAGATATAGCCATTAATAAAACGGGGAACATCGCAGTCAATACACTTATACCGAAACCTGGTGTTTCTTCAAGTCTGAATGTTTTTTGTTCGCCTAAAGAAGCTATATTACCTGTTTTGTTGAATGCATCAGGTACAACTTTTTTAGCAATCTTAGTATATAGAGGACCTGCTAAAATGACGGTTGGTATTGCGACGATAATACCGTAAAGTAAAACTAATCCAATATCTGCACCATATTCACCAGCTATTACTGTTGGCCCTGGATGTGGGGGTAAGAAACTATGAGTTGCTAATAAGGCTGCAGCCATAGGAATACCAAGGTGCAAAATAGAAACTCTTAATTCTTTCGCAATTGAAAATACAATTGGAATTAATAAAACTAATCCTACTTCAAAAAATAGTGCTATACCCACAATAAACGAAGCAACTACAACAGCCCACTGAATTCTTTTTTTCCCAAATTTATTAATTAAGGTCATTGCAATACGCTGGGCTCCCCCTGCATCAGCAATTAACCTACCAAGCATTGCACCAAGTCCAAATATTAAAGCTATATGACCAAGTGTACCTCCTAATCCACCTTCAATTGATGTAACAACATTTTCTAGAGGCATTCCTAGTGCTAAAGATACAATAAAAGAGACAATAATCAATGAAACAAATGTATTTAATTTGAATCCAGTAATCAAAATTAGCAACAGGATAATCCCAATCGCTACTATAAGTAATGGCATAATAAACCTCCAAAAAATAATTAAAATATTTCTATTTGCTCAACTTACTGAAATGCTGACCTTATATTTTAATTAGTAAGTAACTCTAGGATGCTTATGCTATTTTGTTTACTAGTCATAAAGTGTAGTAATTTGAAAAAACGGTATATAGAAATCGCTTTCATTTGAAGCTATAACTAAATTTTAATGTACACCTAAAACCCATTCTCCTAACTATTTAATAAATTGGGAGAATAAACGATGAAGCTTAAAAAGCAAGGTCTTAAATGTACTTTAAAGTTGTGCAATAATAGATTAATTTTGAACTAGTGTTTTTTCTTCACCTAATGCTTTTACTCCAGCTTTTAGAACTTCAATAATTCGATCTGTATCATAGATATTTCCGCGCCAAGTTCCTCCACTTACTGATTGAAGCGCAGCCCATAAGCGAGTATCATCTGGAAGACCAGGATCCGGTTTGAGGTCTGGATGAAGGTCACGTTCTTTCAAGACTTTAGTTGCCTTTTCTAAAGAAAGTCTTTCATTCTCAGTTCCAACAAAATTAACGGAACCCACTAACTGATTGCGATCAACAATGATTTCAATTACATCTCCATCACGCAATTTTCCAATCGGTCCCCCATCCAATGCCTCAGGTCCAATATGTCCAATACATGCGCCAGTAGAAACTCCCGAAAAACGCGCATCAGTAATCAAGGAGACATGTTTTCCAAAAGACAAATGTTTTAATGCCGATGTTAGTTGATATGTTTCCTCCATCCCGGTTCCTGAAGGACCACCGCCCATAACAACCATTATATCTCCTGCTTCAATGCCTCCTGTTTTAATAGCTTTTATAGCTGCCTTTTCTGAAGTAAAGACTTTAGCTTTTCCTGTATGTCGATACACTCCGTCTTCACCTACCACAGATGAATCAATGGAAGTTGATTTAATTACTGATCCTTCAGGAGCAATATTTCCTTTCGGGAATGTAACAGTAGAAGTTAGACCTTTTTCTTTTGCTTTGATTGGATCCATGATAATATCATCAGGATTAATCCCATCAATTTCCAACAATTGTTTCTTCATCATTGCACGTCTTTCTGATTTTTCCCACCAATCGAGGTTTGCACCAAGAGTTTCCCCGGTAACTGTTAGTGCATCTTCATGCAAGACACCTAATTTTCTTAAATGAAGCATAACCTCTGGAACCCCACCTGCTAGGAATACCTTAACGGTTGTGTGACCAACAGGACCATTTGGTAGTACATCGACTAAGCGAGGAACTTTCTTATTGATTCTAGTCCAATCTTCAACAGTGGGTATCTTACAATTAGCTGCATGAGCAATTGCTGGGATATGAAGTAATAAATTTGTTGAACCTCCGAAAGCTGCGTGAATCACCATAGCATTTTCTATCGCTTTATCCGTAATAATATCTTTGGTAGATATCTTTTTCTTTTCCAATTCTAAAGCTGCACGTGCTGATTGCTTAGCCATCTCCATCCATATTGGCTGACCTGAAGGTGCTAGTGCTGAGTGAGGTAAAGCCATTCCAATGGCTTCTGCAACTACTTGGGAGGTGCCAGCTGTACCAAGAAATTGACATCCTCCTCCCGGTGTAGCACAAGCACGACATCCGAGATCGGCAGCTTCTTGTAAAGTAATTTCGTTGTTTGCGTATCTTGCCCCAATTGTTTGAATCTTTCCTGCGTCCTCTCCATTTGTAGGTGGAAGAGTAACACCTCCAGGGACAATGATAGTTGGCAAGTTGTGCATGGACGCTAGAGCGACCATCATTGCTGGAAGACCTTTATCACATGTAGCTACCCCAATAATTGCACGACGCGTAGGCAATGAGCGAATTAATCTTCGATAAACTATAGCTGCATCGTTTCGAAAAGGAAGGGAATCAAACATACCGGTAGTTCCTTGAGAACGGCCATCACATGGATCACTTACGAATCCTGCAAAAGGAACCCCTCCTTGTCTACTAATCTCTTCAGCTGACGCCTTCATTAATAAACCTATTTCCCAATGGCCAGTATGATAGCCTAATGCAATTGGAGTACCATCATCATTCCTAATTCCACCTTGAGTACCGAGGATTAGAACTTGTTTTCCAAGGAGGTTTGAAGGTGCCCATCCCATTCCAACATTTTGGGATAATCCAAAAAGGTCACCACTTGGTGAATCTAGCAACATTTCTGATGTAAGTGGGAGTGAACCATCTGCCCCTTTTGAATGAGTTTGAACTTTGTAAAGAGATACATCCTCTTCGCCAATTATCGATTGCAATGACATATGTATTCCTCCGTTAATAAGATTTTTTTATTTTTAAAAAATGTTGCTCACATAATTTTCTGTTAACTTTTAACTTTTGTTTTATATTATAAAACGAAGTTTATCTATATTAAACTTTTGCTGCTATTTAAAATAATCACATTTTTTCTGAAAAGTCAATTAACTTCACAAAGCCAAATATAGTGTAAGATTTCATGTTAGTTACAAGAAACTCTTCATTTAACTCGTATCTACGTTAGTATCTAATTGTTTTAAAAAAACAGAGGGTATAATTGTAAAAAATACTACTATTAAAATTTTAACTTTTATAAATCTTACGTAGATAATTGTATGACTTAATAACCCTTGCTTTGTGGAATGAGAATGATAATGAATTCTTTACAATTTTTCTTTGGCCGAAAGATATCCATTTATTTAATTATGTTACTTGACTTTTTTTAAAAACTAGTATTATATTTGAATTGTAAGAATAGTTTGAAATGGTAGAAGTGAGTTTTATAATATAAAACAAGTAGGTGAAATTCATGCCTGTTATTCAATCAGTAGATCGTGCTCTTCGTATTCTCGATTTGTTTGACGAGCATACAACAGAATTGAAAATAACAGATATAAGTAATCAGTTAGGACTTCACAAAAGCACTATTCATTCTTTATTGAAAACGCTATTAAATCATGGCTATATCAGTCAAAATCCTGAGAACGGAAAGTATGGATTAGGAATGAAGCTCTTTGAAAGAGGAAACTATGTCATTCAGTCTTTAGACGTTAGAGATTTATCAAAAAAATACTTAATGGATTTATCGGTAAAAACCGGACAGACTGCCCACTTAGTTATACTAGACGGCAAAGAAGGAGTTTATATTGATAAAGTTGAAGGTCCTATGGCTGTTATTCGTTATTCAAAAATAGGGAAACGAATTCCACTTCATTGCTCCGCGGTTGGTAAAGCTCTAATAGCTTTTAAAGACCAGGAAGAAATTAAAAAAAATCTAAATGAATATGTTTATTTTAAACAAACTGAATTTACCATTACAGGTGAACCTGAATTTTTGCGTGAGCTTCAACAAGTTCAATCTCAAGGGTACGCAGTTGATAACCAGGAAAACGAGCCAGGTGTTCGCTGTATTGCAGCACCTATTCGAAATCATGAGAATAAAGTTATTGCAGCTATTAGCCTTTCTACACTTATAGCTAGTATAGATGAGGCTCAGCTAGGAATTTTTATTGAACAACTGAAACAGGCAGCTTTCCAATTATCAGAAGAAATGGGAAATGGGATACCAATTTCATAGAAGTGGTTCCCTTCTCTTTTGTCTATATATCAAAACTTAGTTTTATAATATAAAACAATTAGGAGGCTATTTTTATGCGTATTATCCGATATTTAAATGAGCATTCAAAAACAATTCTAGCTGCTGTTACAAATGAGGGAAAAGTATACCCTCTTCCTCAAGAAGGATTGATTGAATTAATCCAACAGGCAAACGAACAAAATGTATCTCCACTCTCTTTTGTGGAATTTACTATTTCCAAGTCAAAGCCTATTCCATACTCTGTGGAAGATTTATCGTTAATGGTTCCTATTGTAGCTGAAGAAGTATGGGCCTCCGGTGTTACATATGAGCGTAGTCGCGATGCACGTAACTATGAAGCAACAGGTGGAAAGCTTGATGCAACTACTTTCTATGACAAGATATATGAGGCTGAACGTCCAGAAATTTTCTTTAAGTCTACGGCTGCTCGTACAGTTGGTCCAGGACAGGATGTTTATATACGTAGTGATTCTAATTGGCAAATTCCTGAGCCAGAACTGGGCCTTGTTATTAATCGAGATGGTGAAATTCTTGGATATACGATTGGAAATGATATGAGTTGTCGTGACATTGAAGGTGAGAATCCTCTTTATCTACCACAAGCAAAAATGTGGAAAAATTCTTGTTCCATTGGACCGGCAATTCTCCTTGCAGAGTCTGTGGAAGATCCTTACAATTTCGACATCACATGTCGAATCTACCGCAATGATGAGCTTAAAGTAGAGGGAAAAGCGAATACTAACCAGTTAAAAAGGAAATTTGATGAATTAATAGCTTTCCTCATTCGCGACAATGAAATTTTTGACGGTACAGTATTATTGACTGGTACATGTATTATTCCATCAAATGACTTTACCTTATTAGATGGCGATCAAATTGAAATTGAAGTCTCTAACATTGGTGTCTTGAAAAATAGTGTAAAGTTACCCAATAAAATATTAGTTTGAGTAAATCAGATAATACACTAATCATACAGAAAGATCCTCATTGAATTCTAAGAGAAACACTGGTTTAACGATAGTTATCTAACTATTCAATGAAATTAACTACAATAAAGACGTTGGCATTCAATGTTTCAGGATTAAGCAAACTATTTCAAGAAATATGGGGGTATATAAGATGAACGTAAAAACTGACGAAAAAACGTATTTAAACTATATCAATGGTAAATGGGTAACTGCTTCTATTCAAAAGGTTGAAACTAGTATCAATCCAGCCAATCATCATGAAATCATAGGTTATGTACAACAATCTGAAAAAGAAGATTTAGATTACGCTGTTCTTGCTGCGAAGGAAGCACAAGCTTTCTGGGGGAAGCTATCTGGTGCTGCCCGTGGAGAGTATTTGTATAAGGTCGCGAACGCACTCGAGCAACGTATTGATGAAATTGCGGAAACGATGACTCGTGAAATGGGAAAAACTTTTCTGGAAGCAAAAGGGGAAACAGCTAGAGGTGTCGCTATCCTTCGTTATTATGCAGGAGAAGGGATGAGAAAAATAGGTGATGTGATTCCTTCATCGGATTCTGAAGCACTGATGTTCACTACTCGTGTTCCCCTTGGAGTTGTAGGTGTTATCACCCCTTGGAATTTCCCAGTGGCAATCCCTATCTGGAAAATAGCACCGGCACTCATCTATGGAAATACAGTTATTCTTAAGCCAGCTAAAGAAGCCGCAGTAACCGCAGCCAAAGTAATAGAATGTTTTGACGAGGCAGGTCTTCCGATGGGTACTATTAATATGGTAACAGGCCCTGGGTCTGTCATTGGTCAAGCGATTACTAATCACCCGGATATTAATGGAATTACATTCACAGGATCTGATGCGGTTGGTAAATTAATTGGACTAGGAGCTCTAAAGCGTGGCGCTAAATATCAGTTGGAAATGGGTGGGAAGAATCCTGTAATTGTAGCCAATGACGCTGATTTAGAAGAGGCAGTAGAAGCAACTATTAATGGAGGCCTCCGTTCTACGGGACAGAAATGTACAGCTACAAGTCGTGTAATCGTACAAAGTGGAGTTTACGAGCAGTTCAAAAATAAACTTATTGAAAAGATAAAGGAAATAAAAATTGGGAATGGTTTAAAAGAAGATGTATGGATGGGGCCATGTGCAAATGAGAACCAGCTTAATACAGTACTTTCTTACGTAAAGAAAGGAATAGAAGAGGGCGCAACATTGATTTATGGCGGTAAACGTATGGAGGAATCTGAATTAGGCAATGGATTCTTTATGGAACCTACTGTCTTTGAAAATGTTAGTAATAGAATGTCTATTGCCCAAGAGGAAATTTTCGGACCAGTGCTTGCCCTTATCAAAGTTGAAACTTTAGAAGAAGCATTACAAGTTGCAAATGACGTGAAATTTGGACTAAGTGCTTCTATTTTCACAAAAAATATTGGTCACATGCTTTCTTTTATTAATGAGATGGATGCTGGTCTCGTACGTATTAATGCTGAATCTGCTGGAGTTGAACTGCAAGCCCCATTCGGGGGAATGAAACAATCTAGCTCCCACTCTCGTGAGCAAGGACAAGCTGCAATTGAGTTTTTCACTTCTATTAAAACCGTATTTGTAAAGTCATAAATGATTTTTTTAGAAGACTGTCTTCTATATACAATACAGATATGTTCTTGCTATTAATTATGTTCTCATGAAATAAACCTAGTTAAAAAACAAACCCTCAAAAACTTATAATTGATACTTAGAAAAGTGCATAAAAGCAATAACTCTTATGCACTTTTCATAGTGGAGGTGTACCTACTTCTGGTAGTAACATCATGATAATTATGCTTTTTCAATTCTTGATCCAAAGCACTTTGAACTTTTGAAGTTTCTTGGAAATGTCTATGATGTAGACCGTATTATAGAGATTTTAGAAGTTGGTAAGAAAGCGTTTACAAATAATTCGCATACACGTGAGGAAATTTCGAAAAAATTAAGTTAAGTAAAATTGAAAGCTATTTTAAACTTAAGCAACTTAATGATAAACGATCTATGAGATGTAATAATAATTTCAAATTAGTTTATGCCTTTAATTGATCGATAAGGAGGAGAAAAAATGGCTGAAAACCTAAAGATAGAAGAATTAACATCATCAGGCCAAACCCCAACTGTACCAGGGGAAAATATAGGGCTGGTAGAAAAAATAGGATATGGTACTGGAGATTTAGCAAGTAACTTTATATGGACAGCAATGACTACTTTTATCGTTTACTATTATACGGATGTTATTGGCATTGCAGCAGGTATAATAGGTTCGATTATGCTATTCTCTCGTATTTTTGACGGTGTTGCGGATGTCCTGATGGGATACATTATTGATAAGACAAAGTCTAAGCACGGGAAAGCACGTCCTTGGTTGTTATGGTTATCGATTCCGTTTGCTATCTCAGCAGTGCTCCTATTTATGGTGCCTAATGTTAGTACAGTTTGGCAAGTTATTTATATAACTATTACATATAATGTTGTTAGTTTGGTCTATACAGGATTAAATGTCCCTTATGGAACAATGAATTCGTTAATTACGCAAGATCAATACCAAAGGTCAGTTTTGAATGTCTTTCGTATGAGTCTTGCATTAGTTGGTACACTGATTGTAAGTAATTTAACACTGCCATTGGCAAACTTTTTTGGTGGACAGCGATTTGGTTGGGTATTAACCTTTTTAATCTTTGGATTGATAGGTAGTTCTTTATTTTATCTTTGCTTTAGAACTACCAAAGAGAGAGTTAGGCCTGCAAACAAGGAACAACAAGTTAAAACTGTTCCACTCAAAGAAAGTCTAAAAACATTAGGGAAAAATAAATATTGGGCTCTTGCAACAATCTTCATTTTACTCACATATATTTTCAATGCACTTAACTCAGGGTCGGTAATATATTACGCTGAATATATTTTAGATAATACGTTATTAGTAGGATTAGTTACGACAGCTTATACGATTTTCATTCTTGTAGGAATGGTTATTGTTGCCCCAATTACCAAACGGTTTGGTAAAAGGAATGCTATTATTGTCGGTGAATTAATTACGATCTTGGGATATTTAGTTATGTTAATTGACGTCACTAGTGTGACCTTTATTGTGGCTGGAACAATAATTAGAGGGATAGGCAAAGCTCCGATTAACGGAAGTATGTTTGCATTGCTTGGCGATACAATTGAATATGGCGAATGGAAAACAGGTATTAGAAATGAAGGAATGGTCTATAGTGGCGGCAGTATGGGGATAAAAGTAGGTAGTGGACTTGGTGCTGCGATAATTGGTTGGGTACTAGCCTTTGGTGGTTATGTTGGTAATAGTGCAGTACAAACCGATGCAGCATTGCTTTCTATCCAAACGATATTCATTTACATCCCAATGGGTATCACCATATTGATTCTTTTCATTATGCCTTTCTATGACCTAGATAGAAAATACCCACAAATCATTTCGGATTTAAAAGCACGAAATGCCTAATATCAATTTGAAATTATAGATCAATCCAAAATAATTTGGTTAGGGCCTAGAACCTTAGGAATCTTTTAGATGCCATTTAAAGCTGATTTATATGAACTCTAGGTCCTACCTAGGAGAGGGGAAAATAATTAATGAGCAAAATAATAAATCCAGTACTCCCAGGCTTCCATCCAGATCCATCCATTTTAAGGGTAGATGATGATTATTACATTGCCGTCTCCACGTTTGAATGGTTTCCGGGGGTTCAAATCTATCATTCAAAGGATATGGTAAACTGGAGACTGCTTACCTATCCGCTGACACGCGAATCCCAATTAAACATGATTGGAAATATGAACTCTGGCGGTGTTTGGGCACCTTGTTTAACCTATTCCGATGGACTCTTTTATTTAATTTATACGGACGTAAAAAGTAGAATGGGGGCCTTCAAAGATACTCACAACTACATGGTAACCGCTGAAAATATCGAAGGTCCATGGTCCGAACCAATATACTTAAATAGTAGTGGTTTTGATCCATCTTTATTTCATGAAGACGATGGTACAAAGTGGTTAGTAAATATGATTTGGGATCATCGTAAAGGGAACAATTCTTTTGCAGGAATTGCGCTTCAACAATATTCTGTTGAAGAAAAGAAACTCGTAGGCCCAGTTAAAAATATTTTTAAAGGTTCAAGCATAGGGTTAACCGAGGCACCTCATATTTATAAAAGAAATGGCTACTATTATTTAATTACTGCGGAAGGTGGCACATGGTATACACATGCTGTGACTGTCGCCAGATCTAGATCCTTATTTGGTCCTTATCAACTAGATCCTAAGAACCCGATACTGACATCGAATCAGGATGAATTGGATCAATTACAAAAGGGTGGACATGGTAGTTTAGTAGAAACACAAAATGGTGAATGGTATATGGCTCATTTATGTGGACGGCCGGTTGTTGATAAAAAATGTATATTAGGCCGTGAAACGGCGATTCAAAAATGCTATTGGACGGATGATGATTGGATTAGAGTAGAAGGTGGTCCATACCCGCAATTGGTAGTAGAGGCACCAGATTTACCAGCCCATCCATTCGAACAGGAAAGTAATTATGATGACTTTAATGGGAATACGTTAAAAAAATACTGGAATTCATTGAGGAGAGCATTTTCAGAAGATTGGGTATCCCTTATCGAACGTCCTGATTATTTACGGTTAAAAGGTGGCGAATCGATGCAATCGATGCATCACCAAAGCCTTTTAGCGCGAAGATTAGAAAGTTTTTATATTGAGGCTGAAACAGCTGTAGAATTTAAACCTGAAAATTTTCAACAAATGGCTGGCCTGATCGTTTATTATGACACCGATGATTATGTATATCTTCGTGTTACAGACCATGAGCAATATGGTAAGTGCTTAGGAATTATTGAAACAAAGCATGGAAACTATGATGAATTGTTAAAAGAGGATATTCCACTAACTGCTAATTCAACAACATTAAAAGCAAGGATTGAAAATGAACGGCTACAGTTTTCCTTTGCTGATGGACAAGGTGAATGGCAGTCGATTGGACCAAAGATAGACATCAGTCATCTTTCGGATGATGATGCAGACTATATTCGTTTTACTGGTACATTTGTCGGAGTTTGTGTTCAAGATTTGAGTGGTCAGGCATTAAATGCTGATTTTGAGTATTTTCATTATAAAGAGTATAGAAATGTAGAGGAAAAAAGCGAGAAGCTCTTTAGAAGTTTAAGTTAACTTCCCTATTTAAATTGTGGAAACTAGTGTTGCATTAATCAAATTGATTATTAAAAATACTGGCTCTAGTGCAAATTATGACCTGTTAGAAACATAAAATCAGATGAGCTATTTGTTCAGACTAGTGATGAAGAGAAAAAGATATTCGTTTTGGAGGAAATAAAAAGACGTATCCCGTGCTTACCATAAGTAGTTTTAAAACAAGTATAGAAGAGGACGATAGGATGTTCCATCAACGTTGGGGACTGTTTACCGGGGTGCTTTTAACATTAAGAAAAAAGAATTTTTAGAGAATTATTGACATTTTCAAGTGGAATAAATATATTAAACCTATATACTTTATTGGAATTAGAATGTGTTGGCTAACTGGAAAACCGGAGGCTCCTAAATTCACCGAATGGTGAAAGTGGGGGTCTATTTTGTTTACTAAGGAGGGGAATATCCGATCATGTTTTATACATATCGGTCCAATAGAGTGGGATAAGATGTAATCAGTCTTTAAGTGGACCTTCATTTAGACTCTGAAATCATATTCGAATAGGATGCCGACTAGACTACTGGAGGCCTTCGTTTAATTGAAAAATTAATCGAGGGTCTTTTGTGTTTAAGAGCCTCATTAATAAAGGAGATTAAAAAAATGAAAATGACTCGACAGGCCTTATTTTTAGCATGGATTGGTGCATTGCTTGTACTGGCTGGATGCTCGGCAGGGAAGGCCGTAGAAAAAAAAAGATGGGTATGAAAAAGTGGAACTGAAGTATCAAAGGATAAAAGCTGTAATCAACATACAAAAGTGCAATAATTGTATTGAAAATCCTTTTATACTTCAACTAATCTCCACTTCTATTGAATAAGCAGTAAAAGAATTTTTCGGAATATTTCAACCTTTTCAAATGAATACTAATATGCTACCATACAAGTAGTTGTATCGTGATATATTAAGCGAAGAGGGTGGGAATTTGAATATTGATTCAAAAATGCAAACTGGCTCAACAAGAGATCACATCTATTCTCTATTAAAAGAAGAAATATTAAAATTTCGACTTTTACCGGGTGATAAGATTTCTGAAAAAGAAATCTCGGATAAATTTAAAGTAAGTCGAACACCAGTTAGAGAGTCCTTTATTCAGCTATCACAAGAGGGATTATTAGATATTTATCCTCAAAAGGGGACATGCGTTTCGTTAATTGATTTAAATCTTGTAGAAGAAGGACGTTTCATGAGAGAGCATTTAGAGATTGCAGTTATTCAATTAGCTTGTGAGGTATTTCCGCAGGAAAAGCTATTCTCATTAGAAATGAATTTAAAGATGCAAGAAATGTGCATGCAGGAAAAAAATTATGAAAAGCTCTTTCAACTAGATGAGGAATTTCATCAAACAATTTTTGAAGGTTGTAAAAAAGGAAGCATTTGGTATGTTATTCAAAACATGAACATGCATTTTAAACGATTACGTATGTTAAGATTAGCAACAAATTTAAATTGGGGAGGGATATATAACCAACATGTGCTTATTGTAGAAGCCATTAGAAATAAAGAGCCGGAAGTCGCTGTAAAAATGATGAAGGAACACTTAACAATGGTTATATTTGATCAAGAAACACTTAGAAAAGAATACCCTACGTATTTTAAGTAACAAATTTCAATGAAATAATATCTCTGAGTTTTTTTGTAAGCGTTATCTTTTGCGTTCAATCACAAAAAGCTTAAAAATTGTTACGGTTATTAGGTGTTTTATCATTTAGAACTAGTCAAGTATTATTGAATCTAGGGTGTATACGAGTCTTAGAGGCCTTAAGTTATGAAAATGGTAAAATCATCAAACATCGCTTTTGGACATAAAATATGGTGAAAGTGAAGAAGATGTAGATTAATATTAAGTCAATATGGAACCTCCAATCTTTTGTCACGATCCTCCTTCATGAAATTAGAGTTCCCGCAATATCAGTAAGACCAGGCAAAGTTTCTTCCATTTTTTTTGATTTAATTTAAAGAATATTCACGAAATTAAAGATGGCCAATGATGGAATGAAAATTTGGTTGAATGGGTTGTCAAAAACGACTCTTATACGATCATCGACAAGGTATACGAGGTTGAAATCTTTTCAACGCTTATTCCTTTCATTTTCATAGGTGAATCTATAGAAAAAAGTCTATCGGGTTAAGGAATAATTATCCATGCAGCAACTTTATTAAATCTTCTATGTAAACAACTAGATGAGGTTTTACGTCGTTAATTATATATGTACAAAACTCATTGGTGGCAATCTTCTTGATGGAAGTCTCCAAAAACAACTACCATACAAGTATGTTAGTGTGGTAGTTGTTGCTTTATAGGATTCAGGATAACTAGCTATTTTAGCGATATTTGTTAGCGGCATTAGTTTTTTGCGGTCTATAAATACTTAACAAAATTAAGTAATTTTAGTTAGAAATTCATTTTGAAAGGTTTTCCTTTCAAGACATTTATCAGATTAGGGGGAAGAATAATGTTCAGGAAATATCGATGGTTTATCATCTTTTTATTGTTTCTTGCAGGAGCTTTTAATTATATGGATCGGGTGGCCTTTTCGGTAGCGGCTCCCTTTATCTCAAAAGAATTCAATTTAACTCCTTCACAAATGGGGTTATTATTCAGTAGTTTCTTTCTAGGTTATGCCATTTTCAATTTTATTGGTGGATATTTAGCCGATCGTTTTGGACCACGAAAAGTGTTTGGGGGGGCTTTGGGACTTTGGTCGATTTTTGTTGGTGTTACGGCAGTAACATATAATTTTACTTCGTTATATATTTCTAGATTATTCTTTGGTTTTGCAGAAGGACCTGTTGCAACAACGTCAAATAAAATGGTTAACAACTGGTTTCCGGCAAAAGAAAGGGCCAGTGCTATAGGAATATATACAGCTGGAATGCCATTGGGTGGAGCAATAGCAGCACCTCTTGTAGGTCTGGTTTCTATTCAATATGGATGGAGAACAGCTTTTATTGTTTTAATGATTTTAGGACTAATTCTAACCTTTTTTTGGATGAAATTAACAAAAGATTATCCGAAACAGCATCCAAAAGTTTCGGAAGCTGAGTTAAAGGAGATTCTACAAGGTCAAGATACTGTTTCGGACCCATCAAGCGCAGAAAAATTAAGTCTTTGGAAAACAATTAAACACCCGACGATTTTATTTACTGCTGTTGCATTTTTTGCCTACAACTATAATAATTTCTTTTTCCTCACTTGGTTCCCGAGTTATCTAACAGATGCAAAAAATTTAACTGTCCATGACATGAGCATTGTAACCATTATTCCTTGGCTAGTTGGGGCAATCGGATTATTCTTTGGTGGATTTATTTCTGATTACATTTATAAGAAAACAAAAAAATTAATGTTTTCGCGTAAGGTGATTCTAGTGACAGGGTTATTTGGATCGGCTATATGTGTAGGTTTTGTGGCTATAGTTGAGACTGCAACTGCTGCTGTAGCATTGATGGCAATTGCTGTCTTTTTCCTTTACCTAACAGCTATGATCTATTGGGCAATTATTCAAGATACGGTTCCTAGCAATAACGTCGGAACAGCTGGTGGTTTTGTCCATCTTATTTCAAATATATCTGGGATTATTGCACCAACGGTTACAGGCTTTCTTGTACAAAGTACAGGAAGCTTTAGCATCGCCTTTTATTTAGCAGCCACTTTAGCGATTTTGGGGGCATTGGTAGTAGTCTTTTTTGTAAAACCGATTAAAACAGCAAAAGAGAAAAAACTCAGCCAAATATCTATGTGACCCGATGAAATCACCAAAAAAGAAATTAGTGATTCCAATATTTAGTCATAAAGCAGATGAAATGGTATGAAAGAGTTTTCTATAAATAACATGTGGATGAGCTAGATTTAAAAAAGAGAGCCAACCTTTAAATGAAGTGATCCCAAAAAGTTAGACACTTTATTTAATTAGGCAGCCTTGCAGGCATGAACCCTGTCATCTACCCGGCTCATGCCTTATCAATGGTGAAAGTAGAAAAGGAATAAAATCATTTTGTTCCTTTTCTTACAGAAATTTATCTAAAAATGAAAACGTTTTACCTATTTCAGTTTTACATAACTATTTATATAGGAGGCGTTACAAATGGTTAGAAAGAATAAAGAAGTTACACTCACGAGGAGCGTTGGCTTCGGGTTAACGGATATGATGGGCGGAGGAGCATTTACAATTATTGGAGCTTGGCTATTATTTTTTTATATCAAGTTTGCTGGTTTAACTCCAGTGGAAGCCGCTTCCATTATTGCCATTGCCCGGATTGTGGATGCAGTCGTAAGTTTATTTATGGGGAGCTTTTCCGATAACTTTTTCAAATTTAAATTGGGAAGAAAATTTGGCCGACGAAGATTTTTCTTACTGGTTGGTTCGCCGTTAATGCTTGTTTACGGTTTACTATGGGTAACAGGAATGAATTATTTCTACTATCTCTTCAGTTACTTAATGTTTGAAATAATAGCAGCGATGGTGCTGATTCCTTGGGAAACCCTTCCTTCAGAAATGACAAAAGATTTTAATAAAAGAACGAAATTATCAACAGCTAGGATGTTTATTTCAGGTCTTGGTACTTTTTTGGCAACCTTTATTCCAGGTCAATTATTTAGTGCTTTAGGACAGGACAATCCGAGGGCTTTCCTAGCCAATGGCGCATTTTTTGCGGTTGTTTTTGCGGTTTGTGTATTTATTTCTTTTCGCTCGACATGGGAAAGGGAAGTTTCACCTGAAGCTATGCAACAATACATCGATCAAAAGAAAGTGAACAAAAGCTTTGGTGAGAGTTTAAAAGCAATTGGTCAAACATTAGTTGATTTTGCTTCCACTTTCAAAGTGAAAAGTTTCCGTAAACATTTACTCATTTATATTTGCTCGATGACGGCTAAAGATGCTTTTAATGCTGTGTTCGTCTTCTATTGTGTATATGCATTGAATAGTACAACAGCCGTTGCAGCAAATTTACTTTCATTTAGTGTTATTGGACTCCCAGGTGCAATCGTTTATGGATTTTTAATGATTAAGATTGGACCGGCTCATTTATTTAAAATTTCCTATTCTACCATGATTCTTTGTCTATTAGGATATGGAGCTGTTTATTTACTCCATCCAAGTAACCTAATCCTTACTTTAGGTATTATCTCGTTCATCTATCAAATCGGAAGAAGTATGTTAGAATTTATCCCTTGGAATGTATTTCCGTTTATTCCGGATGTTGATGAAATGATTACGCAACAAAGACGGGAAGGTATTTTTGCATCAGTAATGACATTTTTCAGAAAATCTTCCGTTGCACTTGCCACTTTACTAGTTGGGGCAATCCTGGAGAGTGGAGGATTTGTTCAAAAAGCTGCCACACAGCCAGTTAGTGCTGTTCACACCATTGTAGGTATTATGATTTTTGGGGTAATTGGATTACTTCTAATTGCTTTGATTGCATCCTTCACATTTAAATTAAATAAAGAAACACATGGTATTCTTGTTGATGAAGTAAATCGCTTGAAAAACAACGGTTCCAAAGAAAATGTTGATCCAAAAACAAAAGAGGTCGTAGAAGCACTTACTGGCTATAAATATGACAAGCTATGGGGTGGCAATACTTTAGATGTCCTTCCTCGTGCGAAGACTAATTAATAGGAGGAATCAATCATATGAAAACTTTTATGAACAAAGATTTTTTACTGCAAACCGAAACAGCAAAAAAATTATATCATGACTATGCTGCTAAAATGCCGATCTATGATTATCATTGCCACTTAAACCCACAAGAAATCTATGAAAATAGAACATATAAAAATATGACTGAATTGTGGTTAGAGGGCGATCATTATAAATGGCGTGCGATGCGGGCAAATGGCGTAGATGAATATTATATTACAGGTGAAGCCGATGACTATGAAAAATTTGAAAAATGGGCTGAAACCGTTGAAAAATTAATTGGCAATCCGCTTTATCATTGGACACATATAGAATTAAGAAAATACTTTGATTTGAATACTATCTTAAAAAGAGCTACTGCAAAAGAAATTTGGAATACATGCAATGCAATGCTACAGAACCCGGATTTTTCGTCAAGAGGTTTGATTGAACGCTCAAATGTAAGGTTGATCGGTACGACTGACGACCCGATTGATGATTTACGTTATCATAAGTTGTTGCAAGAAGTTAAAGAATTTTCAACAACTGTTTTGCCAGCGTTTCGGCCGGACAAAGTCATGGCGATTCAAGATCATTATTGGGCAGATTATGTAGGAAAGCTAGGAAATATGACTGGAATTCAGATTACAAATTATTCAAAACTAGTGGATGCCTTAGAAAATAGAATGGATTACTTTACTGAAATTGGGTGTAGATTATCTGATCACAGTATAGAGACCGTTGTTTATGAAATCTCCACGTTACAAGAAGTAGATGCCATTGTGGAAAAGGCTTTGAATAAACAGGCCATTTCATTAAAGGAAAACAATCAATTTTTAACGCGATTACTAGTAAGTTTGGGGAAAGCTTATAGCAGGAGAGAGTGGGTCATGCAATATCATATCGGAGCATTAAGAAGTGCCAATTCCCGTCTTTTCCGTGCGTTAGGTCCAAATGTGGGATGTGACTCCATGAAAGATGACCCAATTGCTGTTCCTCTATCCCAATTGCTGGATGAGCTCGATAAGGATCATCACCTACCTAAAACGATTTTATATGGTCTGAATCCCAATGATAATGAAACGTTGGCTACCATGGCAGGTAATTTTCAAGAAGGTGGAACCCCGTCAAAAGTTCAGTTTGGTTCAGCATGGTGGTTCAATGATCATACTGATGGCATGGTTGCTCAAATGAAAACACTCGGTAATTTGGGGGTGTTATCTAGATTTGTGGGAATGTTAACAGATTCCCGTAGCTTTTTATCATACAGCCGCCATGAGTATTTCAGAAGAATTTTGTGCAATATCTTTGGGAATTGGGTTGAAAATGGGGATTATCCAAATGAAATAGAATGGTTAGGTGAAATTGTCCAGGATATATCCTACAACAACGCATTAAACTATTTTGAGTTTCAACTAAAGTGAACAATTGCGTCATTGGTTTAAAGATAAATAGTTAAAACTAATGACGTAAAAAATGAAATGGGGTAATCCAATTGCTTCTATCTACCAGCTTGTTCAAATGGACGAGCTAATTTATTCTTCATATTACCTGATTTTTTTCCTGGTGTAACACCTTTTGGATAAGATTTTCTACGATTTTAATCAATAGTTAATAGATATACCTTGGGATAATGGAGGTTATCAGCTGTAGAATAATGTCTCTTTTATGGTCTAAATCTGCAAATTTTTTAGTTCTGGCGCAATAACTTCAAGATAATTCCAATTAATCGCTATATCTTGGACATACTGATACTATTACTCTTAAAAAGGTGTATGATCGGTATGAAAAAAGAAGATTTGCTCAAATGAAGCGTGGCTTATCCCTGGCCCATACAACTATTATGCGTTGGGTTCATCAATATGGAACTCAATTAGATAAAAGAGTACGTCGTCATCTTAAGCCAACAAATGACTCTTGGAGAGTCGATGAAATGTATATCAAAGTAAAAGGTCAATGGATGTATTTATATCGTGAAGTCGATTCAGAAGGGAATCCCATTGATTTTTACCTAAGTGAATCAAGAGATAAACAAGTAGCCAAGCGCTTTTTCAAGAAAGCATTGGCTACTTTTCATGTTTGTAAACCTCGTGTCATAACAGTGGATAAAAATCCAGCCTATCCTGTAGCGATTCAAGAGTTAAAAGAAGAGAAACTCATGCCTGAGGACATACAAATAAGGCAAGTTAAATATCTCAATAATATGGTAAAACAGGATCATCGTTTTATAAAGAAGCGAGTTCGTTCTATGTTAGGGTTGAAATCATTTCGTACAGCTACTTACATACTGAGTGGTATAGAAGCCATGCAAATGATTAAAAAGAAACAGGTTCATCAAGGGGTGAAGTCTGCCCAAAATCAAAAATAATTTATCCATAAATTATTTGAAGTAGCTTCGTAAGTTAGCAATTTAAAGGAAACCACACTCTATGTTTCTAACGATTATAGAAGGATTTCTTACAAGAAATGAACCGAATGGGATTTGTAGTCCAGCAGCTATTTTCCACAGTATCGCTACAGTTGGATTCGAGCTACCTCGTTCAATTTGTCCGAGCATAGGTTTACTAACACCAGTCAGTTCAGCAAGGTCGTCCAAGGATAATTTACGCCGTTGACGATAAAAACGTAAACGTTGACCAATTTGAATTGATAAATTTTTTTCCATATAAAACCCTACACGTCTTGTTCACTAGGTGCTTGTTCAGCCCCCCAGATGAAGTATTTATATTATATAATGATAGTGACAAAAGGAGGATGTTCAGATGGTATATAACTCGGCAGCAGAACTTTGTGAAGGGTTTGGTTATCCGCCCGTTCACGTTAAATTGACGATAGAGATCATCGATAAGAGATTGGGACCTGTAAAGGCAGAAGCGGAGATTGCCATCAAGCCTGTTAAGGCAAAGGGATATCTGGAAGTATTGGTGGAAGAATTGGAATCAGAGCATATCTTTGCCGATGAAAATGGCAGTATCTATGGCAGCTTCGGCATCGATCAAAGCATCCAGATATATGATGAAGTCCTGACTACCATTCCGTTCGAAGAGATAATGGGAAATGAAAATTGGAAAAAGACAGTTGAGGAATCCATCACGGTGGATAAACTAAAGGATCAACTGGGGAAATCCCTAAATGATTATCAATTCAGTGATTTGAGCGGGAAATATAAATTCAGGAAAAGATGTACGATAACAGAACTCCAATTCATAGATTAAACGATAAAAGGAGAAGGCGATATGCTTTCTCTTTTTTCGATCATTTTACATATGCTCTTGCCCATGATATCTTTCCCTATCATAATCAAGTGCTTGCAGTGACTCAATCTGTGAGAACCTTTAACCATACACAATGTCAAGGAGAGCTCAATAAGGTTTTTAATGGTTTCAACTTGCATTTATTATATAGCTTTACATAGGTTAATATATTGTTAAGGGGTTTTACAAGAAAAAGAAACGAATATTTTAAAAGATAATAAGGAGAATATATGAAAATTGGTTTGGTACGTCATTTTAAGGTGGCACATGAATTCCCAACAGGGAAATCCGTGACTGCGGATGATATGAAGCAATGGTTCATGGACTATGATGCAGCAGATATAATTTACGGAACGACTTTATTACGAGCTGAGGAATGGCAGGAATGTTATTGCAGCGATATGTCGAGAGCGGTCAAGACTGCAAAACATATCTACCCTGGCACGGTTCATCGGATGGAGGAACTGCGGGAAATACCTTCCCCCCCCCTTAAAGGAAAGGTAAAGCTGCCGTTCATCCTTTGGGCCATCTGGATTCGATCCTGCTCGTTGATTAACAAGCAGACAAGAGCGGAAATTAAAATCGCTGAGCGACGGATCAATAAAGCATTGGACGAAATTTTTGCAAAGGGGGAAAGGGATGTTCTGATCGTGAGTCATGCCGCACTCATGGTATATATGAGAAAAGAGCTGATAAGACGGGGGTTTGCCGGTCCGAAATTCAAGATTGCCAGCAATGGAAGGCTGTATGTATTCGAAAGATAATCAAGGATATCCCGACAAAAAAAGTATGTCTGGTACACGTTGAACATTTAATGATCTTAAGAAAGATATAGTCATTTTCCGAATAGTTATTCTTTTTCCGATGGTTGTGGTTTATTATTGTAATAGTGTAATTTTTATCGAATTCAATAATAGGGGAAGAGGGTGTGCATTTTGGTGAAGGCAGTTTTTTTTGACTTAGATGATACATTGCTTTGGGATCAGAAAAGTGTGAAAGAGGCTTTTGTAGCCACATGTGAAGTGGCTAGGGAAAAATATGATTTAAATGTCGATGAGTTTGAAGAAGCGGTTCGGAAAGAAGCGCGTGAGCTTTACTCTTCTTACGATACATATGCATTTACTCAAATGATCGGAATCAACCCATTTGAAGGACTATGGGGGAATTTTCAAGATGATCATGATGAATTCCGGAAGATGGCAGGGATTGTACCGACATATAGGAAAGAAGCGTGGACGAGAGGCTTGAAGGCATTAGGGATCAATGACCCTGCATTTGGGCTTGAACTGGCAGAACGTTTCCCTGCAGAGAGACGTAAAAAGCCATTTATCTATGAAGAATCATTCCGTGTGTTAGATGAATTAAAAGGGAATTACAAATTGCTTTTGCTGACGAATGGTTCGCCTGAACTACAAAATACTAAACTTGAAATTACGCCAGAACTCGTTCCTTATTTCGACCAAATCGTCATTTCAGGAGCATTTGGACGCGGTAAACCGGATGCATCCATCTTTGAGCATGCTTTGGAAATCATGGAGCTGGATAAGGATGAAGTATTGATGGTTGGCGACAATTTAATGACCGATATCCTTGGGGCATCACGAGTGGGCATAAAGTCGGTTTGGATAAATCGACATGATAAGGAACGGAATGAAGTGCTTCCAACCTATGAAATCAAGCATTTGGAGGAGCTTTTCCCCATCCTTGAAGGTTTGGAAAAATAATGATGGGTCCCCTCCAAGTAACAAATTTTGGAGGGATTCATTAAAATATATAGGCCTTTGCAATTATTTACAGAATCAAAAGGGTGATATATAGTTACCCTGTAATCAATTAAATTATTCAGACTAGGGGTGTCCAATATAAGTTGGGCTGAGAGAGAAGCGCGTAAAGCTTCTTAACCCTCAGGACCTGATCTGGTTCATACCAGCGTGGGGAAGTTAGAATCTACTTAACAATGACATTTCATTTGGTCATTTCTGTAGTCATACTAACGTTAGCCGGGTCTTAATTATGAGATCCGGCTTTTTCGTGCGAAATGGATTGGATTTTGTCCTTTTTAAATGAAACTTAAAAAGGAGAAATGAAATCATGATGAGTAATTCAGTAAATGACATGAACGTTTCAATTATGTCCAGTTTTGCAGGGAGTAAAAAAGTGTACGTAGAGGGATCTAGACCTGATATTAAAGTGCCTATGCGTGAAATTAAGTTAAGTCCGACTACAGGGGCATTCGGTGAAGAGGAGAATCCACCTTTACGAGTTTATGACACAAGCGGTTCCTATACGGATTCCGAATATCCGATTGATATTCAGAAAGGTCTTGATCCGATTAGACGCAACTGGATCCTGGAACGTGAGGATATTGAAGAGTATGAAGGACGTGAAATAAAACCCGAAGATAACGGTTATAGAAAAGTGGAGCCACAATCCAATGCCGATATTTTTCCGGGATTGAAAAGGAAACCTTTGCGTGCAATGAAAGGAAACAATGTAACCCAGCTCCATTATGCACGTAAAGGAATCATTACCCCTGAAATGGAGTTCATTTCAATCAGGGAAAATGTTGCCCCTGAGTTTGTAAGAGAAGAGGTAGCCAGCGGGCGGGCCATCATTCCGGCAAATATTAACCATCCTGAAAGTGAGCCTATGATCATCGGGCGTAATTTTCACGTTAAAATAAATGCGAATATTGGAAATTCAGCTGTTAGTTCATCGATCGAAGATGAAGTGGAGAAAATGACTTGGGCTACACGATGGGGAGCCGACAACATAATGGACCTTTCCACCGGCAAGAATATTCACACAACACGTGAATGGATTATCAGGAATTCGCCTGTTCCAGTTGGGACCGTTCCTATATATCAAGCATTGGAAAAAGTGAATGGAGTTGCGGAAGATTTAAATTGGGAAGTTTTTCGGGATACTTTAATCGAGCAGGCCGAGCAAGGTGTCGATTACTTCACCATACATGCTGGAGTGTTATTGCGATATATCCCATTAACGGCAAAGCGGGTTACGGGAATCGTTTCCCGAGGGGGATCGATCATGGCTCAATGGTGTTTGGCCCACCACCAAGAAAGCTTCCTTTATACTCATTTTGAAGAGATTTGTGAAATCATGAAGGCATATGATGTTTCTTTCTCATTAGGAGATGGTCTTCGTCCTGGATCGATTGCAGATGCAAACGATGAGGCGCAATTTGCAGAATTGGAAACACTGGGGGAACTGACGAAGATTGCTTGGAAACATGATGTTCAAGTCATGGTGGAGGGACCCGGGCACGTGCCGATGCATTTGATTAAGGAAAACATGGATAAGCAGCTGGAGGTCTGTCAAGAAGCCCCGTTCTATACCCTTGGGCCTTTGACAACGGATATAGCTCCTGGCTATGATCATATTACATCTGCGATCGGTGCTGCCATGATTGGTTGGTTTGGTACGGCGATGCTCTGTTATGTGACACCGAAAGAGCATCTTGGACTTCCGAATAAAGAGGATGTTCGAGTAGGGGTCATTACCTATAAAATTGCTGCACATGCAGCTGACCTTGCAAAAGGCCATCCGCATGCACAAAAAAGAGACGATGCCCTTTCGAAGGCCAGATTCGAGTTTCGTTGGAGAGATCAATTCAATCTTTCTCTCGACCCTGAACGTGCGGTTGAATATCACGATGAAACACTACCGGCTGAAGGTGCCAAAACAGCTCATTTCTGTTCCATGTGCGGACCTAAATTCTGCAGTATGAGAATCTCTCAGGATATCCGTGATTTGGCAAAAGAAAAGGGTCTCGGTTTTGAGTCTGTAATCGATGAAGGACTTAAAGAAAAAGCGAATCAATTCAGGAAAACGGACGGAAAAATCTATCAATGATTTGGACGAAAGGGAGAATTCGATGAATCGGGTAATCCAGATAAAAGATGAAATGAAACAGTTGGAAAGCCAATTAGATCAGCTGAAAAAAGAGCTGAACATCTTTCGGGAAAATTGTAATCATGAATTTGTAAAAACTGATTATAGTCAAGAATGCACAAAGTGCCACTTAATCGAAAGTCTGCAATGGTAGTGATTCCTTAATCTGCTTTGTTTGTCATATTGGAATATCAGTCATCATGATGAAGGGATTGTTTGTAATTTTTCCACATATGGCAATTAATTTCGGCTTCGAGCAAATAAAGAGGGATAGGACAAACTGTCCTATCCCTTACTCCATTATTGTTTCATTTGGTTTATTTCCTGGATGCATTCCTGGACGAGAGTTACGGCCTGACTCATGGTTGCTCCTCCGCCAAATGCTGCAGTCACTCCAATGGCTTCAAGGATTTCCTGTTCTGAACAGCCTTGGTCAAGACATCCTTTAGTATGGTAGATAATGCAGTATTCATCTTGAGAATATAAGCTTATTCCGAGGGCGATAAGCTGTTTTTCTTTCTGGGTTAATTGGCCTTCTTTAAAGCACTCTTCCGTAAACGAGTTGAATTTCTCAGCGAGATCTGGCATTTTTTCCGTAAAGACACCAAGTCCAACTTTATAATCGTAAAGAGCATTTTCAGTAGAACTCTTAGCTTCAAATTCCATTTTCCATTCAGCTCCATCCTAAATTTTTTCATCAAAAATTAGTATGAGCTAAATAATGTATGATTAATCAGGAACGAGGAGTTTACCGAAGTAATCATTGAACTATTCCTGCAACTGGACAAGTGATTCCCGAGGGCGGGTGGCTCTAAACCATTGATGGCAAAGTATGCAGATAAGTAAAAGGTCGATGGCATCGCCTGCATAGTACATTAACATTCCGCCATTCTCCGCTTGTGCCTTTATGACTCCGCTTGGTGGATGGGCATAGATATATTTAGAAAGAATATCATGTCCTGCCAGTGAAATGGCAAATACGATAGCTCGAAACATGAAGCTGAACTGATGTGACGTCGGGTCCATATATATCATCGAGGCAGTGAATAGATAGCCAGCAATGAACACGTGAACATGCACCAAAGCATGTAAAAGGATATTCTGTTGCATCAAACCATACAATCCAGTCGTATAGAGTATCCATAGCCCTCCAATATTAAGGATGGAGGCTATGATGGGGTTGCTTAAAATTACGAATGGCCAACTTCTCAGCACCCCCGAAAGGCCAACTTCTCAGCACCCCCGAAAGGCGTCTGGCCGATTGGACATCCAGTGTTCGCAGAAGAAGAGTAAGGGGGGCAGCGAACATCAGTAAAATGGGTGCAATCATTCCAAGAAGTAAATGACCAACCATATGTGCCGTGAAGTCCAAATGCGCTCGATTGGCTATGGGGCCGATAATGGCAGAAGCGGCACAGATGATGCCTAGAATCCAAAAGAATGTACGGGATAATGGCCATTTTCTATAACGGCGTCTCGAAATAACGGCAGCAGCTATATAGATCACTATTATAAGCACAAATAGAATCAATAAAATCGTTTCAAAGCCAGCTCCATTATCATGAATATGATCATTACTGTGCATGTCAATCGTCTGCTTTCGTTTTAAGTAAGTTGCGACGTGTTCGAATGACGAGGGTGATGCCGATCAAAACCATCGCGATGGCTGTAACGTTCCAAATCAAGTCATATGGGAGAATATCGACATTGTAACGAATCTGATGGAGTCTTAGTAGCTTGTGCTGGATGATTCCATCATATAATTGAAAAGAACCTGCCCCGAGCAATACTCCCCCTGTCCACCTTTTCAGCCATATTCCTTTTCGGCGGCGAAGGTCGGCGAACATGAACAAAGACCCGACCGTCGCGAACCAACTAAGAGCATGAAATAAACCATCCGAGACAAGCCCGATATTGGATGTGGATTTATCATAGAAGTGATGCCAATGTAATAGTTGATGAAAGATGGCCTCATCGATGAATGCCACCAATCCGATCCCGAATAGTAAACCGGACCATAGATTACGAGCGGAATAAGTATAACGTAATTCTGAAATGGATTGATCTTTTTGATTACGGGGCTTGAAATCCAATTTCCATCCTCCTTATAGGTTTCTTTGTTATGGATAATTTTTCTATATAAGGTTCCTTCTACTTTACCCTGTAAAGTGAAGTTATAGACAGGTAAATGGACCTTTTATCTCTTTCTTTATTATCGAGAATTTTATACATTCAGTTCCCGCATAGCATAATGGTATCTTAATCATTTGCTTGTTGATATTTTTTGGAGTAGCATAGTTTCCAACTTCATGACAAACCAGGTAAACACAAATTGTTAAATTGTAAGGGGTGGGGGAAATGAAAGATGTAGAGGTTAAACAACCGGGTGGGGCAGAACAGTTACTATTTCAGGAATTTTCTAAGCTCATGCTGGAAAAAAGCGGAATGCTCCGCCGTTGATAGAACGGATATATTCTTTCGACGAGGAAGTACCAAAAGCTACAAATCATCAAGGCGTGGATGTCATTCTGGATTTTATCGGTGCTTCATAATGGGAGAAAAATCTTAAAAGCATAAAGACTGATGGTCGCTGGGTACTTATCGGCATCCTCGGTGGAACTCTTTTAAAACGGTTTCAATTAAAAGGCACCCTATTAACTCCCAGGTGTGATGCATATAAAAAAGAAATAACGGAAGAATTCGTTACAAAGGCGATGCCTTTGTTCCTCCAAAATGAAATGAGGACAATCGTCGATCGAGTTTTCCCTTTTGAAGAAATAAAAAGGGCGCATGAACATATGGAAGCCAATAAAAACTTAAGTAAAATCATTTTACAGATAAATGAATGATTCAGAAGTTGCTTCAAAGATGAATGGAAGAGGCTGCCCGGGAATACAACATTATGGGGACCTTTTTTTATTGGGGAAGATAAAAACAGTGTGATATAATCCCTTATCTGTATGGCGGTACTGATAACGGCAGAGGATTGAAGAATGAAATGCAAAGAATAATAAATATAAAAAAAGTCCAGATACTCTTCATCTGTGTCTGACTTAAGGAGGGAATCGGGATGAATGATCTGAATGCATTATTCAGGAAAAGAATAGGAATCACTGGACATGAAAAACTGACGTTTGATAAATTAGATGAAATTCTTGATAAGACAGCGAGAACCATTCCTTTTGAAAACCTATCCATCATGGCATCTCATCTAAGTGATATCAACAAAGAGAATGTCGTGAACAAAGTCCTCGTGAGAAATGAGGGGGGATTATGTTATGAATTGAATACGGCCCTTTATTTTTTCTTGATGGAAAACGACTTTGATGTTTCCTTGGTCAGGGGTGTCATCTACAATCAAGGATGGATGACAATAGGCAGGACCCATGTCGTCATTCTTTTGAATCATGAGGGCCAAACCTATTTGGTCGATACGGGCTTTGGGGGGAATCTACCTTTAAAACCGGTGCCGTTAAAAGGAGAAGTTGTCATTTCTCGAAATGGTGAATTCAGGATAAAAAGAGAAGTTACCGACCATGGGGATCATATCCTTGAATTAAAACTGAAACATAAAGATCTCGATTGGAAAATGGGGTATGCTTTTGATTCTTCCATACATGTAGGGAATGTTGTGGAACTGAATGAGATTCAAACGATCATCAGGGAAAATCCCCAATCGCCTTTTAACAAACATCCATTAATCACCCGTCTGACAAACAGCGGGAATATCACTTTAACCGATACATCCTTTACACAGTGGGAAAATGGGAAAATGACGAAAGAAGAAATAGATGGCACACGATTCAAAGAGTTAATGAAACAATATTTTAATAGATAAGAGACAACAAAGACTGTCGAGGATCCTTGACGGTCTTTTAATGGTGGCATGTTGTAGTGTATCGATTAGTTGATATTCTTTTTTATCAGCTTGAGGACTTAAAAAGGCCCCTATTGATTTGAATGATGGGATTTACGTCATTAATCAAATTGAAAAAAGGCAATCTGATTTTGTGAAAGCAGGACAATAGTCAATCCTTGTCGAATTAAGTAGTAGAAAAGAGGCTGATGAAAATGAGTAATGCGAAATATAAATTTTTTTATGTGAATGGTGAAACAGAAGAATTAGAGACGAATGAACAATATTCGCATGAAGCCGATAATATCCTGAAATTGCAATTAATTCAAAATGCGACATGGCTGCAAGCAGGTGGCAAACATATCAACTTAGCTAATGTAATTAGTATTGAATATACGGGAGACAAAGATAATCGTAATATGGATCCAATCAAGTTTAGACCTAATAAATAAAAGCATCCATTAGGGTGTTTTTTTCCTTATTTGCATATTAGATATGAATGAAAAGGGGGGAATGGCTATGGAAAGGAAGAATAGGTTGGTTTTTACCAGATCGAATGATGGTACTAAACGAAAATTCGATGAAGCCATTACAATTTTGGAATATAGTATTATGCTTGTTGAATACTTTGAATTGGAAGAATTCAATAATATAATTGCCGGGCAGTTAAAACTCATTTTAGGTGAAACGAAACATACAAGAATAAAGAGGGAAAAAGTCACCATAGATCATTCCTTGATAAAGAAAATCAATCCTAATCCGAAATTGTACCCTGTGAAAGATTCCATTCGATTTAGCAACGATGGACGTGCAGAGCTGCCTGAAGAGCTCTTCGATTACACTAAACAGAGGATCGATTTAAAAATTTGGAGAAAACAAGTTATCTATAAAGCCATTATTGGAGGAAAACTTCATGAAATTACACTCATCGGCTTTATTAAGGAAACTGCTGATAAAATCGGTGGGGCACAAGCTGAATCTAGTCTTCCATATAAGTCCATCATTTCGGATGTGCATACGAAAGAAATATTAAGGGAGATAGCGAAGGGGTTATTCAAGTCCATCGGCAGGGATTATAAAGAACATTCTTCAAAGAACCTTTCGCATATCATACGTAAAATTGAACAATCACAAGCCTCTGAATAGAGGTGTTAATAGCAGTAGCAAAAACTTTTTCGGTACAAGTTGAATCCAACAAGCCACAATTTCAATCATATAATGAAAAATCCATCCTTTTGGGAGGGACCTTACCGATATTTTGCTATTTATCATAGAATTGTAGAATTCATTTTCGAAGAAAAGGGGATTGGTCATGACTTCCTACGTAGAAACTGGTTGGTGCTTATGATTTTGGAATCCAGACGTAAGAAGTCAAGTCCTTCTTTTTAGTTGTATGAGTGAGCAGTTTAAGCAATTTCCAGCAGTTCATGAAATGACACTTTCAACTAACCTCTATCAATCAACCATCTCTTTTTACCCCAGCCAAATCACTTTCGTTAGCATAGCAATCACACTTTGCGCTTTTTATCAAATAATTTACTGGTTTTTACTATAGAAGAATGGGATAAATTAAAATGAGATTCCGGGTTTAGTTTTTATTGCTTGCTCGGTACTCGCTAATCGGGTCCATTATCAAATAGAGAATGAAAGGTTGAATGGAAATAAGGTTCTTGTAAAAACACTCCTCCTTAGGATGCCGATAAATGTCTATGAAGGAGAATGATGACTTGAAACCTTCCTGACGAATGGCTTGAATTAGTAACATTGGCAATGAAATCGGATGTTACGAAAGAGGAGTTCAAAGAGTTTCTGGAAGAAAAGGCGAATTGCGATAAAGGGTAGCATTTGTTAACAGTCTCGATTAGGTATAACGAGAAGAAAGACGATTTTTCTATGTAGAAAAGTTCGTCTTTTTTTTCATACCCAGAAATAGCTGATCTCATCGTACATGTGGGATGAACACTATCTGGTTAAGTTCATATAAGGGTGTGCCTATATGCATATTAAGCATGATTTGCTCCCGTTCCTTGACCACGAATGACCTCCACAATTTCTGCATATTTAATTGGTAGGATGGATGTAAATGTTAAAGGAGGTTTTATCGATGATGAAAAAAAGAACCAAAATCCCGATGATTTTCTCATTATTAGCTGCTCTGCTTTTGGTCCTTGGCGCATGTTCCAACACCGATGATAAAGAAGAAAAGGAACATCATGAAATGGACATGAACCATTCTAGCTCAGGGGATGTTCCTGACGGCTTAAAAGCTGCAGAAAATCCAACCTATGAAGTTGGAAGTCATGTGATTATCGAATCAGGTCATATGGAAAGTATGAAGGGAGCGAAGGCAACGATAGTGGGTGCCTTTGATACGACTGCATATGCTATTTCCTATATGCCAACGACTGGCGGAGAAAAAGTGGGAAATCATAAATGGATCATTCACGAAGAGATTAAAGATGCAGGTGAGAAAACGTTTGAGCCTGGAGCGGAGGTTATAGTAAATGCCTCTCATATGAAAGGGATGGATGATGCAACCGCTGTAATTGAATCAGCTGAGAAAACGACTGTTTATATGGTTGATTTCACACCGACTAATGGTGGAGAAGAAGTTAAAAACCATAAATGGGTAACAGAAAGTGAGTTATCAGCAGCCGAATGATTTAAGAAGAAAAAAAGGAGTGGCAAACCAAGCCATTCCTTTTTTATATAATATGTTTTCTTAAAATCGTTGTTTGCAATGAATTGTAAAACTTTAATATCTGTTAATATAGAATCATCGATGAAGAGGTATGAAAAACATAAGATAAATCATGGGTTGGTTATGATAAATGGTTTATTTTTGACAAATCTATAGCGAGGATAGGGGTCTGGATTATAAATGATGGTGGTGAAGGTATGAGAACTGGATTACATATTCGACCTTTTATGAAAAAAGATTATGCAGCGCTGAATAACTATTGTTTACCAATAGAACAAGCAATCTATACTTCTTTACCTATGAAAGTTATCGAAGACTTCAGGAAGGATCAATATAATCTCCCCATGGTCATATATGTAGATGATGATTTGATTGGTTGTTTTGCTTTATATACAGATAAAGCGGGAAATCAATATACAAGTAATGAGAATGCCATTCTTCTAAAATCATTCTCATTGGATTCACGTCATCAAAAAAAGGGGCTAGCTTTTAAAGCTTTAAAAGTCTTGCCTGATATGATCAAACGAGATCATCCTGATAAAGATGAGATAATTCTAACGGTGCACCATACGAATATTCCAGCGATCAATTTATATAAAAAAGTTGGATTCGTTGATAATGGATACAGATTTAATGGGGAAGACGGGGAAGAATTGGTTTTCCATTATGCTCTGGATTAAGGCAGCTTTAGTTAATTTCCGGAATGAATGGAGGGGAGGATCCAGGAGTGGCACCTTTCATTGATTGCAGCCTGAAATAGGTTTGTTAAAAGCTCCCGGACAGCCCGTGGAAAGCGAGTGCCCTACGCTCCAACCAACGTTCGAATTTTTACAATCCCTAAAAAAAACTGTAGACAAACTCGATTTAAGTTTGTCTACAGTCTGAAATCAGCATCTTAAATATGCTTATTTTTAAAAATCCAAACCAGGAGAATTTTCCTATGCTCGAAAGAAATGATATGGGCTGAAAACTCCTTTATTGTGCGTAATTATTGAAGAAGATGCTGCCAAAGGAAAAAACATAGTTCTTTAAGCTCTGCTTTTTTTATGCAGATAAGGGGGCAGGTTTTCAAATAACCAATATTCCATAAATTTCTTCAGACGGAATATGGATAAAAGATGAAAGTTTCGTAGAGATGTCATGAACATAAATCCCGCAATCTAGCAATACGTTCGTATGTTTTTTTAATAATTTCGATATGTGCCTACTCTCACTTTGGCCAATAAACATCGTATGATTCTTAACTGCTAAACCGCGAGTATAACCAAGGCCTTTAAAAATATCTTCCTCATTTCTTTTTACTAGGAACTCACCTGAAACACAATAATACAGGTTATTATCATGATGTAGTACACTGTGAGGTTGAAATAATTTATCATGACAAATCTTTACCACTTTTCTTTCCTGTAAAGAATATTCTAGAATCACCCCTCGGCGGATTGTTATATGAGGGAAATAGCTTGCGAAAGAGGTCCATTTTTTCCTTGGAGGATTCGAAAACATTGATACATATAACGTATCATTTACTATATACAAATCGTTGACGTGGGAAACATCGTCATTTTTCGGTGAAAATCTAATTTCATCCATTCTTTCCAAATCGTTTTTTAAATCATAAATACCAATTGAGTTAGTTTTGGTTTCAACAATATAAGCTTTATCGTTGTCTATTGCTATACCATGTAAATCTAATTCTGTAGATAACACTTTATTTTTTATAACCTTTAAGTTTTCATCCAAAATAAAGATTCCATGAGAATTTGAAATTACGACAAAAGAGCTGCCGTATTTAGTAATACCTGTGCATCCAACATGTAAAACCTTTTTTATTTCATATTGTTGTTGTATTATTTGGACTAAATAAAGACCACCTTTATGATTGCAGCATGAAATTAATAATTTACAATCGTCTATTGGTATCATGTAAGGTCGAACCACCTTTATGGATAATTCCTTTTTAATATAGTATGAATTTTTTTTGTCATGGTATAGACAAGCTATGTAGGAAAATAGTGGGCTTTTATATCAATTTATAAAGGTTGTTCCATTCACAAAAAATACAATAGTTTATATGTACGAGGACGGTTCCGTTAATAGGGATCGTTCTTTCTTTTTTTGTTAAGATTATCATCCTCTATTAAGGTAAATGCCTGAAATATTCCCATACCTGAAATAATTTTTAAAAATGGTTCTATATTGCCCTTTTCCTATACAAAAATATATAAAAGTTCATGAAAACTTTACTTTTATTTACATACTTCTCGTATTGATGTCAATATTCAGTAATACATGTTTGTTATAATCGATTCACAGTTTTAAAAGGAGAAATGGACTTGGGAAAGATGTCTTATAAATCCTTTATTTACAGATGAATAAGCAGGCTGATTGAAGATGACTGAAAATAGTAGGAGTGAACAAAAATGGAGCAATCTATAAACCTAAATGAGCTTACATTTAGCGAAAAAGATAGATATGTAATCATTACGAATGCTTATCCACATGAAAAGCAGTTATATCGGAATGGGTTTATCCACCGAAGAGTCAAGGCTTATCAAGCAGAGGGTTTGAAGATTGATGTCTTTGTTTTACATCCTGCTTATAAAAAAGCAGAAAAGTATACCTATGAAGATGTGCCTGTTTATCGAGGAACTGAACAGCATCTGCGCATGTTCTTAAATCATAAAGTACATAAAAAAGCGCTCATTCATTTTGTTAATTCTACAATGGTACAAGCGATAAAAGAAACAAGCAAAGATTTACCGATTATTACATGGATACATGGATTTGAAACGGAGGCTTGGCATAGAAGATGGTTTAATTTTCTTGAAAGCCCTGAAAGCTTAAGAAAGATACTTGAAATGGCGGACGACTATTATGTAGCACAGCTTTCTTTTATGAATTGGTTTTATCAAACGAATGAACTGAATACTACTTTTGTTCATATTTCCAAATGGTTCAAAGAACATATAGCGGAATGTGACGCGAGGGCTGAATCGGAAAATTCAGTAATCATTCCCAATGTAATAGATGATAATCTGTTTTCCTTTATAGAAAAGCCAGTCGATATGCGGACAAAAGTCCTTTCAATCAGGCCATACGCTTCTCGAAAATATGCCAATGATTTATCGGTGAAGGCTGTGCTGGAACTTTCAAAAAGACCCTATTTCGATAAACTGGAATTTGCTTTTTATGGTGATGGGAAGTTGTTCGATCAAACAGTTGAGCCAATTTGTAATTTTGAAAATGTAACGATTCATAAAGGCTTCATATCACAAGAGCAAATCGCTGCTCTACATAAGGAGTATGGAATTTTCCTTTGCCCAACCCGTTTGGACTCTCAAGGGGTTTCAATGTGTGAGGCCATGTCCAGTGGGCTAGTGCCGATTTCAACGGATATCACGGCAATCCCGGAATTTGTTAAACACGATGTTTCTGGCCTTCTTACAAAGCCTGAGTCTCCTATTGAAATTGCGGATGCAATAGAACGTTTATATTATAATCCGGACGTATTCTTAAGGGTATCAGAACAAGCATCACAATCGATTCGAGATAAATGCGCCGTAGATGTTGTTATTAAAAGAGAATTAGAGATAATCCAAGGTTAATGGAGGGGAGTTTTTTCAATATGGACGGTCGAAACGAATATTGGAAAACTATGTATGAAGAACTGGAATTACAAATGAAAGACATGATGTCCATGACATTAGAACTCATAGAAAGCAATGGTACTGAAAAACAAAACATCATTGAGAATCTTACAAAAGAAAATGCTAGGTTGCGAGAAGAATTAGAAAAAAGTAAGTTAGCCCAAAAAGAAAACATTCAGTTGAACAAAGAGATACGTAGACTTAAGTCATTAGAACATAAATTCAACGTTACATATATAGGGAAATTCACGTTAAAATACCTTGCACTCAAATCATCTATGAAAGAACAAATGAAAAAATAGAAATTCATATAACATTTCAGTCATTGGAGTGAATACTTTTGAGTTCACATGAATTAGTGCAAAACAGAAAAATGAAGGTGCTTCTATTTGGCTTTATTGACATGAATTCAATGGATGGTTCTGCAGTATTTTTATCTTCCTTAGCTTCGACTCTTGCGTTAGATTCCAATATCGAGATAGACTTACTTTTAGCTAGTCCAGTTAAGCGAGATATATTAATTCGTCCTCTGGAGAAATGTGACAATATTAAGATTCTTAATCCATTTGTTGATCCTTTTTTTAATGCCACCGATGAAGAATGGGTAAAAAAAGGTGTGATGAATTTTGATATTGCTGAAATGCTCATTTCTCATTATTGGAGCCAAAATGAATATGATTGGCTATTTGTAAGAAGCATTGAAACTGTTGAAAAAATAGCAAGGCATAAGCATATCATAAGGAATACATTGGTGTATGCTACAGGATTGACTCATATAGGTCAGGATGTTAATGGAGAAAAGTTTGAGAGCATCAAAAATATATACAATCAATGTGCCTATTTCTTATGTCAAACAGAAGAGATGTGCGAATTTGTCATCGAGATTCTTAATTTAGATAAAGAAAAAAACAAAGTTTCCCTGCTAACCCCGATGATACCAAACGTTGAATCAGCAGGAGGGGACGCCAAGTTAAAACATAAACTCGTATATACAGGGAAGTTTGATCCTGATTGGAAGACGATTCCTATCATTACAGCTTTTAAAGAATTAAAACGTGAGATTCCGAAACTTTCACTTAATGTTGCCGGGGATAAATTCAAATGGGTTCAAGGTGATTCTCAGTTTAAAGAAGAAGCTAAATATCTCCTGGAAAATACAGAAGGGCTTGACTGGTACGGGGCATTGACCAGGGAGGATGCACAACAATTAATCGTGAACAGTGATGTTGGGATAACCTGGAGAAGTGAGGAAATGGACAGCAGTCTGGAACTGTCCACGAAGCTGTTGGAATACGGAATTTTAAGAAAGGCCGTAATAATGAATCCAACCAAAATGCATGTAAAGCTTTTTGGCGAAGATTACCCGTTATATGCGGTTACAGAGAAGGATTTCCGTGATGCAGTCAAAGTAGCTTTATGCAATAAGGATATATATGAGTTTGCAGCCAAACGAATGTATCATGTTAGCAGGCAGTTTTTGTTTTCGGAAGCAATAAAAAAACTGCAAGGGCTATTATGGAGCAGGCATATTACTGATTATTTAGATGAAAGTGGAAACGTGTATTATATGGATGAAGATGACTTTTATGAGCTGAATAAGCATGTACGATCACATCAGGTGAAAAAATTGCCTGCAGATTTAAATGACGAAGAAGTTTTCAACTATATTTTTAATAACATGCCTGAAGAATTAAAAAAAGTAGAAAAACTAGTCAAACTATCTGGCTTTGGTCAAATCATTCAAGCAGAAAAAGCAGGATGCTTCACTTTCCTACAAATCCATAAAAGTGATCAAAGTTTTGAACAAAATTTTCAAAATAACTTGCCATATCTAAAAACTATAGGATTTGAAACAAATAGCAGTCCGAAATTAAGACCAAAAGACATGGAAATTCCATTGAAAGAACGGATAATTGTCGATAATAAAAACAATGAAATAAAAGTGAAAAACAAAGAATTGGTTAAAGAAGTAAAGCAATTAAAAAAATTGAACGCAGTGCAACTTAAACAGATGAGCAAGTTAGAAAAACAAAACCTGGCGCTTGGACGTAAATACGATTCACTTTCGAAGTCAAAAATGGGTAAGATGACATGTAAATATTGGGATTTAAGAAAAAGGCTTAATTTTTAACAAGAGGGGAAGACTGCAGCATACCTATTAAAATCAAAATCAACTCTTTTCCAGACAAAAGCCCCTGAATGCTACTGAGCGTTCAGGGGCTTTTGTCAGCAGGATAATTCACTAAAGAAATAGAATAAAATATATATCGAATATATTTAGAGATGAATTATGGGGATTGAAAAAGCAAAGATAGAGGATTGGAATTCATATCAGAGTTGCTAAACCAGCTGGAATCCAGATACTGAAATCTTATATATTTCAGTTAGCGCTAAGCGAAAGTTGTCCACTTGAAGTTCATTGCCTTAAAGAAGAATGGATGTACATAGATTTAATTCTCACTGAATCACAAAATACTTTATAAAAATTAAGGGGGAGAAATGATGGAGGAGAAAGTGCTAAAAGCGATTCAAGATGATTATCCAGATGCATTTGCATGGTGTTATGGATGCGGTCGATTAAATAAAGATGGGCATCATTTTCGAACAGGTTGGCAAGGAGAACAGACAAGGACAATTTATACGCCACTCCCAGAACATATAGCGATTCCAGGCTTCGTTTATGGCGGTATAATTGCATCATTAATTGATTGTCACGGAACAGGTTCTGCCGCTATTGCATTGCATCGGAAAAATGGGCATAAATTTGGGGATGGTGTCGAGCCGCCCAGGTTTGTAACTGCTTCATTAAATGTGGAATTTGTAAGGCCAACCCCAAATGATGTTCCATTAATAGCGATTGGGAAGATTCAAGAGATTCATCCTAAAAAGTGGAAAGTTGATACAGAGGTATTTGCAAATGATACACTTTGTGCTCGTGGAGAAGTTGTTGCTGTGGTGATGCCAAGTACTTTTACAACTAAGAAGTAAATGTAACTGTAAAAAAGGTAAAGGTGTAAACGCATCCATCGTATGCATTCAGGTTTTTTATATTGAAAAGACAAGGGACCGTCCAGCTATCTGGACGGTTATTTAGTGTATTTGAGTGCTCATTTCGAACAAGTTAGAGCTGTTTAGTAACATGTGGCTGGAAATTACAAGCGAAATTCCAGTTTTTCAATATACTTAAATTATAAGCAAAGGGAGGTCGCAAAGATGAAAATACAGGTAGAGATAGATGAGGGGGTCCAAGCGATAGAGGTGCTTATCCGAAATCATGAATGGAATGAAGAAGTCCAGGAACTGATGGAGCGCTTAAAAGAGAGGAAAAGACCGTATTTTGTTGGCAAGAAAGGAGAGATGCAGCATGTTTTCCGGCCAGAAGAAATAATCTGTTTGTTCACAGAGCAGGATTCCATAATGGTACGTACGAAACAGGGGACTTTCGAAATGAAAGAAAGATTATATGAGCTTGAAAGGGATCTTCCTGGTAATCAGTTCGTTCGATTATCCAAGTCAGTGATAGCCAACCTTGATGAGTTAAGCAGATTTGAGGCATCTTTCAACGGGACGTTATGTGTGTATTTCCGATCAGGAGAAAAAGAATATGTTTCTCGGCACTATGTTCAAGGAATCAAGAAAGCATTTCAATGGAAAAGGAAGGGATTATGATGATGAAAACACTTTTATTCCGTAGCTTTGTAGGGATTTGCTTTGGTGCACTCGTGATGGTGTTGACGTGTTTTGGGGTCATTGGCTTTGGGGAGGTCACATCATTAGACAGTGGAATATTCGTGAAAAATGCGATAGGATGCCTATTATGTGGCTGGTTTTTCAGCACAGCAACCATTTTATTCGAAATGGATAAATGGAGCTTATTATTTCAGACCATCCTGCACTTCCTGACTGTCAGCATCCTATACTTCCTGCTATCTTTTTTTGTTGGTTGGATTCCATTCAGTGCAAAAGGATTAGTGACTGGAATAGCGATTTTCGTGCCATTCTATATGATCATATGGATCATTTTCTATCTCTATTTCCGCTATCAAGTGAAAGTATTGAATGATGGACTTGATAAAAGAGGGAACTGAGGGGGATGACCAGTAATTTTTTTAGGTAAGAGAGGTAGGGCGTTTCAGAATAGCAATTGAATAGAAAATATGATCAACGAAATGCCTCCATATAGGGAATGAAGGAAAGGTGCAGTAGAGTTAATAGAAGTAAAAGAACCAGGCCCAGCGTAAAAATCAGCTGTTGCCTGGTTGAAAAGGATGTATATATACTTATGAATGGGTCTTTCCACTATTACTTGCTTCACTAAGCGATAGTGATTTAGTTTCAGGAGCCCATGCCATTGATACAATTGCTCCAATAATAAGTACACCTGTGAGACAAAGCATGGTAAATTGAATTCCAATATTTGCAATACCAATTGGAAGTAGGAACGTACCGATTGCTGATCCTAATCTGCTTATGGCTGTCGCAAGTCCAACGCCGGAAGATCGAATCTCTGTTGGAAAGCTTTCGGCTGGAAATACGCCAACCAAGTTGCTGACAGCAGACATAATCAAGGTGAAGATGGCGAAAGAAAGAATCATTAATACTGTTGCACTGCTAGGTAAAACACTTAGAAGAGTGAGGGTGACGATCAATACCATGAATGAGCTGATCAAAAATCCTCGGCGAGTAAATTTAACCGTAAACCAAATACCTAAAAGGGCACCTATAATGAGCAGCCCGTTTAATAGAAAATCGGTTCCATACCCTTCACTCAGTCCGATTGCATCTAGAATACTTGGCAAAAAGGTGTAAATGGCGAAGTAAGGGATAACGAGACAAACGAAAAATATACAATTGAAAGCCGTGCGTTTTCTTATATCTTTACGGAATAAAGTGGTAAAACTGCTATTAGTTTGTACAGGTTTTTCATCATCCAGTACTATATTGGGGCCGACATGTTTCTTGACAATTTCCCTGGCTTCTTTAACCCTGCCTTTACTAATCAGCCATCTAGGTGACTCGGGTGTACCCATTCGCAAAACCAAAATGATGACAGCTGGAATCGCAGATGAAGCAAGCATCCACCGCCAAGCGTCCGGAGCGGAGTCAACCGCAAAAATACCGATCAAGTTTGCCACTACGTAGCCAAACGTCCAGACTACACTGAACGATCCTAATAAAACACCACGATGTTTACGTGGTGAAAATTCAGCTAACATCGTGTGTCCTACGCTATAGTCGCCTCCAAGCCCAATTCCAAGTAAAATTCTGTATAATACAAGCTCTGTGGGGCTGTCTGCGAAAAACTGTAAAATGGATGCAGCGGTAATGACGATGAAACTAAAGACAAATATTTTTTGCCTTCCAACATAATCAGATACCCATCCTAATACCAAACTGCCTAGAAAAAGCCCTATTAAAGCGGAACTTCCGATTAACCCAATCCAAAATGGAGTTAAATCCATTTGCGGTGTCAGCAGAGATAGCGCAAATGCAATAATCCCTAAAATATATCCGTCAGTGAAATGCGCCCCGAATGTAAGTCCTGCAATTTTAATATGGAATTTATTTAATGGTGCATCATCTAATTTAATTGTATGGCTACTGGCATTATCATTAATTGCTACATTCTTATTTTCCATTGAATCTCCTCCTGATTGATACTGCTAGACCTCGACGGTTACTTGTAGATGAAAAAAGGTGTATATGAAGCCGCTTATAGAGGGAAGCGTTTTCATTGTGGAGAACGAAAGATGTTCATAATATGAACTCTAAGTACGTTATATGAATACATTTGAATTATAATTGCGTATTTGAGTTTTTGTCAAACTTTTATAATAAATTAAAAATCTTCAGTTTAAGAATTGAAATGAGAAAACCGAACAAAAAGAAAACGATGCAGCCATTTACAATCAGTAATTGGCTGCATCGTTTATTTTGTTTCAAATGCGATTGTTTACCCCTTTTTAGCTCAATCTAACTGCTCTTCAATTTTTTTAGCGGCTTCTAGCATTCGATCACTTAAAAGTAAGAGATCGTTTTCTGTTAGGCGAAAACTCGGACCACCTAGCGTGATGAAAGCGACTAGATTCTTTTTCCTGTCAAAAATAGGAGCTGAAATGGCATTTTCATTTTCATCTAGTTCACCAATCGATGTTCCAACCATTTGAACGGAAATCTTATCAAGTTCTTTACGCAGTTCTTCTGGATCAGTAATTGTATATTTGGAAAATGGTTTAAGAGTCTGCTCTAAAAAAATGTTCAACTCCTTCTTGGGTAGCAAACTTAATAAAATTTTTCCGTTGGATGTGCAGTGTAAAGGTGACATGGTATGGGTATAGTCGACTAATCTAACGCTATGGTCGGTATCTATTTGATCAATGGTAAGAGTCCCATCATGCTTAGGGACACTAAGTAGAACAGTTTCCCCCACTTCTTCTTTCAATTCTTCCAGCGTTCTTCTAGCTCTTCGTATAAGTGAACCATATGGATCATGTTGTGAAGTTAAACGATAAAGGGCATATCCGAGCTGGTACCCTTTTGAAACAGGATCCTTTTCTACAAAGCCCTGATTTTCGAGTGTGCCAATCAAACGCCAGGCCGTGGTACGATTCAGGTCAGCTTGTTTGGCCAAATCACCGACTGAAAGGGGTGAGGGGCTTTCTCCGATAAACTTCAAAAGCAATAAAGCACGTTCAACGGCCTGTACAGAAGAACTTTCTTTATTATTGGTTTGTTTAGTTGTGGTCTGATTATTATTTTCCATCTTTTTATTATAGCGTAAGAGAACAAAGGAATGTCAATCATTTCAATTTGAAAAAGAGGGCATTTAATTCACCCTAATCAAAAATATTTAGAAAAATTCATTAATTGTCATTGACTGATAAATTACCTGGTCATATAATAGCTATAAGTTCTTGATATGAACTTTATGTTCGTTATATGAACAAAGAAGTGATTATAACCATCTTGTAGAATAGAGGCTACATCGATGACATCGCTTATAGAATAAAAGAAGTTTTGTAGGAGGGATTTCAATCAGTCAGAGTGACAAGTTTGAAAAACGGACAGAAAGAGATAACTTCGGCAAGGTAGATATTCCTAAAAATGCTTTATACGGCATCCAAACAATGAGAACAGTAAAGAACCTGTCTTTCTCGGGTCAATTATTAAAGAATTATCCTGAATATATTGTGTCACTAGCCATGGTAAAGAAAGCGGCAACATTAGCTAATCTGGAGGCTGGCATTTTAGCTCCATCTATTGGAAGCGCAATTGTAAATGCTTGTAATCAATTAATTCAAGGGAGTTATCATGACCACTTTATTGTAGATATTTTGCATGGAGGAGGTGGGATTGGTACGAATATGAATGTTAATGAAGTATTAGCTAATCTAGCAAATCAATCTTTAGAAGGATCTTTAGGTATATATTCGCCAGTTCACCCTATAGAACATGTAAACGCTTCCCAGTCTACATCTGATGTATGTCATACATCTATCCGGCTGGCAATCGTACGCGGATTTGAACGGTTGGATCAAGAATTAATAAAAATGCACGATACGATGGATAAAAAATCAAAAGAGTTTATGGGGGTTACCACCATTTCACGAACTTGTCTACAGGATGCGATGCGTGTTCAGCTGGGCGAGGTTTTCAGTGGTTTTGCATCTGTCCTCAAAAGACGTCACCATTCTTTGAAAGAATCCGTTCTATCATTACTCACTGTTAACCTTGGAGCGACGGTTATTGGAAATGGTGTAGGGGCGTCGGGGAAATATAAAGAAGTGGTAATCCGGAAATTGCATGAAGTCACAAATATGAATGTAAAACTGCGTGACAATCTATTTGATGCAGCGCAAAACATCGATGACTTGGCTCACATGTCGAAACAATTAAGTTTATTAGCAACATCTCTAATTAAAGTTGCGAAAGATTTAAGATTACTTTCATCCGGCCCGGAAGCGGGATTTTCAGAAATTACCTTGCCATCTGTTCAGGCTGGTTCTTCCTTTTTTCCAGGAAAAGTGAATCCAGTCATCCCTGAAACGATGATTCAAAGCTGTTTTCAAGTCCTAGGGTGCGACCGTGTCGTTCAAGCAGCATTGGAACATGGTGAGCTTGATTTAAATGTTTTTGAAGGAATGGCCGGTGCCAATATATTGAATGGGTTACAAATGCTGACGAACTCTGCTCATTCCTTTACGGAGCAATGCCTTAAGGACATAGCATCCAATGAAGAAAGGTGTACAGAGCTTTCAAATACATTTATACCAGTCATCACGGAATTGAAGGAGAGATTGGGTTATTCGGCAGTTTCTAAATTAATGGTAGAGCATGATCGGGAATCTATAAAAAACTTACTAAAAAAAATGGAGGTCTAGACACATGATACGAGAAAACAAACAGTTTGAAGGAATTGAACAGCCAAAACTAGAGTGGGCATATGAGTGGCTTAAAACAACGAAAAAACTTTATATCAATGGAAAATGGATGGATAGTTCAGGCAATAAAGTGATTGAATCGATCAACCCGGCTAATGGAGAAATTTTAGGTGATTTTCAACAAGCAGAAGTACAGGATGTAGATACAGCTATACAAGCAGCTAAAACAGCGTTAGAACAAGGTTCATGGAAAGAAATGAGCCGTAAGGAAAGAGGAAGGGCATTACTGAAAATCTCAAAGCTTATTCATGAGCACCATGCAGAGCTTGCAACACTGGAAGCACTTGATAACGGAAAATTATATACAGAAGCTTATAACGATGATGTGCAAGAAGCAGCAGATTTATTTGAATATTATGCAGGATGGACTGATAAGTATTATGGTGAAAATAATCCAGTAGAAGGTAATTTCCTAAGCGTAACTACGAGAGATCCAATCGGTGTATGCGGACAAATTGTACCATTTAACTTTCCAATTCAAATGGCTGTCTTAAAACTATCACCGGCCTTATCGATGGGTAATACGGTTATTTTAAAACCAGCCGATAAAACCTCTTATTCTGCTATTCGCTTGTTTGAGATTATTGATGAAGCAGGCGTATTGCCAAAAGGAGTTATTAATCTAGTCCTTGGTGATGGTGAGGTTGGTTCATATATTAGCCGTCATATGGATATTGATAAACTTTCATTCACCGGCAGCACAAATATCGGGAAAAAGTTAATCCACGACTCAGCGGATAGCAATTTAAAACCAGTGACATTAGAACTTGGCGGTAAGTCACCAAACATCATTTTTAGTGATTTTCAAGATTTGGATGCAGCGATCGAGCGTTCTTTTTATGGGCTATTTACACATAAAGGGGAGAAATGTTCAGCACCAACCCGGTTATTTGCCCAACGTGAAATCTATGATGAAGTTGTGGGGAAAATTGCCGAATACGCTAAAAATTATAAGTGTGGCGATCCTTTCGACCCAGCAAGTGATCAAGGTGCACAAGTTTCCGAACAGCATATGGAGTCCATATTAAATTACATTGAAAGCGGCAAGGAGCAAGGCGCACGAATTGTAGCTGGAGGAGAACGTGATACAACCGGGTCAAATGCGAAGGGTTATTTTATCAAACCAACCATTTTCGCTGATGTTGATAATAAAATGAAAATTGCACAGGAAGAGATTTTTGGACCAGTCCTTTGCATCATCCCATTTGAAACAGAAGAAGAAGTTGTCAAGAAAGCAAATGATACGATTTATGGTCTTGGTGCAGGACTCTGGACAGGTGATGCTTCCCGTGCGCATCGTGTAGCTAATCAGCTTGAAGCGGGTATGGTGTTTGTTAATAAATATGGATGCTATGACTTTGCAAGTCCATTTGGCGGATTGAAGCAAAGTGGATGGGGCAAAGAATATGCCATTCATTCATTACAAGCATTTACAAAAACAAAAGCTATTTGGTTCGCATATTAAAAAATACACATAAAAGAGGGATACGACAATGAAAATTAAAGCAGCTATCATGACTGAAGTGGGCAAACCATTATCGATTCAACAAGTAGATCTAAGTGAACCAAAAGCGAATGAAGTTCTGGTGAAAATAAAAGCAACAGGGGTTTGCCATAGTGATTTAAATGCTCTAAATGATCAAACGACCCCAACACCGACCATACTTGGGCATGAAGGTTCAGGTATTGTTGAAGCGGTTGGCTTTAATGTAACAAGTGTCAAAGCAGGTGATAAAGTAGCCTTGAGCTGGGTTCCATATTGCGGAAAATGTGAGTTTTGTGTAACCGGAGATGTGCATTTATGTGAGGCGGCATTTGGCCCAATGTTCGAAGGAACGCTGCTTGACGGTACTTCAAGGCTTAGTAAAGATGGTAAGAAAGTATATCACAATTCCTTATTGTCAACGTTTGCAGAATATGCCGTTGTTCCCGAAATGGCATGTGTAAAGTTGCCAGATGAAATGCCTTTGGCACAAGCCTCCTTAATCGGATGCGGAGTGGCGACAGGTTATGGAGCCGCTGTGAATGCAGCCCGTGTAACACCAGGTTCTACAGTCGCCATCTTCGGTATTGGCGGAGTAGGGGTAAATGCAATTCAAGGAGCTCATATAGCTGGTGCTTCTAAGATTATAGCCTGTGATGTAAAACCTGCCAATCTGGAAATTGCTAAACAGTTTGGTGCTACGCATACGATCAATTCAGCTGAAGTGGATGTAGAAGCAGCGCTAAAAGAACTGACAAAAGGTTTAGGTGTTCATTTTGCCATTGATTGTTCGGGGCATACTGCTGCGACCGAAAGTGCTTGGAAGAGTACGAGAAAAGGCGGTACTGTCGTTGTCGTTGGCGCATTTAATCCTGAAAAAACTTTGAATCTTCCAGCGGGAGGTTTTCATAGAGTCGGGAAGATATTAAAAGGAAGTTTTTATGGAGATACTCAGCCATTCCGTGATTTCCCGATGATTGCACAAATGTATTTGGATGGGAAATTTAAATTGGATGAGCTTGTGTTAGATCGTATTGAATTAGATAATATCAATCAAGCTTTTGACTCTTTCCATGACTGCAGCTGTGTCAATGTGGGAAGAGCGGTGATCGAGTTTAACGATTAATTTTAATACGTAATTCCTTAATTAATTCCATAAAAGTGAAGGGTGTTTAAATTGCTGTCATGAGTCAATTTAAACAACCTTCTTTTTTTTCTAAAAGAAAATGAAGGGATGTTGAAAAATGCGTGTAGAAAAAGATTTAATGGGAGAATTGGAGATTGATGAGGATGTTTATTATGGAATACAAACGGTTCGTGCCTGCCAAAACTTCTCCATTTCTGGTCGGACGATTGAATCATATCCCCACTTAATTAGAAGTATGGCTTATATAAAAAAAGCGGCAGCGATTTCTAATCACAGTGTTGGGGCACTTGATCAAGAAAAGAAAGACGTAATTTGCAAAACTGTAGATGAAATAGTAAATGGGGAAATGAAAAATCAATTTCCTGTCGATATTTATCATGCTGGTGGAGGAGTCTCCATTAATATGAACGTCAACGAAGTCATTGCTAACCGGGCAAATGAATTACTGACTGGTCATAAAGGGTATAATTTCATCCATCCGAATGAACATGTTAACATGTCTCAATCCACGAACGATGTGCTTCCAAGCGCAATGAAGATGGCTTGCTTTTCCTATTTAGATGATTTATTAATCAGTTTGAATAAAATTGAATGCTCATTGGCGAATAAAACGAATGAATTTTCGAGTGTTGTAAAAATGGCAAGAACTTGTCTTCAAGATGCTGTACCCATTACTCTAGGTCAACAATTTAGCGGGTATCATACTTTTATCAAAAGACAGTTAGAAGAAATGAAGAAACTACAAAAAGATTGCTTGTCTATCGTAATTGGTGCAACGGCAGTGGGCACTGGTATTGGAGCTGCTCCTGGTTACACAGAGAAGATGTATGAATATTTGCCAGAGGTATCACATTTAGCTGTTATCAAAGAGGATAATTTCTTTGATGCACTGCAAAATGCAGATTTTTATTTAAAAGTATCTTCTTGCTTAAAAGGATTATCGAGTGGATTATCGAAAATGGCCAGCGATTTAAGATTACTTTCATCAGGGCCAAGGGCAGGATTTGCTGAAATCAATTTGCCGGCGGTACAGCCGGGTTCGTCCATTATGCCAGGAAAAATCAATCCATGTATCCCCGAAATGATGATCCAGGTTTGTTTTGATGTATATGGAAATGATCAGGCGATTACTTTCGCTGTAGATCGAGGTGAACTGGATTTGAACATATGGGAACCGATTATTTTGAAAAATATCTTTGACTCTTTTTCAATTTTGACAAATTGTATTACGCTGTTTACTGAAAAGTGCCTAAACGGTATTGAAGCGAATAAGGCGGTTTGTTTGAAGAACGCTGAGAATTCGTTATCTTTGTCTGTCGTTATTTCTTCTAGATTCGGATATCAAGCAGCCAATAATATAGCCTTGGAAGCCTACGAAAAAAATCTAACAGTAAAAGAAGTAGCAGTAGAAAAGGGTTTATTAAATGAAGCGGAAGCGGCTGAGTTGCTTAATCCTGAAAACTTAACTGATCCTGTAAAAATGAATCAAGTATTAAACTCAAGACCTCATTAGTTGGACTATGACCACGGTTCATGAAAGACCAAATGAAGACGAATAAAAAATGGAGCTTTTGAGTGGGGGATTTCGAACGTTGGTTTTCCACTCCAGGCACTCACTTTCCGAGGACGGTCCGCCCTCCGCGCTTGCGGGGTCTCCCTTGGACGCGTATTCCCGCAGGAGTCTCGCACACCCGCTCCAATCAGCTTTGTTTTATTAATTTAAAAGGAACCCCTTTTGTCTACAAACTGAGAGCAGCCATTAGACTGCTTTTTTGATTTAATCCCCAGTTCCTTGGCATTTAAAGTGATTTCCCCCATGTGCCTTTTTAACTTTCAGTTGGTGATCCTTTTCATTATGAAAATTATGTTATGTGAGTTTCAGGACTTTCTGTATAAAATACCCTTAATGAAGAAACATAGAAAAATGGAGTTAGAGCGACCTGCAAAAAAATGGGGGTAACCGGCTTGATTCGTAATGTGGGCAAATTGTTAAGAAAAACGAAAGAAAAAAAATCCTTGATACAAAATGATTACCAAGATTCTAAGCCTGCAGATGCACTGGATGTGAGCTTCAGTCAAAATGTAGAAACACTTCGTTCTGTTTATGATAATTGCTCGGATGTCATGTTCCGCTCGTTCTTACTATTCGGAAAGACGCGGGCGATGCTTATTTACATTGCGGGACTTTCAGACATCGAGGCGATAGAGCAATATGTGCTATCTCCACTCATGCAAGAGTCATCAAAAGAACCACAACCATTAAATGAGTTTATTGAACATAAAATGCCCGTTCCTAAAGTGGTAAAAGTGAATAAGTTGGTGGATTGCATTGAATCGATTTCCTCTGGAAACCCGATCCTTCTATATGAAGGGGAAAGAGATGGATTTTCTTTAGGATTGTCCAAATGGGAAAAGCGGGCGATTGAAGAACCTGTGGCAGAGGGTGGAGTTAGGGGGTCACGAGAGGGATTTATTGAATCCCTAGAGGTAAATACATCCCAATTGCGACGAATTATTAAAAGTCCTGCCCTTAAAATACAATCGATGAAGATTGGAACTCTTACCAGGACGAATGTTTCAATTGCTTATATTGATGGACTTGTGGATAAAACACTGATTGAAGAGATTACAACTCGGTTGGAAAGAATTAAAATAGACGGTATTTTAGAAAGCGAGTACATCGAGGAAATGATTGAGGACAATCCGTTTTCACCATTCCCTCAGATCATGTCGACAGAACGGCCTGATGTAGCCTGTGCTAGTTTGCTGGAGGGACGGGCTGTCATTCTTGTAGAAGGAACCCCTTTTACTTTAATTGCACCAATATCCTTCTTTTCTTTGATTCAATCACAAGAGGATTATGCTCAACGTTTTATGGCAGGCACTTTTATCCGTTGGTTACGTTATTTTTTTATGGGATTATCTCTTCTGCTTCCTTCACTTTATGTTGCCATTTTGACGTTCCATCATGAGGCGGTCCCAACCGCACTTCTGTTAAGCATAGCAGCATCCCGGGAATCGGTCCCTTTTCCTGCAGTAGTAGAGGCATTGGCTATGGAAATTACGTTTGAAGCACTAAGAGAGGCAGGGGTTCGATTGCCGAAGCAGGTAGGTTCTGCTGTCAGCATTGTTGGAGCGCTAGTGATTGGTCAAGCTTCCGTACAAGCGGGGTTGGTCTCAGCGCCAATGGTCATTGTGGTTGCGATTACGGGAATCGCTTCTTTTATGATGCCTCGTTATATTGCCGGAATTACTTTTCGGATGCTTCGTTTTCCAATGATGCTGCTTGCCGGTACCTTAGGATTGCTTGGCATCATGATGGGGATCATCGCCATAGTCATTCACTTATGCAGCTTGCGTTCCTTTGGCGTTCCATATTTAGCGCCACTGGCACCGTTAAAAGGTAAAGAGCTGAAAGATGTGCTGTGGAGAGCTCCTTGGTGGATGATGGATACACGCCCGCGTCTCACAGGGGATTCTAATATATACCGTCAAGCCCCGGAACAGAGACCAAATCCAAAAAGGGGGAGTGAAACGGAGTGAATAATAGCTGGAGGCGAACAAGGAAATTGGTGAAAGTAAAGAGCCGTCATTTCATGAAATGTTTCCTTCTTTGGCTCGGTATTTGTGGAACAACCCCTTTTCTAAGCGGTTGTTGGGATCGAACAGAAATCACTGATTTGGCGATTGTCACAGCTGCCGCCATCGATAAGAAGGGTAATAATCAAATCGAACTATCCGTCCAAGTCTTTATTCCAAGTTCAATAAGTAGTGGTGGTGGTCAAGGAGGGACCAGTCAAGAAGGGGGTGGGGTTACGACATTGGTGAGACATGAAAATGGCTCCAATATTTCAGATGCATTGTCTAAGCTTCAAAGCAAGCTTCCGCGAAAAGTATTTTGGGGACATTGTAAAGTATTTGTATTCGGTGAAAAGTTAGCGAAGGAAGGAATTCAAGAGCAGCTGGATTTTTTGCTGCGCCATCCGCAGCCAAGAGAGAAAGCAAATGTGTATGTCAGCAAAGGGAAAGCGAAGCCCATCCTTGAATCTTTGCCACCTCTAGAAAACTATTCAGGGGAAGTGCTTAGAGAACTATCTGATTTACATATTGGGATGCTGGTCACACTACAGGATTTAGATGAAATGTTAACGGGTAAACCTCAAGCTGCCGCACTTCCGGTCGTTAAAATTCTACCACCAGCGAAAGGGCAAAAAAAGTTGCAGGGAATTCCTTACATTGTCGGGACAGCCGTATTAAAAAAAGATAAGATGACCGGGACGATGACGGAAAAAGAAACAAGAGGGCTATTGTGGTTAAGAGATGAAGTGGAATCATACACCGTGACCTTTCAACCCAAAGGTGTGAAAGGGGAGATTTCTTTAAATCCAGTAACGGCTCAAATTAAGAAGATTCCGATAATTCGAAATAACAAATGGAAGATGCTGGTGAAGATAAATACAGAAGGTGCTGTTATACAAAATGGAACGAATTTGGACCTTTCAAGTCCAAAATCTCTAAAAGCTGCAGAACGAGCATATCAAAAAGATATAAAAAAACGCCTCGAGATGGCTTTTCTGCATACTCAGCAGAAGAAAGCGGACATTTTAGGGTTAGGTAAAGATTTCTATAGGAAATATCCTAAACAGTTTAATCAAATCGAAAACCATTGGGATGAGATATTCGCGGAAATGGAAGTGGAAATTGATGTTGTGGCCCATATTCGAAGACAGGGCTATATAAACAAACCGGCGGGTTTGTCTGAGAATGAGGTGAAGGACAAGTGAGATGGGGGGCTTTTTTGTGCACAGCAGTGATTGTATTTCTAATCATTTTGTATGAATGGCCGAAAATGAAAAAAAATCCTAAAAAAGATAAAGTGGCATTTCTTACACTGCTCCTCATTGGCTTGGTCCTGTCCATGTTCAATCTCCCACAGATGTCAGGACCCACTGAATGGATGCAAACTCTTTTCAGGCCGTTTGGAGAGTATATGGAAAAGTGAATCTTTCAGTAGGTTGCGTGATTTCAATTTTCGATATTATCACAGAAAGGGGAACGATGATGGAGAAAGGAAAAATTTCATCTCTGCAGATGGCATTCATGTTGTATCCGACGATTGTGGCAACAGCTATTCTCGGGGTTCCAAGCATCACAGCAAAATATGCCAAAAGTGATTTATGGCTTTCCCCCATTTTTTCTGCGCTCATAGGGTTTCTGACAGTGTATATCGCTTATAAACTGCACAAACTTTATCCAAAACAAACGGTTATCCAATTCACTGAAAAGATCATTGGGCGGATTCCGGGGAAAATTCTCGGTTTCTTACTCTTGTTTTTTTATATCGAGAACACGGGGCTGATCGTAAGAGTCTACGCAGAATTTGTTGTCGGCTCTTTTCTGGTACGTACCCCGATTAGTGTGATCATGGCATCGATGGTGCTTTTGTGTGCTTTCATTGTACGCGGGGGAATAGAAGTGTTGGGGCGAGCTGCTGAATTGTTTGTACCTATTTTTATTATTCCAATCTGTATCTTAATCATCTTACTGATCCCTGATCTCGAATTTAAGAATATATTCCCGGTGTTAGGGGATGGTATAATGCCCCCAATCAAGGGAGCGATTGTACCGGGAGGATGGTTCAGCGAGTTTTTTCTGATCATTTTTCTTCTTCCTTTTTTGGCGGATATGAAAAAAGGGATGAAATCCGGGATGATGACGGTGTTTGCCGTGATGATAACGTTAATTGTGGTGAATCTTTTGGTTCTTTTTATACTCGGGTCAACAACAGCCTCAAAGAATTATCCCTTGATGAATGTATCTCGATACATCAGTTCGGCCGACTTTTTTGAACATGTGGAGTCCGCTGTCATGGCGGTATGGATAGTAGGGGCGTTTGTGAAAATTTCCGTATTTTATTATGCATCTGTTTTAGGTACAGCGCAGTGGCTGAATCTCTCCGACTATCGTCCTGTTGTATGGCCGATAGGGATTTTGATTGTCATATTCAGTTTTTGGTCGTTGCCCAGTACTGTCGAAATCAGTCGTAATGATACCAACGTCTTCCCTTTACAAGGAATTTTGATGCAAACGATTATTCCTCTGTTATTGTTGGTGATTGCTGTTATAAGGAAAAGAAATCATAAAGGAACCGAAACCAGCTGAATGGATTGAATATCTTTGTAAAGCCGTTTGAAGAGTTCATGAAAAGTAAATCTATCAGTGGGTTGCGTGATTTCAAATTTACATACTATCACAGAAAGGAGGATGATGATGGAGAAAGGTAAAATTTCGTCTCTACAGATGGCGTTCTTGATGTATCCGACGATTGTGGCAACGGCTGTTCTCGGTGTTCCAAGCATCACAGCCAAATATGCCAAAACTGATTTATGGCTTTCCCCCATTTTGGCGTCTCTCATCGGGTATGCGACGGTGTATATCACTTATAAACTGCACAAACTTTATCCGAAACAAACGGTTATCCAATTCAGTGAACAGATCATTGGTCGGATTCCGGGGAAAATTCTTGGTTTTTTATTCTTGTTTTTTTATATCCCGATCACAGGGCAAATCCTAAGAAGTTACGGAGAATTTATTGTCGACTCTTTTCTGGTCAAAACCCCGATTAGCGTGATCATGGCATCGATGGTAATCCTCTGTGCCTTTATCGTACGCGGAGGGATAGAGGTGATGGGGAGAGCTGGCCAATTGTTGGTTCCTGTTTTTATCTTTCCAATCCTCATTTTAATCGTTCTACTGGGCCCTGATCTTGAATTTAAGAATATATTCCCGATATTGGGGAATGGAATTATGCCTCCACTCAAGGGTTCGATTGTACCGGGTGGATGGTTCAGTGAGTTTTTTCTGATGATTTTTCTCCTCCCTTTTTTAACCGATATGAAAAAAGGGATGAAATCCGGGATGATGTCTGTGTTTGCCGTGATGATGACGTTAATTGTGGTGAATCTTATGGTTCTTTTTGTACTCGGATCAACAACATCCACAAAGATTTATCCAATGATGAATGTATCTCGGTACATCAGTTTGGCCGACTTTTTTGAACATTTGGAGTCCGCCATCATGGCGGTATGGATAGTAGGAGCGTTTGTCAAAATTTCTGTGTTTTATTATGCGGCTGCTTTGGGTACTGCACAGTGGTTGAATCTTTCCGACTATCGTCCTGTTGTATGGCCGATAGGGATATTGATTGTAGAATTCAGCTTTTGGTCGTATCCTAGCTCTATGGCTGTCAGTCGATATGATATCGTCGCCTTTCCTTTTCATGCAGTTTTGATGCAAACGTTGATTCCTCTGTTATTGTTGGTGATTGCTGTGATTGGTAAAAGAAAAAGACAGAGAATGGGAAGCAATTCAAGCTAACCCCTTCTTCCACTGCTTTGATTTAAGAGGCTTAAAAAAGTAGATTAGAACGGAAGGTACGAGACTCCTGCTTAGAAAAGCGCGTCCAAGGGAAACCCCGCAGGCCCTCGGAAAGCGAGTGCCTGGAGTGAATGAAACATTCAATTTTAATACACCTCAAAAAACTGTAGACAAACTCAATTATTAGCGAGTTTGTCTACAGTCTGCAACCATTCCGTTTTTTCGAATGGTTTTTTTTTGTTGAGAAAAAAGAGAAAAGCTTAAGATCATCAGATGTATTTTGCAGTATGTTAAAAAAATTAACAATTTTTTCAAACCGTTTTGGGGTTTGTCCCGTTATCTATAGTACAAAGGTTTTTTAGAAGGGAGAGAATAAAGACTTGAAAAAGGTCATTTTTGTTGGGTGGATATCATTGATGGCAATCTTGTTAGGATTTTCACCGGAAATGGATTCGAAACAGGGACAAGCTGTCAACGATGTCTTAAAAGTATATGGACCAGGTGGGCCTCTTGGACCTATCAAGGAAGTAGCCGAGGAATTTACCAAAGAAACGGGAATAAAAGTTGAGGTAACAGCGGGACCCGAAGAAAAATGGATTGATCAAGCCAAACAGGATGCCGATATCATATACGGAGGTTCCGAGTATATGCTAACTGATTTTATGCATGATCATCCAGGTATCATTAATGAAAAGAGCCGTACTGAATTGTATTCGCGGGCAGCTGGAATTCTGGTTAGAAAAGGAAACCCAAAGAATATACAGTCTTTGGAGGATTTAACGAAGAAGGGTGTAAAGATTGTGGATGTTAATGGAGCAGGGCAACTGGGGCTTTGGGAAGATTTGGCGGGAAGAAAAGGGTTGATTCCTGGAATTAGCAGGAATATTGACATTTCAGTGAAATCCAGTGCAGAAGCTATCGATCTATGGAAGGCAAATTCTAAATTAGACGCCTGGATTACCTATGAATCCTGGCATTACCGTCTGTCGGATGTGACCGACCTGGTTCAACTCCCTGAAGAAGACAAGCTCTATAGAGGAACCCCGGTAAGCATAACAAGTAAGAGTGAAAACAAGAAAAAGGCAAAACAATTCATTGATTATCTAAAAACGGAAGAATCCCATCAAGTGTTTCAAAAATGGGGTTGGAAGTAAATTGACAAGGAGTGAGAGTATATGAAAAAGTGGATGGTTTTTTCGGTTATTATGATGGTACTAGTTTTGGCGGCTTGTGGAAATGAAGTGAAGGATTCACCCGAAAAGGATCAAGCTGTTAGTGGTACTGCCGATGAAAAAGCAGTAACCCTAAAATTATTGGAAAGTGAAAAAATAGGCGAATACTTGGCTGATTCTAAAGGAAGGACGCTTTATTTTTTCAAAAATGATAAATCTGGAAAAAGCAATTGTGCGGATGAATGTTTGGAAAAATGGCCGCCGTTCATGGATAGGGATTTTGCTGTTCCTGAAGGATTTGAGGAAAAAGATTTTGGAACCATTAAAAGGGAAGATACAAGGGAAGAGCAGGTAACGTACAAAGGATTTCCGCTCTACTATTTTGCGAATGATAAGGCTACCGGAGACGTCAATGGTGAAGGTGTGAAAAATGTTTGGTATATTGTGAATAATAAGACGATTTTTCCAAAATAAGAAAAAGGGACGATCAGTGATGGTCGTTCCTGTTATTCGTTTTCCAAATTTACTGGTGAGGAGTTGCAGGTGCGATTGAAAGAAAAACTTGATAAGGAATTGATGGCATTAGTAATGAAAAAGCATCGTCCTGCTCTGGAAGAACTTTATGACCGTCATATTAAATTAATCTATGGCTTTATTTTTAAGTTCACAAATGGAAATGCCGAAAAAACTAAAGAGATTGTTCAGTTGGTCTTTTTAAAGCTCTGGACCACAAAGAGCAGTTATAATCCGGAAAAGGGGCACTTTATAAGCTGGCTATTGACCGTTACACGGAATGTGTGTGTGGATTATGTCCGTAAAGACAGCGTTCATATTCGGAATAACAAACACATGGACATGAACCATCCAATCGACATGGAAGATCCGAATAATGATATAGAAAATGGGCTATTATACAGTGAGATTGCCCATGCAAAAAGCAAGTTAAGCAAACCGCAAAAAAGGCTGATTGATTTACTGTATTGGAAAGGGTATTCGTTAACGGAAATTGCCAAAATTGAAAATGAACCGATTGGTACCATCAAGAGCAGACTTCATCAGTCGCTTAAATTGTTGAAAAAGTATTTGGAAGTAGGTGGTTTGTAAATGAATACAGAGTGCGCTGACCTGCTTTCATTTTTATCGGATGAACTGGGAGAAAAAGAAAAAAAGGCATTCGCAGAACACTTAATGCACTGCCCTGAATGCACTAGGGAGTATGAACAAATGACGGAAGCCTGGAATTCATTGAAATGGGATTTCGAAGAAATGGAACCTTCTTCTTCCCTGAAATCAGAGGTTATGAATTTTGTCTTTGAGCCTGATGATGAAGTTCCGGTGAGAAAGGAAAAGAATTGGAGCAGTTTTTTCTTTAAGCAGTTTACACCAGTAACTTCAGGTCTCTTGCTAGCCTTTTTAGTTTTGGCTGTTGCGCTGTTATATTCCAATATTCAACTAAAAAAAGAACTTGCAGCTATCAATCTCCCAATGGAGGTTAAAACGGCACTATCATTGCAGCCTGCTCACAAGACCGCTGTAAATATGAATACGGACGGTGCTGCATACATTTTGCAGCAAGGAGAAGAAAGAAGGTTAGTCGTTCAGATTCAGAATTTGCCAAGCCTTCAAGAGTCCGAGGTGTATCAGGTGTGGTTGCTGAAAGATGGAAAACGGACAAATGCAGGAACTTTCAAGCCTGATGAAGCCGGCACAGGATCATTGACATACAAACTGTCAATTAATGATCAATTCAATCAAATTGGCATCACAAGAGAACCGGATTCAAACAGTACAAAGCCGAGAGGTGAGAAAATAGTTGGATCTTCATAAAAATAAGAGACTTGCCCGCAATGGGGAAGTCTCTTATTTTCTGTTCTGTTCGTACCTGAATTTAATAGCTAAGTGATTTAAACAAGAAGAAGGCGCGATTTACAATGGCCATATGAATTGGAATATAAGTGTTTACCATTCACTATCGATTACTAGCAACGAATGACCAGCATGTTTCGGTTGGGGGCAAATGGACTTGTTTAAGGATAGACAGACATTGGCATGTTCATTGTGCCTATTTATTCATTAAGTCCCCACAGTACTCCCGGATCAATGCTGAGGCTTTCGTTTGGCTGATAGAGAGGTCCTTCGCGACTTTCCTTGATGATTTATATGTTTGGTAAGATTTCCTGATCAATATCCGTTTCGTTTCATCCAGTGCTTTATCGAGAGAAGTGGGGAGATCAATCTGTGTGACCTGTTCAACGTTCTCGGTTATCATTTCAGGCAAGTCGGACATTAAAATAACGGAGTCACTTATTAAGACCAACCTTTCAATCAAGTTTTCGAGCTGGCGTACATTGCCGGGCCATGAATAATGAATTAATAGGTTCAAGCATTCTTCAGAAATGACTTTATTTTCATGATATCTATCATTGAACTTATTTAAAAAATTGTACGTAAGGGGAATGATGTCTTCTTTACGTTCTCGCAATGGAGGCAATTGAATATCAATCACATTCAAACGGTAAAATAAATCTTCACGGAATTTTTTATCATTAACCATTTCGATCAAGTTCTGGTTTGTTGCAGCGATGATGCGGATGTCGACTTTTTTCATTTCATTGCCGCCGACGGGTATGAATTGTTTATCCTGGATTACTTGGAGAAGCTTCGCCTGCAGAGCGAGCGGTATTTCCCCAATTTCATCAAGAAAGACAGTGCCACCATCTGCGGATTCAATCAATCCAAGTTTTCCAGCTTTGTTCGCACCAGTGAATGCACCTTTTGAATAGCCGAATAATTCGGATTCGAGCAGCTCTTCCGGAATGGCAGCACAGTTGATTGTCAGGAAAGGGTTGCTTTTCCGTTTACTGATCCGGTGGATGAAATGGGCAAGCACTCCTTTTCCGGTTCCAGATTCCCCCTGAATCAAAATAGTCGAATCGGTCGGCGCCACTTTTTCACAAAAAGTGAGGATGCGGTTGATTTTACCGCTATTAGTAATGAATCTCCCCGTTTCATCTTCGTCATGAGTGATTTTTGACTCGCCACTTGCTTCATTTGCTTTTAACATTTTATACGTTTGTGTTTCTGTGGATGTAGTGACGACCAGTTCAATTTCCCCCGCATCATTTAAAATTGGAATCGCTGATGTCATCAATTCAGCCCCAATATACGTTTGTTGTTTAATGTAGCAAGGCTTTTTCCTTTTAAATACTTCAGGCACGATGGAGGGCGTCCAGTACCCTTTTTCAAATAAGTCCTCATTATATTTGCCAATGACATCAGTAGGTTTCAACCCATAATGACGCTCACATGCCTTGTTGACGTAAAGAATCCGCTTTTCGCCGTCAAGGACGAAAATCTCATCTGAGGAATGATCAAGAATTTTTAATAGAGTTTGGAGCGTCATCTCGACACTTTCAGTTGAATCCGTACTTTTCATAATGTAATCCTCTCTTTTTAAAAGGGAATGAGTGAATTCTGAATAAGGTTTCATAAATATCGAGTTAATTATAACTCGATATGATAGCGTTTTCATAGTTAATTCTAAATATTTTGTCTATTAAGGCTATTTCCCGAGGTTGGCATGCAGATTGCATTATATAAAATTATCAATTGGTGAAATTTACGATTGGCTATGCATGAATTGACATCTGAGCATAGCAGAATTCTAGTAAATGGAATTATCTTATCTCACGGAAGACATATAGGGGGGGAATGAGTTTGGAAGAAAAGTATAAAGTCTCTGACATCACTATTATCGGTGGAGGGCCGGTTGGATTGTTCACCGCTTTTTATGCGGGGATGCGCCAAGCTTCAGTGAAAATCATTGAAAGTCTCCCTCAATTGGGAGGGCAGCTGTCTGCTTTGTACCCTGAAAAATACATTTATGATATTGCAGGTTTCCCGAAAATCCAGGCCCAAGAGCTCATCGATCGATTAATGGAACAAATGGGTCAATTCAAAACGGATATTTGTCTTAATCAATCTGTAGAGACCATTGTTCGTACTGCGGATGGGATGTTTGCCATTACGACATCCGAAGAAACACATTACACGAAAGCGATAATCATAACTGCTGGAAACGGGGCATTCCAGCCTCGAAAACTAAAAATTGAAGGTGAAGAAAGATTTGAGAATGCCAACCTTCATTATTTCGTCCAGAATATGAATCAATTCGCTGATAAGAAAGTGGTTGTGTTCGGTGGCGGTGATTCAGCGGTCGACTGGTCACTAATGCTTGAACCGATAGCGGAAAAAGTGACACTCATTCACCGCAGGGATAAATTTCGTGCCCATGAACACAGTGTAGAGCGTTTGAAACAATCCAATGTGGAGGTCTTGACTCCTTATCTCCCAGCCGGTCTGATCGGAGATGAAAAGTTAGAAAAAGTGATTGTGACGGATGCGAAGAGTGGAAAAACGCTTGAATTGGAAGTCGATGAAGTTCTCGTCAATTATGGATTCGTATCATCAATAGGGCCAATAAAGGATTGGGGTCTTGAAATTGAAAACAATTCCATCGTTGTCAATTCTAAAATGGAAACGAATATCAAAGGCATATACGCAGCAGGAGATATTTGCACGTACGAAGGTAAGGTGAAGCTGATTGCTAGCGGGTTCGGTGAAGCGCCAACAGCAGTGAGTAATGCAAAAGTTCATATCGACCCAAGTGCGAAAGTTCAGCCGCTGCACAGCACGAGCACAATGGGAGGAAAAGAGAAAAGCACAACGTCCGTTTAATAATGTAAAAGGGGGAAACCACATGGCTACATACACAATAGTTGATCAGGAGACATGTATCGCTTGCGGGGCATGTGGAGCGACTGCACCGGAAATTTTCGATTATGACGATGAAGGAATCGCTTTTTCAATCCTGGATGCCAACACAGGAATAACTGAAGTATCCGAAGATCTGGAGGAGGACTTGGAGGATGCTTTTGATGGTTGTCCGACAGATTCGATTAAGTTGGCGACGGAACCTTTCGCCAATATACCAGTGTCAGCCGGTTGAAGCGGAAGGTCGGATCAATTAAAAAATATCAAATTTTAATAGCTAGTATGGCAGGGATGCTAGTAATCATTTTTTAGGGGGAAATGAATAATGACTTATAACAAGGTGGAAAATGTAACAAATCGTACATTTGAAAGAACATTGACATATGACAAATACACGGATCCGAAAGTTCTCGAAAAGGAAATCGATCTAGTATTCTCTAAATCTTGGCAGCTTGTGGGTCATGTCAGCCAATTGGAAAAAGTGGGATCATTCTTTACGACAGAAGTAGCCAACGAGCCGATCATAGTGAACCGCGGCCAGGATGAGGTGATTCGCGCTTTTTATAACGTTTGTCCGCATCGTGCCACTAAGCTTGAAAAAAGTGAATCAGGCAAGAAGAAAATTTTACAATGCAGTTATCATGGTTGGACATTCAAATTGGATGGGAAATTGAACAAAGCGCCGAATTTTAAAGGAGAAGATGAAGCCTGTGTACAAGATGCCTGTTTACGCTCCGTTCGCATGGAAATCTTGGAATCTTTAATTTTTGTCAACTTGGATGATAATGCAAAACCGCTTAGCGAATCCTACGGCGATTTCTTTGACCGTTTAAGTAAATATCCGTTTTTAAGTGAGTTAAAAAGAACAAGTCAAAAAACGAGGGTGATCAAGGCAAACTGGAAAGCGTTCATAGATAACTATTTAGAATGTGACCATTGCCATGTAGCACATCCAAGTTTTGTTGCAGCGCTCGATATGGATGATTACCAAATCATTACCTGCGATAACTATTCACTGCAAGGTTCGATCGTTAAACCGGATAAAAATTACGGAACGGTCGATTTAAATCAAGCGGAAATGCAGGGTGGGTCCTTTTTCTGGCTGTGGCCTAACTTGATGTTGACCATCTATCCAGGTCCCGGAAATATGGCAACCATTCAAATGGTTCCGATTGATCACGAAACGACTTTGGCTGTCTACACATATTATTTCCGTGATGAGAACTTGACTCAGGAAGAGAAAGATCTTGTTACGTTTGCCGAACAAGTCCGACAAGAGGATGTGGAACTTGTAGAGCTGGAACAAATCGGTTTCCGCTCCCGTGCCTTTAACAAAGGTAGATATTCTTCTTCGGAAAAAGCAATTGTTCAATTTCATGAAATGGTATTGGAGGCCCTAAATGAGTAAATTAGCGAATCAATTTAAATCGATGAAACAATTTCTGATGATCAATGGAGAAAAAGTCGAAACGGAAAGCTATGCCCCGCTATATTCCCCTTTTTCTGGGGAAGAAATCGCCCAAATTGCCATGGCGGATAAAGAGCTGACCGAAAAGGCGATTGCAGCCGCCTTCAATGCTCGCGAGGTCATGGCAAAAATGCCAGCTTATCAAAGGGCGGATATATTGGAGAAGGCTGCCGCGTTATTAATGGAGAATGCGGATGAAGCGGCAGAAATCATTTCCCGTGAATCAGCCAAACCGATCATGTTCGCAAAAGCGGAAGTTGGAAGGACCATCGAAACGTATAAGTTCTCGGCTGAAGAGGCTAAAAGGATTCACGGTGAAACAATTCCTTTTGATGCAGCCATAGGCGGTGTTGGCCGAATTGGTTACACGTTAAGAGAGCCGATCGGGGTCATTGGTGCCATCACCCCATTTAACTTCCCGATGAATTTAGTGGCTCATAAAGTCGGACCGGCAATAGCTGCAGGGAACACCATTGTTTTGAAGCCTGCTTCGCAAACTCCACTGTCCGCACTTTTCATCGCAGAAATTTTTGAAAAAGCGGGTCTGCCGGCTGGCGTATTAAATGTAGTGACAGGTCCGGGTGGCACAGTTGGAGAAGCGATTGTAGAAAACGATCGGGTAAGCATGATCACTTTCACGGGCAGCCCAAGCGTTGGAATCGGAATCCGCAACAAAGCTGGTCTGAAAAAGACCACACTTGAACTTGGCTCGAACTCGGCTTTAATCATTGATAAAGATATAGATATCGATAAAATTATCGATCGTTGCATCATGGGCGCCTTCTCCAATCAGGGGCAAGTCTGTATTTCTTTGCAACGTGTATATGCACATGAAGAAGTGTATGAAGAGTTTGTCGAAAAATTCACTGCTGCGGCCAAAAAACTTAGAATTGGCGATCCATTGGATCCGGATACTTATATTTCCGCCTTAATCTCCAAAGGGGAAGCAGCACGTGTATTGGGCTGGATTGAGGAAACTAAAGGCAGTAAGGCAACGATCGCAGCAGGGGGGGAATTGCAAGGTGACATTCTTGAGCCGACAATCATTACAGATGCGGATCATACGCTAAAAGTTTCATGCCAGGAAGCATTTGCTCCGGTTGTCATTGTAAATAAAGTGGGTTCAGTGAAGGAAGCGATTGATCAAGTGAATGATTCCCGCTTTGGCTTGCAGGCCGGGATATACACAAACAATGTGAAAAACGCGTTGTACGCATCACGGGAATTGCATGTAGGTGGTGTGATCATCAATGATGTGCCGACCTATCGTGTCGATCAAATGCCATACGGCGGAGTCAAAGAAAGCGGGACGGGTCGTGAAGGCATTAAATACGCTGTGGAAGAAATGACCGAAATGAAATTGGTCGTTTGGAACCAAGACTGAAAATCGAGGAGATCATTTATGAAACAATTCAAAATTGCGGTCATCGCAGGAGATGGCATTGGCCCTGAAGTGATTAATGAAGGCATAAAAGTATTAAAAAAAGTGGCTGAACTGGATTCAGGTTTTCAATTGGATTTCACATACTTCCCATGGGGCTGCGAATTTTATGCCGAAAATGGTAGAATGATGGATGATGATGGGATCGAAAAGCTGAAAGCGTTTGACGCGATTTATTTGGGAGCGGTCGGGTTTCCGGGCGTTCCAGACCATATTTCACTATGGGAGCTATTATTGAAAATCCGTAAAAGTTTTGATCAGTATGTCAATATCCGGCCCGTGACATTATTAAAAGGGGCTCACTTGCCTCTTGTTGATGTGAAACGTGAAGATATTGATATGCTGTTCATCCGCGAAAACAGTGAAGGTGAATATTCTGGCGCAGGAGATTGGCTGTTTAAAGGGCAGGAACATGAAGTTGTTCTGCAAAACGGTGTGTTTTCCCGTAAAGGGACGGAAAGGATCATCCGATATGCTTTTGAAACCGCGAAAAAAGAAGGCAGATCGCTCACGAGCATTTCTAAAGCCAACGCCCTGAATTATTCGATGGTTTTCTGGGATCAAGTATTCGAAGAGGTCAGCAGGGAATATCCCGAAGTCGAAACGGCTTCATATCTTGTCGACGCAGCGGCAATGCTGATGATCAAAGACCCGAAGCGCTTTGAGGTCGTTGTCACTTCGAACTTGTTCGGTGATATTTTAACAGACTTAGGAGCAGCGCTTGCTGGAGGAATCGGCCTTGCTGCCGGTGCCAACATTAATCCTGAAAGGGAATTTCCATCGATGTTCGAACCAATTCACGGCTCAGCTCCTGACATTGCAGGCAGGGGTATCGGAAATCCGCTTGCCTCCATTTGGTCAGCAAGCCAAATGCTCGACTTTTTTGGCTATGAATCACATGGTAAGGTTGTTCTTGAAGCGATTGAGCAACTGTTGCTGGAAGCCCTGGTGCTCACACCCGATATGAATGGCACGGCAACTACTTCCAAAGTGGGGGACCGGATAACGGATATCATCGAGTCAATCATTTTATCCAAGGTCTGACGTGTATTGATAAAGGACCTTTCAATATACTTGAATGGTCATCGGAATATAATGATGCATCCAAGTGTTAAGCCAATCGTTTATAAAAAAGGAAGAGGCCAAGGCTTGGAAAGAAAAGCACTTGGTCTCTTTGTTTTTACCAAAGGAACACGGAATGGGGATCATTAAAACAAAGTCAAAAGTAACTCAAAACAATGGTATAGCTAAGAGGAGCGGTCATGATGAAAAAAGTTGAAATAGTTGTCGAAAAAAATGTGCCATGCACGATGAGGGACGGCACGATACTTTATGCGGATGTATACAGACCTAATTTGACTGGGCATTTTCCGGTGTTATTGACCAGGCTTCCGTACAGTAAGGACTTACCGCTCTATTCCCATCGTTATTTGGACACCCATCGTCTTGTAGAAAATGGGTTCGTTGTCATCATACAGGATGTGAGAGGACGATTTCAGTCAGAAGGAGAATTCCTGCCATTCAGCCAGGAAGCAGATGATGGATACGACACAGTGGAATGGGCAGCTTCACTCTCGTATTCTACGGGAAAAGTGGGCATGTTTGGCCTATCCTATTATGGATACACGCAGCTGCTTGCAGCAGAAAAAAAACCTCCACACTTAATCGCCATTTTTCCAGCAATGACGCTGAATGACCAAAGAAATGGAACGGTTTATCGTAATGGGGCTTTTGCTCTCGGCCTTTTTGAAACGTGGACATTGGAATCGATTATGCCTGATTTGCTGAAGCGGAAGTATGAAAAAAATAAGGAAATGACTTCAGAATTTCGAATGCTTGCTGACTCCCTCAACAATATTGAGGAATTGTATGCATATGCACCTATTAATGATTGGCCGCCATTAAAGGTTCTGGACGAAGATAACTTTTTCTTTGAACATTTGAATCACCCAATCGAAGACGAAACTTATTGGCAGAATTCAAGTATTACTGGGAGATTCGATAGGATACAGCTGCCTGCTTTTCATTTGGGCGGTTGGTATGATTGTTTTATCGGCCCTACTCTGGAAAACTACGTGGAAATGAACAAAGTGAATGGCCAACTAAGCAATACTCAAAAACTAATTGTTGGTCCATGGAGCCATGGCCTTTTTTCCTCGGTCCAAGGTGAACGTTCTTTTGGAGTGCACGCGTCCGGGGATTGGATTAACCTTGAAGAAGATATTACCACCCTTCATATTCGCTGGTTTAATTACTGGCTGAAAGGCATCGAAAATGGTATTGAGAAGGAAGCGCCCGTGAAAATATTTGTGATGGGGATTAATGTATGGCGTGATGAAATGGAATGGCCACTTGAACGGACTGAATATACGAGTTATTATTTGCACAGTAATGGAAAAGCGAATACGAAAACAGGTGATGGGCGCTTAAGCAGAAATGAGCAGGAGGGTGAAAAGACAGATTCATATATATATGATCCCCAAAACCCTGTACCGACAAAGGGTGGAGCTACACTTTTTTCCGGCCCACTTACAATGGGGCCATATGATCAGAGCGAAATCGAAAAGCGGAACGACGTGCTTGTTTATTCTTCTGAGCCATTGAAAGAAGCACTTGAAGTGACAGGTCCGGTTAAAGTGAAGTTGTTTGCATCAACTGACGCAGCGGACACTGATTTTACTGCAAAGCTTGTGGATGAATCGCCGGATGGCACAGCGCTTATTTTAACCGAGGGAATCGTCAACGCAAAATACCGGAACGGCCATCGAGCTGAAAAAGAACTGGATGGGGAAATCGTTGAATACGAAATTAACTTGTGGGCTACAAGCAATGTATTTCTTTCAGGTCATCGAATCTTGCTTGAAATTTCATCGAGCAGTTTCCCGCAATATGCCCCCAACCCGAATACAGGGAAATCAATGATTGAAAGCAGTGAAACAAAAACGGCCAGACAAACGATTTATCATAGCAGGGAATTTCCTTCTCACATTCTATTGCCAATCATTCCCACAAGTGAAAAATGCTTATAAATGCAGGGAGGAGACTTCCTTATGTTTGGTTTTCAACATTGTCACCTGTTTAATGAGTTAAAAACAGTTCAGGTGAGGTGTTTAAAACTCAGGAATCAGATGATCAATATTAAAAAAACAAAATTGTAAGGCCATTGGGATTCTTAAATCACTAGTATTAAAAGAGTTATAGGGTGAATGGTTATGAATAAAAGCGATTGGCATAACTCTTGCAAATAATAAAAGGAAGGGGGGATAAGTTCATCCATTATAATAGATTCCAGGCATAAGGAAATGACATAACAGATGATGCATAATTTTGTCTCTTATGCTATATGTAAGCCAGGGAAAAGGTGATTACACTGGAATTCGACCTGCAACCTTAATTAGAGAGAAAACGATAATGGAAGTTTGAAAATTTGTAATATTGTTTCTTTTTTGAGGTTAGTAGTGAAGCTACTGCCATTGTGAAGGTGGTTAAGGAACAAGGTGCATAACCTATTTTTTTAAGCGCTTTCACAGTCGTTTCATTAACAGATTTATTAAGAGGGGGACTTCAATTTGAAGAAAATCATTGTGCTGCTCAGCGTCATACCCGCGATTGGCTCATTATCCGTGATTAACCGTGTGGAGCCATATATATTCGGTTTGCCTTTCATTATCTTTTGGTCCACAGCCTGGCTTATTTTTACATCCATCTGCCTTTATATTAGCAGTGTGATCTGTGATAGACAGGAGGAGAATAAATGAACAGTTCCATATTAATCATCATCATGACTCTTGTTGTGGCTTTTTACTTAGGTATCCGCGCAAAAAAGGGGCGCGAAATGAAGCTTGACCAGTGGGCAGTCGGGGGGAGGAACTTCGGTTCTTTAATCATGTTCGTTCTGATGGCAGGAGAGATGTTTTCGACTTTTGTGTTTCTTGGCGCCAGCGGAGCGGCATACCGCATGGGCGGTCCCACTATCTATATATTTTGTGCTCTTACTTACATCGTTCCTTTCTGGATTTTACCCCCTATTTGGCGCTATGCGAAAAAACATAATGTGCTGACGCAATCTGACTTTTTCACAAAAAAGTATAATAGTAAGCCATTGGGACTTCTGGTTGCTGTTATCGGGGTCCTATCAATGATTCCCTATATCGTATTACAATTAAAAGGCTTTCAAATCATCGTTTCCGAAGCATCATATGGATTGATTCCCCCAACGGTTGCTGTTTGGATCGGAATGCTCTGCGTAACTGTTTTTGTATATGTGTCAGGTATTCATGGTTCGGCGTGGACGGCAGTATTGAAAGATATCCTCATTCTTGTCGTAATTGTGTTTTTGGGCATTTATTTACCAATACATTACTTCGGTGGAATACAACCAATGTTCGAAACTCTTGAAGCAACAAAACCGGGATTTTTATTGCTTCCGGATGAAGGGTTTAGCATCTCTTGGTATATTTCCCTTTGCCTGACCATCGCATTGGGCCAATATATGTGGCCGCATTGCTTTGGAGCGAGTTTATCTTCCCAAAACGAATCGGCTCTCAGGAAAAACTCTGCCATTTTACCTCTGTATCAAATCATTCTGGTTTTCATTCTTTTTATCGGTTTTACGGCGGTTTTGCAGATACCGAATCTACAAGGTGGAGATACCGACCTTGCCTTATTTAAAATCGCGAAAGATGCTTTCCCGCCCTGGATTGTTGGCGTTGTCGGAGCAGCAGGCATGCTTGCAGCCCTTGTACCATGCTCGATGTTAATTTTGACGGCAGCCACGATTTTATCAAAGAATATTTATAAAGCCGTTAAGCCTGACACATCGAATGAACAGCTTGCCAAACTAACCCGTATATTTGTTCCAATCGTATCATTGGTCTCCTTAATCTTTACATTCTATGGAGGTAATACAATGATTGCGTTACTGACCATGGCTTACAGTTTTGTCCTGCAGCTTTTCCCTCCTTTAGTATTCAGCTTGCTTAAGAGAAATCCGGTAAGTAAAGCGGGGGCCTCTGCAGGAATGATTTTAGGGGTGGTGTTGGTCGCTTACTTTACTCTGGCAGAGGCAACAATGGCCACTTTATTACCGAAGGCACCACATTTCATACAGGATCTTGATATAGGGATCGTCGCCATTACCTTTAACCTTATCGTCATGCTGGCTGTTAGTGCTTTTACAAGAAAAGACCAACAAATGGTTCAGGAAGAAGAGCCGGTTAAACGAATAATCACTTCTTGATCAATGGAAGCGTGGTATTGGAAACCGTCTTATTCGCCTTATCTTCTATGACTATCGATAAAGAATTGGGGTACGTCTTCTATAAAGAACCATACAAAAAAGGATAGCCTTTAAAAGCTATCCTTTTTGTATTTTTCAACCATGAATTTGCATAATTAATACGTAACTAAAGGAAATGTGTTAAGTTGGACTAAAATGATTATGGAGGCAGCGATGAAATACGAGATTATCTTTTTTGATGTGGATGATACATTGTTAGACTTTGGCATATCGGAAAAAAGGGCACTGTATGAAGTCTTCTTGGAGTTCGGTTTGCCCACAGGGGCGGAGGATTATGAGGTATGCTACCAAGAAATCAGCCAGGTATTATGGAGGGACTTGGAACAGGGGCGTATTGATTTAACAAATCTGGGAGTGGAAAGGTTCAAGCGATTGTTCCTGAAGCATGGGCTTGATATCGATGCGGATGCGTTCAGCGGTGCGTACCTTGGACATTTGGGAAAGGAAATACATCTTCTGCCCGGGGCTTTAGAGGTTTGCGAGAAGCTTGGTGGATGCCGGCTGGCTATTATAACAAATGGCTTCACAACAGTGCAGACAGCAAGACTCGGGGGGTCACCCCTTTGCAATACCTTTGAGACTTTGATAATTTCCCAAGAGGCTGGGTTTCAGAAGCCTGATAGAGGGATTTTTGATTATGCATGTTCCAAGTTAAAGATCACGGATATATCGAAAGCGTTGATGGTGGGTGACTCCTTGACATCAGATATACAGGGCGGTTTGAATTATGGAATGGATACATGCTGGTACAATCCCCATCAAAAGGATAATAATCTGGGAATCAAGCCAACCTATGAAATCAGCAAGCTGACAGACCTTTTAGAGATTGTAGGATGACAAGCATTTGAAAATGTTCAAGCCATTCTAACAAACCATAGGCTGCATATCCCGGTGATAGGAACATGCAGCCTATGGTTTTATTTATTTCATAGATTGAGTATCAGTTCAAATCCAGCTCGTTGGGTTTTAGAGTTTGATCCTTTTCGATGATTCTACTGGATTGCGGTATTAATAGACAAAGCGCCAGGGAAATTGCGAGACCAGCCATCATGAATCCGCCAAATACCAAAGGGGATGGGCCATATGATTCCGCCATGGCGGTCCAAATGAGAGGACCGAAACCGGCAATGGCTGCCGCGACCTGATATCCGACAGATAATCCCGTATAACGGACCTTTGCAGGAAAGAGCTCTGAGAATAATGTTCCTTGTGTAGAAAAAATCGCTCCCCAAACAACGCCGAGTACAACTGCCTGCATAAAGTAGAACCAGCCTACCCCTTGTCCGATCATAGTGAAGTAGGGGATAGACAAGACGAAAAGGAGTATCAGGCCTCCCACATAGATGATTTTTCGACCGATGAAATCAGAAATGTATCCAATGACGGGAATGGTAATGAGCATTGTAGCACAGCCAATTGTTAAAGCGGTCAGGGCTGAATCTCGTGAATAACCAAAATACATTGTGGTAAAGACGAGAACATAGGACATGATGAATACATTGAAGAACCCGTCCCCGATTTTTAGTCCGATCACCTGCATTACACTTCTCCAATCGTGCTTCAACGTGTCAATAATGGGAATCTTCGCAAGATTACCGCTATCTTTCTGCGCTTGAAATTCTTCCGTTTCTTCAATTCCACTCCTTACCCAGATTGCCAATGCGATCAGTACCCCGCTTAAAAGAAAAGGAATCCGCCAACCCCAAGATAAAAATTGGGCATCGGTAGTCAAAGAACTAATAAGGGTAAGGCTGAATGAACCGGCAACTAAACCAATGGGAACCCCTAGTTGGGGAATGGATCCATATAACCCACGGACACCCTTTGGGGCAGATTCTGTTGCCAAAAGAATGGCCCCGCCCCATTCACCACCCAAGGAAATCCCTTGAATCAATCTCAGCGCCACCAAGATGGCGGGGGCTGCCAAACCAACCTGGGCATAGGTGGGCAGAACACCGATAAGCATTGAACTTCCGCCCATACCAATGAGGGTGAACATGAGTGCCGCCTTCCGTCCAATGCGATCACCCATATGTCCGAATAGGATGCTCCCGATTGGACGGGCCGCGTAACCTGCCCCGAAAGTGACAAAGGCAAGAAGAAGTGATATCGCTGGATCATGATTGGGGAAGAATAGTGTTGTAAAAACTAAGCCCGTCGCTGTCCCATATAAATAGAAATCATACCACTCAATAACGGAACCAGCTAAACTAGCGAAAAGAACTCGGCTTTTTTTCATGGGAAATGCTCCTTTATTATTTTTTTCATTTGTAAAAAACGCTTACATCGAAGAGTGTTCATTTACATGAACAAAATGGGTGGGTGGTGAATATAAGTAAAAAAATGGATTATTTAGATTATTTTAGAGAGGTTATCCTTGTCCGTCAATATAATTCTGATTTTTCTGAAAAAATGAAGCGTTTAACATAGCTTATTGCACCTGTATTCGAATATAATTAATTCTAAAGTAATGGAAAAATGAGATAAGGGTTCACGGATAAAGTAAGTGTAGTTTTAAGTAAAAGGAAAAAGTTTTAATCCTGAGGATCAATTTGATCATTTAGTATTTTTTATGTATAGAAGAGTGGCAATGTGGAAATCATGTGAATAAGGAAATAAAAAAAGTGGAAAGGATAACATTTTAATAAATAGATAATAATCTCCAAGTTATTTAGTATAATAGAAAAAAGGTTAAGGAGTTGGTTTCGTATGGAGAAGCAATTGCCTGGAACATCACTGGAACCTGAAGAGATGGCTGAGATGGTTTTAAAAAAGGCGCTTAGTGATTACCGTAAAGCACAAATCGAAAAAGCCATCGATGACTCATTGAAGAATCGTGATAAGGAAGAGTTCATACGTTTAACTGAAATATTGAAGAGCATTTCATGAAATTTTGCACACTGCAAAAAAGACAAGTAGTTATGATGTAAACGAAAAGCTCCCGTGCACGAAAAGCCAGTGAAGCTTGATAATATATATAAGATGAAGCTGAAATTTTTTTAGCTGAAACATTCTTCGTTAATAGGAATCTATAGTATTATAATATTTTACATTGTAAGCGCTTTCTTGTATAATAGTCAGATAAAGAGAACGACGGAGAGAAGATCAAAGGAATTTTCAATTATTCCTTATGTAAGGGCGCCAATGCCAAAAGCTACAGGCATAAGAGGCAAAAGGTTTATGCATCAGGATGAAATGCTAAAAGGGGGAAAAGAAATGAAAAAGAATGGAGTGTCGTTAGCAGAATTTGTTCAGGAGGATCGATTCGAACTCAACTCCTACATTACTTCTTTATTTAACAAACTGAATGACTATGTTCCCAAAAGTCGTAAAGATAAAAAGTAATCAATGAAAATAAAAATGAATCAGGAAGAGCTACATAACTTCCTGATTCATTTTTATTTTGTTTTGACATTTTTAGTTTTAATTTCAAGAGGGACCTTAAAACTTCAATAATCGATATGCTTATTATCAATTAAGGTGATTGATGATAAGCATATCGATTGGAGTCGGTTCATTTTGTACATTACATGAAATGTGACACGCATAAAAAGGCTTGAACATATTTTAAAAGAAAAAAAAGTAACTGGGTGTAATATCTTATTTCAACTATCGTGCCACATAAGGAAGCGGAATCGTGGCCATTCACATACAATAACTTTACCTTCACTAAAATTCAGGCTCCCATTATGGGTGCCTTTTTTTGTTGATCGACATATCTCGATTTAGGCTATGTGATTCTGATTCTCTTGATATAGTAACATATCTTTTATTTTGTTCTTAGAATGGGATAATAATGAAAAAGAGAAGGCATTGTTGATGGATAGGGAATTTAATTTGAATGGGGGGTTCATGGATATACTCCATGCAATTAAACCTAGTGATATTAGTATTTTGAAAAAAATATCGGTACTTTTAAGTAAGGATTCATTATGTTATAAAAACAAGACTTTTATATCTAGAAGGGAATCCGATTATGATGAAGAGGTAATCTTCCGTATAAATATCATTAACAAATATTCATGACGATTTACATATCTAACAATGTTTCGAAGTGTGGAGAAAAAAGAATATTATAAAAAATCAAAAAAAGGGTTTACAGGGAAAAAATTTCATTGTAGTATTTCCTTATAAAGTAAATGAAATCGATTTCATCACAAATTCACGATGATGGACAACCTTTAATCAGAAGTGAAAAGTGGAAGTATACTGTGAGTCCTATCATTAAAGATCACTAGCTCCGACATCTTCGTTAGTCGAAAAAAGGTCTTTACCTTTTTCTTAAGAGGAACTCCAGAAAAAAATGAAATCGATTTCATTCATAGATTTATTTCTTCAGGACGATATCTTGGATATTGAAGTGGAGGTAGTAATCTTTTGATTGATCTAAGTATGAAACATGGAAGGTATTTTTCTATAGTTAAATGAAATCGATTTCATTTGGCGACGATTTCTTATATCTACTAAAGAAATGGGTTTGATGATCAAACAAAATACTTTATTTTCAAGGAGGAAAAAAGAATGTCTTCAGTAACAAATCAGGTGAAAAAATTAAAAAACTATATAAATGGTGAGTGGGTTGAATCCACTTCAAATGAAACGGAAATCGTGTTCAACCCTGCAACTGGTGAGGCGATTGCAGAGGTCCCGCTTTCTACTAGAGAAGATGTGGATCATGCGGTTCAAGTAGCGAATGAAGCATTTAAAAAATGGTCTCAGGTTGCTGTCCCGAAACGGGCTAGAATATTGTTCAAATACCAGCAGCTCCTAGTGGATAATTGGGAAGAACTTGCTAAACTGGTCACTATCGAAAATGGTAAAAGTTTATCGGAATCGATTGGTGAAGTACAGAGGGGCATTGAGTGTGTCGAGTTTGCGGCGGGTGCACCAACGCTGATGATGGGCAAACAGCTTCCGGACATTGCGACAAACATTGAATCGGGTATGTACCGTTATCCAATTGGTGTAATCGGTGGTATCACGCCATTTAACTTTCCGATGATGGTCCCTTGTTGGATGTTCCCGCTTGCAATTGCATGTGGCAATACATTCGTGTTAAAGCCATCTGAACGCACACCGCTTCTTGCAGCACGCATTGTTGAGCTGTTTGAGGAGGCAGGTCTTCCTAAAGGAGTATTGAACATTGTAAATGGAGCACATGACGTGGTAAATGGACTTCTGGAACATAAAGATGTGAAAGCGATCTCCTTCGTCGGTTCACAGCCAGTGGCTGAATATGTTTATAAAACAGGAACGGCTAACTTGAAGCGTGTACAGGCTCTTGCGGGGGCGAAAAATCACTCGATTGTCTTGAATGATGCGAATCTTGATTTGACGGCCAAGGAAATAACAAGCGCGGCTTTTGGTTCGGCCGGTGAGCGTTGCATGGCTGCTGCGGTTGTTGTCGTAGAAGAAAGTGTAGCAGATGAGCTAGTTGAAAAATTAAAACAGGCTGCTGATGCCATTACGATCGGTAATGGTTTGGATGACGGTGTTTTCCTGGGACCTGTCATTCGAGAAGGGGCTAAGAAGAGGACTATTGGTTACATCGAATCAGGTATAGCTCAAGGTGCGACCCTTGTACGTGATGGCCGTAAAGATGAGGCTGCTAGTGGCAATGGGTATTACCTCGGGGCTACGATTTTTGATCATGTGACACAGGAAATGAAAATCTGGCAAGATGAAATTTTTGCGCCAGTGCTTTCTGTTGTCCGTGCCAAAGATTTAACCGAAGCCATTGAAATTGCCAATGCTTCAGCACTGGCGAACGGGGCTTGCCTTTATACAGACAGTGCAGCAGATGTACGCCAGTTTCGAGAAACGATCCATGCCGGAATGTTGGGCATTAATGTCGGTGTTCCTGCACCTATGGCATTCTTCCCATTCTCTGGATATAAAGATTCATTCTATGGCGACCTCCATGCAAATGGAAGTGACGGTGTGGAATTCTACACGAGGAAAAAAATGGTGACTGCACGTTACGTGAAGTAATTGCAACATTAAAATAATGCATGTCTGGCCCGCTTGAATACGGGCCGGATTTATCCAATCTTTCGCGTTTTAAAAACAAGGAGGTACATATGGGCAGATTACTCCAAAAACCAGAAACAAAAGAGGTCTCTGAAGGTGTTACAATCGTTCAAGCCATTACAAAAGGGAATTCTCCTTTAGAATTTGTTGAATTCAAAATAATGGAGTTAACTCCAAACGCTATATATTCCGAATCGTTAGTTAACAAGGAGTGTTGCATTGTCGCTCTTACGGGAAAGATCAACGTGACCGTAGGAGAAGAAATATTTAATGATTTAGGGACACGTGATAGCGTATTTGATAAAGTACCTACTGATAGCATTTACGTGTCAAATGATAGGGATTTTAAATTAGAAGGAATGACCAAGGCTAGAGTAGCGCTGTGTTATTCACCTTCTGATAAGCAACTTCCAACTAAATTGATTAAAGCGGGAGATGTTGGCGTAGAACATAGGGGCATTTTGAGCAATAAGCGGATGGTGCATAATATCTTGCCTGATTCAGCTCCGTATGCGAACAGTCTTCTAGTGGTCGAAGTATACACGGAAAGCGGCAACTGGTCGAGTTATCCTCCGCATAAACATGATCAGGATAACTTACCAAATGAGTCATTTTTAGAAGAATCTTACTATCATGAAATGAACCCACCTCAGGGGTTCATCTTTCAGAGAGTATATACTGATGACCGTTCAATCGATGAGACCATGTCCGTTGAAAACGGCGATGTCGTACTTGTACCGGCGGGCTATCATCCGGTGGGAGTGCCTGACGGTTATGAATCTTATTACTTGAATGTCATGGCTGGTCCGACTAGGACTTGGAAATTTTATAATGATCCCGATCATGAGTGGATCCTGAATCGTTAAATGAAAAGGAGCTGTTAACCGGATGAACTATACATTTAAAACCGATAAGGAATATGACTTGATTGCCATTGGCCGTGCTTGCATTGACTTGAATGCCAATGAATATAACCGCCCTATGGAAGAGACCATGACATTCACAAAGTATGTGGGCGGTTCACCTGCCAATGTTGCTATCGGAAGTGCAAAGTTAGGCCTGAATGTCGGATTCATCGGTAAACTGGCCGATGATCAGCATGGCCGTTTCATCGAGCGTTATATGCGTGAGGCAGGTGTGGATACATCAAATACGGTGATTGACCAAGAAGGGCATAAAACGGGACTTGCCTTCACGGAAATTAAAAGTCCTGAAGAATGCAGTATCCTTATGTACCGGGAAAATGTAGCCGACCTTCATTTAGCACCTTCGGAAGTGGATGAAGCATATATCAAAAAATCAAAGATCCTATTGGTTTCAGGAACGGCCTTAGCGAAAAGTCCATCACGTGAGGCAGTGTTAAAAGCGGTCAGTCTAGCGAAAAGAAATCATGTAAAAGTCGTATTTGAACTGGATTACCGTCCTTATACCTGGAATTCCATTGAAGAAACCTCCGTTTATTATTCGTTAGTTGCGGAGCAATCAGACATTTTGATAGGCACGCGTGATGAATTTGATGTAATGGAAAATACCGTAAAAGGTACAAATGCAGAGACCGTCCATCATCTGTTTAAACATTCCGCAGATCTAGTGGTCATCAAACACGGTGTCGAAGGTTCATATGCGTATGCCAAAACGGGCGAAGTATTTAAAGCGAAGGCTTATAAAACGAAAGTCTTGAAAACTTTTGGCGCAGGAGATTCATATGCTTCCGCTTTCTTATATGCGTTAGTAAGCGGCAAAGGGATTGAAAACGCTTTAAAGTTCGGCAGTGCTTCCGCATCAATCGTAGTAAGCAAGCATAGCTCATCTGAGGCGATGCCCATTGCAGAAGAAATCGAGGGTTTGATTGCTGAACGAGTATAAGGAATTTATCTACATAGAGGGGTGAACATAGATGGGAAGAGTAAGGTTGACGACAGCCCAAGCTTTAATCAAGTTTTTAAATCAGCAGTACATTCATGTAGATGGTGAGGAGTTCCCATTTGTTGAAGGTATTTTTAATGTATTCGGTCATGGGAATGTCGTTGGTATCGGTCAGGCACTCGAACAGGATGCCGGTCACTTGAAAGTGATTCAAGGAAAGAATGAGCAAGGGATGGCACACGCAGCGATCGCATACAGCCGGGAAATGCTCCGCCGAAAAATTTATGCCGTCACTACATCTGCCGGGCCAGGTTCTGCCAACTTGATAGCTGCTGCGGGAACGGCACTTGCCAATAATATTCCTGTCCTTTTACTTCCAGCAGATACATTTGCCACACGCCAGCCAGATCCCGTACTTCAGCAGCTTGAGCATGAGCATAGTACGGCCATCACTACCAATGATGCTTTTTTGGCAGTATCAAGATATTGGGATCGCGTCACTCGCCCAGAGCAGCTCATGTCCAGTCTGATCCGTGCCTTCGAGGTGATGACCGATCCTGGGAAAGCAGGGCCGGCAACGATATGCATCTCACAGGATGTAGAAGGAGAAGCTTTCGATTACGATGAGCAATTTTTTGAAAAACGTGTTCATTATTTGGATCGGAAAGCTCCGGTGGAACGGGAGCTGCGTGGGGCGGCTGAGAGGATTAAAGCAAGTAAGAAGCCGATCATCATCGTCGGTGGTGGAGCAAGATATTCAGGAGCAAGGGATATTTTGATTAAGCTTTCGGAAAAACATAACATTCCACTTGTGGAAACACAGGCCGGTAAATCTACTGTGGAATCATCTTTTCCGAAGAATTTGGGCGGAGTCGGAATTCTCGGTACAATGGCTGCCAATAAAGCGGCCCGCCAGGCAGATCTCGTAATTGGTGTCGGGACCCGTTATACAGACTTCACGACCTCTTCCAAAACTGCCTTTGATTTTGAAGGGACTAAGTTTTTAAACATTAACGTCAGCCGTCTTCAAACCTATAAATTAGATGGGTTTCAAGTCGTGGCCGATGCAAAAGTGGCGCTAGAAAAACTTGAAGCGTTACTGGTGGGATATGAAACGGAATATGGGGAGTCGCTTAAGGAATGGAAAGGAGAGTGGCTCATTGAACGTAATCGTTTAAGTAAAGTGACTTTCAGCCGTGAAAATTTCATGCCTGAAATCAAAAGCCAGTTTTCACAGCAAGTCTTGAATGAATACTCGGATACATTGAACACTGAATTGGCACAATCCACTGCGATGGTCGCAATAAACGATACAGTCAATCCAGACAGTGTGGTCGTCGGTTCAGCCGGATCACTTCCCGGTGATTTGCAGCGACTCTGGCATTCAAGCGTACCAAATACGTACCATCTTGAATATGGTTTTTCCTGCATGGGCTATGAAATTGCAGGAACTTTAGGAGCAAAGCTTGCCCATCCGGACCGAGAAGTCTATGCAATGGTAGGTGACGGCAGTTTCCTGATGCTTCATTCTGAATTGATTACATCCATCCAATATAATCATAAAATCAATGTTTTATTGTTTGATAATTCAGGCTTTGGATGCATCAACAATCTGCAAATGGAGAATGGCAGCGGAACATATTGCTGTGAATTCAGAACACATGATAATAAAATCATGAATATCGATTATGCAAAAGTGGCAGAAGGTTACGGGGCCAAGACTTATCGGGCCAATACAGTGGATGAGTTGAAAGACGCATTGGAAGATGCAAAAAAACAATCGGTATCTACATTAATAGAAATAAAAGTCCTGCCGAAAACGATGACGGATGGTTACGACTCTTGGTGGAATGTTGGCGTGGCAGAGGTTTCGGAACAAGAAAGTGTTCAAAAGGCATATGAAGTGAGACAAGAGAAATTAAAAAGGGCCAAACAATATTAAAAGGGGGCATTCAGAAAATGGAGGAGATTTCGTGGGGGATTGCCCCAATTGGCTGGCGAAATGATGACATTCCGGAAATCGGGGCTGAAAACACCTTGTCCCACCTTTTAAGCGATATTGTCGTGGCAGGATTTCAGGGGACCGAAGTAGGGGGATTTTTCCCGGAACCGGCAGTCCTGAATAAAGAACTTCAGCTTCGAAATTTAAAAATCGCCGGTCAGTGGTTCAGCAGTTATATCATTCGTGATGGCATCGAAAAAGCAGAAGGGGATTTCCGTGAACACTGCCAATATTTACAGGCGGTCCATGGAGATGTAGCGGTAGTATCCGAACAGACTTACAGTATCCAAGGCGGAAGGAACGATGTATTCAACGAAAAGCCTCACTTTACAGATGAGGAATGGGGAATATTGTGTACGGGCTTAAACAGACTTGGGGATATTGCCAGTCTATACAACTTAAAACTTGTGTATCACCACCATATGGGGACAGGTGTCCAGACCTTGACTGAAATTGATCGCCTGATGGAGAATACAGAAAAAAATGCAGTGCATCTGTTATATGATACTGGACATATTTATGTATCTGATGGTGAATGCATGTCTCTTTTACAAAAGCATATTGACCGCATTGAGCATGTTCATTTCAAAGATGTAAGACATAACGTGCTGGAACGGTGTCGGAAAGAGGGGAAATCATTTCAAGAATCATTTTTAGCCGGCATGTTCACTGTGCCTGGTGACGGCTGTATTGACTTCGTCGAAGCTTATCATACATTACTGGAAAATCATTATAAAGGCTGGATTGTTGTAGAAGCTGAACAGGATCCGTCTGTTGCCCATCCATTGGAATACGCATTAATCGCTCGCAAATATATAAATGACAGACTGCTCTTGGTTCAAGATTAAAAACCGGAAAGAAGTGAATAATTTGAGTAATGATGGAAATCAAATGGCATTCTTACGCAAGATTATTATTATCTCGACGTTGGGCGGTCTTTTGTTCGGCTATGATACAGGTGTCATTAATGGCGCATTGCCGTTCATGTCCGAAGCTGATCAACTTAACCTCAATTCACTTACGCAAGGACTTGTAGCAAGTTCACTTCTTTTAGGCGCTGCACTTGGAGCATTTCTTGGAGGGCGTCTTTCGGATTATGCCGGCCGCCGCAAAAATATTCTTTTTCTTTCGATACTTTTCTTCTTTTCCACCATTGGATGCACGTTTGCTCCGAATGTTACGGTCATGATTATATGCCGTTTTCTACTCGGACTTGCAGTAGGCGGGGCGTCCGTAACCGTCCCGACTTATTTGGCGGAAATGTCTCCTGCAGAACGGCGCGGCCGGATCGTCACCCAAAATGAATTAATGATTGTGAGTGGACAGCTGCTCGCATTTATCTTCAATGCCATTCTTGGGACAACGATGGGGGACAGTTCACATGTCTGGCGTTACATGCTGGCTATAGCATCATTACCAGCCATACTTCTTTTCTTTGGCATGATCAGGTTGCCTGAAAGTCCAAGGTGGCTTGTGTCCAAAAATAAAAATGAAGAGGCCCTGAAGGTATTGAAAAAAATTCGCAAAATAGATGAGGCAGAAACAGAATTTCAAGGAATCAAAGCAACATTTGATGAAGAGAACCATGTTAAAAAAGCTACATTTAAAGATTTGACCGTCCCGTGGATACGAAGAATTGTCTTTCTTGGAATGGGGATTGCCATCGTCCAGCAAATAACGGGCGTTAATTCGATCATGTACTACGGTACCCAAATTTTAAAAGATGCAGGTTTTGCAACAAAAGCTGCATTGATCGGAAATATTGCAAACGGTATCATTTCCGTTTTGGCCACGTTTTTAGGTATTTGGCTGCTTGGTAAGATTGGGCGTCGTCCAATGCTTTTAACCGGATTGATTGGAACGACGGCAGCTCTGCTTTTGATTGGCGTATTTTCTTCCCTTCTTGAAGGATCCGCCGCCCTTCCATATATCATTTTGTCCTTGACCGTCACTTTCCTTGCTTTTCAGCAGGGGGCCATTTCACCGGTTACTTGGTTGATGCTTTCAGAGATCTTCCCACTTCAAGTACGTGGGCTGGGTATGGGGGTCACTGTATTTTTCCTTTGGGGTGTGAACTTTCTCATAGGCTTAACCTTCCCGGTCTTACTTGATAAAGTCGGATTGTCTACTACATTCTATGTCTTTTTCGCTTTAGGCATTTTGGCTATCATCTTTGTGAAAAAGTGTTTACCGGAAACGAGAGGACTTACACTTGAACAGCTTGAACAAAATTTCCGTAATCACGGAAAAGAACCGGTTAAGGAAATTACAAAAGTAATATAAGAGTTACAGAGTATAAAACAAGATACCTATAATAGGAGGAATATGACCATGACATTAAATATTGGTGTAATAGGAACGGGAGCCATCGGCCGGGAGCATATTAAAAGAATTACTGGCAAATTATCCGGAGGGAAAATTGTGGCTGTAACCGATGTGAATGAAGAGGCGGCAAAACAGGTTGTGAAACAATACGGACTTGATGCACTTGTATATCCGGATGACAAATCACTAGTAACCTCGGAAAATGTGGATGCTGTGCTCGTTACGAGTTGGGGCCCTGCTCATGAGCAAAACGTATTGAATGCGATTGAAGCTGGGAAATATGTGTTCTGTGAAAAGCCATTGGCGACGACTGCGGAAGGCTGCAGGAGAATTGCCGAAGCGGAAATGAGACACGGGAAGCGTTTGGTGCAAGTTGGTTTTATGCGCCGTTATGATAGCGGTTACGTACAATTGAAAGAAGCCATCGATAGAAATGAAATTGGTGATCCGCTCATGGTTCGCTGTGTACACCGCAATCCAGAAGTGGATGAAAAATATACAACGGAAATGGCTGTCGTTGATACATTGATTCATGAGATTGATGTATTGCATTGGCTAATCAGTGATGATTACAAATCCGTTCAAGTCATTTACCCGAAGAAAACAAGTCGTGCACATGCTAACTTAAAAGATCCTCAACTCATCATATTGGAAACGAAAAGCGGGATTGTCATTCAAGCGGAAGTATTCGTGAATTGTAAATATGGTTATGATATCCAATGTGAAGTCATTGGTGAAGAAGGGGTTGCGCATCTTCCTGAACCAGCGAGCATCGTTACAAGGAAAGGCTCAAAACGGAGCACGGAAATCTTAATAGACTGGAAAGACCGTTTTATGGATGCATATGATATAGAGTTGCAAGATTTCATAGATTCCATTAAACAGACAGGTCAACCGAATGGTCCGACTGCGTGGGACGGATACATTGCCTCTGTAACAGCAGATGCTTGCGTGAAAGCGCAAGAATCAGGACAGAAAGAATTAGTTGAACTTGCCGAGAAGCCAGATTTTTATACGGGGAAAATCACTGTACAGTGAACTTTGTGATACAAACGATGCATGGAGACGAAAAATATACTCATTCTTCATATAGGGGGAAAGACAATGAAACTAGCATTGGATCCTACGATGTATGCCAATTTATCTTTAAAAGAAATGGTCGATAAAACAGCGGAATTAGGCTATGAATATATCGAACTGTCACCGAGGGAAGATTTTTGCCCATTTTATAAATACCCGAAAGTGGATAAGGAACAGATTAAAAATTTGAAACGCTGGTGCAGCGACGCTGGAGTGAAGATATCATCCTTGCTTCCACTATACTACTGGGCCGGTCCTGATGAGGAACGACGCCAAGCTGCAGTCCGTAATTGGAAACGCGCCATTGAAGTGGCAGTGGAATTGGATGTTGACTTGATGAATAGTGAATTTAACGGTTCTAAATTCAATGAAGTTATTTGTGAAGAAAAATTCATTAAATCAATGGATGAGCTCCTGCCTGTTTTTGAAAGGGAAGGCGTTAAACTGAATTTGCAGGCACACCCATTCGATTTCATCGAAACGCATGAGGGAGCGATGGATATGATTCGTGCCCTTGACCGTCCGTGGATCAACCTTGTGTATTCAACCGCACATACATTTTTTTATGATGATGGTAAAGGCGATATTGCTCCTATGTTTGATTCTGCAGGTGATCGCCTGCAACACGTCTTGTTTGCGGATACTTTCAATCATAAAGCATCCAACGGACTCCGATATATCGTCAATCCTCCAGGTGTCGAGGCAACCGTCCACCAGCATTTGAACATCGGCGAAGCGGAAGTTGACTTTGATACGATCTTCAAAAAGCTAAATGAAATGAATTTTGACGGCATTGCCACAAATGCTGTATTCGCTTGGATCGACAAGGCAGACTGGTCAAGTAAGCTTATGCTTCAAAAAATGAGGGACGGTTTGGGTTTAGCAGAAAGAATTGGAGGTTGACAGAATGAAGCTTTGTTTCAACCAAGCTACGACGCTTGAAAATTCCAACTTGGTCAAAGATCTCAAACACTGTGAAACACATGGTTACGATTATATCGAAATCCGTACAATGGATAAATTGCCTGAGTATTTAAAAGAGCACTCCATTGATGAACTAGCTGAATTTTTTAAGGCGAATCATATTAAGCCACTTGCCTTCAACGCGCTTGTATTCTTTAATAATCGGGATGAAGTCGGCTATAAGGCGATAATCGACGAATTTAAAAATATGATGATCATGGCGCAGAAACTAGATGTGAAATACGTGGTGGCGGTTCCGCTCGTAACGGAAGTGAAAATATTGAAAGAAGATATAAAAAACAGCTGTGTGGAAGTATTGACGGAGCTTTCCGACATCTCAAAACCGTATGGTGTTAAAATTGCTGTGGAATTTGTCGGGCATCCGCAATGTACAGTGAATACATTCGGTCAGGCATACGATATTGTTGAAACAGTCAATCGTGACAATGTTGGGGTGGTGCTAGATTGTTTTCACTTCCATGCAATGGGTTCCAGTTTGGAAGATTTGAAGAAAGCGGATGGATCTAAAATCTTTATTTTACACATTGATGATACAGAGGATTTTCCAATCGGTTTTTTGACGGATGAAGATCGGGTATGGCCAGGGCATGGAGCCATAGATTTAGACAGCATATTATCCGTATTGAAGGGAATTGGTTATTCTGACGTCGTCTCTGTTGAATTGTTTCGTCCGGAATATTACAAACTGGACGCAGAAGAAGCCATTAAGACCGCAAAGGAAACGACAATTCAAGTTATTTCGAAATACTTTGCGCTTCAGCACGTTTGAGCGATACTGATAGTTTCGGAAAACAGGAGGTGACGGAATCATGCCTTTAGTATCAATGAGAGAGATGCTTGAAAAAGCAAAAGCAGAAAGTTACGCGGTGGGTCAATATAATATTAATGGTTTGGCATTCGCCCAATCGTTTTTACAGGCTGCTAATGAGGAACAAGCGCCGATCATACTTGCGGCATCGGACAGGCTTGTTGATTATCTTGGCGGATTTAAGACGATTGCGGTTATGGTGAAAAGCCTTATGGAAGAAATGGACATTATGGTTCCGGTTGCTCTTCATCTTGATCATGGAATGGATGTGAAACGCTGCAAGAAAGCGATGGATGCGGGATTTACATCGGTCATGATCGATGGATCCCATCATCCAATTGATGAAAACATTGAAATGACCAAGATGGTTGCCGACTATGCCCGTCCAAGAGGCGTTTCTGTTGAAGCCGAAGTCGGGACAGTCGGAGGGACGGAAGATGGTCTCGTCGGCGGTATTCAATATGCAGATCCCAATGAATGCATGCGGATTGTAAAAGAAGCGGAAATTGATGCACTAGCGGCTGCTTTGGGCTCCGTTCATGGCCCATATCAAGGAGAACCTAAACTTGGTTTTGAGGAAATGGAATTAATTTCGAACATGACGAATATACCTCTCGTCTTACATGGCGGCTCCGGTATTCCGCTGCACCAAATCAGAAAAGCGATTAAGCTTGGACACGCTAAAATAAATGTCAATACGGAAAGCATACAAGTGTGGGCAAAGACGATTCGGGAAGTATTGGCTGTTGAGGAAAAAGTATACGAGCCACGCGCCATCATCACACCAGCAAAAGAAGCTATCATCTCTGTCGTGAAAAGAAAGATGGCAGAGTTCAATACGAGTGGAAAGGCTTAAGATCGAAAAGGTGTTCCCAATTACCGTTGCGGGCACCTTTTAGTATATACAGCTTAGGATGAAGTGTGGATTTAAAGAGGAAGTGATGCAATGACTCCGTTACATAAAGCTAGAAATAGACTTTTATTTTTAGTGCTTTCATTTATTTTTTGGTTTTCAAATTTCATTTATATTCCTATTTTATCCCCTTACCTAGAGTCTATTGGAGGGGATTATACATTTATCGGCATTGTATTAGGCAGTTATGGGCTAATGCAATTTCTCTTCCGGCTTCCATTTGGAATCTTTTCCGACCTTATAAAAGTAAGAAAACCATTTATTATCTTTGGGATGGTCGTGAGTACGCTGAGTTGCGTGACATTTGCATGGGCAGATAGTTTAGGCTGGATCCTTTTGGCCCGGTCATTAGCTGGAGTTGCCGCGGCAACGTGGGTAGCGTTCACCATTTTATTTTCCAGTTATTTTTCTGAACGTGATCTTCACCAAGCGATGGGCAGTATCTCGTTGTCTGTAGTTTTAGCACAGCTGCTTGGAATGATGGTCAGCGGATACATTGTCGATCAATGGGGATGGCACGCGCCTTTTTGGATGGGAGGGATAATCGGTTTCGTTGGTATCGTCCTATCGCTTTTTATTTACGAATCGAACGAAGATTTTCAGAAAGAGCCTATTAAATTGAAAGAATTGGTATCAGTCATGCTTGAACCGGCACTTTTAAAAGTATCATTCCTATCCATTCTCGCTCACGGCATCATCTTCACGACAATGTTCGGCTTCACCCCAACATTTGCTTTAAAACTTGGACTTCAGACAAGTGAGATCAGCATCGTCATCTTTTCATTCATGATTCCCCATGCAATTGCTACCTTGCTTAGCGGGAAAATATTCGTACCATTATTCGGACAATGGAAGTTACTCAAACTAGCTTTCTGTCTAACGGCCATTTTTACGACATGTATGCCATTTATAGAGACGAAAGGGATGCTTTACCTAATACAAGGATTGAATGGATTCTCATTAGGCACTCTTTTTCCATTGTTTTTAGGAATGGCGGTGGAGTCGATTCCCCTTGAAAAAAGAGCGACGGCCATGGGGGCATATCAAGCAATCTACGCGATTGGTATGTTTGCTGGACCTTTAATTGCGGGAGTATTGAATTCACATATAGGTATTTCAGCAGGATTTTATTTCTCGGGATCACTAGGTGCAATCGCTGTGTTCTTCATGATTGTATGGAGTCACCTTGAAAGGAAAGCAACAGAACAGAATTTGAAGTTGAACTAAGTGACGTGGAAGGGATTTTAGTTTAATAGAGGAGGAATGAATTATGAAGGTTGGTTTAGTCACTGATATTTTAGGTTACATGCCCTTTGAAGAGATGCTGGATACATGTGTGGATCTGGAGATAGAAACCCTGGAGCTTGGATGTGGAAATTGGTCGGAAGGGCCACATATTGATTTGGACGGACTTCTTGGCAGTGCCGCAAAACGAAAGCAATTTTTAAATGAATTACATATAAGGGGGGATTAGAATTGCGGCATTAAATTGTTCTGGCAATCAGCTTGATCCATCAGAAGAAGGAAGCATACATAAAGCTGTTGTGGATAAGACCTTTCAGCTTGCAGGGCTTTTAGGTGTCGAAACGGTTGTCATGATGTCGGGGTGCCCTGGCGGTGGACCAAGTGAATTGACGCCAAATTAGCTGACATATCCCATTTTGCCCTCTCATTTTGAGATGCTCCAATGGCAATGGAATGAGGTGGCATTCCCTTATTGGGAAAAAGATGTGAAAACAGCACATGAACATGGTGTTCGAAAGGTTGCCATCGAAAATCTTGGCTGCAATTTAGTATACAATCCTGAAACACTCTTTAAATTAAGGAATGAAGTCGGTGATACGATCGGCATGAATTTTGATCCGAGTCATTTATTTTGGATGGGTGGTGACCCCATCGCAGCTTTAAGGGCTTTAGGAAGCGCAGTTTATCATATTCACGCAAAAGATGTCCGGTTGGAAAGAGGAATATATGATGTCCAGGGATTGATTGATGTGAAACCAATGCATCAATACGCAGGAAGATCATGGAATTACGTTGCACTTGGATATGGGCACGATAGTGGCTGGTGGAAAGAGTTTTTTACCATCGTTAAAATGATTGGTTATGAAGGACCGGTCGTTCTCGAAATGGAAGATTTAACAATGGAGCCTTTAACAGGCGTTAAAAAATCCATGAATGTTTTGAAAGAAACGTTGCTTAGAGAATTCGATATTTTAACATGAAGTCTAAATTACTTTATAATGGAATTAATGATAATGACAAAAAGAGAAAATAGGCAGGTGGAAGTATGAAAATGAGCGATGTGGCGAAATTGGCCAACGTATCTCCTGCAACCGTTTCAAGAGTGCTCAGACAGCCGGATTTAGTCAGCGAAGATACCAAACAAAAAGTGCTGCAGGTGATTGAAGAGATGAATTACAAGCCTCATATGATTGCCAGTCAGTTCAGGACAAAAGAGACAAAAATCATTCTTGTTGTCGTTCCGGATATAACAAGGCCCTTTTTTTCCGAAGTGCTTCGGGGCATTGAACATACAGCTGTAGAAAATGGCTATCAGGTTATATTGGGAGATACGGAAAACGACATTGAACGGGAAAAGGAGTACATCGATTTGCTTTACAAAAAGCAGGCGGATGGAGCATTACTCCTTACGGCTAGAATGAACAGGGAAAGCCTGGAAAATCTTTCGAATCAATTCCCGATTGTCCTGGCATGTGAATACGTAGACGGTCTGGACATCCCAACTGTATCGATCGACAATGTAAGCAGTGCCAGAAAAGTAACGGAACATTTAATTAAGTTGGGGCATACACGAATTGCCCATATTACGGGGCCCATGAACACCATCCTTAGCCGGGATCGTTTAAAAGGATTCCAGGGGGCGATGATGGATCATCACTTAAAGGTCTACCCGGAATTCGTCCAGGAAGGGGATTATGGCATTGATTCAGGTTATGACCAGATGGTGAAACTATTATCGCTTGAAAGCAGGCCTGATGCAGTGTTTGTTTTTAATGATGAAATGGCGCTGGGAACTGTAAAGGCAATACAGGACCATGGATTGAGCGTTCCTGAGGATATTGCTGTCGTTGGTTTTGATAATTTGAAAATAGCTTCGATTTTTAACCCTCATATTACGACCATTGACCAGCCTAAGTACGAAATAGGGAAAAAAGCGACGAACTTATTGCTGACTTTAATGAAAGGCGGAACGGTTGAAAAGAAAAAATTCGTTTTCAAGGATGAGTTGATCATTCGCGAATCTTGTGGTTTCAAATTGGAAAAAGGCTTGAATGCATAAAATAGTTTGGCAGGATTGCTATGTTGAGGGGCTTCCTTTTATGGGAGGCCTTTTTTGTATATCCCAGTTATTTCTATCAAGCCGGTTCCCTGCTATCCCTGTTGCCCTGGTCTAACCACCGGTAACCTGGGCATAGGGATTAACGACACCTTAAGTGAATAGAACAGAACAGAATTTCTTCTTTTTTATTTTTCAAGCCGAATTTAAAAATATTTTTTGTATTTCTTTAATTTATAGATGACTGTTGGCTGACTGATTCCCAAATGATCTGCCATTTCGTATGTGGTTTTACATTGTTTCCATGCTTTGGCAATCAGTTGCATTTCAATTTTTTCCAGTGTCTGCTTTAAATCGAATTTCTCCTCACATTCCTGTTCGATTTCAAGGAAAGTGGAATCTTCAGGCTGTTCCATTTGCCCTGTGATGGATTGGGGAAGGTGTTCAGGATATATATTGGTTTCCTCAATTGTGAGGATTAATCGTTCAATTAAGTTTTCTAATTCTCGAATATTTCCTGGCCAATTATAATGAGTCAATACTTCATAAGTCGTTGGATGGAATTTTTTGAATTTCCGGTATTTATCATTGATCTTCTGTAAGTAATGCTGTATTAAGAGAGGTATATCTTCTTTACGTTCGTGTAAAGCAGGAATTTGGATGGGAATCACATTCAATCGATAAAATAAGTCTAGCCTAAACTTGCCTTCACTTACCATTTTCTTTAAATCTTGATTTGTTGCGGCAACCAGACGGAAATTAATATGGTTTTCTTTTTTTCCACCGATGCGCTTTATCTTTTTTTCCTGTAATACATTCAGTAATTTGGCTTGCATGGCAAGTGGGAGTTCCCCGATTTCATCTAAGAAAAGAGTTCCGCTATCAGCCTGTTCAATCAGGCCCTGTCGCCCTTGTTTGTTTGCCCCTGTAAATGACCCAGGCTCATAGCCGAATATTTCTGATTCGAACAAGCTATCAGGTATCGTGCTGCAATTCACTTCAATAAAAGGTTCTTTCTTTCGGTTGCTCTGATCATGAACGGCGCGAGCAAATGTACTTTTCCCTACACCGGATGGTCCTAATAAGAGAATCGTCGCATCAGTTTTTGCAACATTATGGATCGTTTTTAAAAGATGCTTTGTTTCATAACTTCTAGCATTCATGTCATGGTAATCCAATTCTTTTTCTCTTAAATCCTCGACTTCCGTTTGATAGCCCTTTACCTTTCGTTGTAATTGCTCAAATTGATCTTGCAATTGCAGAATCTCGGTTTGATCCTGACCATAGCTGATTACCCTAGCGAGAATGCCTTCCTTATTAAAAATGGGATAGCCTGTCGACATGACCACATGACCCGTTTTTGTTTGTTGCATGATCCGCTGTGCTTTCTTTTCTTTTAAAACAAGTGCGTTGATGGAAGGAGTTAGAAGTCCTTCTTTTTCTAATTGATAGACGGATCTTCCGATGTAAGAGTCACTTTCCATCCCATAAATCTCCCAAAGCTTTGGATTGGAATACAGAATGATTCCATCCTGATCGGTAATGAGGATGTTATTATTCGATGTTTCAATGATTTTCTTTAATTCTTCCTCCAGCATTCCGTCGTACATGAGTTCCACTCCTTTGGATATAGGGATTTTGCTTAATTAAAATATAAATCAAAAAGTCGGAATAATCAAAAACTAAATCAAAAAATATGAAATTGATTAAGTTTTTAATCAAATGATGAAAAAGAATAACGAAAATCCTTATTAATGGCAGGGGAAAAGTTGGCGCGAATCTTGCTTAAGTAAAAGGTAAGATGAAAAATTCCGAACGCTTAATCAAAGCTATGGAATGAATAAAGAAAATTTAGGAGGATGTAACATGATGAAGTATCAACCGAAAGACTCATTCAAATCACCCCGTTTTTGTGGAGTACGTACGTTCATGCGGCTTCCATTTGTTGAACAGGTAGATGAACATATGGATTTTGTCATTACGGGTATTCCATTTGATTCCGGGCAATCATTTAGAACGGGTGCGAGATTCGGACCAGAAGCCATTCGAGATTTTTCCATCCTTTTACGCCCTTATAATCCAGAACAAGATATTAATATTTTTGATTATATATCAGGGATTGATTATGGGGATATTCCGATCATTCCGGGCTATATTTCAGAAACGTATAAAAAGATTGAGGAAGAGCTTACTCCTGTCATTGAAAAAGGGATCATTCCCATTTCATTAGGGGGCGATCATTCTATCACTCTAGGGGAGCTGCGTGCAATCGCAAAAAAACATGGACCGGTTGCCCTGCTTCAATTCGATGCTCACTCAGATACGTGGGATAGTTATTTCGATCAAAAGTACAATCATGGCACCGTTTTTCGCCGCGCAATAGAAGAGGGTCTCATCGATGTATCGCGATCTCTCCAAATTGGTATGAGGGGTGGTCTTTACGGGCCGGAAGACCTTCAGGATGCTCGGGATTTAGGCTTGGGTGTTTATACGACGAACGATTATAAACGAATCGGCGTCGAAAAAATGCTAGAGGTCATTCACGAGCGAGTTGCTGACGGGCCTGTCTTTTTATCTTTTGATATTGATTTTTTAGATCCCGTTTATGCACCTGGAACGGGGACACCGGAAGTTTCAGGGGCCAGCATTGATGATGCTTTAAGCTTTGTAAGAGGATTGACGAATATAGATTTTGTCGGATTCGATCTTGTTGAGGTTTTACCTGCATATGATCATGGACAAGTCACTGCCGCCGCCGCGGCTAATATTGTCTACGAATTCATCACACTCATCGCTCTCGCCAAAAAAGGAAAACTGGAGGGGAAACAGAAAGTGGAAGATTTGGAAACGCAGCTTAACAACTAGTTTCCATTCAAATGGAAGGGATCGGAGGAAAATCCCTTCCTTCCATCCTTAACAAAATGGGATATAAAATAAAACAACCTTAAAAGGAGATGTGTACATGCATATTTTGGATATATCAATCATGATTCTTTACTTTTCTGTTTTAATCATTGTGGGAGTAATCGGATCTAAACGGGCAAAAACAGCAGATGATTTCATTGTAGCAGGGCGTAATCTCGGTCATTTTATGTATTTATCCTGTTTGGCTGCTGTTATATTAGGGGGAGCTTCTACTCTAGGAACAGCAAAGTTAGGTTATCAGTTTGGGATATCCGGTATTTGGCTAGTGGTGATGATCGGGCTCGGGATTATCGCAATCGGGTTGTTTTTAACGAATAAAATCTTTGATTTAAAAGTACTGACGATCAGTGAAATGCTTGAGAAGCGTTACAATTCTCAAACGCAATTGGTAAGTGCCTTGGTCTCGGTTATCTATACATTCATGCTGACTGTAACGCAAGTGATCGGGATGGGGACGATATTACATGTTTTGGCTGGTTGGAATTTAACGGTTTCCATGATAGTCGGAGGTGGAATCGTTTTATTTTATACAATATTAGGAGGAATGTGGTCAGTCACCATGACTGATGTAGTACAATTCGTCATCATGACGGTCGGGATTTTCTTTATCATGCTCCCAATGAGTATCTCTAAGGCAGGAGGGTGGAGCTCACTTAAAGAAAATCTCCCTGCATCACATTTTGAGTTAGGCAACATTGGCGGAGAGACCATTTTTCAATATTTTTTACTTTTTACTTTAGGTGTAGTTGTTGGACAAGATATTTGGCAGCGTCTTTTTACCGCACGAACCAAAGCGGTCTCTCGTGGCGGTACGGTTGGAGCTGGAATATATAGTGTTTTTTACGCGATTGCAATAAGTATCATAGGAATGTGCGCTTTTATTATTCTTCCTAATTTAGGAGATCCACAAAATGCATTTACTAGTATAGCAATGGAAACTCTACCTGCTGGCCTATTGGGGGTTGTCATTGCAAGTGTGGCCTCAGCCCTAATGTCCACTGCTTCAGGAACATTGCTCGCTTCATCCACCTTGGTTGTTAATGACATCATTAAAAAATACATCGGCCCAGGAATGAGTGAACGACAATTTTTAAAAACATCACGGTATACTACTTTAACGATTGGTGTATTGACCATAATCGTTGCGATATGGATACAAGATATTTTAGTTGCACTGGATGTAGCTTACGCAATCTTATCCGGCGCTGTGTTCTTTCCAATCATTCTTGGCTTCTTTTGGAAGAGAGTCACGGCTAAAGCTGCATTCTACTCCATTCTAGCTAGCATGATCGTTATTATTGTTGGATTGGTCATTAAAGGACCATCCTCCACTCAACCCATTCTATACGGACTCGCTACTAGTTTTGTCGTGATCACTACCCTTACTTTCCTTAGCCCCAATAATGAGGTAAAGCAAGATGTAACGGAGAAAGCGGACATGGACACCCTGGCTAATTGATGGTAGGGAAAAAATGAGGAAAAAGAATCGAGGAGGACAGAAAAATGACAAAGATAATTTCCCTGCAACCCGCGACATTCAATACAATGGAAGAAGAGCGTAATCACCGGAAAGAAAGGTTGGCAGCTTCCTTCCGTCTTTTTTCAAAGTTTGGTTTCGATGAAGGGATAGCTGGCCATATTACGGTCCGCGATCCTAAATATACAGACCATTTCTGGGTCAATCCGTTTGGGATGCATTTTAGTCAAATTTCCGTTTCCGATCTTATATTGGTTAATCATAAAGGTGATATTGTAGAGGGGGAACATTCGGTGAATGGTGCTGCCTTTGCCATTCATTCGGAAATCCATAAAGCACGACCGGATGCCATTGCAGCGGCACATGCTCATTCGGTATATGGAAAGACATGGTCTTCTTTAGGGAGACTGCTAGATCCGATTACGCAAGATGCCTGTCAATTCTATAAAGACCATGCATTGTTCGATGATTTTACTGGTGTGGTTTATGCATCTGAAGAAGGAAAACGCATCGCTAGGGCTTTAGGTCAACACAAAGCTGTCATCCTCCGCAACCATGGTCTGCTTACGGTGGGCCAATCTGTAGATTCAGCTGCTTGGTGGTTCATAACAATGGAACGTTCATGTCAAGCGCAGATTATGGCCGAATCTGTCGGTAAGCCCATTTTTATAGAGGAGGAGTATGCAAAATTAACAGCAGAACAAACGGGCACGGAATATGAAGGATGGCTGAGTTTTCAACCACTTTGGGATAGAATTAGAAAAGAGCAACCAGATTTCTTGAATTGATCATAAAGCACAGCATGGCATTCGACTTGACATCTCATTTATTAAAGAAAAAGGAATCGTAGGTTCTTGAGGAGGTTTTATCATGTCAGAATCAAAGAAAGCAGCTCCTTCACTTTATATAAGGGTGGATATACCGGAGAAATACATCAATGAGTTGAAGGAGATTTGTTCTGATGTCGTTGTCGAACCATGGGAATTCGGCGAACCTGAACCACAGCCAACCGTAGATCTATCTAAGTTTGATGTTCTTTATACAATGGGAATTCATGATAACCTCAGCATTCTTAAAAAGGCTCCAAAGATTGAATGGGTCCATTCAGACAGTGCGGGAGTGGAGGCCATGCTTAATGTAGATATTCAAAACAGCGATGTCACCATCACCAATGTCAAGGGTTGCACATCTGTCCCGATTGCGGAGCATACGATTGCGATGCTATTTTCGTTAGCAAGAGGTATGCCGACAATGATCAGAAATCAAATGAATAAAAAATGGGTTGAAATTCCTGTGACAGACCTTGAGAATTCGACAGTTGGGATAATTGGGTATGGTGACATTGGCTTTGAGATAGCAAAGCGATGTAAAGCACTTGGAATGACCGTTATTGGCTGTCGCCGAAATCCCGCCAAGAGGAACGAAGAATATGAACCTGCTGATTTGATAACGGGTATGGATCAAGTGGATGAGGTCATTTCACGGTCCGATTTTGTCGTCTTGGCGCTCCCGTTTACGAAAGAGACATCGTATTTTTTTAATGAAGAGCGATTAAATAAAATGAAAAAAGGCAGCTATTTAATCAATGTAGGCCGTGGCAATACGATTGTGGATGAAGATTTAATTGAATCCTTGAGCAACGGGCACATAGCAGGTGCCGCGCTCGATGTGTTCGAAGTAGAACCTTTACCTGAAGATCATCCTTTCTGGCAGCTGGAAAATGTCATTGTTTCCCCACATAATGCCTACAACTCTGCCAAACACCTAGACCGTGTGATGCAGTTATTCTTGAAAAATTTAAAGCTTTTTTCTGAAGGTAAACCATTAATGAATGTTGTTGAAAAAAAACTTGGTTATTAACAGCAATAGTTATGTTGAAAGGAAAAGGAAAGTTCAACTGAATGGCGAATTTCGATTTTCCAAAAATATGATGAGTACGAGGGCAGACTCTAATTGGGTTTGCTTTTTTTGTTTTAAATACCACTGCATCATGTTTTTCTTGTATAGGACAATCTCTGATCAGGAAAAGCTTGATGTAAGGAGGCGATGTATGAATGGGTACTTTCGAAGTTATTTCCCTGATGCTAAGCTTTGGCATGTTTGTAATTGCTATTCTTGATTTTAAAAATCAAGACAAGAATCCTTGAAGATAACGAAAGATGATTATGAAAAGTAATGGAGCGTTTTTTTAAAGAAGGTAATGGATTCCGATTCCCAATTTGAAGAGAACACCAGTTATGAGGTGTTCTTTTTGTTGTATAAGTATCTAAGCCAGCCAACTTTGACAAAACAATGAAATGTCAGTATAGTCCTAATAGACCAGTTGATATAATATTAAGGAGTGATCCAGCTATGGCCGAAAAAAGAAACTCTAAAGACATTCTTATTGAAGTTGCTTCCCGACTTTTTCGAATACGTGGATATTATGGGGTAGGGCTTAAGGACATTATTGAAGAAAGTGGCATTCCAAAAGGTTCGCTGTATCATTATTTTCCGAAGGGCAAAGAAGAATTGGCGATTGAAGCGATCAATCATACTAAAGAATTCGTCATTAATGAAATTCAACGGGGATTTGATGAGATCGATGACCCAATTAAAGCGATTCAGGCTCATATTTTTCAATTATCCGAGCTTTTTGGTGAAAGTGAAAATCTATTAGGACTGCCGATCGGTACGATAGCGGCGGAAACATATACGACAAGTGAGCCGATAAGAACAGCCTGTCAAGAAGCGATAGAAGAATGGCAATCCATTTATGTGAAAAAATTGCTTGAGGCAAAATACAGTGAGAAACGGTCAAAGGAATTGAGTATCGTAATAAATGCTTTAATTGAAGGTGGCATCCTATTATCTTTAACGGCAAAAAATGGGGAACCTCTCCAAGCCATTGCGGAACAAATACCTTTATTGTTGATAAATAAATAAATAAGTCATTCGGAAACATTATTATAAGCTTTGGTCGATACGGTTAATTGGAGGAATTATTTTATGTCTACAAATGCAACACAGCAACAAAACCCAGTCATAAGAACGACCCCTATATTAATTTCATTTTTAATTGCGGGGTTCATTGGGTTATTCAGTGAGACGGCTTTAAATATGGCGCTAGGGGACTTAATACAGGAATTCACTATCAGCCCTTCCACTGTGCAATGGCTGACAACAGGTTACTTATTAACCTTGGGGATACTGGTTCCGGTTTCCGGGCTCTTGATCCAGTGGTTCAATACTCGTCAATTATTCATTGCCTCAATGGTGTTCTCGATCTTCGGGACACTCCTTGCAGCAATCGCACCTGGGTTCGGCCTCTTGATGCTGGCTCGCGTCATCCAGGCAATCGGAACGGGTCTTTTACTGCCGCTTATGTTCAATACCATTTTGGTTATTTTCCCGATCCATAAAAGGGGAGCTACGATGGGGTTGATGGGACTTGTGATCATGTTTGCACCTGCCATCGGACCGACAGTTTCAGGTCTTATCATCGAAAATCTGAAATGGAATTACATTTTCTGGGTGACTTTACCGTTCTTTGTGATCGCATTATTATTTGGTCTCAAGTATATGCAAAACGTTTCTACGATCACCAAACCAAAAATCGACGTACCTTCCATCATTTTATCGACAATCGGTTTTGGGGGAATCGTTTATGGCTTTAGTATTGTAGGAGAATCAGGATGGAGGAATGCTATTGTTTTATCCTCTATCATTGTTGGCCTTATCGCGTTATTCCTGTTTGCAGTAAGACAATTCAATATGGAGAGACCGATGATTGACTTGCGCGTTTTTAAATATCCCATGTTCACGTTAGGGTTAATCACCGTTTTCATAACCTTCATGATTATCATGTCTTCCATGATTCTCTTACCGTTATACTTGCAAACTGGGCTGGCATTAGCTGCATTTTCTGCTGGGCTTGTACTTTTACCGGGAGGAGTGCTTAATGGTATCATGTCCCCGTTTACGGGTCGCATTTTTGATAAGTTCGGACCAAGGGGATTAGTGATCCCGGGATTCATTATCATGATTGCGATGTTATGGTCTTTGATGAACGTGACGACCGAGACTTCTATCATGATGGTAATCGTCATGCATACTTTCCTTATGATTGGTGTTTCGATGGTCATGATGCCCGCCCAGACAAACGGGTTGAATCAACTGCCGAAAAATCTTTATCCGGATGGAACGGCTCTTATGAATACATTACAACAAGTGTCGGGAGCCATTGGTACGACGGTTGCGATTACCATCATGTCAGCAACACAAAAAAATTATATGGCAAATGCGAAGGATCCATTAGATCCATCCGTCATTAGCGGATCATTGACTGCAGGCGTTCAAGATGCCTTTATTTTCGGGCTACTCCTTGCAATCATAGGTTTGATCGCGTCGTTCTTTATCAGAACAGCACGAGATTAATAGGAAAATATATATGTACAAAAGATAAGTCCAGCAGGGAAAAGGTTTTCCCTGTCTGGCTTTTTTTGTGTTGATTAATCCGCTGCAGGGCGGAATAGCTGGGCTGCGGGCAGAATTAGATGGTAATCCGCCAACAAATTGGAATTTCGAATGGTTTTGTTGGTCTTTTTTACCATTTCTCTGAAATGACGTTATAACAAGAGTGAATTATTTGTAAATTAACCCGTTTTCGGATAGTCTTACAAAATGATAGTTACCAAAAGTTAGCTCTTTCTAAAAAAAAACAAAGTGGTTAACAGGAGGAATTTTAATGAAGCAAATTAAAACTAAAATTTTTGAACCGGTAACAGTTGGTGCATGGAATTTAAAAACAAGAACTGCGATGGCCCCTATGACACGGTCGTTTGCTGATAACGAAACTGGTGTTGTGAATGACCTGACCGTAGAATATTACCGTAAACGGGCAAAGGATGGAATCGGACTTATCATTACAGAAGGTGTAGTGATTTCTCCAAGAGCAAAGGGGAATCCAGGAGTTCCGGGGATTTACACTCAAGAGCAAATCGACGGGTGGAAAAAAGTAACGGAAGCTGTTCACGCTGAAGGCGGAACGATTATTGCACAAATCTGGCATGTCGGCCGTGCAAGCCACCACGAACTTGCAGGAGGACTTCCACCACAGGCTCCGTCTCCTATCGCTGCTGAAGGAAAGGTTTCACGATTCGGGAAACCCTTTGATATTCCTGAAGAAATGACTGAGGCGGAGATTGCAGAAGTAGTGAGCCAATATAAACAAGCTGCGCTAAATGCAATGAATGCTGGCTTTGACGGTGTGGAAATTCATGGTGCACACGGTTACTTAATAGATCAGTTTAATTCTGACACTTACAATAAAAGGACGGATCGGTACGGCGGTGATTTAAAACAGCGTCTAACATTTATGAAGGAAGTGTTAAAAGCGGTCATCGACGCTGTTGGAGCGGACCGTACCCTTATTCGTTTCTCGGCTCTGAAGATTGACCAGCCAGCTTATATGTGGGATGACCCTGAAGCAGCGATAGGAACATTTATTGAGGCTTTCCATGAAGCAGGAGTCAAAATGATTCACCCTTCCACGATGGAATTTACCAAGCCAATTGCAAAAGGATTGACCATGCATGAATTGGTACGCAGTCATTGGGATGGAGTTATAGTTGGTGTAGGCGGGCTTGATGTAAAAACAGCAGAAGCCGCACTCGAAAAAGGCATCATTGACGTTGCTGCAATTGGACGTCCGCTTATTGCCAATCCGGATTATCTGGCACGAATTAAGCAGGATGAAAAACTTGTTGAATATGAAGCAAAGAAACATTTAGGGCAATTGATTTAAAAACAAATAAGACTCTCGCTTGTTTCTGTAAATATACCGTCTTGAACATCATTAACTGATGCGATTCTTCAATAAGAAGAATCGCCTTTTCCTTATGGAGCAATAGGGAAGAAAGGAATATATTTTGTAAATCTACTAGAAAGAGAGGGGATACCAATGGAGCGTATTATGGTTATAGGAGTGTCCGCGGGTGTTGGAAAATCTACTTTTGCAAGAGGGCTTGGAGAAAATTTAAATATCGAAGTACATCATTTGGATACATTCTACTGGAGACCTGGCTGGGTGGAAGCTCCATTAAATGATTTCATTTCTGCTCAGAAGGAAGTATTGAGTCATAACAAGTGGATAATAGAAGGCAATTATAGTGATTCTTTTGCTTTACGTTCGGAGCATGCCGATACGATCATTTATTTAGAACTACCTCTACATGTTTGTCTTTACCGTGTTGTAAAACGTCGCTTGTCTTATATTGGTAAAACACGACCTGATATGTCTGTAGGCTGCAATGAAAAATTAGACTGTCAGTTTGTTAAATTTATAATGAACACCTATTTTCCTCGCAAGAAAAAAATGAAAAACGTACTTGGAGAACTTCAAAGGACGAAGCCAGAAAAGCAAATAGTCATTTTAAAAAGTAAGCAAGAAATTGAAGGATATTTGCTAAATAGGAAGGATTAAGCCCTATGGTTGTCCTGGGGCCATTTCCATTTCAAAGTAAATCACCGTTTTCTGCCCCAGCTGCAACATCCCTTTTTGTTTTTTTTGAAGTCGCGATCATTTTGGCTTCAGTTAGTGTCACATTCATAAAATTTTATACATATTATGTAAGCTTGTACATACATATTTATTAAATAACTTTGGGACAGGAGGACACTGGTTAAAATATATTTGAATTTGGGTGATGGATAAAAATGTTTAAAACACGAAAAGTTAGATCCGATAAAAAATATACTATTAAACCAACGATTCCAGTAAAACTTAAAGAAACATTAAATAAAATATCATATATCACGACAACACCGGTTAAAGATGTTGGAGCGTTTATTTGTGAATCAAGTTTATATTCAAAACAAGTCATTGAAATGTTATCCGTACATTTCAGAAGAACGTATCAATTTAATAATACGGTGTATTTTGGAGAACTTGAAAGAAGGTCACTTCAAAGAGAAAAGTATAATGTACCAACGGATAGAGCTACAATTCGTTTCATCGAATCTACTAATGAACAAATTAATGCTTTGGCATACTCCTTAGATGTTACTCCATCTAAAGCAACCGCCGTGTTATTGGAAACAGGCATCAAGAATCCAATCATAATCAACGATTGTTTTATCTATTATTTACAGAAAAAGATAGATCCATCACGAATTATAGAGTTAAAGAAACTTATAAAGTTTATCAATGATCATAATCCTTATGAGGAAGAAATATCTTGGTCCGAGATTTTATCCACTGAAGTACAACAACAATGATAGAGCAATCACCGGATTTGTTTTAAAAAATAAATACGTGAAATCAAGTATAAGAATTTAATAGAGTGGATAGACTAATAAAAAAGGAGTGGGAGATTATGGAGACTAAAACTAAAGAAGAAACGAAAGAAATGTGGAGCGAAATTAATCAATGCATAACTCGATTAATTGATGAAAAACATGACTTGTCCTTTCAGAAGAAAAGCAATGATAATTATATCAATCTATATATTCAAACAGCCGTATTACACACCTTATTTGGACTCTCGGATGAACTTAGGAGAATTGAAAGGAAATATACTGAATTGTGATTTTTCTAGACAGGTCTCGTGATTGTGAAACAGTACCCCCCCTAGGTTAAATGTCTGACAGACAGTCACCTAAGGGCTAGGGCAGGAGTATACCTGACTCTGTGTCCAGTATACTCTTATCACTTCCAAGTGGAGTAAATGCAAAAACCAAAGGGCTTTTTTTATAAATCATTTGATCACTTTCATGCATGCATTGAACATAGTACACCCGTTTGTTCCAAAATAATGGCTTTTTAAAGAAACAATACCATATGCTCTTCATCATAATAGGTTTGATCTAACTTCAATGCTCTTTTCTCTTTCCCAAAAACCTCAAAACCCAAATAAGAATAAAGTTTTTTTGCTGCCTCATTAGATGTCACCACAGATAAATAAATTTGCTCGATTCCTTCCGAATTTTTGGCCTGCTTAATTGCTTCTGCCATCAAGCTCATTCCAATTCCATTGCTACGTTTTTCAGGGGAAACGTACACGGCAAAGATAGTGGCTTTATGTTTTAGTTTAAGCTTATTTTCTTTAACTAAAGTAACTACACCAATAAGCTTTTCGTTTTCAAATGCACCTAAAGTAAAAGACTCGTCCGATTGAAATCTGCTCTTATATGTTTCTAAAGGATTTTTCCTTTCCTCCTCAAAGCTTGAGCCGAATGACTCAGGATTGTTTTGTAAAGCTTCTAATCTTAATTTCCGGTAATTTTCAGCATCCTGTGGTTTCAAGATTCTTATATTCATTATTTCCTCCTAATTAAATGAAAAGTAATTCCTTCTATTTTTTTTATCTACCGAGGGCGACCAAAAGGGAAATCATAGACAGTTTTCGGTATCATTTTAAAGGATTCAATAAATCCTATTAATCCTCCTTCACAAAAAAAAATTACGGCTTTGAAGAGAGAGAATGCTGAGACGTTATGAGAGCACTTGTAGTAAATGGCAAAAGAAGCTCTTAATGCTTTGCTGATACTATAAAAAAGTAAGAACAGATTCTCAAATGGATTTGTTCTTATTTTGGTTAGCTTTTCAGTTATCCAAATCCTTTTTTTGAATGAAAAAAAGGATTAGGATTTTCAGTAAGAGGATACATGCAGAGTGTTAATGGAAACATTAGGAAATGTTAATCTTTGACCGATGAACTCCATCAGTGATACGCTTACTTTTCGATATTACATATTCAAAATCAAGGAGGAATGAAGGGTGACACAAGCCAAACAACAAAAAATCACTTTGGCAAACCGTCCAAAAGGTATGCCTTCGAAAGAAGATTTTAACTTTGTGGAGAGTGAAGTTCCCACACCAAAAGATAATGAGATTTTAGTACGGACGCTATATTTATCTGTCGATCCATACATGCGTGGAAGAATGCAAAATACTAAATCATATATTGCTCCATTTGAATTGAATAAGGTCATCACGGGCGGCGTTGTTGCTGAAGTGGTAGAGTCCAAATCTAATTCCTTCAAACAAGGGGATGTCGTTGTTGGGAATATAGACTGGGCAGAATATACAGTGGTCACTGAAAAAGAAATTCGAGTAATTGATCCTAATGTGGCTCCGGTCACAACTCATTTAGGGGTTCTTGGAATGACCGGTTTAACAGCTTATTTTGGTTTGCTTGATATTGGTAAGCCTCAGAAAGGTGAAACGGTCGTAGTATCCGGAGCAGCTGGTGCTGTTGGTTCAGTTGTTGGACAAATAGCTATGATTAAAGGTGCTAGGGTTGTCGGTATCGCTGGTTCAGATGAAAAACTTGAGTACTTAACGAAAGAACTTGGCTTTGATGGTGCCGTAAATTATAAAAAAGATAGTTTTGCGACAGATTTAAAAAATGCCGCTCCTGATGGTGTCGATGTTTATTTCGATAATGTGGGTGGAGAGGTGACTGATGCTGTTTTCACACTTTTGAATACGAATGCCCGAATTCCATTATGCGGGGCGATTTCATCGTATAATGCTGAAGGAAAAGATTTAGGACCGCGTCTGCAATCAGCCATGATCAAAACGAGTGCACTAATGAAAGGTTTCACAGTCGGAAATTATGCCGCTCGTTTCCAAGAAGGCGCAACGGATTTAGGGAAATGGCTCCAAGAAGGAAGACTGAAGTATGAGGAAACCATCATTGAAGGTTTTGAAAACACACCTGATGCATTTCTAGGCTTGTTTAAAGGAACGAACCTTGGTAAACAACTTGTAAAAGTTGCGGAACCCGAATTCGCTCAACTATAAGCTTAAGGGAACACAGTGGAGGCGAGATCCTGTTTGATTTAAGAAGATTAGGATGTATTAAAAGAGCTGACATTTCAAAAAAATCTCGTCAAACCAATAAGAGAGGTCGAAACACATCTTCCAGCTAAATTGATGTGCTTCGACCTTTTTTTGATTGGATATAGGGTTGTCCATTCATGATCATTTACAAAGCATGTCCTTCATGAAAGATAATCAATCTTAGGAATAAAATATGCTAAGGATTCTCTGGATTTTCATATGTGGGATCAATGCCGTTTTGGGAGTTTTTGTCGCTTGAATAACATCCGAGATGAGATCGTTATATATATCATCAATAATGTTGATGCAAGTCACTAATACATGAAACGATGTGCAGATATGGGCCATGTTTGTCTACATATTTGTTGAAGTCATGACAGTGATGTTTCTTCTTGAAAGTCAAGGACTTCAATAAATGTGAAAATCATGCGAAAAGTAGGTAAAAAACAAAGCCATTTAAGAATTACTTACCCTTTATCGTATCTTTTGTTCCATATGAAGGATATTAAAAAAGGGTCTCCTTAAACATAACTCTCAGCATAATGTTAAAGTAAATAGAATGGTTACCTAGTTAATTATTTAATGAAAGGATAAATTGAAATGAGTAATAATAAGCAAGGGCCATCTTCAAAAACTCTGAAGTTGGATGTAATACATACGACATTTAAACAGGCTTTTGAATTAAAAAAGAATCCATTTCCATGGATAAAAGCGTTAAGTGCAGGGATAGCGGCTGCCTTACCTGTTTTCATTGGCTTATTATTCGGCAATTTGGCGTACGGTTTATTGGCAGGAATAGGAGGTTTCACTTATTTATACGTGTTTAACCAACCGTATCACCAAAGAGCTAAAAAGATTTTCTTTGTGATGGTGGGTCTTGCTTCATCTGTTGTATTAGGGACACTTTTGGCTCCATACCAATTGGGAACAGCCATAATGATGGGAATCATCGGGGCAAGTGTTTTTTTTATTTTTGGTGCCTTAAAGATTACCGGTCCTTCTGCGGTATTCTTCGTCTTGAGTTTTGCGCTAGCGACAGGTATGCCCATTGATCAGACACTTGCCCCGTTGCGTGGAGGCCTTGTTTTATTGGGTGGGGCACTGTCTTGGATAATCTGTATGTTAGGTTGGTTTTTCAATCCTCATGGACCAGAAAAGCTTGCGGTGGAAAAGGTATACAGAGAATTGGGGGCATTCTTTGATTCACTAGGCACCGGGAAATTCAATGCAGCAAGACAAAGAACGGTATTGGCGATGAAACAAGCGGAAGATACATTGTTAGCCGGATTTTCAAACAGACGAAGTCCAGACATGTTAAAGCGGTTGTTTCTATTGAACGACCATGCGAATGTCATATTCTTGGAAGCATTGGAAATATCATTGCGCAAAAAGGTTGTGCTACCGCCAGAAGTAGGACAATCGGTACGTGCCTTGGCCAACTCCATTGCATCTAAAACTAAAAATGAATCAAAGATTCTCCAACCGGATCAAATGGAACTAGAGGTGGAAAAGCTATTCGTTGAAATTTACAATGCAGATGCCATCATGAATGAACCGGATAGTAAAATCCACCAAGAAGCATCAATCTCAAAGCCTTCTTTAAAAACGATTTTTCTTGGGGCGTTCGATAAGAACTCAATTGTCTTCCTCTCTTCTATTCGATATGGAACAATCCTCACCATTGCAGCAATCATAGCCTATTCCGCTGATTTTAACCGTTCGTACTGGATTCCCTTATCCTGTGCATCCGTCATGTCAGGTGCGACCATCGTTGCCACATTTCATCGGGCGGTCCAAAGGACTTTCGGGACAATCATCGGACTCCTAATAGCAAGCTTAATTCTTGCATCCGTTCATAACGAGTTCCTTATCGTTCTGATCATTTTGTGTTTGACAATCATTACAGAGCTTTTCATCGTACGGAATTATGGATTGGCGGCGATGTTTTTTACCCCTTCAGCTTTAATCATGGCGGAATATTCAACTCAAAGCTATGATTTTAGTTTTTTTGCGACCGTAAGAATAACCGATATCGTCGTTGGGAGCTTGATAGGCCTTCTTGGATCGCTGTTAATCGGCAGTCGATCGGCATCAAGCCTTCTCAACCATTTGATGGCCAAAACGATTCGAAGCCAGGGTCAATTTCTATTGGTGGCGTTCTCTGGACATGATAATGAACGTGCAATCGATGAAAGCAGTGAAAGGAACAAAATGCAAACCAATATGGTGAATCTATTAACGGTCTACAATGCGGCTCTTGGTGAGATATTCAAAAACAAGGCCAGGTTGGAATCACTATGGCCCGTTATATTTTCGATAGAACAGTTGGGATATTATTTAAATGCAAGTTTGAAATTCTCTGATCGGTCGGTACTTTCAGAGCGTGAGCTTGCTCAATTACTGTATGTTTTTGAAACAATGGCAATTGCTGCAGATAAGGGGCGGTCACTTACGAACAAAGAGGTTCCGGAAATTGAAGGGTACTCAAAAATCCGCCACGAAATTTTGGATCTTCAAAAAGCACTTCGGTTTAGTGGTGAAGCAACGAGCTAATCATTCTCTTTAGGGAGTTTTTATTCTTGGCTTCCATTCATTAAACCGAGTGGTTCATTCCCTTAATTAAAAGAAGGAAAATAAAAGGTATATAGAAAAGTCTGTGAAAATGCCCATTTTCATTATAGAATGTACATACATACAGAAAGGTGATGAACCATGTCAAACATTGCTAAATTTCGTGATTTTTTAACTAGTGAGAAAATCTATATGAATGAGTTGAATGAAGATGGCACCACCTTTTTTAGAGCTGAGCAGAAGTTAAAGGATGGGTGGAAGGTTCTTTTAGTTTTTGCATTCAATCAAGATGAAAATGTGGCGGACTTATTTTGCTTTAATGTCGCCGAGTTGAAGAATCCTGATAAAAAGCAAGATGTACATACACTGTTGAATGAATATAATGCTAATTTTAGGTATTCAAAGCTGTATGAAGAAAAAGGGACCATTTCCATTCGTTATTCATACTCCTTAGAGGGGGATTTTGTACCGGATCTAGCGTTCAGGAAGTTAATCATGTTGCTTGAAACGGCCCAACAGGTTTACCCTCGGTTAATGGAAGTCATTTGGTCTTAAAATCATGTTAAAGGGTGAAAAAGTTCTCTGATTCAGGGGACTTTTTAACATCTTTACTAGAGTGAATGAATATATTATCGTTACAATCCATAAATTTTAAAAAAATTAAAAACAACTATTGCATTTTTTCACATGAAACTATATAATTAGTTTTGTTGGTAATACGATTCGACAAAGTTCTACAAGGATATGCGGGTGTAGTTTAGTGGTAAAACCTCAGCCTTCCAAGCTGATGATGAGGGTTCGATTCCCTTCACCCGCTCCAATACATACTCATAACGTAGGGTTTCGTTACCTGGAGAACGAAGCTTTGCGTTTAAATATTATAATTAGAATTCTACTGTTTACAGTGGGATTTTTTTATTGTCCAAATTTGTATACATATCTCTTTTACCTTTAATTTAAGGCTGGTAAGCAAATGAGCTGGGACACATATAAAGTGGCAGTAACGATAACTTGCCAGCCCGCGATTGCAGCTATAAGAATGAGCAATAGTGTGAATCTCAGGTGAATATAAACCGGAGCGTCTATAATTATGTTTAAAAGGATCATGTATAAACCCCTTCCGAATAGGAAAGGGGTTTATTTCTGGACAATTTTGTTCATCCTTCTACAATTGAGTAAGTCCCTACACCACCGTGGATTTCAAGGAACATGTCCATCAACGATTTTGTTAGTTGATGGGCTTCCGTGATAGGTGTCTTGGGTTGTAAATAAATGATTTGGATGGCCTTTTTCGTTTCTTCGGTGACTTTCGTTCGTTCTGAATCAACGTAAGGACTTCCGAATGTGCCATCACGATCAGCTGAAGTAATCATATTATCCATGGAATTCAAGCGGCCGTTCAAACCATCATAACCGTCAGAACCATCGCCAATTTTAATCGAGATGTCACCTGCTAATTTATCTCCGTCATAAATGCCGATCGGCACTTCATATAAAAGGGAGAAGAAGTTATTCAAATCGATGGCGGAATGGACAGGGGTTAGGTAATTTTGTTTTTTTACACGGCGGTAAAGGGCTTCAACGGAAGGACGATAACGAGAAGGGTTGGTTCCTGTCGTCTTGAAAATCTCTCGCCATACTTTAATGCCGGAAAAGTCGGTCAATTCCTTTTCTTCAAGGTCGAAGTAAAGAGCTTCCTGAAATAATTGAAGTCTTCCTTTCACCATCTGCGGGGAGGGACCTACTTCGATGTTTTCATATGTAATGATACCAACTTTGAATTCAGGGATTTTACTGCTAAGATTAGCCGATATGGTAATTTCCAAGCGTTTCACCTCCAAAAATGTTTGCAATTAGTTTATCATAGATAGCAATGGTTTGAAATGGATACAAGCCCGGGAATACTGAATGAACGAAGGTGAAAAACATGGATATGAATACATTCAAGCAAGAAGTGATTATATATAGTAAAGAAATCGGCATCGATAAAATCGGTTTTACATCGGCCACGACTTTTACCGATTTGAAAAGTCGGCTTATACGTCAACAGGAACTGGATTATCAGTCAGGGTTTGAAGAAGCCGATATTGAAAAAAGGGTCAGGCCTGAATTGATTTTCGATAAACCGCAGTCCATCATTTCAATTGCGCTGGCATATCCTTCGAAATTGAAGGATGCCCCGCAAAGTACAAAAAGTGAGCGGCGCGGGATTTTTTGCCGGGCTTCTTGGGGAACGGATTATCATACCGTTCTTCGTAATAAATTGCAGTTACTTGAGGATTTCATAAAAGATAAAGTACCAGTTGCAATGACGAAGTCCATGGTTGATACGGGTGAGTTATCAGATCGGGCAGTGGCTGAACGTGCAGGAATCGGGTGGAGTGCAAAAAATAGTATGATCATCACTCCGGAATTCGGGTCTTATGTATACTTGGGAGACATGATTACCAACTTGCCATTTGAACCGGATCAACCGATGGAAGATCAATGCGGGACATGCAACAAATGTGTGGATGTTTGCCCGACAGGTGCGCTCGTACAGGGCGGCCAACTGAATTCCAAGCGTTGTATCGCATTCTTGACGCAAACAAAAGGGTTCCTTCCGGATGAATTCAGGACGAAAATAGGCAACCGTTTGTATGGATGTGATACATGCCAGACCGTTTGTCCGAAAAACAAAGGAATGGATTTTCATTTTCATGAAGAGATGGAACCCGACCCTGAGTTAGCGAAACCGCTGTTGAAACCTCTGCTTACCATCTCGAATCGGGAATTCAAAGACACATATGGCCATGTATCCGGCTCTTGGCGCGGTAAAAAACCAATCCAACGAAATGCCATTTTAGCATTGGCCCACTTCAAAGATGAAACGGCATTGCCCCAATTGATCCAGGTCATGAAGGATGATCCGAGGCCCGTAATTAGGGGAACGGCCGCCTGGGCGGTTGGGAAAATTGGTCGTGAACAGGTTGTTTCTATTTTGGAAGAAGCACGAATGAAGGAAACGGATGAAGAGGTGCTGACGGAAATCGAGAAAGGACTGCAGTTTACCTTGGAACCAAAATGAAATATATAATGCAGCCGCTCCGTGAATCATTATGGAGCGGCTTTTTTGAGGGGGCTTGGTGTGTCCCTTTTGAGTATTTGATTGATTAGGAGTCTCCGTATATTTTTAATAATAGAAAGGATTGAAACTCCACTTTTACTGAAGTTGTGTTTTGTCCATGCCCTCACACATACACATTAGCATAGATGGTAAGAAGGAGGGCATGAACTTGAAGGAACAGTTGCAACGCCTTTTACAAGAAAGGGTGGAATTTTATACTTCCGATAATCAGGAACGGAGTGAAAGGAAATTACATCTGAAAAAGGAATTGATGAGGAACCGAGCTGCGGAAATTGTTCGAGTGAATGCTGCAGGTAAGGTCCATTCAAAGAAAAAGGAAGACAATGATACAGTCCTAACCTATCAAGTGCACCTGCAGTATTTATTGAAACAGGAGGATTCATTTTATATAGAAGAAGAAATGGAAGAAAGGGAGGCAAGGTTTCGAAATGGGTATATAGTGGATGAACGTGAGCTGTTTCCCAGTTTTGAAACTGAAGAGGCACCGCCAAAATGTGATGCAGGCGCAGATCGTCTCGCATATAAATATGATCGGATGAAGGCCGTCCAATATGCCGAGCGTTGGTGGAACGAATTCAATCCGGCGTATCATAAATTCACTGATGATTGTACGAATTTCATTTCACAATGTTTACATGCGGGAGGAATTCCGATGTGGGGGACGCCGAACAAAAATAAAGGCTGGTGGATTAGAGGAAAAAGCTGGAGCTACACTTGGACGACGGCCCATTCTTTATATCATCTGCTGAAAGCCGGGAATCCCATCAGGACGAAACAAGTGGAATCGCCATATGAATTGAATTTAGGTGATATTCTCTGTATTGATTTCGAAGGGGATGGTCGGTTTGATCATAACTTGATCGTAACGGCTAAGGATCAGGATGGGATGCCGCTTGTGAACGCACATACGATGAACAGCCGGCACAGGTATTGGACATATGAGGATTCGACTAGGTATACACCGAACATCGTTTATAAATTCTTTGTGATTTTAGATGGGAGGTAATAGGTTTTTAGTCTTTTTTGTTTAATGCTATAATTAAGGTGAAGTTTAAACTAGAGGTGAAAATGAAGTGGCAATACATGTAGTTTTATATCAACCACAGATTCCAGCAAATACAGGCAATATCGCAAGAACGTGTGCAGGGACGGATACGTCTTTACATCTCATTCGCCCGCTTGGTTTCTCGACCGATGACAAACAGCTCAAACGGGCCGGGCTCGATTATTGGGAGAATGTAAAGATCCATTATTATGATTCATTAGAAGAGTTTTATGAAAAGAATGCTGGCGGTGAATTTTATTACTTAACGAAATTTGGGGAGCAGCCGCATTCCAGCTTCGATTACAGTGATCAGGACAGTGAGATATATTTCATTTTTGGCCGTGAAACGACGGGTCTCCCGAAAGAGCTGATCCAAGAAAATATGGATCGGTGCCTGCGGATTCCAATGACGGATAAAGTACGCTCGCTAAATCTGTCAAATACAGCAGCCATCTTGATTTATGAAGCATTGAGACAGCAAAATTACCGTGATTTGGATTTGAAAACAAAAGGTTGAGTTTCACGCATACTGTCATCGGGGCATTTCAGCCCCGATGATCGATGTTTTACTTTACATACTTAGGGGTGGGAGCTTTGAATAATATTATTGAGAAAATCTTAGATCACCGTTCCATTCGATCTTTTGAGGACAAGCTATTGTCTGAGGAGCAAATTAATACGATTGTGGAATGTGCCCAGGCTGCATCGACTTCAAGCTATATTCAAGCGTATTCAATCATTGGGGTAACAGATCCGGAAAAGAAAGCCAAGCTTGCTGAACTTGCCGGACCACAATCGTATGTAGAGAAGAATGGTCATCTATTCGTCTTTTGCGCCGATTTATATCGCCAGGATATGGTTTCGGAGATGGAAGGCACGGACCTTACTGAATCGATTGAAAGCACGGAGAAATTCATGGTTGCCTGCATTGACGCTGCTCTAGCGGCTCAAAATGCAGCATTGGCCGCAGAATCGATGAATCTCGGCATTTGCTATATAGGCGGGATACGCAACCATCTCCCTGAAGTGTCCGAGATTTTGAATATACCGCATCGGGTTATCCCGTTATTCGCTCTAGTGGTTGGATATCCGAAAAACCGATCCGATAAAAAGCCGCGTTTGCCGCAGTCCAATATCTATCATGAAAATGGCTATCAGGCGGATAAGCAGGAGTTCATCGGACAACTTGAAGAGTACAACGAAACGATCTCAAGTTATTACGAGCAACGGACGAATGGGAAACGAAAAGACACCTGGACAGCGCAAATGGCTGGCATGCTTGGAAAGAAAAGCAGGTTGTACATGAAAGATTACGTGGAAAAGCAAGGATTCAAAAAACATTAAATGATGAAAATGGCCAAGTAGGGATCATTATTCCTGACATGAGCCATCCTTAAAGATCCCGGAATTATTTCTGGGATCTTTCGGTTTTGGCAAAAACAAATTCAACTCAAACTTCCCATCTGAAGTTCTTCTTATATACCCATGAATTACTATTGACAATATATTTAGATAGAATTATAGTAATTAAGTAGTGGATAATGATAATCATTTTCATTTAGAATTTTACTTACCTATTATTTAAGTAAATGGAGGTTAAATAATGGTTCGCCTATATACAGAGAATTTAAATATTGGCTATGGTGAACGTTTAATTGTAAAAGATCTCAGTGTGGAAATTCCAGATAAGAAAATCACAACGATCATCGGTTCAAACGGATGTGGGAAATCCACACTTTTGAAAGCGATCACTCGGATCATTCCAAATCAATCGGGTACGGTTGTTTTAGATGGCGTGAATATATTAAAAGAAAGCACTAAGATCCTTGCAAGAAAAATGGCCATACTTCCGCAGACACCTGAGAGTGCAAGTGGATTGACAGTTGGAGAGCTTGTATCATATGGGCGCTTTCCCTATCAAAAAGGTTTTGGACGGCTGACGCAAAAAGACTATGATGTGATTGATTGGGCACTCGAAGTGACTGGCACGAAAGACTTTAAGTTCCGTCCGGTGGATGCTCTCTCAGGAGGTCAGCGCCAACGTGTTTGGATTGCCATGGCCCTTGCCCAGGAAACGGAAATCATCTTCCTTGATGAGCCGACCACCTATTTGGATATGGCGCATCAACTAGAGGTTCTGGAATTATTACAGAGGCTGAATGTAGAACAGGGACGTACGATCGTCATGGTTCTTCATGATTTAAACCAGGCTGCTCGATTTGCCGACTATATCATTGCCTTGAAAGACGGGGAAATAGTCAAAGCGGGAGATTGTGAAGAAGTCATCACTCATGAAGTGCTTAAGGAAGTATTCCATATTGATGCGGTTATCGGACGAGATCAACGAACAAACAAACCAATGTGCAGCACATACAATTTATTAAAAGGAGATAGGACAACAAATGAAGAAGATATTGATTCCATTTATACTGCTGTTAGTGTTAATTATTAGTGCTTGTGGTAACGAGTCGACCGAAAAAGAAAAAAGCTCCGATTCCAAAAAGGAAAAATCAGGTACCATCACTTACCAATCTGAAAATGGGCCTGTCGAGGTGCCTGCAAATCCTAAGCGTGTAGTCGTACTATCTTCTTTCGCAGGTAGTGTTCTGGCATTGGATGTTAACCTTGTAGGGGTTGATTCGTGGTCTAAAATGAACCCGAATTTTAAGGAGTTAAAAAACGTCGAGGAAGTAACGGACGAAAACTTGGAAAAAATCATCGAGTTGAATCCGGATTTAATCATTGGTTTATCAACGATTAAAAATGTCGATAAATTAAAGGAAATTGCTCCAACCGTCACATATACATACGGAAAAGTGGACTATTTAACACAGCATGTAGAAATTGGTAAACTTTTGAATAAAGAAAAAGAAGCGAAAGCTTGGGTGGATGATTTCAAAAAACGGGCAAAAACCACTGGTGATGAAATTAAGGCAAAAATTGGAGAAGATGCTACCGTTTCCGTTTTCGAAAAGTTTGACAAACAGTTCTATGTATACGGCGATAATTGGGGCCGCGGAACGGAAATCCTTTATCAAGAAATGAAATTGGGCATGCCTGAAAAGGTAAAAGAAGTGGCATTGAAAGATGGTTACTTTGCTTTATCATTAGAAGTTCTGAAAGACTATGCCGGTGATTATGTCATTTTGAGCAATAACAAAGATCAGGACAGTTCCTTCCAACAAACAGATACGTTTAAAAACATACCTGCCGTTAAAAACAATCAAATGTTTGAAGCTGATGCAAAAAAATTCTACTTCAATGATCCAATAACATTAGAATACCAATTAGACTTCTTTTCCAAAAGTTTTCTTGGAAAATAATACAGCGAGGGAGAGGGATGCCAATTCCTCTCCTTTTATTCTATAAAAAAAGAGATGAGAGAGACAGATGACTAATGAAAATCAACGTTTCATCCCATTTATATATAAACTGATCATAGCGATCGTTGCCTTCATCGGCATGTTCATCATATCGATGGTATTTGGTGCAGCCGATGCCACCGTCAAGGATGTATGGCAAGCACTGACGTCCAATGCTACCGGTGAGAAGATTTCCATCATTCGTGAAATCCGTCTCCCTCGCGAAGTGGGGGCAATCTTCGTCGGTTCGGCACTTGCCGTTTCAGGTGCCATCATGCAGGGAATTACGAGGAATCCACTAGCTGATCCGGGGCTGCTTGGATTGACGGCAGGGGCCAATGCAGGCCTTGCCATTACGCTGGCATTCGTTCCTTCGGCTAATAACTTAGGGATCATGGGTGCGTGCTTTATTGGTGCAGCTGTCGGGACAATCATGGTTTTTGGCATTGCTGCGATGAAGAAGGGTGGTTTTTCTCCCTTACGAATCGTGTTAGCTGGTGCTGCGGTCTCTGCATTTCTATTTGCTGTATCACAGGGGGTCGGTATTTACTTTAAAATATCAAAAGATGTATCGATGTGGACTGCCGGCGGTAATATCGGAACATCTTGGGGACAGCTTCGAGTAATCATCCCGTTTATTTTAATTGGCATCCTGATCTCCATTATCTTTTCTAGACAACTCACCATCCTTAGCCTCAGTGAAGAAGTGGCGGTAGGATTAGGTCAAAAGACCACACAAATTAAAGCAGTTCTTTTCGTCGTCATCATTTTGCTTGCCGGTGCTGCTGTTGCGCTAGTCGGAAATATGGTATTCATCGGGCTAATGATTCCCCATATGGTACGGGCTATCGTAGGTACGGATTATCGATTCATCCTGCCCTTGTCCGCAATTTTAGGAGCCACTTTCATGCTTTTGGCCGATACGATCGGCCGTACAATCAATTCTCCATATGAAACACCTGTGGTAGCGATTGTTGCGATGATAGGTTTACCTTTCTTCCTCCTAATCGTCCGTAAAGGAGGTAAAGCATTTTCATGATCCATTCAGCATTAGTCAAAAAACAGCGATGGCTAATCGGTGCCTTAACCGCACTCATCATCATAACCATCATTATCGGGACATGTTTAGGATATTCGAATCTTTCAATAGGGCGGCTGATTCCCACGCTTTTCGGACAAGGGACGTTTAAAGAGGAATTCATACTATTTTCCGTCCGATTGCCACGTATCATCATTACCCTTTTAGCAGGCATGGCCCTTGCACTGTCAGGAGCCATATTACAAGGAGTTACACGTAATGATCTAGCTGATCCCGGGATCATCGGGATTAACTCGGGAGCAGGTGTTGCCATTGCCGTGTTCTTTCTATTTTTCCCGATAGACGCAGGTTCATTTGTGTATATGGTGCCACTTGTCGGTTTTATCGGTGCGTTACTGACGGCCTGTTTAATATATGTACTTTCCTTTAAGCGAAGGGTTGGCCTTGAACCCGTTCGGCTAGTATTGATTGGCGTTGGTTTTTCAATGGCGCTTTCAGGCTTGATGATCGTCCTCATTTCTTCAGCGGAACGAGCCAAAGTCGATTTCATTGCGAAATGGCTGGCAGGAAATATTTGGGGTGCGGATTGGCCGTTCATTTGGGCAGTCCTTCCTTGGCTAATCATCCTCATTCCATTCACTTTATATAAAGCGAATCGTTTGAACCTACTTGGTTTAAGTGAACCTGTCGCAATCGGAGTGGGAGTATCGATTGAAAAGGAACGGATCGTCTTGCTCATAACAGCTGTCGCACTTGCTGCTGCTGCCGTTTCCGTTACTGGCGGAATAGCATTCATTGGACTCATGGCCCCGCATATAGCAAAATCCTTGGTCGGACCTCGAAATCAATTATTCATTCCAGTTGCCATTTTGATCGGCGGATGGCTATTGCTGCTTGCCGATACGGTAGGCCGTAATATAGTTGAACCCGAGGGAATCCCTGCAGGTATCATGGTTGCCTTGATCGGTGCTCCTTATTTCATGTATTTATTGTTGAAAAAATAAGATCTTGCTAAAATCCCTTGAGAATTCTCAGGGGATTTTATGCTTTTTTTCGAGTGCTTCCGTAGTTTTTGTTTTTATTCATGGTTTATCTATATCTAATTATCTCATCAGGATTCAATCGTTTAGCTTCGAAATATAATACTTGAATAAACTTTTTTGTATTTACCCGGGTAGGTGTAAGAACTATAGTTGAATGATTTTGCAGTTCTTTCATTTTTTGGCGAACGACTGTGAAATCAAAAAATTTAGAAGCGTAATTTTCAAACTTCGGATTTGAAAAATCCGTTAATCCAAGGGAAGCAAAATGATTTAATGAATGGTTAATCGTTCTGCGTATTCGCTGTTCGGCGGCCTTTATTTCTCGATTAATATCAGCCTGCAAAGCTGAAGTTCCGAGCTTTTTCTTTGTGATTTCTACAAAAATATCTTTAAGAGTGGGGAAATGCTGTTTAAAAGAATTAGTCCGTTCATACATAAATAAATAGTGAAGCATTTGTATTAAATCTTTAGATCCATTTTCCCCCACAATCCCTAATTCCGATAAAAGAAACTCGCCTACCTCTATTATGCTTTTTTCATTGTAATTATTGGATTGATCAACTTTTGGTTGTTCAAAATTCAATACACTATTTAAAGAGGCTTGAATATTAGTGATTGATCTTTCTAAATGAATGCGTTCCATAACTTTTCGAATCACTGTTAATATTTCAATCCGATTGATTGGTTTAGTAATATAATAGTCGATTCCGAGCGAGTATGCCTCACCAATGAGTTCCTTTGATTCAACCTGCGAAATCATTATTATTTTCCCATTAAAGGTACTTTTTATATGGCGAAGTGTTTCAATGCCATCCCGGATGGGCATTAATAAATCTATGAATAATATATCAATTTGCTTTAAATTCAAAATATGTCCTTCTAATAGACTTCCATCTTCCGCTTCTTCCACCACTTCTCCTAAATCTTCGTTCTCTATAATTTGGCTTAAATTTGAACGTATAGCACAATCATCATCTGTTATAAAAAAACGCATGAAAAATCATCCTTTCTGGATCAGCTTATGAATGGGTAATTTTATTGAAAAAACAGCGCCGTTATCCTTATTCTCAAACAGGATTTCCCCTCCCAGTTCTTTCACAACTTCTTTAACATATGAGAGACCAATTCCTGTTGAAGGTGTCCCGAATTGATCATATTTTGAAGTGAATCCAGGTTGGAATATAACAGTCTGATATTTTTGGGAGATCCCAGGTCCATTATCAGCAACTTTAAATTCTACATTGTCGCAAATTTCACACAAACTTAAACGGACGATTCCCTTTTTTTTAATCGCTTCCACCGCATTAGCGACTAAATTATTGAACAGAGATAAAACGGTATATACATGGTAATGTGAATCATTGTTTTCATCTAATGTGTATTCAAATTGAACATCCTTTCCTAGTGATAAGGCATATTTTTCATTAATTCGGATAATTAAATGGAAAAGTTCAGCAGCATCCATATAATCTTTAAAACTTTCATTGGAGATCAATTTGGAGAGACCAGCAAAAATTCGTTGATTATCTTTCTTGACTTCATGCATTTCACCCGCGATGCGCAATGCTTTTTGACTATAGGGCTCTGTAAGGGCATGAAGTTGCTTTTCAGGTTTTTCCAGCGCTTTTAAATCGCGATACAAATCATACGACTTCTTAGTAATATCCTCTGCGTTTTTTAATGTTTTTTTTAAATGAATCGTTTCCTCATATAAATTGGAAATGAGCATCAGCATATGTTCATTTTGTTTTCGAATTTGCTTTTCCCTTGATTGTGCTTCATAAAGTTTCATCATATTAAAAAAGCTTAAAACGATAAAACTGTGGCCGAATGCGATCACGATCATCTCATTTATTGAATCTAATGTAATTGTTGTTTCTAATACAAAATATTGAAAGAGTAATTCTATAAAATCGGACACTATTTCGATAATGAGACCAATTAATCCAATAATCAAAGATCGGTTTTGAAAACGGTTGATTTTCACTAAATGAAAAAGAAAGGAATAGGTGAAATAAAAGAAAAAACTAGGATAATGAGTTTGAAACGCGGAAGTCCAGGAAAAATTATCCTTCATGAAAAAGTCTATTAGAATACGAAATACCACAACCATTGTTCCTGTCAGGAAGCCCGAAAAAGTGGCGGGTGTTTTCTGTAATAATAGTAAAAAGAAGAAAAATGCAGGCGCACCAAAACTTATACGAAACGTTTCATTTAGAGGATAAAAACTCAATTCGCCTGCTAATGGCACTGTTAACAACATCAATACAAGGATATTGACCTCTTTTTTCATCAATGTACTAAGATTCAAGGCGCTCACCTCCAATTTGTTTAAAAAATCAGTATACAGTTTCAACAGTTTCAATACAACGTTTACTTTGTTCTTGAATAGAACGGCTTATTCCAATTATGGCAAAACCCATCTGTTTTTCTATCCACAAAAAATGGTAACAGATCATGTGAAATAATCCCGTTTTTATTAGTGGATTTTTATTTTTTAGATTTTGTAGGTTTTCGTATGATTATGTAGTTCCCACTTTAAAATTAGCGATAGTTAGAAAATTTTTGAAAGCGCTTAACGATTATTTGTGATATTCATCAAATCGAATGAAGTGAGCACAACAACTAATGAGGTGGAAGAATGTGATTGGAAATTTGACAAAAGATTATAACATTCATGTTAATAGTCAAAAGAAAGCCTGCTTAGATGAATGGGTAGCACATTACAGAGCCCATGCTGCTGAAGGACAAACCGCCAATTATATACCGGCATTGAGAAATGCACACTTATCGCAATTAGGTATTTGCATACTTGAGCCGGGTGGAACCATGATCAAGTCAGGGGATTGGGGAGTACCCTTCACGCTGCAAAGTATTTCCAAAGTGCTCAGCTTTATAGCCGCATGCTTGGGTTGCGGCATTTCTTATGTGTTGGATAGGGTCGATGTGGAACCAACTGGGGATGCTTTCAATTCAATTATTCGTTTAGAGATGCATAAGCCGGGAAAGCCGTTTAATCCTATGATAAATGCTGGAGCGATTACTATAGCTTCGCTTCTCCCAGGGGAGTCTTCACAAAAAAAATTAGAATTTCTTTATGCATTATTTGAAAATTTGTTAGGAAAGCGCCCGACGATCAACGAGGAAGTGTATCAATCTGAGTGGCAAACCTCTCATAGAAATAGAGCTTTAGCTCACTATTTAAAAGAGACGAATTATTTAGAATCGGATGTAGAGGAAGCATTAGAGGTTTACCTGAAGCAATGTTCAATAGAAGTAACAACAGAAGACATAGCCCTGCTTGGACTGATTCTTGCACAAGATGGGTACCATCCTATTCGTAAAGAACAAGTTCTCCCTAAAAAAGTGGCTAAACTGGCCAAAGCATTAATGCTTACTTGTGGTATGTACAATGCTTCAGGTAAATTTGCGGCTTTTGTAGGGGTGCCAGCCAAAAGTGGAGTATCTGGCGGGATTATGGCGCTAGTTCCTCCGAGTGCCAGAAACGGACTTCCTTTTCAAGATGGATGTGGGATTGGTATATACGGGCCAGCCATTGATGAATACGGGAATAGCGTAGCAGGTGGTATGTTATTGAAACAAATGGCACAAGAATGGGACCTGAGCATTTTCTAAAAGCAGAGAGAATTTTCTCAAATAAATTCGCAAAATAGGAGACGTCCTTATGATGTCCCTATTTACAAGAAGAGGTGAAGTAATGCCGCTAGTACTTTAAGATTCAATTGGGTGTACGCAGCACAAATCATAAATCCAGATACATAAAGAACGTCATTATAAAGGAATGAATTTAGGAAAGCATGGTGATGAACATATGAATAATTTGCAGCGAAAGATGGGGACGTTTTCGTTAACGATGGTAGGACTTGGGTCCATTATTGGCTCAGGTTGGTTATTCGGAGCATGGAGGGCGGCACAAATCGCAGGACCTGCTGCCATTATCTCTTGGATTATCGGGATGGTTGTTATTTTATTTATCGCACTTTCTTACAGTGAATTAGGGGCCATGTTTCCTGAAGCTGGAGGAATGGTAAAATATACGCAATACTCTCATGGTTCGTTTATAGGGTTTCTTGCAGGTTGGGCAAACTGGATTGCAATCGTTTCTGTCATTCCAGTCGAAGCGATTGCTTCCGTTCAATATATGAGCTCATGGCCATGGAAATGGGCGGAGTGGACACATGGTTTGGTGGAAAACGGTAGTCTTACAGGGGGAGGCTTGGCAATTGCCTCTGCATTATTGGTCGTCTACTTTTTATTAAATTACTGGACAGTTAGTTTGTTTTCAAAAGCAAACTCATTTATTACAGTCTTTAAGGTTATTATACCTGGACTTACGATTGGCTCCCTCTTATTCGCTGGTTTTCATGCATCCAATTTTACGTCTGCAGGGAGTATCGCCCCCAATGGCTGGGCAAGTGTACTTACTGCTGTAGCAACTTCTGGTATTATCTTTGCATTTAACGGTTTTCAAAGTCCGATTAACATGGCAGGTGAGGCAAAGAATCCTGGACGTTCGATTCCAATTGCAGTAATTGGCTCCATTTTAATCGCAACGGTTATCTACGTTTTATTACAGATTGCATTTATTGGAGCGGTTGATCCGTCCATGATTGTGAACGGATGGCATCATTTGAATTTCAATTCACCGTTTGCTGACTTAGCAATTGTTCTAGGCATAAACTGGTTAGTCATATTACTATACGTTGATGCTTTTATTTCTCCTTCCGGGACGGGAATAACATATACGGCGACAACGTCTCGAATGATTTATGGAATGGAAAAGAATAAATACTTGCCAAGCGTTTTTGGAAAACTGCATCCTCTTTATGGTATCCCGCGTCAGGCAATGTTTTTAAATCTAGGTGTATCTTTCTTATTTTTATTCATGTTCAGAGGCTGGGGCGTATTAGCAGAGGTTATTTCGGTTGCGACATTAGTCTCTTATATAACAGGTCCAGTTACGGTCATGACATTAAGGCGCACAGGGCCGAACTTGTACAGACCATTACGTCTAAAAGGATTAAGTATCATTGCACCACTTGGATTTGTTTTTGCTTCTTTAGTTCTATATTGGGCAAGATGGCCACTGACAGGACAAGTATTATTTATCATTATGATTGGCCTGCCCGTTTATTTCTATTATCAAGCAAAAATAAATTGGAGGGGATTCCGTCAAAACTTTTCAGCAGGGCTTTGGATGGTTGTTTACTTACTCTGTATGATGACCATTTCATACTTAGGTAGTGAAAAGTTTGGTGGACTAAACGTAATCCCATTTGGTTGGGATATGGTCATCATTACATGTTTATCACTAGGGTTTTATAGTTGGGCAATAAAGAGCGGATTCCAAACGGAATATTTGGAACAAGGACAAAAAGTAAACGACGACTTGAAATCGATGGAGAACAGCAACGCATCACAATCGGATAAAAAGAACGCAGTATAACATATGACGACATCTCATTGATTGGCATGCTCCAAGAAGCATGATTAAGCTAAATCTAATCTTCATTTCCCATTGTTGCGTTCGTTTCTAATAGGCCATTGATATTTTTGGGTCCGAGAGTATGGACATTTCTTGCCATACTCATTCATTAAAGATGACTTCGAAAGTGCTTCTTTCCATTTATATTGATAATGGGGGCAAAAAAGGGGACAGCAAAATTTAATTTGCTGCCCCTTTTTGGAATTTAAGAAAGTTATTTCACACCTGGTTTATCGTCATACCCAGCAGTGAAGATAGCGGCTAAAAATGTAATAGCAACTGCAACGATAATAACTGTGCCCATGTTGTGACCTCCCTTTACCCATATTGTCCCACTTAAGTATAGGCTTAGTATACCCTAATTTTTAGCAGGAGTGCACACAATTTTTAATGTAGGCCATTTTTGTCATCGACTGTTCTTAGGGTTTATCCCTTTTCAATACAAGGAAAGTGGTAGGGATTTTTAAAGTCTGACATGTTTGTCAGACTTGGAGCATAGATTTAAGTATTCTCTGAAAGTGACAGGGGGAGGTTCCTTAAATGGATATTTTAAAGAAAATCGAAAAATTTAGAGAAGATGAACAGAAGCTGAAGTGGGAAGGCACCTTCGCAGAGTACTTAGACATATTGAAAGAAACACCATTAGTTGCTCAATCTGCTCATTCACGTGTATACAACATGATCAGAGATGCAGGGATAGAGGAAGTAAATGGATCAAAGAAATACAATTTTTTCAGCGGTCAGTTGTTTGGCCTCGAAGATTCACTGGAAAGGCTCATCGAGGAATATTTCCATCCGGCGGCTAAGCGGCTGGATGTCCGTAAGCGGATATTGCTTCTTATGGGTCCGGTCTCAGGTGGGAAGTCTACACTCGTTTCTTTACTGAAGCGTGGACTTGAGAATTATTCGTTAAAAGACACAGGTGCCATTTATGCAATAAAAGGATGCCCGATGCATGAAGATCCACTGCATCTCATTCCGCAAAATTTACGGGGTGATTTTTATGAGGAATATGGCATCCGGGTTGAAGGAAACCTATCGCCGCTGAATGTCATGAGATTGGAACAGGAATATGGAAGCAGAATTGAAGATGTAATGGTCGAGCGTATTTTCCTTTCAGAGGATAAGCGTGTTGGAATTGGAACATTCAGTCCTTCTGACCCTAAGTCACAGGATATTGCTGATTTGACGGGTTCAATCGATTTTTCGACCATAGCCGAATATGGCTCTGAATCTGATCCGCGTGCTTATCGCTTTGATGGCGAGCTGAACAAAGCGAACCGTGGGATGATGGAATTCCAGGAGATGCTGAAATGTGACGAGAAGTTTTTATGGCATTTGCTTTCATTGACACAAGAAGGGAATTTTAAGGCCGGTCGTTTTGCATTGATCAGTGCAGATGAGCTCATCGTGGCGCATACGAATGAAACAGAGTATAAAGCGTTCATTTCCAACAAGAAAAATGAGGCACTGCATTCCCGGATCATTGTCATGCCGATTCCATATAATTTGAAGGTTACCGAGGAAGAAAAAATTTATGAAAAAATGATTCATGAAAGTGATGTTTCAGATGTTCACATTGCACCGCATACATTAAGGGTGGCGGCAATCTTCAGCATCATGACCCGCCTGAAGGACCCCAAAAAGGGCGATATCGATTTAGTGAAAAAAATGAGGCTGTATGATGGGGAAAATGTGGAAGGCTTTAATTCCGCAGACATCAATGAATTGAAAAAAGAATATCAGGACGAAGGCATGAGCGGAATCGATCCACGTTACGTGATTAACCGAATTTCCTCTACGATCATTCGTAAGGAAAATCCGTCCATCAACGCATTGGATGTACTTATGTCATTAAAAGCTGGTTTAGATCAGCATCCGTCCATTACGAACGAACTTCGGGAGCGGTATTTGAATTTCATTTCACTGGCACGTAAAGAATATGATGCCATTGCGAAAAATGAGGTGCAAAAGGCATTTGTCTACTCATATGAAGAGTCGGCGAAAATCCTCATGGATAATTACTTGGACAATGTCGAGGCATACTGCAATAAATCAAGGCTGCGCGATCCGTTGACCGGGGAAGAAATTAATCCGGATGAAAAATTGATGCGCTCGATTGAAGAGCAGATTGGAATTTCTGAAAACGCAAAAAAAGCATTCCGCGAAGAGATATTGATCCGTATTTCTGCATATGCGCGTAAAGGGAAGCGATTCGATTATAATTCACATGACCGTTTAAGAGAAGCGATCCAGAAAAAGCTATTCGCGGATCTGAAAGATGTTGTTAAGATCACTACTTCAACGAAAACACCAGACGAAAGGCAACTGAAGAAAGTGAACGAGGTCATCACGAGACTTATCGATGAGCACGGTTATAACTCCACTTCAGCCAATGATTTGCTGCGCTATGTGGGCAGCTTGTTAAATCGGTAATCCATACTTTCTTGCCCCTACCCCCAATCGGGTAGGGGTTTATATTTTATAACGGACTTGAAATGTGGATTAGAAAAGGAAATGGACAAGCAGGAGATGTTAAAGGAGGAATTGACAGGCTCAAGGAATATGTAAATCAAAAAATACCGGCCCCTTCTGAATCGAGGGGAGCCCGGTATTTTCTATAGCTTGCCATGGATGCATTCATTTTGTTACATTCAAGCCATACTGTTCAATTATTGTGATTAGTTGGTCTGGTGAAAGCATGTCTTCGCTATGATCGATTTTAATTTCCCCGTCATCAACATCGATGATCGCACGCTCCACACCTTCTGTTTTCAATAGTATGGACTCTAGATTTATAATCGGGCCTTCAGACGTTGCTTCCTTTACATAGAATGTAGTTGTTTGCATTAACCTTACACCTCCTTATATTTGCTCATCTGTCTTATCTATACCCCATCCTCCCAGCAGATATGTTACGTTTTGAATATGGAAAAATTGGGTATCAATAAATAGAGGTGATGGAAAATGAGTAAAGAAGAATTGAAAAAAGATCATGTCCCTGAAAATAGTTCCATGGCTAAGGATTATGAAGAAATGAAAGAACTTGGGAAACAGATGGAAAATCAAAGGACGAATGAAGAATTGAAAGAGTGGGATAAACGCCCAGGTACGGTTCAGCATGAAGTAGAGGAAGATAAAGATTGACGAATATCACAACAAGAATCATTCTATCTGTGTGAAAAGGGTGTCCAGAAAATTACTGGAGCACCCTTTTGTTATGTATGAATTTAGTTTTATAGCTTTAGGGGGACTGCCTAAAATTTAAGAAGGAGGTATCGATCATTCAGCTTATTATGTACATGCATTCGATTGATCTTTGCTGCTTTGTACATAAACAGCAAATGAATCCTGCTGAAAAACGAACAGACCTGTTTATCATGTCTGTTCGTTTTCTTGGGAATTCCATATTTTGTAGTTTCTTTAGGGGGAAATCTTTAAAAAACCTGAAGGCCATGTATTGGCTTGTCTAGTTCGTAGGCAAACATCCATTATTGAATTTTGTTGTAAATTATCCTGTATCGCTGCATATGATAGAGTAATACATTTCTTTTAGTATGTTTTTTCAAGGCTGTATTTTTTAAAAAGAAAACCGAGTGCTGTGGGTTTTCTCACACTAATTTATTATATGAAGGAATGATGAAAAGCGTGCAAACATTTTTAAGGGGGGAAGAGAATGTCGGAAGAGAATAATCAACAATATGTTATCTCACAGGAAAATTGGTCCCTCCATCGGAAAGGCTATGATGATCAACAACGTCATCAGGAAAAGGTGCAGGAAGCGATAAAGAACAATTTACCTGATTTAATTTCAGAAGAAAGCATTGTAATGTCAAATGGCCGGGATGTCATCAAGATTCCCATTCGCTCCTTGGATGAATACAAAATTCGTTATAATTATGATAAAAACAAACATGTTGGTCAAGGAGATGGAGATAGTAAAGTAGGGGATGTGGTGGCAAGGGACGGCTCACCATCCGATGCCGGAGCAGGTAAAGGCCAAGGAGCGGGTGACAAGGCGGGTGAAGATTACTATGAAGCCGAAGTGTCGATGATGGAGTTGGAAGAAGCGCTGTTCAGCCAATTGGAACTGCCTAATCTCCAGAAGAAAGAACAGGCGGAGCACACGCTCGAACAAATTGAATTCAACGATATTCGCAAGACAGGCTTAATGGGAAATATCGATAAAAAGAAAACGATGATATCGGCCTTCAAACGAAACGCTTTAAGTGGTGACCCTGGTTTCCATCCGATTTATAAGGAAGATTTTAAATTCAAAACGTGGAATGAGATCCAGAAACCTGATTCCAAAGCCGTTGTTCTGGCAATGATGGATACTTCTGGAAGTATGGGGCTATGGGAAAAATATATGGCTCGAAGCTTTTTCTTTTGGATGAACCGTTTCTTGCGGACAAAATATGAAACAGTTGAAATCGAGTTCATCGCCCATCATACAGAAGCGAAAGTGGTTCCTGAAGAGGATTTCTTTTCAAAAGGGGAAAGCGGCGGTACGATTTGTTCGTCTGTATATCGAAAAGCATTAGAACTTATAGATCATAAATATGACCCGGTGAAGTTTAACATCTATCCGTTTCACTTTTCCGATGGTGATAATCTAACATCAGATAATGTCCGTTGCGTAAAGCTTGTAGAAGAACTCATGAAGGTTTCCAATATGTTCGGGTACGGGGAAGTCAATCAATACAACCGTCATTCGACACTGATGACAGCCTATAAGAATATCGATAATGAAAAATTCAGGTATTATATCCTTAAGCAAAAGGCTGACGTTTTCCACGCGATGAAAAGCTTTTTTAAAGACGAGGAAAGTAAGAAGTATGCATAATGAAACAAGGTAGCTTCTTCGGGATTGTAGAGAAAGTATATTTCTCTCTACAATCTTTTTTTATTTCTGGCTCATCAACTCAAGTGTTATATGGTATATGACTTCCATAAGGGAAGTTATTTCAAAAACAAAAAGAATTTATTTGAAATTTAAAAAATGATAAATCTCATTTCATTTTTGAAACGATATGATTTTGTAAATATAATAAAATGGAATAGAAGTGCGGTAACACTTCCCCCACACCCCATTGTTTTTGACGAAGCTCAATGTAAGTAAACTCCTCACTTCTGAACTAATCCGAGACATTGAGATTTGGATAAAACACCTAAGTTGCCTGTTCCCTTTTTCTATAGGGGACAGGCTTTTTCTCGTGATCCGTTTTTGTGAATAATCTTTTATTCCTTTCAGGCGCAAAGAGTCCATGTACATGGAATATTAGGTTCCCCAGAAGCTGTCGATTCCAACTCTGAATGGCTCAACATTTTCTAAACCATCTCAAAAATCAAATCCATTATTGAAAAATGAACGATAATTCTTTTCTGAACAAAGGTTTTTCCTTTTTGAAATATCGTCAACCACCAATTTGTATACAATGGTGTCAGAATATAAATCTGGGTTTATTTAAATATCATATAAAGGAGAAAAACTATGTCAAAGCATGTTAACTTTTTTTTAATTAGGGTTTCACAAATGTGGTCCTCCCTATTAAAATATAGAATCTATTTTATTCAAGCCTTTTTAGTATTCTTTTTAATGTATCTTTTATTGAATGAACAAGAAATAAATACGCTGAAAATTACACTCATTTTAATAACTGGTAAAGAAAAAGGTGATGGAAAAGGCTTTATAGGCTCAAACTGTACACGAAATAAAATGGAGGTTAAAAACACTCCATAATTTTTTATGAGGAACTCCGAAGACTGTTTTATGTGGATTATGACACTTAACGATTATCAATTGCACTGCGTGTATTCAAATAAGAAACATCTACTTCCATAAGAATCAAGAGCCCCCCATTTTTCACATCCTTATCTCCTTTATGAACGTATTCCAGAAGGATCATGTAGCCGTTTTATTGTTACCATGAAGAAACGAATCAATGATGAACTGTTCCTTCAACCATAATCTATTGTGTGGCCGTAATTTTTTCTTCAGTAACTTATGGCTAAAATCCCCTTATACGCATCCTCCCAGAAAGTGTACTCCTATGGTCAAATCAACAATCCATGAAAAAATGTTAATGATTGAGTTCGCGGGCGGTCATGTTAAAGCTAGATTGTAAATCATCAATCATACAACGTGCGAAAAATGGCGACGGATCGTTATGAATAGGCGCTACAAGTAGAAGAAACTCATTTGGAAATCGGAAAAATCACCAAGTAAGATGAATCCTTTTAAATTTTAAAGTACATAAAGTCTTCAAAGAAAGTGGAACAACCGACGGAAATTATAGGAGAAGAAGGAACTAATGTTTCTCTTATCACGTTTAAAGTCGTATAACCATAATGATTGTAACCACTAAAAGAAACTTTGAATTTTTTTAGGAAGAGCTTTTTTTAATAAATTCATGATTATGGGGATGTACATATTCCGGTTAGTATGCATCACCTTAATTGAATATAACAACATTAAAATGGACCGTTTATGCCCTAATTCGATTCTAAAATGATTTTTAATGAATCAATATTGGAACGAGGCGCTTGTCGAAAAATAGTACCATAAACCTTGTAATGAAATTTATTTATAGGAGGAACGTTTCATATGAAGAATAGTAAAGTGTTAAAACCCATTAACGTTATGACGACATCATTTCTATTAGCAAGTTCTCTATTGATGCCAAGTGCAGGATTTGCGGAAGAATTATCCAAACCAGATAAAGATGTTACGAATGCACAAGAGTCTGAGATGAAGAATCAAGGAGTGCATGCACAAACAAAGGAAAACCAATCGCCAAGTAAAGCAGCTACAGCAATGATGGCTAACGCGACGGTCGTCAATAATTTTCAAGCGTTGAAGATTGCTTTAGAGGCGGATAACGGAATTACAACGGTTCAGCTGGGGCAAAACATTGACATAAGCGGCGCGATTAAAATTCATCCTGCAAAATCAGAAATCGTGATTGAAGGAAATAACCATACAATATCGGAAACAGGAGCGAATGGATCATCAGGTGGTATGTATGCCAATGGAAATCTAATAAAAAGTATCACTGTAAAGAACGTGAATATTAAAGGTAAGAATTATTATGGGCTCATTACAATACATGATGTATCTAAAAATGTAGAGCAAATATTCGAAAATGTAAATTATAGCGGACCACAATTAATCTGGAATCGTAATGGGAACGTGATATTCAAAGGAATTAACGACATTTTTATTAATGATAATACAATGCCAGGCTCATCACCTGCTCAAGAGCTGGCGGAAACTGGAAGTGTGGAAATTGATGGTGAAACTAAGATTAGCCATAATAATGGACATGCCCTTATTCGGTCGGATACGAAAGAACCTCAATTTAAGATAGCGCCAAATGCGAATGTAGAGATTAACACATTACAAAGTGGGGATGGAATATTTTATGCAACGGGTGGTGATATAGATTTTTCCGTTGGAAGTAATGCAAAGGTAAAAGTAGATGGAAAAAAAGGAATCACTAAAACTGGAAAGTTTAAGTCATTCAACGTGGATTCGAATGCAGATGTACAAATGAATAGAACGGGTACGGATTCATACCCAATGGTCTCACTATATGGACCAGCCAACATCAATAGTCAAGCAAAACTTCAGATAACTACAGAAGATGGTCATGCTTTGGAAGTGGAAAATAAAGTATCAAACATTGATTTTAAAAATCCAGAGAATGTTATATTGTCTTCCATTAAAAAGCAAGCGATTAATAATTTAAGTACCTCCCTTACGATGAGCATGGATACCGGTGTAGTGAAGCTTTGGAAGGATGCGGCACAAACACCTACCAACAAGTATGTGAGCAAAGACGGTGGGAATTTCACTTGGAATGCTTTTTATCGCTATGACGTAGCCCAAACAATAGATGGATCACTGAACCAACCAATTCGATTTAATATTGAATTTGGTAAAACAAAAAAGATTGAAATAGGAAAAAGTGAAGACGGCCAAGCAGAAAAGGACCTAGCAGATGCAAAGAAGAAAGTGGAAGATCTGTTCACGGATAATAAGTTTGACACATTGAAAGACACGACGAATCAAGCAGCGATTGACGAAGCGCAAGACGCCGTCAACAAATTGCCAGCAGGTCCGGAAAAAGATCGTTTACAAGATTTAGTGGACAATGCGAAAGATTTATTGAAGAAAAAAGAACAAGCGGATAAAGATCTAGCAGATGCAAAGAAGAAAGTGGAAGAACTGTTCACGGATAATAAGTTTGACACATTGAAAGACACGACGGATCAAGCAGCAGTTGATGAAGCCCAGGATGCGGTCAACAAATTGCCAGCAGGTCCGGAAAAAGACCGTCTACAAGATTTAGTGGACAATGCGAAAGATTTATTGAAGAAAAAAGAACAAGCGGAAAACGACCTGAACGATGCAAAGAAGAAAGTGGAAGATCTGTTCACGAATGATAAGTTTGACACATTGAAGGACACGACGAATCAAGCAGCGATTGACGAAGCGCAGGATGCGGTCAACAAATTGCCAGCAGGTCCGGAAAAAGACCGTCTACAAGATTTAGTGGACAATGCGAAGGATTTATTGAAGAAAAAAGAACAAGCTGAAAAAGACCTGAACGATGCGAAGAAGAAAGTGGAAGATCTGTTCACGGATAATAAGTTTGACACATTGAAAGACACGACGAATCAAGCAGCGATTGACGAAGCGCAGGATGCGGTCAACAAATTGCCAGCAGGTCCGGAAAAAGACCGTTTACAAGATTTAGTGGACAATGCGAAAGATTTATTGAAGAAAAAAGAACAAGCGGATAAAGATCTAGTAGATGCGAAGAAGAAAGTGGAAAATCTGTTCACGGATAATAAGTTTGACAGATTGAAAGACACGACGAATCAAGCAGCGATTGACGAAGCGCAAGACGCCGTCAATAAATTGCCAGCAGGTCCGGAAAAAGATCGTTTACAAGATTTAGTGGACAATGCGAAAGATTTATTGAAGAAAAAAGAACAAGCGGATAAAGATCTAGCAGATGCAAAGAAGAAAGTGGAAGATCTGTTCACGAATGATAAGTTTGACAGATTGAAGGACACGACGAATCAAGCAGCGATTGACGAAGCGCAAGACGCCGTCAATAAATTGCCAGCAGGTCCGGAAAAAGATCGTTTACAAGATTTAGTGGACAATGCGAAGGATTTATTGAAGAAAAAAGAACAAGCGGATAAAGATCTAGCAGATGCAAAGAAGAAAGTGGAAGATCTGTTCACGGATAATAAGTTTGACAGATTGAAAGACACGACGGATCAAGCGGCAGTTGATGAAGCCCAGGATGCGGTCAACAAATTGCCAGCAGGTCCGGAAAAAGATCGTTTACAAGATTTAGTGGACAAAGCCGAAGAATTACTGAATAAGGATGTAACGCCTCCGGCTGCACCTAGATTAAGTACCGTTACAACAGCAAGCAAAGAGGTAACGGGAACTGGAGAACCAGATGCAAAAGTGACTGTCACCATTAATGGCAAAACGTATACAGGGGTTGTAGGTCCAGACGGGAGATTCAAGGTTGATATTCCAAATCAATCAGTCAATACGGTTATTACTGTCACCCTTACAGACGCGGCCGGGAATGTAAGTGAGCGATCAACTGTCACAGTAACTCAGTTTATGCCGAGTGAACCTGTCAAGCTTAATACTGTGTACCAAAATGCCGAGGCGATAACAGGTACGGCTCCTGAAGGGGCAACGATTGTTCGCTTATTGGTAAATGGCGTACCTCTTCGTACAGCACCTGTCAATGAAGATGGATCATTCAGTATTTATAGCAAGTATGTTGGAGTGGACGAGAATGGAAATAATAAAACCTTACAACCAGGCGATGTCATAACGGTTGACTACGGTATTCGGACTCCATCGAACTTACAAGCCCATACTACGGTACTTAAGGAAATAGAGAAACTACAGGTGAATTCAGTGGCTCCTAATGCAGATTATGTTACGGGTAAAGCACCTGAAGGAACTCAGCTCCTTCGTTTGACAGTGAATGGCAATCCATTGAGAACAGTGAGTACTGTTCAGAGTGGATCCGGGGTGATTAATCCTGATGGAAGTTACCAAATTTACAGCCGGTTTATCACTGAGGATGGTGTGCAGAGAAGGCTCAAAGCAGGTGACGTCATTGAAGTGGATTATGGCCCTAATGTAGTAGGAGGGGACATAGCCAAAACGATTGTCCGTTAATCAATGTGATAAATATGTAAGAAGGCCTTTCCATTAGGATGTAGGTCCTTCTTGCATATTTGATTGTCAAATAGAGTGAGATATATATATAGGAAAACAAGAATCTCTCTTTAAAAGAAGTTTGAGAATTTTAAAGGGGTGACATTTATGTTCATAACGAGAAGATTCAGAAGTATCTCCATCAGTATATTGGCTTTAAGCCTATTTTTGACAGGCTGTACGTCAGCAGAAAAGGATGAACAAAAAGATGGACCGAAAGTGATACAAAAACAAAAAGATTCATCCGCTAAGGATGAAGGACAAGAGAAAGACGTATCTGGGGTAGGTATACAGATTGAAAAAGCTATGCAGCTTGAACATCCAGAAAAAAAAGGGAAAAAGGTTTTACAGTTACAGCTGAAGGCAACGAATAAAACGGCAGAAGAGCGGCATGTTGACGCTTTTGAAATGTCGGTATGGAATCAAGAGAATAAGAAACTAAGCATCTATCCTGGAGATAATTTAGGGACAAAACTTGCACCCGGAAAAAGTGTAAAAGGAAATGGCTACTATGTGATAGAAGGAAAAGGCCCGTTCAAGGTGCAGTATGAAAATACTGACACGAAGGAAAAGCAAGAATGGACAATTAACAAAGTGACAGACATGACAGCTGAAGCTACTGAGAAGAAGTAGTATGTATTCTTGATAGTTTGGCTAAGTTTGAATTCCCCCGAAACCTGGCACCGTGAAAAAGCCAATCAATCGGGGGATTTGTATTTCCATAATGGAAAAGAAAAATGGAGTATAAAAAGAGTCTGTGATCTGTTTGCTGGCGAGTCAATGAAATATAGAAGTGTGACTGATAAAGTTCTTATCTATTATGCGGATATGCTTGTACTCGTAATCTTAAAGTATAAACGCTCCGCTTTCATAGGTTTGAATATCAAGCCGAAAAACGTGGATATTCAGGTTTTGCTGGGTAGATGAATCAAAAGCAGAACGGTTCATTCGAAATCTGGAATGAGCATCAAATAAAATTATGATAGTTTATTAATGCTAACGAAAAAAAATTAAAAGGAAACTTACAAGCGAACTTCTAGTCTGTATACCAACCATAATATTCTAAATGGCGTGTCTGGTCGGTTTAGCTGACTCGAATCTATAGAATGATAAGTTTGCAAGTCGATTTGTGGTGAATATTCATCAGGCCTGTTAGTTTTTAGATACTCGTTATGTTTTATAAGTGAAATGGAGGAGTTGTGACCATGATAACAGCGGTAACTCAAGAATGGTACGAGCAAATAGATAAGGCTCGATACTCGCTACAATCTGCTTTGCGGAAACAAATAATGAATAAAACGGCTAAAGTTGGAGTGATTGGATTGGGATATGTGGGTCTCCCAACAGCTTGTCATTATGCATGTAAAGGGTATAAAGTGACCGGATTCGACGTTTCCGAGACAAAGGTTCAAAGTTTAAATAACGGAATCAATTATATCAATGATGTAGATAATGACGAGCTTACACAATTTATTAACCAAAACCGATTTACAGCGACAACGGATATGAAGCAGATTGGAGAGATGGATGTCCTTTTGATTTGTGTTCCTACCCCTGTTAATAAGTTGAAAGAACCTGATATCTCGTACGTGAAGGATGTAGGAGAAATTGTGGCTGAACATGTGAAGGAAGGTACAATGGTTATTTTAGAAAGTACAACATATCCAGGAACGACAGAAGAGTATATCTGTACACCATTAACAGAAAGAGGATATGTGATGGGGGAGAACCTTTTTGTGGCTTATTCTCCGGAAAGAATAGATCCAGGAAATAAAAAATTCAACTTAAGCAACACACCCAAGGTTGTCGGGGGTATTACGGAAACCTGTACAGATCTAGCTTGCATGTTTATCGGAAAGACTGCCCAGCGTGTTAATGGGATCCGTGTTGCTGAATTAAGCAAAATCTTTGAAAACACATTCCGATGGATTAACATGGCTTTGGTCAATGAAATGACAGTTCTATGCAAAGAATTGGAAATTGATATATGGGAAACGATCGATGCAGCTTCTTCGAAACCATACGGGTTCATGAAATTCACCCCAGGTATTGGTGTCGGGGGGCACTGCATACCGGTCGATCCATACTATTTGCTTTATAAAGCAAAAGAACTTGGTCATCGAACAAAAATGATTGAACTGGCAGGGGATATTAACGACGGGATGGTTCACTATTCCTATATGCGAATTCTCGAATTGCTTGCATCCAAGGACAAGCTCATGCAACATTCACATGTTGTGGTATTAGGGGCAACTTATAAAAGTAATATTGGTGATTTAAGGGAAAGTCCGGTCGTTCGTTTACTTGAACGGTTACAAGGCAAGGTCCAAAAGCTGACCGTCATAGAACCTTATGCAAAAGAAATCCGGATCAATGAACAAATTCAACCGGTGGCAGAATACGATGTTGCCATTCTTCAGAATGCCGATTTAGTTGTCATTGGAACACCACACACATGTTTTGACTGGAAAAGCGTCCATGATCATGCTTCATTAATATTCGATTCCAAAAATGTGTTGGAGGAAAGTGGTCTGCAATCTGATAAGATTGCAAAATTATAGGCACCAAGACTAGAAAGGTACAAGCCAAAGTGATTTAAAGAATGGATTGGAGTTGATTGAATGAGGGAGACACTCAGTATAAAAGATCTTTTCCAAATGGTAAAAAAACGCATAGCACTCATTTTTATCATCACAAGCCTGATAACGGCAATAACAGGAATCGTTAGCTTTTTTATTCTTTCACCTGTTTACCAAGCTTCTACACAAATCTTAGTCAATCAATCCAAGGAAAGTAAAGAACTTTACAATGTAGGTGAGATTCAAACCAATATTCAATTGATTGAAACGTACGGTGAGATCATAAAAAGTCCAATGTTGTTAGAAAAAGTAAAAGATCGACTGAATCTTGATCTAACAAATTCAGCATTATCGGAACAAATCAATATCGTCAGTAAAGGGAATTCACAAATATTTACCATTAAAGTTGAAAGTTCGGATCCAAAACTCGCTGTAGATGTCGCCAGTGCAATAACGGACATATTCCAAGAGGAAATAAAAGCGCTTATGAATGTGAACAATGTCAATGTCTTATCAAAAGCAACTATAGGCGATAATTCCTCACCTATAAAACCGAATCCAATCATGAATATGATTCAAGCATGCTTTGCAGGGGTGATTATAAGTATAGTTCTAATATTCTTGCTTGAATTTTTTGACAATACAATCAAGGTTGAGTCGGATATTGAAGAACATCTAAATATGCCGATGCTTGGCATCGTTAATTTTATGGATAATAAAAAAAAGCGGAAATAATAGATTTGTAATCACAACCTCAAGAGGTGAAAAAGATTGACACGCAATGACCGGCATAAAATGACAGAGATTAAAAAAAGAAGCAGTATCTCTATGTTGAAATCAAAATCTCCAGTTGTGGAGCAATATAGGACGATTCGAACGAATCTTCAGTTTTCCGCTGTGGAAAAAGATATAAGGTCCATGATTTTCACCTCAGCCAACGCTGGTGAGGGAAAATCAACCACTTCGATCAATGTCGCAGCAGTTTTTTCACAGCAAGGGAAACGCATCCTCATCATTGATGCAGATTTGAGAATGCCCAGTGTTCATTCTAACTTAAACATGGAGAACTACCTAGGTTTAACGAATGTCATCTCAAAGCAAAATCCATTATCTGTTGCTGTACAACCTTCCATTTATCCAAATTTGGATGTGTTGACAAGTGGACCTGTTCCTCCTAATCCATCGGAGTTGCTTGGATCAAACGGAATGGTGACATTGTTGGATGAAGCCAAGATGAATTATGATTTGGTTATTTTGGATACACCGCCTGTCAATGCAGTTACAGATGCTCAAATACTAGCGAATATGACAGATGGAGTTGTTTTAGTGGTTAGCAGCGGAAGTACTGAAATACAGCAAGCGAAAAAAGCGAAGGAATTACTTGAAAATGCCAATGCAAAGCTTTTAGGAGCAATCCTAAATAAGAAAAAACAAAAACATCCTGACGAATACTACTACTATGGTAAATAAAAAAGAAATTTGAAAGAATGTATGGATGCGCTGAAGGGGGGATAACAATGATTGATATTCATAGTCATATTTTACCGGAAATGGATGACGGTTCTGGAAATATCCAGGAAAGTATAGAGATGGCGAGGAAAGCCGTAGAGCAAGGAATCACCGACATCATTGCAACTCCTCATTATATTAAGGGGAAATATGAAAATGATAAAGAAAAAGTTGAGGAAGAAACTAGAAAATTGAACCAAGTGCTGGATGAAATGGATATACCGCTGAAAGTATGGCCAGGGCAGGAAATCAGGATATCCGATGTGCTTATAGATGATTATGATAATAATAAAATCATGGGCTTGAATGCTTCGCGGTACATCCTTCTCGAACTTCCTTTAAACCATGTGCCAAGATATATGGAACGATTGATCTATGATTTGCAAATGAAAAGAATGACACCGATCATTGCTCATCCAGAGCGGAATTTGGAAATAATAAAAAACCCGCAACTTCTAAAAGAACTAATTTGGAAGGGAGCGTATTCACAAATAACGGCAGGGAGCATCACAGGTAAATTCGGATGGAGAACAAAAAGATTTTCGAAATTTTTAGTACACTCAGGTCTTACTCATTTTATTGCATCAGATTCTCATAATGTTGGAAACAGAGGGTTTCAAATTAGGGAAGCAAATAAAATAATTGAAAAGAGTTTTGGCAAAGATGCAGTGAACGGCTTTAAAGAAAATGCCGAGAATGTTCTGTACGGAAAGAGAGTCAAGGAACTCTTGTTTCATTAAAATAATATATAGGGAGAAGTAGATTTGACATATTATAACCGACTTTTCACATTAGTCTTACTGGATGCCATGATAGTTATGACAGCTGTATTTTTAAGTTATTGGTTTTTACATCCATATGATGGAATTCCAGCATTCGCCCTGACTAGTACGTTAATTTTACTTGTGTGTCATTATTTCTTTACTGCTTATTTGAAACAGTATAAGAAGGCTTGGGAGTACGCCAGTATCAGTGAAATGTTCAATGTGTTTAAAGCGACGACCTTTTCCATTGCCATTACGACGGTCATTCAGCTGTACTTTACCCATTTTCTATATATGAGGGAACTTTTATTTGCATGGATCCTTTATATGGTCTTGATTGGGTGCTCACGATTGGCATGGAGAGTCTATTCTAATCGTTACATTAAGCAATCACCCAATAAAAAAAGGACGTTGATCGTCGGAGCTGGATCTGCTGGGACGATGATTACGAGCCAGTTGTTAAAGTCCAGCAATATAAAATTAGTCCCAGTTGCGTTTGTTGATGATGATAAAACGAAGCTAAGTTTAGAAATCTTCAATATACCAGTGGTAGCAGCAACAAAACATATCGCTCAAGTGGTAGAAAAATACAAGATCGAGCATATCGTCATTGCAATTCCTTCTTTGAAAAGGGAGGAGATAAATGCCATTTTCTCGGAATGCACGAAAACATGTATAAAGACTCAAATTGTCCCTAGCCTTGAAGCGATAGTTCAAGGTAGGGTTTCAATTAATGAATTAAAAGATATCCAAATGGAGGATTTATTGGGCCGCTCACCCGTTCAACTGGATGATAAAGGGATTTCGGAAAAAATTGTTGATAGTACTATTTTAGTAACGGGTGCGGGCGGTTCGATTGGATCTGAAATCTGTCGTCAAATCATGAAATATAATCCCGCTAAAATTGTATTGCTTGGGCATGGCGAAAACAGCATATACACGATTGAGTTGGAGTTGCTCGAAGCTTATGCAGATACAATTGAGATTGTGACCGAAATTGCGGATATTCAGGACCGCAGGAGAATGTTTCAGGTCATCAACCACCATCGTCCAAACATCGTCTATCATGCTGCAGCTCATAAACATGTACCACTTATGGAGTCCAACCCTAAGGAAGCGGTGAAAAATAACATCATAGGCACGATGAATGTTGCGGAGGCATCGGAAGCTAGCAGGGTGAATATTTTTGTCATGATTTCTTCAGATAAAGCCGTAAATCCGACAAGTATTATGGGTGCCTCTAAATGTTTAGCCGAGATGATGATCCAGAATAAGAGTTTGTCGAGTTGTACAAAATTCGTAACGGTTCGTTTTGGGAATGTTCTTGGCAGTAATGGCAGTGTCATCCCACTCTTTAAAAAGCAAATTAAAAAAGGCGGGCCTGTGACAGTTACTCATCCGGACATGATTCGCTATTTCATGACCATTCCCGAAGCTTCGAGATTGGTCATTCAGGCAGGGGTTTTGGCCAAAGGAGGAGAGGTCTTTGTACTGGATATGGGTGAGCCTGTTAAGATAGTCGATTTTGCCAAAAAGCTTATCCAATTGTCAGGTTACAACGTTGAAGATATCGGGATAACCTATACAGGAATTAGGCCTGGTGAAAAATTATATGAAGAACTACTTGGAGAAGATGAAGTTTATGCCAATCAGATTTATCCGAAAATTCATATTGGTAAACCTAGAGAAGTAAATTGGGATGCAATAAAAGATATTATCACAACATATGATGTCCTTAGCGAAGAAATGTTAAAAGAAAGAATGTTGGATTTGGCAAATTACAGGAATGTCCAAAAAATCCCCGTTTCGTGACAATTTCCTGAAGAGGGTTTTGCGAAGAAGGTAAAGCAAGTGTTATAAATGGTTTTTGAAATCGCATCAAATACCAGGTTGGCAGAGCATGAATACAAATAGAGCGATGAATTCAATTTGTTTTAAGAGTTGAAGAAAATGAAGAATTATAGAAAGAGACGAGTGGATATTCGATAATAGCAGCAATGTAAAAACTATGATTCTTTGAAGTTAACCGAAGAATTCCCTCGTTCCTTGTAACCATACACAATGATGATTTGGGAGGGAAAAATGAAACGGGCTTTTGAATTATTTATATCTTGTCTGGCGATCATGTTCAGTTCTCTTCTTATGCTGCTCATCGCCATCCTCATTCGTTTGAAATTGGGTTCACCTGTCATTTTTAAGCAGCAGCGCCCAGGCCTTAATGGAAAACCATTTTATCTGTATAAGTTTAGAACGATGACAGACGAAAAAGATGAAAAAGGGAATTTGGTTCCTGATGAGAAGAGATTGACGGATTTCGGCAAATTACTCAGGAAATTAAGTTTGGATGAACTACCGCAGTTGATTAATGTCATGAAAGGCGATGTGAGTTTTGTAGGTCCACGGCCATTATTAATGGAATATCTCCCATTATATACTGCCGAACAAGCAAGAAGGCATGAGGTCCGTCCAGGAATGACGGGTTGGGCACAAGTAAATGGCCGCAATGCAATCTCATGGGAGAAAAAGTTTGAGCTTGATGTTTGGTACGTAGAAAATCAATCCTTTTTGTTGGATTTGAAAATCATCTATCTTACCTTGATCAAGGTATGTAAACAAGAAGCCATTACACAAGAAGGGCATGTCACAACCCAAAAATTTGTTGGATAATGGGATGAGTGATTTGGCCAGCATAATACATGAAAGAAGTATGGAACCTAGAGGGAACGACGAGAAAACCTCTAGGTTCCGTATATATTTTTCTTAAGGAAACTCTAAATTTGAAGATATGAGAAGTGATTTGGATTGAAGAAAATCGTGATAATCGGTGCAGGCGGCCACTCAAAAGTTGTTCAAGATATCATTGAAGCAATGGGTGAGTATCGCCTCATGGCTATTTTGGATGATCAATATGGCGCACTGAAAAAAAGGGAAAATGTGTATTTTGGTCCCATCTCAAGCTTTAAGAGCTTGTTTATCCATTTTGAATGTAAGTTATTAATTGCGATAGGTAGGAACGATTTGCGATTGAAAATCGTAAACGAGCTGAGATTAGATGTAATGGATTATGAGACAGTCATTCATCCTACTGCTGTCATAGGTCAAAATGTCTCGATAGGAAAAGGAACAGTCATTATGCCGAATGTCGTCCTGAACGCAGGTGCGAGAGTGGGGAACCATGTCATTCTTAATACATCTTCGGTCATTGAGCATGATACTCACCTTAATGATTTTGTTCATATCGCACCAAGTGCAACCCTGACAGGAGCTGTCAAGATCGGAACTGGAACCTTGATGGGAGCTGGATCCACGGTCATACCGAGCATCACGATAGGGGAATGGTGTACGGTTGGGGCCGGATCAACCATTATTAAAGACATTCCTCATGCATCTACCGCTGTGGGATCCCCAGCAAGGATAATAAAATAAGGAGTGTATAGGATGGAGTATAAAAGGATTTATCTTTCGCCTCCCCATATGAGTGGCAATGAACAAATGTATGTAAACGAAGCATTCAAGACGAATTGGATTGCACCTCTAGGACCGAACGTAAAAGCTTTGGAAGAAGGATTTGCCAATTATGCAGGTACAAAAGGGGCCTTGGCAGTAAGTTCAGGCACAGCTGCCATTCATTTGGCATTGCAAGTATTGGGAGTCACCACTGGTGATACCGTATTCTGTTCCTCATTAACTTTTATAGCAAGTGCAAATCCTATCGTCTATCAAGGGGCGGAGCCTGTTTTTATTGATTCTGAACCTGATACATGGAATATGTCTGCTAGAGCATTAGAAAGAGCATTGGAAGACGCGAGAAAAAAACAAAAAATTCCAAAAGTTGTCATTTTGGTGCACTTGTTTGGGCAGAGTGCAAAGATGGATGAGATCATGAACATCTGCAGGAAATATAAGGTTGCTTTGATAGAGGATGCAGCTGAATCCCTTGGAAGCACTTATAAGGGGAAGCAAACCGGGTCGTTTGGTGATATAGGGATTTATTCGATGAATGGAAATAAAATCATTACAACTTCCGGTGGCGGCATGCTGGTATCGAATCAAGGAGGGTTTTTGGATAAAGCTCTCTATCTATCTACACAAGCACGTGATCCAGCCATTCACTATCAGCATAGCTCCATCGGATATAACTATCGTTTAAGCAACATTCTAGCTGGAATTGGTCGTGCCCAATTAGAAGTGTTAGATGAGCGTGTAAAAGCCCGAAGGGAAATTTTTGATCGCTATAAAAAGTCGTTGGAAAGCATACCTGGCATTACCTTCATGCCAGAGTTAAAAGATACGATGGGGAATCGCTGGCTGACGGCTTTAACAATAGATGACAAAGTCACTGGAGTACGGAACCTTGACGTGATCAATGCGTTAGAAGCAGGAAACATTGAATCAAGACCTGTATGGAAACCATTACATTTACAGCCCATCTTTAAAGATGCAGCCATTTTTACGGAAAGCGATGATAAAAATATTTCTAATATGTTATTTGAACAAGGTCTATGTTTGCCATCCGGTTCAGGTATGACATTAGAAGATCAAGAACGTGTAGTGGCAATTGTAAAGGAAGTACTTGAACCGTCCAAAATAAATGGGTGAGTTTTCGACGTGTTATGAGACATGTCATTAAAATACCCGTGACATAAAAGTTACATGGACAAGATAAACTAAAGCCCGCTTAAACGGTAATTAACCTTCCTTACAATGAAAAGGAGGCCATACGAAAATATGAGAAGGACTTTTAAACTGATCTATCAAGATATCGACAAGTTAGTATGTTTATCAAATAAACGAAATGGTTTGCATGATAGAGAGATAGAAAGTACTAGAAAAAGACTGGTTGAAAATATAAAGGCGATAGAGCTCCATTGCATCGTATTCAATAATGAAGATTCCAGATAAATATTTTCTTATGTTATCTTTACCTTCTGAAAAAAGGTGATTGTATTTTTCCTTTTTGAAGTCGGTTTTATTCTACATTAGAAATGAGCGTACTTATGAAGATTGGTGATAAAGTAATGTATAAATCTAGAAAATATAAAATTATTTATATCTATAAAAATGATTTAAAAGTCGAGCTTCTTTCACTTGATTGTAAGCACAGAAAATTCTAATTAGCCCATATATCCCATTTGAAAAAAGACCGACAGAGAGCATTTGAATATTCCACATGAGTGACCCGGGTTGCTGGTTAAAAAGAATAACAGCAGACGCACTGCTTTAAGATGGTCAGATTGTCGAGAAACCCTCAACAGTCTTTTTCTTTCTTTTTTTTTGATTCATCATATACGTTCATCGATATTGCTCCGTTTAAAGTGTTGCTCTAATAAATAGGAGGCGCCTCATTCTTTTTATAGTGGATGCTCTACAAGTCCACTATAAAAGAATGAGATTTTTTAATATCCTTTTTACTAAAAAGAAAACCTCAATTGCTCATTGATACATCATGAAAAAAAGTAACATGTTCCTCAAATGAAATGGTTCATTGCTAATTTGAAATGTTCTAGCTGATTAAATCTCTTTTAGATATACATGACTCGTAAGAGCCTATGACCTTGGGCTTTTACATGCTTTGCAATTAGACATACTATTTGAAGGGCATGATTGATTGCTTATGAAGATAAGCTAGTAAATGGGTATCAACTTAATATGAGTACTTTTTGAAATTTCAAGGCTTAGCAGACTTCAAAAATTAATTTCTTAGTACCAAATATGAAACGACACTTGGGTGAAACTATGTTAAGTTTGGGTAGTAAGTAGTATTTGTTTTCTATTGTTCTAGAAAAACATGAAAGAATAAGGTGGTTTCGTGGGTAATAGTGCTTAAATTCAACTATGCAATAGTTTAATAAGAAAATATGAAAATTAATTGAAGCTAAAGGTGATTTTATGAATAGATTTAATGACCGTTATTCAAACCTTTTTTATTATTTATTCTATGAAGATAATTGGTGCAGTTTAAACGAACTCTCAAAAAAAACAGGTTTTTCGAAAAGTACATTATGGCGGGATATTTTACATATGAGTTCAAATCTCCCACCTGAATGGAAAATCGAAAAGAATGAAGTTCAGGGCGTAAGATTACTGAAACCTAAAAACGGTACATTGGAAGAACTTTGGTTTCATCTGAAAAGTGAAAATACGTATTTTCAAACACTGGATTTAATTCTTTTTAACAATGGAGTAACGATAAAATACATGACTCAAAGAGTTCACGTCAGCCGCTCAACAGTTTACCGACAGTTAGAGAAAATTGAAGAAGTAGTAAAAAGTGCCGGAGTTCAATTATCAAAAAGTCCATATAAAATTGTTGGCGATGAAAAAAAGATTAGAAGATTCATCATGCAATATGTAGAGTACATGTCCGTCAATTTAAATGATCTTATTACATCCTTTGATCTTAAGGAATTTCAGGACACACTATTGGAGCTATTAAAAGAACATGCAACTTCTTTACACATGGGGGCGATACAAAGGTTAGCTATCATCCTTCACATTTCGAACATCCGCATATCCCATAATTGCTTCGTATCATTCTCAAAAACGGTTTATATTGAAAATGAAACATCAAAAGCATATGAAATATCAAAGCAACTATTCAAGTTCATGAAAAAATGTCCAAGCAGGGAGAAACAGATCCAAGAAATCTTATTTTTATCTTTATATCTAATAAGCGAAGAAATGTCATTAAATCGTACGCAGGAGCTTAGGCATATCCGTTCCAGGCTTAATTCGGACAGCGGTAAGCCTTTAAGTCACTTTTTAATTACTTTATCAAAAAAAATAGGATTGGATGTCTCCCAAGATGATATTTTCATGTACGAATTTGCACAAACACTTCGTGGGATCTCCTTTGATTTACAACTAAAAACAGATACTAGAATAAATAATATCTTACAATTCGTACCATATTTCGAAAAAAATCCGTTGTTTGCCATTATTGAAGAGATAGCAAATAACATCTCGAATGAATTCACGATATCTTTTGAAAATATTGAAATATTGGAAATCTTCATGTTGGTCCAAGCCTCTATATTAAGAAAAAAAAACCAAATGGTCATAGAGACTGCGTTAGTATGTCGATCATATGTAGAGAAAGATTATATTCGTGAAGTATTGAAACATCATTTCGGAAATCAGTTAAATATTTATGTAATGGACTTTTCTGATATAGATTCACTTTTCAGGAAAAATGGATTCGATATTTTAATAACAACAGATTTAGGGCAGTTAATTAATATTGAACACATTCCCGTTTATAAAGTTTCTTCCTTTCCAACTCCTTCCGAATTAAAAGAAATTAAGATGTTCACTCGAAAGAATTTTATTGATAGGTATGGTTTAAATCCAAATATCTTATATCCATTTGATGAAGATATTGATTGAGTTTAGTCACGTGCTTAAAATAGAGCAATGCCCCGCTTTGATGTAGTATTTAGGCATTTAATCACTTTCTACCTTTACCCCCTGATAATGAACAGGAATATTCAGCTAATTAATTACCTCGTCATTAAGCCCAGGTGATTTGTTTTTTCTCCAAAGGGAGAAGGTGAGTCCGCCTTGCCATCACTTCTCAAATTAAACCACAGATACTCTCTTTTTTTGAAATAATGAATGCCTTTTTATAACTTTGTCACGCAAGCGAGAACTAAAAACATTTACCAGCTTCTCCTCTCGAATTTAGAAACCATGTGAAATGGTTTTATAAGTTTCATCAATGGAACGATAGGTTGCAATCCATCCATAATTAAATAGTGGGAACCATAATGTTATTTTCTCGATCATAGCTTTGGACGTCACCATTTAAGCTTGTTTTGCAGGATGTAGAAGATCACTATAAGGAATTGGCTGTGTCGGATGTAGGAAGAATTTGACAGAGTAAGCAACATAAATACCGCTGCTATCTGTGTTGCTAAAGAAAATGGTCCCGGTGCAATACCGGGACCATCGCCGCTTAAGGCTTTTTATATTGTGTAAAGAATGTATCACTATTCTCTTGTAGTTGTTGTTTTATAAAAGTTCACTAGCAACTTTAATGAGTCGTTACATATTCGTTTTTTCCTGCACGCATACCAACAATGAAAATAAATGCAGATATAACGACTAACATCAATAAGGGAATCGTCCAACTGTGTGTTACATCATGGAGCCCTCCGAATAACACTGGCCCAACGGCAGCCAAGAGGTACCCGAATGATTGAGCCATTCCTGATAATTCCGTCGCCTCATGGGTACTTTGTGTGCGAAGACTAAAGAACATCATCGATAAACTGAATATGGTTCCGACACCAATCCCGATCAAAATCATGCATACGGGGATAAACAGTTTGCTTCCATACAATATGCCGAAGATCCCTACAACAAGGAAGATGACCGGCGGGACCACTAACAAGCGCTGACTTTGCATGTGTCCAGCTAAAATTGGCACAATGAATGTTATCGGAATGACGGCAAGCTGCATGATGGATAGCATCCAGCCAGCATCATCAGCGCTCAGGCCTTTTTGTTCCAGGATTTCTGGCATCCAGGTAATTACTGTATAGAATATAAATGATTGCAATCCCATGAAAAAGGTGATCTGCCAAGCTAAACCAGAACGCCATAAGTTCATGTTTTTAACGACGGCCGTTTGTACATCCTTGTCTGAATTTAATGGCCGTCGTAATTGCGGGATCCAAAAGAAAACGGTAATAAGAGATAAAATTCCCCAACATCCAAGGGCACCAGCCCATCCTAATCCAGATGAAGAAGCAATCGGAATGCTGATCCCGGATCCTAGTGCGCCAAATAAATTCATGGAAACTGCATAAACCCCTGTCATCAAACCGATACTGCTTGCAAAATTATGTTTAATCAGACTGGGTAATAATACATTGCCGATGGCGATGGCTAACCCAATTAAAATGGTCCCCAAGAACAATGATGGTACTCCTCCAATGGAGCGGAGCATAATCCCGATCGTTAATAATATCAAAGAAACGAATAGGGTGAGCTCCATTCCAAATCGTCGTGCTATCCTAGGTGCAAATGGTGATAATAATGCGAAAGAAAGCAAAGGCAATGTAGTTAAGGAACCTGATAGTGTATTGGATATACCCAGATTATCACGGATTGAAGTGACAAGTGGGCCTACTGATGTTAAGGGAGCCCTTAGATTGGCCCCGATAAGAATGATTCCGATAATGAGTAGTCCCATTCTCGGTTTAATATCTATTTTTGGTTGTTCTAGTTGATTTGCCGCTTGATGAATGCCCATATTATGTCCTCCGTACTTACTTTAAAGATTTTTTAAATCGTGTAATGTATTCATTCACTGTTTCGGCTGCCCGATTTACATCTTGTTCGATGATGGCCTCTACAAGACTACAATGAATGTTCAAATGAAAGTTCTCATCAGTACTCATCTCAACGATCTGATGGATGGAGTCATGCAGGGAATCTTCCATATGTTCGTACAAATCAATCAATAAATCATTATGTGATGACCCCATTATCGATTTATGCAACAGTATATCTGCCTCTTCGTAAGCCTTGATATCCTTCGCTTCAGCAGCTTTCCGACATGCTGCTATATGAATCTGCAACTGTTCTATATCTTCTTTGTCACGTCTTAGTGCGGCTAGCTGGGCTCCCTCTCGTTCAAGGGCATGACGGACCTCTAACGTTTCTAATAAACTTGACTGCTGGATCCTTCTTTGAAATGCAGCCCCCAGGGCACTTGATGACTTTACGAATGTTCCTTTTCCTTGTTTAGTAACTAAAAGACCTGCATAAACAAGTGATCGTACAGCTTCTCTTAATGTATTTCTGCTTACATCGAATTGTTTGATCAAATCCATTTCAGGAGGAATCTGATGTCCGATCTTCCATTCACCTGATTCAATTAACGATTCAATTTGGAAAACCACTTGCTCTACAAGTGATAAACGATTTGTTTTAGATATGGTCAATATGTACACCTCGAATTTGTAGGATGATTGGTTCATTGGTTATTTTAACATATGTATGTTAAAAAAATAAACCAGGAATTTTGTTCATATACCTTCCTCTTCATTCGCCACTTCAACTTCATAATGGACAAAAGACCATAGAAAAAAGCCCTGAAATCAAGTTTCAGGGTTCAGTTTGTAGACAAAAGGGTTCTATCTAAATGTTAAAACAAAGTGATTGGAACGTGAGGTGCGAGACTTCTGCGGAAAAAAGCGCGTCAAAGGGAGACCCCACAGGCGCAAAGCGCCGAGGAGGCTCCCGGACCGCAATCGGAAAGCGAGTGCCTGGAGTGTAAAGCACCGTTCTAATTTTACAAACACTCAAAAAAACTGTAGACAAACTCGCTTTTCATCGAGTTTGTCTACAGTCTGAGCCCTAAAATCAAGTGTCGGGCTTTCTTTTAACATTTTCTGTTTTAAGCTGCTTTTTTTTGTTTGACAATAAACGAAAGAAGGATCAATATTCCTAAAGTGACGAGACATACAGTGGTACCAATAATATTTTGCTTATTAAAGATGAAAGCAAAAAAGATAAAGCTTAAAGCTGTGATAGCAAATATAGTTGTGTATGGGAACCACTTTACCCGGAAACCTGGTTTGTCAGTATATTGTGTACGGAGCTTCAGTTGCGCAGAACATATACTGATCCATAATAATAAAACTGTGAAGCCAGGGATAGCCATTAGATAGCTTAATATCAGATCGGGAGTCAAATAGGATAAAAACACGCCAACTAATATACATAATGTCGTTAAAATTATCCCATTAATGGGGATGCCCTTTTTGGTTATTCTTAAAAAGGGCTTAGGGGCTTCTCCGGTCTGAGAAAGAGTGAACAATGTCCTTGATGTAGCGTATATACCTGAATTTGCAGCTGATAAGACAGCGGTTAAAAGAACGAAATTCATAATATCCGCTGCTCCAGGAAGACCTGATAGGCTGAAAACCTGAACGAAGGGACTTTCTACAGTGCTAACTTGGTTCCAAGGTATCACTCCGCAAATAATAAGAATGGGCAAGACGTAAAAAAGGACCACCCGCCATACTGTTCCTTTAATGATTTTTGGTATTACATTCTGGCTATCTTTTGTTTCCGTGACGGCTACACCAATTAATTCTGCACCCCCATATGAAAACATGACAACTAAAAGTGCACCTAGCATGCCTTCAATGCCTTTCGGGAAAAAACCACCATGTTCTGTATAATTAGCAAATGAAGCAGAACTAGGGAAAATTCCCAGAAGGATCAAAGCTCCTAAAATAATAAAAGCAATTAACGTTATTATTTTAATACCTGCAAACCAAAACTCTAGTTCACCATAGTATTTTACTTGAAACAAATTTATTCCGATTACAACTGATGCGCAAAGTATACTTAACAGCCACAATGGTACAGAAGGAAACCAATATTGTAGAAAGCTTCCAGCCGCTACAATTTCTACGATGATCACGATGATCCAGTTAAACCAATAGAGCCATCCGACAATGAAGGATAGTTTAAACCCAAAAGCTTTATTTATGAGATGTTGTACGTTCAAGTTAGGAAAAACGGTTGCCATCTCTCCTAAAGCCGCCATTACTATAAATAACAGTAGTCCTCCTATTAAATAGGCGATCACAACACTTGGACCAGCCATATTTAATGTTTCTGAACTCCCCTTGAAAATCCCCGTGCCTATCATTCCGGCCAATGCAATAAACTGTACATGCCTTGGCAATAAGCCCTTTTTTAAATCTTGATGAGTCTTTTCCATTTTATTCATGCCTTTCATGCTTTATTTTAATAAAATATTATTGTAGACTAAATTATTTCTTCTTCAAGTGAACGCTTTTGTGCGCTAAAGTACTATATTAATATAACATGATTCGGCAAAATGTCAATTTAGGTAGAGAAGCTGAAAAAAGAAAGATTTAGTAATTTTCTAAAAAATTCAGCGGCTTATTCTTATTAAAATATCATGCTTTCTAAGTAATTATGGATTAGAATCCAAGTTGATTTTACAGGAAAATATCGTTAATATGTTAAGTTTTACCTTTTGTCCATATTGATAAACCGCCAAGAAACTTTACACAAAGAAAGGTGGTCTAATAGGTGAATAAGTATTTTGGGGGGGGATCCGCCCTTATAGACGTTTTTCTTTATTATTTTGTGACTACCCGAGCCATCATTTGGGTACCCCTGAATAACAAAAAACCGACCTTGATGGCTCGGTTTTTCTAGAATATGGGCAAAGCTAATGAGACTACCCGTTTTCAAATAAAAAGGGGAGAGGAAGAGACTGTAGGTTATCGGTTTCTTGTACCGGTTCAATATTCATTAAATATTCTAAAAAACCGGAATATACCTGCGAGGCCATTCCTAAATAGTGCAATTCAGTGTGGATGGTACCCATCCTTGGTGAATGGAGCATATACATTTTTCATCCCTCCTTTCAAAAAAATAGGCTAGTACCTTTAAAGGAGTCATAATCATGCATACTGGAATGGAGGTTTTGTTCGTAGGATATAAATTGATTCATCTACATATTAGAAGCCAGATTGGAAGTCTTTTACCTCTCTTTCTTCTACTACCATGCGCAATCCGCCCTTAGGCCTGAGTGAAAGGGACGTATAGGGTGTAACTTCATGATGGTCATCTGCAAGCCTTATCCTATATCGTTGAGCAATGCAAGCTAGGACAAGCACCGCTTCCATAATGGCAAAATGATTGCCAATACAAACCCGCGGTCCTCCACCAAATGGAAAGTAAGCGAACGCAGGCAGGGTTTTCATATGGTTGTTTTCAAATCGCTCAGGAATAAAAGAATCTGGTTGATGAAAATACTCTGGCTTGTGCTGCATCACAAATGGGCTTAATAAGATCATATCGCCTTTTTTAAAGGAATATCCTCCTATTGTGACATCCTCCGACACACCCCGTGACAGGAGATAAATTGGCGGATACATACGGAGCGCCTCATGAATGATTTGCTGAGTGTATGTTAATTTCATGAAATCGTCAGGCTTGGGTGTCCGAGAACCAATTATGCTATCTACTTCATTGAAAAGCTTGGTCTGAATGTCAGGATGCTGCGAAATGGAGTACAGTGCCCAAGAAAGTGCATTTGCTGTCGTTTCATGTCCGGCTAGGAAAATAGTCATTAACTCATCAAGTACCTGTTGGTTTGTCATCCCCAATCCATCTTCATCATCACGTGCATCCATCAGAATTCCAAGCATGTCTTCATGTTGTACTGTCTCACTCTTACGTTTTTCAATGATGCTGTAAATGATTTTATCAAGATTTTGTATCGCATTTTTATATTCCCGGTTGATTTTAGTTGGCACCCATAATGGCATACGGAAAATCGTTCTCATCCTTTTGACTGCGATTCTTAATGCAGTTTCCATCGATTTCCCAACAATTTCATAGCCATCCTTGAATTCCATGCTGAACATGGTCTTGCTGATGATCCCGAGAGTGATGCTCATCATATCCTTCGTAATGATCCGTTCATTATTTTGTTCCCAAGTTGAAATATAATCCATTGTAGTATCAATCATATCCTGGGCGTAATGGCTAATATGAGACTTTTTGAAAGATGGTTGAATAAGCCTTCTCTGACGCATATGAAAATCTTTTTCACTTGTAAGTAAACCTTCACCGAGAAGTGGTTTTAATGCATTGAAGTCCTTTGATTTAACGAAGCAATTTTGTTTTGTTACGAGTATTTGTTTTATTAAATCAGGATTTGAAACAAGGTAAACATCTTGAAGTGGTCCAAATCGAAATTTAGCTATCTCCCCATATTCCTTTGCTAATCGGGAAAGAAAGCCAAGTGGATCTGTTTGAAACTCCTTTGTATGTCCAGAAATAAGCCTTCCCTTTGGAACTTTTGGAGAATCGCGTAACACATCATCAGTATCGTTCAATATTGCCCCCCCTTTCTGTAAAAGGATTAGTATTACATGTAATTATTCTATGCGGATAAGCTAAATCGGTTTGGACAAGTCGTTAAAGAAAGGTGAAATATTTCTTATGGAAGGAAACCGATAAATATCTTATGTGGAAGAAGCAGATCATCTGCGACATCAAATCTACGGGAGACCCCGCAGGCGCAAGACGAGGGCGGACCGCCCGCGGAAAGCGAGTTCCCTACGTTCCAATTAACGTTTTTTTGTAAAAGCTATAAAAAAACTGTAGACAAACTCGATATTCATGGAGTTTGCCTACAGTCTGGACCCTGGATAAAAACACCAGAGTTTTTTTGAGATGATGATTATGAAAGACAATTGGCTAAGAGGTTGAATCAGTTTTCTGAGAAGAGGGAACGTCCTGTTGAAGACAAGGGACGCATTCAACTTCTTCGTTCTTCATTTTCCCCATGTTGGAAACAATCATTTTTTTCATTAATAGGTCCACCAAATTGTTGATTGATTTCTTTAACCACTTGATCTAAAAATTCATCGGATATTATCGGATTATTCGCATTTTTGGGCATGTGATTATCTGCAATCCTTTCTGGATACCATTTGTGTGCGTCACTATAGGACGTATACGTTATCAACATAACCGCACTTACAATAAATTATTCCTTTTGTGTGCAAATCTTCAGGTAGGATAAAATCCAATGGCTAGCCTTATAAGTGTTCTTTGGGAGGAATGCGATATAAATGAAAAGGGGAATTCATTCCTTATTGGGCCCGTTTTGACAAAAAAATGTTAGATTGAGCAAAGCTTGGTGTGAGAGAAAATACCCTAATGGGGCAAAATCCTAAGCGATGGTGCCAGGTATTGTTATTTGTGGGAGCAATGAAGGAATGATGTATTTGATATTCATAGGAGATGGGTTTAAGTGGAAATCTTTCTTATAGGATAGAAAGTGAATAAAAGTGGAATGAAGGTAAGAAAATAATCCCATCACTTTTTAGTAAGTAGAGGATATTAATATCTGTAATCCCGGAATGTACCGCTTCGTTATATTGAAGGGTCGGCTATTTTGTTGTGGTCATTTGTTGCTCTATTTCAGTTGAAAATAAATCCCTTGAAAAGAATAGATTTACCATTAAAGCAAATATTATGGATACTTGAATCCATCAAGAGGTGTATATATTGCCAATTGAAAATCAAGAGCGAAAACTAATTCTTTTTGCTCTTCTTGTCATTATTTTATATCTTTCTCCCTTAATTACCCTTGGAGAAAATGCACATATTCGTGTACATGATAATTTGGATTCCAATCTTGCTTGGTATAAAGTACTTTCAGAAAGTGGTGAGTTATTCGGAGCAATAGACGCCAAAATTCCACAAATCATGAATGGGTTGCCCCGAAATGCCTTTGGCAGTGAGTTCAGCATTATCGTATGGCTGTATGCCCTTTTTCCGCCCATGATTGCATACACAATAAGCCAGGCATTAACAAGATTTATTGCTTTCCTTGGTATGCATATCTTATTAAAGAAACATTTGGTTAAGGGGAGCCAATTAGCGTGGATTAGGGTTGGCACATCCCTAGCCTTTGCCCTTACCCCATTTTGGCCATCGGGAATGCTAAGTACTCTTGGGATGCCGCTGGCGCTTTGGGCTTTTTTGAATATCCGCAGCAAGGACCATTCGTGGAAGAATTATTTGGTCCTTACCCTTTTACCGCTTTATTCAAGCATCGTGCTTGGCTTCTTCTTTTTTCTTGTTGCAATGGGCTTTCTTTGGATAACGGATGTGATCAGGAGAAAAGGGTGGAATGTAAGATTTCTTCTTTCAATCGTATATATGACTTTCATTTTTGGTCTTGTGGAGTATCGTTTGGTCGCTTCATTTATTGTTGATTCCGAGCCAAATAGCAGAGATGAGTATTTTCACGCAAGGCTTCCGCTCGAGTGGGTCATCAAGCTTACGTTCAAAAATTTTGTTCTTGGACATACGCATGTCATGACTGTACATGCGCTCATCATCTTACCGCTTACAGTCTTTGCTCTTTATATTATTTTGATCAAAAAACTGTGGAGGCAGGAAAAGATATTTGTTTTTTTGTTTGGCTTGAATTTTATACTTTCCGCATGGTATGCATTTTGGTTTTATAAAGGATGGCTTCCTTTAACAGAAAGGTTTCACACCTTGGATACCTTTAATTTTGCAAGATTTCACTTTTTAAGGCCGATGGTCATTTACTTAGGTTTTGCCCTCGCGTTAAAAATCATCTGGGAACACAGCGATTATGCTAAGAAAACCCTTTCTATCTTCCTAGCCGTACAAATTATGATATTAATGGGTTTCAATGAAGAAATCACTCACAATAAAAAGCCATCTTTTAAAGAGTTCTATGCCGAGAGCCTTTTTCAGGAAATAAAAGAGCATATTAGCCTTCCACAGGAAGACTATCGGGTTGCAAGCATAGGTCTTCATCCTGCGATCGCTCAATTTAATGGATTTTACACGCTCGATAGCTATAACAATTTCTATCCGCTTTCATACAAACATCAATTTCGTCAAATAATTGAAAATGAATTGGCTAAGAATAAAAACATTAGAATCTACTTTGATGAATGGGGAGGGCGCTGTTACCTATTTACCGATGAGCTCGGGAAGCATTATATGTTCAAAAAAGGCTCGAAAAGAGAGCTGGAAAATTTAGAGCTGAATGTGGATGCGTTTAGAGGGATGGGAGGCAAGTATATATTTTCTGCATTACCTATTAAAAACGCGAAGGAAAACGAATTGGTACTAGATATGATCTTCACAAAGAAAGACACCTTATGGAAAATCTATTTATATAAAGTCATGTGAAAAGGGGGGGGTATTGTGAATTCACCAATATTAACGATTGTTGTACCTTGTTATAACGAAGAAAGTGTTTTGCCAGATACGATTTCCCAGCTTTGTAGTTTGTTGATGAATTTGGTCGAAGAAAACGTTGTTTCCGTTCAAAGTAAGATTTTGTTGGTTGACGATGGAAGTAAGGATCAAACGTGGAAAATCATTTACAAGGAAACTATAAACAATGAGCTTGTCCGCGGTCTAAAACTTTCCCAGAATGTAGGTCATCAAAATGCACTCCTGGCAGGGTTGTTTACAGCAAAGGAAGCTTCGGATTGTGTGATTTCCATCGATGCAGATTTGCAGGATGATATTCTTGTCATCCCTGAATTCATTCGGAAATTCACTGAAGGATGTGAAATTGTATACGGTGTCCGCCGAAAGAGGGAGCTTGATTCATTTTTTAAACGTACTTCAGCGACAGCGTTTTATAAAATGATGAACAAGATGGGGGTTAAGCTTGTCTATAACCATGCTGATTTCCGACTAATGAGCAAAAGGGCAATTGTAGAGTTGGAACGATTTGAAGAAACGAATCTTTTTTTACGTGGAATCGTTCCACTCATTGGGTTTGAGACGGCCTCTGTTTATTATGATCGAAAAGAAAGATTGGCTGGTGAAACGAAGTATCCATTGAAGAAGATGGTTGCATTTGCACTGGATGGGATTACTTCCTTTTCTGTTACACCGATCCGGCTTGTATTATGGCTTGGATGTCTGTCCTTTTTCGTAAGCTTACTTTTTGGGTCATACTTTTTATGGTTAAAGTTTTATGGGCAAACAGAAACTGGCTGGACCTCATTAATTACCTCTATATGGTTGATCGGTGGACTACAGTTGATTGCTGTTGGCTTGATTGGGGAATATATCGGTAAAATCTATAATGAGTCCAAACGTCGGCCTAAATATATTGTGGATTTGGATCTATTTAATCCGCTTGATTTAAAAAAACGGGAGCAACTAGACAATGAACGAACCAGTTTGGAAAAACTTTCTGGAACGCACTAATTCTTTTATCCGATTTTTACTTGTTGGAATAGTCAATACAGCGGTTGGACTGTCCATCATGCTTTTTTTAATGAATGTTTTTGGTTTATCTTATTGGGTCTCGACCTTTTTCGGCAATGGTACGGGAGCTGTAACGAGTTTTCTGTTAAACAGGAATTTTACCTTTAGAAGCAATATAGATTGGCGTAGAGGGGCTGCCCGTTTCTTTTGTGTCATCCTTATTTGTTATTCAGCCGCGTATTCGTTAGGTCAAGCCATCGCAGAATCTATGGAAGGGTCTGTTCGTTTGTCCATACAACAAAATGTGGCTGTACTGATTGGAACAGTCCTTTATACAGGACTTAACTATATGGGTCAGAAATACTTTGTTTTTAAAAAAAATATGTTGAAACCAATTCAAGAAGGAAGGAATTAGCAAATCGAAAGGTGAGTTAGTTGATTGAATTGAGAGGTGTTCAGGTTTACCTTGACGAATTCTGTGAGGCTGGTCATTTTTTCTTTTTAGGACAACCAGATTGTTTAATAATCTCTCCAATCACAATTTCTGAAAATTCAACAAATAATATTCCGCTTTCTTTTTTAGCCAGGTATTCATCACTTTCCTTCCTTCAAATCATGTGTTTGGGTCACTTATGAAGTATGCGGTATCAACATGACATCACTATCAATAAATTATTGTATTTATGTGCAAAATTTTCATTTACTTTTCCAATACACGGGAGTATGATAATCAACAGTTTCATATTTCTAAATCGCTGAAGTCTTTTGGCACGGGGGAACCGTTATTAGGATTGTTTTACAATTCAAGGGGTGAATCCTTTATAAGGTAGGGCTACTCAAAGGTCCGAATCCGACAGCTAACCTCGTAAGCGTTTAATGAGAAGGAAGGTGGAGCTTGTGAGACAAAAAAATGATGTCTGCAGGTCTATTTAATTATGGATTGCAGGCATTTTTATTTTCTTTTTTTTTTCACAGAGCTGGGCAACATAAACTTATAATTTATTAAATATGGCGGTGAGTTCTTAATGTTATCTTCTTTAAAGAGGTTTTTGATAGGCAGGCCCTTAAAATCAAATGCACTTGGTGATCAAAAACTGAATAAAACAAAAGCTTTGGCGATACTATCTTCCGATGCTTTGTCTTCGGTGGCATATGGTCCGGAACAAATATTGATCGTGCTGATCACAATCGGTGTAACAGCATTCTGGTATTCCATCCCGATTGCCATTGGAGTATTGATCCTGTTAACTGCTTTGATTTTGTCTTATAGGCAAATTATTTTTGCTTATCCCCATGGTGGAGGAGCCTATGTCGTTTCAAAAAACAATCTAGGTGTCAACCCAGGGTTGATAGCTGGTGGATCTTTGTTGGTCGATTATATATTGACTGTGGCGGTAAGTGTTTCTGCCGGCACTGATGCCATCACATCTGCTTTTCCTAGCCTGCATTCCCATAATGTGATCATCGCTATCATTTTTGTCATTCTGCTTACCATCCTAAACCTAAGAGGAGTAACCGAGTCGGCCTCTGTTTTGGCCTATCCGGTGTACCTATTCGTTTTAGCGTTATTCATTCTGATTGGTGTAGGATTATACAAAATCTTGACGGGCCAAGTGAATCCTGAATTGCATACGTCGATCGGAACACCAGTAGCGGGCATCAGTTTATTTATACTGCTAAGAGCTTTTGCATCAGGCAGTTCGGCATTGACGGGTGTTGAAGCCATCTCCAATGCGATTCCGAACTTTAAAGATCCGGCTCCTAATAATGCGGCTAAAACCTTAATTGCGATGGGTTCCTTACTAGCTGTATTATTTTCAGGAATTGTATTCTTAGCCTATTATTTAAGCATTGTTCCTAGCGCAGAGGTAACGGTCGTCTCGCAGATTGCTGAAGAGATTTTTGGACGGAATTTCATGTATTTCTTTATTCAAGGTACGACTGCATTGATATTAATCCTTGCTGCCAACACTGGCTATTCTGCTTTCCCTTTGCTTGCGGTAAATCTTGCGAAGGATAAATTCATACCAAGGGCGTTCACGATTAGAGGAGACCGATTGGGATATTCCAATGGAATTATCATTCTGGGGCTTGCATCAATCATCTTGATAATCGCATTTGGAGGACATACTGAAAATCTTATTCCACTTTATGCGGTGGGAGTATTTATTCCATTTACGTTGTCCCAGACCGGGATGATTGTTAAATGGATACGTGAAAAGCCAAAAGGATGGAAGACGAAATTAACCATTAATTCAATTGGTGCCTTTATTAGTTTTATCGTCACGATGATATTCTTTTTAACTAAATTCAATCAGGTTTGGCCTGTATTGATTTTCTTGCCTATCATCATTATTATTTTTCATCGTATTAGAAAGCATTATGAAGCAGTTAGTGACCAACTTAGGATTACAACATGTGAGCCTATCTTACCAATAGAAGGGAATATCATTATTGTACCTGTGGCTGGTATAACTCATGTGGTTGAAAACTCCTTAAATTATGCTAAATCCCTTTCAGCACATCAGGTTATTGCCGTTTATGTTGCTTTCGAAAGAGAGGATGAAAAAAAATTCGAAGAAAAGTGGAATAAGTGGCAACCAGATGTTAGACTCGTCACACTGAACTCTTATTACAGGAGTATCATTCAGCCATTAACGAAATTTGTTGATACAGTTGAACATAAAGCAAGGGAATCTAACTATAAAGTTACTGTCATCATTCCGCAATTCATTCCGAAGAAAGGCTGGCACAATATTCTTCATAACCAATCCAGTTTACTGATCCGTGCCTACTTGCTTTACAGAAGGAATGTAGTTATTACGACAGTACCATATCATTTGAAAAAGTAATCTCCATTATTCTCTAAATGAAAAGAAGCGAACCTTCACACGGTTTGCTTCTTTTCATGTTCACCACAGTTCAAGGCAGTATATGTAATAAATTTTATCACTTAAAAGGGTTTTGGAAATGCTTGTCGAAAACATAAAAACAACACGCTCATGCTGGAAATGCCAGGCATTGAAATAATGATAAAGTTCCTGAAATGTGAAGTATATAGATGACCATTCAACCGTTGACACGTGCAATCAATTAGATGAGGCAAATCCGCAAAAAGAAAATAGGTAAGTTTTCCGAATTAAGAATTTCAGTTTTGTCCCTCATAGGGGCTGGTCTGATCATGTAATATAATAGGAGCGTGATGATCGTTGAGCATCATTCAGAGTTTCAAAAACTTTGATTATTTTCCATTTCAACCGGAATTCGAGACACTTACGGATTACTATATAGAATATAAACAAAGAAATTCAGACCATTCAACTACATTATTCTATCAATTTAAAATTAATCAAGATTTAATGGATCCAATGTCCGTTATTCCAGATGGATGCATCGATATATTATTTTATTGCGATCCCGTTAGACCCTACGCAAGTGTATGTGGGACTGTCCTAAAGTACAAAAAGATAAACTTTCAGGCTAATTGTGAATATTTCGGTGTCAGGTTTTTACCTAAACAAGAAACCCAGCATTTTAAATATTCTATGAAGGAAGTGATTGATTGCCAAATTCCATTAGCTGATATGATCACAATTGAACCTACCATTATGGAAAGGTTAATAAATGAACAGGATTTTCGTGGAAGAATAAAACTTTTCAAAGAAGAAATAGGGAATAATATATTTGCATGTAATGATTTGCCGGCAATTATAGATTATTCTTTGAATAAAATATATTCTACTAAAGGAAATGTAAATATGAATCAATTGGCCGTTGAGACAGGATATTCTACAAGATACTTGAGAAAGCAATTCGATGCTCATGTAGGAATGCCGCCAAAATTATTTAGCCAAATAGTGAGGTTTCAGAACTCCCTGCATATGCTATTGAATAAAAAGTTCTTTACAGTATGGGATGTAATTAATGAAAATGGATATTATGATCAATCACATTTAATTAATGAATTTAAAAAGTTTGGTTACCTGACTCCTAATAAATTCATGCATACCGTCTCAAAGAAATTGTCTGATCCAACCAATTAAGTTCAATATAAGGTGTCCTGGTATATATAGTGATTCTAGTGACAAGATCCCGTTCAAGATGACGAGGATCTATTTTGTTTGGTTTTTTATTGCGTCACAAATATTCAGAATGTTCCGCTTTTTACAATAAAAATAAAGTGTGTAGCCTTATTGTTTTAATAGATAGAATTGGTTGTTTAAGAAATTTCCACTCGAAAGGGGAATGATGATGGGGAAGAAATATCAATTGTTCATTGATGGGAAATGGGTTGATTCTTTATCCGGAAAAACATTTGAATCACTAAATCCTGCAACGGATGAAGTGAATGCTGTAGTTGCCGAGGCTGGTCCGGAAGATGTTGATTTGGCAGTAAAAGCTGCACGAAGGGCATTTGAATCAGGTCCGTGGGCTGAAATGGCACCGGGAGATAGAGGTAGATTGCTAAATAAAGTGGCACAGGCCCTTTGGGAAAAAGCCGATATGCTAGCCGAAGTTGAATCACAGGATAACGGGTTGCCAATCAACGAAACGAAGTTCATTGCAATGCCAGCCATGATAGATGTACTTGAATTTTATGCAGGATTAGCAAATAAAGTCCAGGGAAGCACCCTTGCTTCTCCTCATAACCGGTTCAATTTTACCCTGAAGGAGCCCATCGGCGTCGTTGGAGCCACATAGTACCTTAGAACTTTCCTCTAATGTTGACGATGTGGAAGCTTGCGCCTGCTTTAGCGGCAGGCAATACGATCGTAATCAAACCAGCTGAACAAACTCCGGTGAGCATTCTGGAATTGGTAAAAATCTTTCAGGAAGTCGGAATTCCAAATGGAGTAATCAATGTCATTCCGGGATATGGGAAGGTGGCGGGTGAGGCCCTCTCCTCCCATCCTGATGTCGATAAAATCGCTTTTACGGGTTCAACTCATACTGGCCGCCTCATCATGCAAGCAGCAAGTAAGAACATAAAACCGATAAGCCTTGAATTAGGGGGCAAATCACCAAATATAGTTTTTGATGATGCTTCCATTGAAAATGCAGTGAATGGATCCATGTTTGGCATCTTCTTCGCTCAAGGTCAGGTTTGCGCCTCTGGTACAAGACTTTTTGTGCAAGAAAGCATATATGATCGATTCATGGATTCATTCGTGAAGAAAGTACAATCGATCCGTGTAGGGAATCCTTTAGAACAAACGACCCAAATGGGTCCGCAAGTTTCTTTACAACAATTAGACAAAATTGAACAATACGTAGCGGCTGGTCTGGAACAGGGTGCTAATCTTGTCATCGGCGGCGAAAGAAACAGGGAGGCAGGAAATGGCTATTTCTTCACGCCCACTGTTTTTGAGAACGTGACGAATGATATGACAATTGCCCGTGAAGAGATATTTGGACCGGTATTGTCGGTGATCAAGTTTAAAGATGAGGAGGATGCATTGAGCAAGGCAAATGACACGTTGTATGGGTTGGCTTCAGGTATATGGACCAATGATTTAAAAAGAGCGCATCGTATGGTAAGGGGACTCAAAGCGGGAACGGTGTATGTGAACACGTTTAGCATGCTCGATAGCGCAGCTCCTTTTGGCGGAAGGAAACAAAGCGGTTTTGGAAGGGAACTGGGTATCCAAGCGATGGATATGTACACGGAAACAAAAAATGTGTGGATCGATTTGAACGAGCAAGGCTTGAACTGGTATGGGGTGTAAGGGGAGTGAGCGTCTAGTCATCGCTTTCTCGCTTGCAGGTTAACTAAGTTTCCTTTCCAGCATTCCGCTTGATAAACCGTATGAATGGGGTGGGTTCACTGAACGTTGGCTATATCTTCATCATATTGAATATGGTTGTTTTAGGTCTCTCGATCCCGGCCGGCAGTGTTGCAATGGCGACCATTCCCGTATGGCTGTTTACAACCATAACGCTTGCCATCGCTTGTATCATCTTACTGCCATCAGCGAAAATATACGAGAAAGTCAAGTGGAAAGAGTTAGGGTATAAAACGTACTTCGGAATATTCATGCAATCTCTTTTTACCGTTACATTATATACGGTATTCCTCCTATATGGTTTGAAATACTCTAGTGTAATAGCAGCTGGAATCATAAATAGCATGGTGCCTGCCGTAACTTTGGTTCTTTCCTTCATATTATTGGGAGAGCGGTTGAACATCCGTAAGAGCATAGCCATCATACTAGCTGTTTCAGCTGTTCTGATAATGGAGCTTGCAGGTGCGAGTACGGAGGGGGAATCCAGTGCATTAGGGATTACTTTCATGATATTGGCGGTTGTTTCATTGGGATTGTTTTTTGTATATGCAAAAAAATTCGCAGTGGAAGTACCCCCGGTGACGATGGCAGCAGGACTATGCTTAATGGGGCTGCTAACTACTTTGCCAATGGCTACTTATGAGGCAATATCATTTGATTGGGGAAAACTGACGCCCGGTTTATGGAGTGCTGTCATTGCGTACTCATTGCTTGGCTGGGTGCTTGCTTATGTATTTACGTACTTAGGAATTCCAAAGGTACCTGCAAGCACCATAGGGATGGTAACGGCAATCATTCCGATTACTGCGATGCTATATGCCGTTTTATTCCTAGGTGATGAATTACGAACGGTAGATATCATTGCTACTGTACTTTTAATTATTTCAATATTCATAGCAGAATCAAAAGAAAGAGAAAAGATAGGAAATGAGCTAACTACAACTATCGAAAATAAGGATGCAATAGAAAAATAAATTGGAAGTCAGTTTGAAAGAAAAGATGACCGTAAAAGATAGAACGATATTTTACCTAAAAGGAGAGGGTACGATGGAAAAAACATCAAACTTGAAAGTAGCGAGGGAAAATCATCCGCTTGATCCATTATCGGCAGAAGAACTTGAGTTGACGGTCAAGATTTTAAAACGTGATAAAGGAATGGATGTCCAATACCGTTTTGCTAACATTAGCTTACTGGAACCGGAAAAATCCATTGTTTTGAATTATCAGGATGAAGAACAAATCAAGAGAGAAGCATTCTGTATCGTTCTCCATAATAAAGAGGGAAAGACATATGAGGCTGTCGTTTCTTTAACGGAAGGCAACATAAAATCATGGAAACTGATTCCGGGAGTGCAGCCATCCATTATGGCAGATGAATTCTTGGAGTGTCAAGAAGTCGTGAAAAGCCACCCGGAGATGATAGAGGCCTTTGCTAAAAGGGGTCTTACGAATATGGACAATATTATGGTAGATCCATGGTCTGCGGGGAATTTTGGTATTGAAGAAGAAGAGGACGTTCGAATCGTAAGGGCTTTATGTTATTACCGTACATCATTATATGATAATGGGTATGCACGCCCCATTTCAGGATTATATGTCCTAGTAGATTTAAATAAGATGGAAGTCATCAAGATTGTGGATAAAGGTGCCATACCGTTACCTCCGCTTGATGGAAATTATACACCCGATCAAGTCGGGAAAATGAGGCAGGATGTAAAACCTTTAGAAATCATCCAACCGGAAGGTCCAAGTTTCACGACGAAAGGCCATGTGATCGATTGGCAAAAATGGAAGATTCGCTTTGGTTTCAACTCTCGTGAAGGTCTTGTCCTTCATACGGTCAGTTACAATGATGATGGAGTGCATCGGTCAATCCTCTATAGAGCATCTTTATCCGAAATGGTGGTGCCTTATGGTGACCCAACAGATCCGGTGAACAGGAACAATGCTTTCGATGCGGGGGAATACGGAATCGGCATGTTGGCTAATTCACTGGAACTTGGATGTGACTGTCTAGGTGAAATCAAGTACTTTGATGCGAACCTGGTGGATAGTAAAGGGGATGTCATTCATATCAAAAATGCCATTTGCTTACATGAGGAAGACTTTGGAATTGGTTGGAAACATACGGATTGGAGAACCGGTCATGTTGAAGTCCGCCGTTCAAGAAGACTGGTCTTATCAAGCATCTCGACAGTCGGAAATTACGAATATGGATTTTATTGGTATTTCTTTCAAGATGGGACGATACAGTTTGAAGTGAAATTGACAGGCATATTGCATACTCAAGCCATCGAACCTGGCCAAAAGCATCCACACGGCAATTTGGTTGCTCCTCAATTATTTGCAGCACATCATCAGCATTTCTTCAATATGAGGCTGGATATGATGGTTGACGGAAGCAATAATTCAGTCTATGAGGTCAATACAAAAAGGATGGAGAAGGGGCCGGACAACCCGTATGGCAATGGTTTCTACCCAGTTTCAACTCTGCTAAAACATGAATCGGAGGCAGTTCGAGATCTGGATTTGCGAACTGCGCGCTTCTGGAAGATTGTCAATCCATCAAAAACGAATAGTTTGGGAGAACCTGTTGGTTATAAATTGTTCGCAGGTGAAAATTGTTTCCCGTTCGCCGATGATGATTCGCCCCTTTTAAAACGGGCTGGATTCTTAAAGCATCATTTTTGGGTGACGCCATTCAATCCGGAAGAACAGTTTGCATCAGGGCGGTATCCAAACCAACATGCAGGGGGAGAGGGGTTGGAAGAGTGGGTTAAAGCCGATCGCTCCATTGAAAATGATGACGTTGTGGTCTGGTATAACATGGGGCACCATCATATAACCCGACCTGAGGATTGGCCGGTCATGCCGACTGCATATATTAGCTTCATTTTGAAACCAGTAGGCTTTTTCGATCGCAATCCGGCTCTTGACGTGCCTCCATCAAAATCAAAGAATTCGGCTTGCCATATGGATAATAACTCTTCCTGTCATTAAAGAATCAGCCGTCGCACAAAAATAGCTCTTACTAGAAGGGAAGCGAATCAAATGCTGCTGCTTACCAGTTTTATCATAGTCGGGGCCTATACGTTTTATTTTTCCAAAAAAGTAAATCGGAATAAAGATCATATTGGCACGAGCCTGGGTAAATGCATGGTCATGATGTTAAGCATGACAACAAGTTTGACCTTGAGTTTAATCCTGGCATTCATGTTACCCGGCATGCTGGCGGTTTTAACTGTTGTAGCCATCGCAATATGTGCCGTGGCAGCAATCATCATTGGAAGCCCATTCGGTTTAACTGCGGTAATGGAATCTATATCCACAACTCTGATGGGGGCGATGATGGGCGCCATGCTTGGGGTCATGCTGCCTCTTGGTTCACAAACTTTCATGCTCGTTTCGATGGATCTGATTTATCTTGCCAGTATATTATTTGTGACATTTTATATAAAGAGGCATGATGTAAAAGAAACACATCCAACAAAAAGAATGAAGGAACTTGTTCCATTCTACTTGACTCTCTTGTTCTCCATCATCATGATCGGAACGACGGCTGCTTGGGAAAGTGATTTTTTCAAGGTCGGGAATGATCCGGAAATGGACATGCAGCATCATAAACATGGTGGATAGCTGCTATGGAGCCAGAAATAATATTTTCACTCATCAAAAAGGGCTGCGAGGGCAGCCCTTTTTGTGTTGAACCTTTTTTTTACGACGGATGTGTCTAAATCCAGATCAATCCTCCCTTCAACCAAGGAAACTTCATAAAATTACCAAGACTCAATTCAAAGAATGCGAACATATTAAAAGAAGATAAAAAATTTCCTGCTTTGGATTTGAACTTACATATGGGGGTTGAAAATGGATATATTATTAGCTCTCTTGCCGGCATTATTCTGGGGAAGCATCGTTTTATTCAATGTGAAACTAGGTGGGGGACCTTATAGTCAAACATTAGGTACAACGATTGGCGCCTTGATTTTTTCAATTGGGGTTTTTATTTTTGCTGATATTAAGTTGTCTCTTTTGGTGTTTGGAGTAGGGGTTGTCTCTGGTCTGTTTTGGGCTGTTGGACAAGCTAATCAGCTTAAGAGCATTGATTTAATGGGCGTATCCAAAACGATGCCGATCTCAACCGGATTGCAGCTCATATCGACCACCTTATTCGGAGTCATTGTTTTTCACGAATGGTCCACAATGAAAGCGATCATTTTAGGGGTTTTGGCCTTAGTTTTCATTATTATTGGGATTGTCCTGACTTCATTGGAAGATAAAGAGTCAAAAGAGGGTAAAAAGGGAAACTTGAAGAAAGGAATCGTTATTCTCCTCATCTCGACGTTTGGTTATTTGGTCTATGTGGTCGTTGCCCGTCTTTTTGATGTTAATGGCTGGTCGGCGTTGTTCCCTCAAGCGATTGGTATGGTGATAGGCGGTCTGTTATTGACTTTTAAACATAAACCGTTTAACAAATATGCAATTCGCAATATCATTCCCGGATTGATATGGGCTGCAGGTAACATGTTTTTATTCATTTCCCAGCCTCGTGTGGGAGTCGCTACGAGTTTTTCCCTTTCTCAAATGGGAATAGTCATCTCAACTCTAGGCGGGATCATCATTTTACGTGAGAAGAAAACAAAACGCCAACTGATTGGAATCGTTATTGGAATTATCTTGATCATCATAGCCGGGATTATGCTCGGACTGGCAAAAAGTTAATTGGAGGAGGGCGATGAAATGTATACAGATTTAGAAGGTAAGGTCGTTGTGATAACCGGTTCATCCACTGGGTTGGGAAAAGCGATGGCCATTCGCTTTGCACAGGAAAAGGCAAAGGTCGTGGTTAATTATCGCAATAAATCAGAGGAAGCGGATAGTGTATTGGAAGAAATCAAAACCAATGGTGGAGAAGCTGTTGCAGTGAAAGGCGATGTCACTGTTGAAGAAGATATGATTAACCTTGTTCAATCTGCGATAAAGGAATTCGGCAAACTCGATATATTCATTAATAATGCAGGAATAGAAAATCCTGTTCCATCGCACGAAATGCCGTTAAGCGACTGGAATAGAGTAATCAATACCAACTTGACAGGCAATTTCTTAGGCTGCCGTGAAGCAATCAAGTATTTTGTCGAGAACAATGTTAAAGGGAATGTAATAAACATGTCCAGTGTACATGAGATGATTCCCTGGCCCTTATTCGTACACTACGCAGCAAGCAAGGGCGGTGTGAAGTTGCTTACGGAAACCTTGGCGCTTGAGTATGCGCCGAAAGGGATTCGTGTGAACAGCATTGGGCCTGGAGCCATAGCCACGCCAATAAATGCTGACAAGCTTGAAGATCCCGAAAAGAAAAAGGATCTGGAAAGCATGATTCCAATGGGGTATATCGGAAAACCTGAAGAAATTGCCGCGGTTGCTGTATGGCTGGCTTCTTCAGAATCCAGTTATGTAACGGGCATCACTCTATTCGCTGATGGCGGGATGACCAAATATCCTGCGTTCCAAGCTGGAAGAGGATAATTCATCCGCTTGGTAAAGGCGCAAACCTGCCATTGAGGCAAAGGGTCGCTTCTCACGATTCTTGATTAAAAAAATCCTGGCAGGATCAATTCCTGCCGGGATTTTTGTTAAAAAGATTATCGAGTATGATGATTATACCAGGTTATGAAATTATCAACGACCGTATCGATGAACTGGACAGTCGATTCATGTGTAAGACTTCCATCACTATCAATTTTATCATGCACGGCTCCAACGTATACTTCATTCCCAGGAAGGAGTGGGGAGGAGATACCTAGAGCGAATAAGATTTCACGCAAATGCAATTGAGCCTTAACCGTTCCTAATTGCCCCATTGACGCACCCATGATCCATGAAGGTTTACCGATCAAGACCTTATCGACTCGCGATAACCAATCGATGGCATTGCCCAATACCCCTGGAATCGTCCCATTGTATTCAGGTGTTACCCATAGGACTGCATCTGCATCAGCCACTTTACTTTTAAATTCGTTTACGACTGCAGGAGGATCATTTTCAATATCTTGGTCATAGAAAGGAAGATCCCGAATGTTTAAGATTTCGAGATCAAAACGATCTTGATATCTAGTTTGAATATATTTAGCGAGCTTTAGGTTGTAAGACTCTTTACGAATACTTCCCACTATTGCAACAACTTTCATCTTCATTACCTCCGACAGTTTATTTTTCATGGATAATCATGATAATAAATTCCACTTACCCATTATAATTGGAAATTAAATGAAAGGGAAAAAGGATGCTTAGGAAATAATCTTTCACCGATTCTAAGAAGCGGGCATTCGTTGATACCAAGTAAGTGCAGAAGCCGTTTTTAAGGCCACCTATTTTCCTGTTACAGAAGTGTACTCGTGAACTCGACTCTTTAGCTATGAAAAAATGATTCATTCTCGCAAGCGGTACATGGATATGTTACAATTTTCCCAGTTGAAACTGGACGATATTCTGAAAGATCATTGGTTTCCGAAGTGTTAGCGGCACTATGGAGGGGAGGAGGTCCCGCATGCAGGATAATAGGAAAAGTGAAGTATTATCGTGGTTGAAATCTATCTTATTTGCGATAATGATCGTATTTATTTGCCAACAGTTTTTATTTACGCCAGTGACCGTCAAAGGTGAATCCATGGAGCCGACTTATGAAAACGATGATCGGATCGTAGTTACTAAAGTCGGAATGCCCGAACGTTTCGATATGGTTGTATTTAATGCTCCAGACAGGGATGAGCTGTATATAAAAAGGGTGATCGGTTTACCAGGTGACAGTGTCGTTATGAAAGATGATGTGCTATATATCAATGGGAAAAAATATACAGAACCGTATTTGGAAACAAAAAAAGCGGAAATTCCAAGGGGAGAAAATCTGACGGAGAATTTCAACCTGAAAGATTCGTTTGGGAAAACCAAGGTACCAGTTGGTTCCTTATTTGTCATGGGGGATAATCGCAGGAATAGTTGGGATGGAAGAAGATTTGGTTTTATTTCTGAGCAATCACTTGTAGGCAAAGCGGAAATTCGTATCTATCCTTTAAATAAAATGGGAGCGCCGAAGTAATAATCGTAGATAATTATGTGGACGATGTTATATTTATAGCAGATGATGGATAAGAACCTTTTCCGATGGGGAAGGTTTTTCATTTTGAATTTTGGAGGGTTTAATATGACGAATGGGTTAGCCGCTATCTCCATCCCGATTCTGGATGAAGAAATGGGACGGCAAGTGAAAGGCCATGTTGATTCGCTGACTGTTCCTCAGGGAAGCTTAGGACGCCTTGAGGAATGGATCATCGAATTGGCCAAGATGACAGGATCGGCATTTCCTGACATTTCGAAACCGGGAGTGATCGTATTTGCAGCAGATCATGGAATAACGGAAGAGGGAGTTTCTGCTTATCCAAAAGAAGTGACAGAGCAAATGGCACTCAATTTCTTGAATGACGGAGCAGCCATCAATGTATTCAGCCGTGCGATAGATGCTTACTTAGACATTGTTGATATAGGGATCGATGCAGATATCGAAGCACCGGAATTAACCTCAAGAAAGGTCCGCCGTGGAACTAGGAACTTTTATAAAGAAGATGCGATGACACGAGAAGAGGTCATTCAAGCGCTTGAAATTGGATTTGCCCGTGCACAGGAAATGATTGCTCGTGGAGCGAAATGCCTGATCCTTGGTGAAATGGGAATCGGAAATACGACATCCAGTTCCGCCATCATCTCGGTCGTAAGCGGGAAAAGCGTAGAATCACTAGTGGGACAGGGAACAGGACTGAAATCGGAAGGTATTTTACATAAGCAAAGAATTATTGAAGAAGCGATTTCACTAAGAAATCCTAGTCCCGATGATCCTATCAATATATTAATGAAAATCGGGGGATTCGAGATTGCAGGTATGGCAGGGGCCATGCTCGCTGCAGCGAACAGCCGTATACCCATTCTTGTTGACGGATTCATTACAACCACCGCTGCTGTATTGGCCAACCTTATTTCAGACCGTGCAGCCGATTATATGTTTGTTGGACATCAATCGGCAGAACCAGGTCATAGAACAGCCATAGAATTGCTGGGTAAGAAGCCGATTCTCGATTTAGGAATGAGAATTGGAGAAGGAACAGGAGCCGCCGTGGCATACCCTATTCTAAAGGCAGCGACATTGGTCATTAAAGAGATGGCAACATTTGAATCGGCAGGCGTATCAAATAAGTAAGAAAAAAGAGACCTTCCATGTGAAGGTCTCTTTTTATTATAAGACTTCAATCCGCTTTTCCGGCTCCAAGACAGGTATGAAATGAGCTTTTTAGTTCCCTTGTTGAATGGTTAGTTGATCTTTATATTTTTTCATCTTCCTAACGACGGAAGGCTGGCTAATCCCTAAAAATTCAGCCATTTCATAGGTGGATTTACATTGTTTACTCGCTTTCATCATCATCCATTTTTCCACTTGTTCAAGAGCGGTCTTTAGATCATGATCCTCAACCATCATTTGATCGATCATTAGGATATCATCTTTTTTTTCCAAGGGTTCTTGTCCATGGAAATGGGAGGGGAGGAATCCTGGGAAAATGATGGAGTCTTCCGAGGTCAAAATGAGCCGTTCAATTAGATTTTCCAATTCTCGTACGTTCCCTGACCATTTATGCTTAATCAGGATTTCGTAAGTGGAAGGGTGCAATTTCTTATCGGTTTTGTACTTCTTGTTGATGATTTCGAGATTATGATTGATTAAGATGGCAATATCTTCTTTTCTTTCTCGTAAAGGCGGTATTTGGACGGGAATCACATTTAAGCGGTAATACAAATCGAGCCTGAATGCTCCCTTTTCAACCATTTCCTCAAGGTTTTGATTGGTTGCTGTTACAAGCCGGAAATCTATCTTATGCTCTTTCTTTCCGCCCACTCTTTTAAAAGTCTTCTCTTGCAAGACATTTAATAGTTTTACTTGCATATCCAGGGGAAGTTCCCCTATTTCATCCAGAAATAAAGTTCCGTTATCTGCCTGTTCAATCAGTCCCTGCTTCCCATGCTTTTGCGCACCGGTGAAGGAGCCTGCTTCATAACCAAACATTTCAGATTCAAAGAGACTTTCTGGAATGGTACTGCAGTTGACTTCGATGAATGGCTCTTTGCTGCGGTAACTTTGATTATGGAGTCGGCGGGCAAAGACGCTCTTTCCAACACCCGATTCCCCAAGTAGCATGACTGTGGCATCCGTTTTGGAAACACGGAGTATCGTTTTGGCGATTTGCTGCATTTCCTTGCTGCGATAGATCAGCTCTTCCTGTTCCCTAAGTTCCTCGACCTCCGATTGGTATTCTTGGATCTTTTTCTCCAATTGCCCATACTGATCCTGGAGTTTCCTGATTTCAGTTTGATCTTGAGCATAACTGACGACACGGATCAAATCACCATCATCATCAAAGATGGGAAAGGCAGTCGACATGACGATTTTTCCCGTCTTCGTCTGCTGCATAATCTGGACAGGTGTTTTTTCTTTCAATACCATGGCGGAAATCGAAGGTGAAAGTATTCCTTCCGTTTCAAGCTGGTAAACGGATTTTCCTAGATAATGGTCAGGTTCAATTCCATAAATCCACCAATGGTTAGGATTCGTAAATAAAATGAATCCTTTTTCATCGGTCACGGTAATATTGTTATTGGATGTACTGATGATGCATTCCAAAACTCTTTTCACATTCTTATCACTCATCATTTTCCTCCTTATCCCATTGTTCCGGTGATTCAAATATAAATCAAAAACAAGTAGTAAATCAAGAATTTTCAGATACCTCGATTCGAAATTGAATCATTTTTCATACATTTGGCATATGAGCACGATGATAGGATATCGAGTGGAGGAAGTGTCATCATGAAAGCTGTTATTTATCTGAACTAAGGAAAAATGGATGTTTCGTGAGCTGAAGGGGTTCTTTCGCTACCTCCATCAGAATAGCTTAGATTCGTATTTACGAAATATAGAAAAATATAAAGTGAAGTGAAAATTGATATTGGTTTTACTTTGCTTTGCAAGAGGTTTTTCATTTTTGTCACTTTGGATGACTTCCGAGGAGGTAGTGATATACCTCATATATTGTTTCGGAACCACCCTGATGCCGAAGCCCATTAGGGTGAGGTTTAGGAACTAGTGCTTTTCCTACTGGTGTGAAAGGTGGAACAAACCTAATGATTTCAAAATCACTGTCAATTCTAAAAAGTTGAAAATGGGGTAAATGAGTTGCAAAAGCAGCTCATTTTTATATGGATATCTAAACGGTTAACCTATTTCTGTTTGGGTATAAATAAAGGAGAGATGAATCGAATGAAGGAGTGATTAATTTGGCAGGGAACAGAACCTTGGGACAGTATTTGTACGACTGCTTGAAGGCAGAAGGTATTTCAGAGATTTTTGGTGTGCCTGGAGACTATAATTTCTCATTACTGGATACTTTGGAAGAATACGATGGGATCGAGTTCATTAATGGACGAAATGAACTCAATGCTTGTTACGCGGCGGATGCATATGCCCGTGTGAAGGGCATATCAGCATTGATCACCACATTTGGTGTCGGTGAAATGAGCGCATGTAATGCAATCGCTGGTGCTTACAGTGAAAATGTGCCAATCATTCATATTGTAGGCTCGCCAAAGTCCATGATGCAAAAGGAAAAGGCGCTTGCCCATCATACGTTAATGGACGGAGATTTTGACGTTTTTCGTAAGGTTTATGAGCATATCACGAGCTATACGGCGATTCTTACACCAGAAAACGCTGCTAGGGAGATACCGGCAGCAATCAGAATCGCGAAGGAAAAGAAAAAGCCCGTTTATCTTGTAGTGGCTATTGATCTCGTGACAAAACCGGTGATTTCTCAAAGCAAGCTTTCGGAAAATGAATCAAAAACGAATGTTGATGCACTGCAGTCAGCGGTCGAGCACATAAAAAGAATATTAGAGCCTGCAAAAAAAGCAGTTCTGCTTGTCGACGTGAAAACACTTCGTTATCACCTGCAGAATTCCGTGCAGCAGTTGGCTGAGCGGTTGAATGTTCCAGTCGCTTCGTTGATGCAGGGGAAAAGTGGATTTGATGAGAGCCATCCTCAGTATATTGGTGTATATGGCGGAGCTTTCGGAAGTAAGGATGTAACCGAGACCGTTGAGGAAGCGGATTGTGTTATTGCCGTTGGTCCTGTTTGGTCGGACACAAATACCTCAAAAAGTACGGCAATGCTTAATCCTCTTAAAATGGTAGAGATTCAACCCGACTCTTTAAAAGTGGGAGCAGCCAGCTATATGAACGTAAAAGCGGAGGATATTCTACATGCCTTGCAGGAAATTGGCTACAGGCAGGATGAATCTGTTGGAAAATTATCATTTCCGTATGACACGATGATTGAAGACCCAGCAGCACCACTAAAAGCGGCATCCTATTATCCTCGTATACAGCAGATGTTGAAGGAAAATGACATTGTGGTCACGGAAACAGGAACATTCTCTTATGGGATGTCACAGGTTAGATTGCCAAAAGGGACGACATACATAGCGCAGGGAGGATGGCAGAGCATCGGGTATGCGACGCCCGCTGCCTTCGGTGCTTGTATAGCGGATAAAAACCGTCGTGTTCTTTTGTTCACCGGTGATGGCTCAATACAGCTGACAGCACAGGAAATCAGCTCGATGCTTGCGAACGGCTGTAAACCGATAGTTTTTATTCTCAACAATAACGGTTATACGATAGAAAAATATCTAAACGTAAAGGTCGATATCGAAAAGCAGAAATATAACGAGATACCAGAGTGGGATTATACAAAACTAGCCGAAGCTTTTGGCCAGGAGGCGTTCACTGCGAAAGTCGAGACGAATAGGGAACTGGATGATGCCATTGTAAAAGCTCAGGACATGAATGACGAAAAACTTTGCCTTATCGAAATGATCGTGAAGGATCCAATGGATGGACCAGAGTATCTTCAGAAAATGAGGCAATACCTTGAGAAGCAAGAGAAACAACAGTAATATCAAAAGGCCTTCTGTCAGGAAGGCCTTTTTGGAGTGGGTGAAACGGAGTGCACGCTTTTATACCAAGAACCTTGAGTGAAGAATGCTTCAAGGACTTTGTATGACACAAATAGAACAGCCTTAGATGTCATCGGGATAAGAAAACGAGTGCCTTTGATAGTTTTTGTTATGTACGTAACGCCGGAGAAGGATAAACCAAAAGCCTAGGAAACATATCGCGTTTCACTTGGCTTCTTTGGCATGCCTGCTTTTGCTTTTTCATCACTCACTAGTTTGATCGTTTTATCGTATTTAAAATTACATAGTTTGATGGGCATGAAACGCAGCCTCATTATAGAAAGCATCATCTAAGCTTTTATGATTAAAAGAAACAAAGGATTGGGCAATCCCAATCACCTAAGTCCTACATACCTGAAGATAAATGGGCAGTCTTCCAAGAGTGGTCTCTGTCATTTCAAAATTGAAACCGAGAAACTTTAAATTGAGAGTAAGATGAAGAAGACCATAAAGTCATATATTTAGAAATCGATTTCCAGTAGGGTTAGCTATTTCTTAGTAGATAAGGGGGAAAAGAATGCGTAAATCTGTATCATTATCGTGGCTAATAGAGTCGAATAAAGAAAAACTAATCAATAATCAGATGTTTATAGATCGGGTAAAAGAAAAAAGGATAAAAAGCAAGTGGAAATGCAGGAAAAACCATAAAAAAAAGGCAGGTGATGATGATGTTATTGAGAAAAGCCTGGTATTTACAACAAACGATTACCTATCATAGAAAAAAGAAGGATGAAATAGCTGAACGAAAGGATTTATCAAGCCTTGAAGGAGTCCGTGTATGTAATCAACTCGATTATGCAATTTTGGAAATGCAAAGGTTAATGCGCGAGTGAGGATGGATTCAAAAAAATAATCATGGTCGGAACATTTGTAGGTATAGGTGTAACCGATTGTTAATTTCGTGAATATTAAATCTATTCATATTGAGAGAGTCTTAAAGCCATTAACCCTCCCTCTATTTTTGCATGTAGAAAGGCACTAGATCCTTCTGTTAAATATTAACATGTAAGAAAAAATTTAAAAAACGGAAGTGTATTATGTTGACGAAAAATGAAAAGTTAAACTTGGAATCTGGTTTTTTCAAAATGTATTGGATTAAAATTAATAAAATGCTATTAAGAAAGATAGGCGGTTTATTGCCTCAATCGAATCATCCATTCGGGAAAATATTAGGCAGGAACTTCAGGAATTGGACTGCGAAACAGATTGCTAAAGAATTTGGTCAGGGAATTAGCGTTGAAAAAGGAGCTGAAATTCAACCCTCAGTTATATTGAAAGACGGTTGCACAGTTGGGGTTAATTGTAAGGTAGGTGCAGAAACGATTATAGGAAAAAACTCAAAGTTGGCTCCAGATTGCATGATCTTTACAAGAAACAAGAAGTTCCACAAAGAAGAAGGGAAATTTTATGGGTATCGGGAAGTCAAGCCAGTTATTATAAATGATAATTGTTGGATAGGAGCAAGGGTTATAATTTTGCCAGGAGTGGAAATTGGGGAAAGTTGTGTAGTTGGCGCAGGATCCGTCGTCACTAAAAGTATGCCGCCTTTTTCAGTCATTGCAGGTAATCCAGCCGAAGTAATGAAAGGCTTACTAGGTGAAGAGGTGCAAAAGAAAAAAATTAACAGTTCCGAAAATATATAACCGGTATATATCCAATGAAAGAAAGAAGGGTTATTAAATCGGGTTTCAAATGACCTTCCTAGGAGATGATCGGAAACGGAAGCAAGGTTTCCTCGTTACAAGGAACAGTGTATATTGTACGTGTTCAGGTAATAAAAGATCTTTCAAACATTTTATTAAACAGCGGTGGTAGCGCAATTTCAATTCTTGTCTATTAATGAGAAGGGATTTTTTAGAGGTGAAGGATACCATCCTTCGGGGAATAGTTGAAAAAGTTATGAATGCAATTATTAAAATAACCGTCATAGCGATTTTGAAAAAGGAATCGCTATGAGACGAACAAGTTCAAATGTGCCATACAGCATTTTGCGGCTTTTAGGAGCTGTCCTTTTTTATTAGATTTTGAACTTCTTTTGATATATATCCTTTTGAATATTCTTTTATACCAAATTCAGATGCAGCTAATAATGAAGTTACATTCTTTCTAGGAATAACCAGCACCTCCTAAATTTGAATTTACTAGTGAAGGTTTAGTTTATTTTTTATGTTTTGCAATTCTTTTAAGTATTTGGAGTATTTTTAATAACAAGTAACCGCTAAAAATCTAATAAAACGCGTGATGTCCAAATTCATTTGCGTCAAAAGCCGTTTTATTGGCACCACTGCAGGGGAAGTCCATCGTCTTCACAGCCTTTTTGATTAATCAACACGCCACAAGGTAAAGAATGCATTGTTTCTTCCTCATCTTTTTCAAAGGAGTAGTTATGGGTAATGTATACAGAAATATCAGTATCCTCATTTTGTCGCTAGTAGCGGCCTTCTCTCTCCAATCCGTCGCATACGGAAAAAATCCTGCCTGTGAGCCTTCAACGGGTAAAACCATTCATTTAAAAGACAATGAAGGCAATCTAAAACAAATATTGACGCTCGCACCAAACTCTACTTCGTCAACGGTACGGACGACCCTAAATTATGCCATTACGTCGGTTGCAGGCTATCCAAAAGACGAGTCGAGTGGGAGACGGGGTACCTTACATTTATCAAAAGGAACATTCACCTCAAGTGCCCTTCTTCTTTTGAAGGAAGGCGTCACACTACAAGGAACAGTGGAAAATGGGAATCCGGTCACTACATTATGTACGGAATCAAAAAGTGATCCGGTCACCATTAAAATGGCGAGTGATACAGGCGTCAAGAACATTATCCTCGATGGGAAACGCAGGACGGAAGATTCGGAAGGGAATCCAAAAAAGTATTACTCCTCACGGCACAGAGGCATCGAAGCAACAGCTATTGATCAAACTAAATCCACAGATGATTTGGTTTCTACATACCCCACCTCGACACTGCTACGCAATATCACCATTGAAGATACCCACATCATTGGATATGAGGGATATGGCATTTATTTAGAGCGTGTAAAAGGGGTAACCATCAAAGGTTCAGATCCAGAATATAAGAGAAGCATGAAAATTTCAGATATCGGGTACGGGGGAATCGGGGGATATTCAGTCAAAGATGTAACCGTCCAATATGCCATGGTCACCGATATCATGCCAGGTGCAACTGTAGGAAGCGCCCAACAAAGCTATGGGATGGCATTTAGTCATCGGAAGGATCATATGGCGAGCCCGGAAAACCAAGCTAAGTTCCCGCGAAGCCAACAAATCCGCGTCGATCAGAATGTGGTCGCCAATAATCCGACATGGGAAGGGATTGACACGCATTCAGGGTACAACGTGCAATTCACGAAAAACGTCATTTTAAACACGCGCTTTCCAATCGTTGTCGGGGGGATGGATTATGATGAAGGGAAAATTTCAGCCTATCCACCTCGCAACATCACGATTTCCGGAAATCGAATTAATAGTGATGGAGAAGAAACCACCGATGATTATACGAAATATGGGATAAAAAAGGATAATACCATAAAAACCGAAAGAGGAATCTCGTTGAACGGCACCCGATACACCGATCTTTACAAAACGAAGTTGGGATTTTTAGAAGGAGCTGTGATCTTAGGTAATTATGTGAACAATGTGCATGCTCAAGTAGAAACAAAGGGAGGCATCAGCATTCTCGCGACGAAAAATGCGGAAATTAGGGGAAATACGGTAGAAAACAGCCTATATTTCGGTATTGTGCTGCTTGGCTCCAATAATGCTCCAAAAATACAAGGGAATATCATACGACATGACAGGTACAATAATCCATTCATCCAAAGTAGAATTGGAATCCGCAGTTCTCTTGAAAATGGAAACCCTACAAATGACAATACGACAAATCCACGGTCCATCGAAAATATCCAGATAGATAACGACTTCACTGAAGTTGGAAATCGAACAGATTCCCAAACTACGTCGGAATATAATCTTTTGCATGGCTGGATAAGCTTAACTCCTGTACGCACGAATTTCGTGACTTTTGACTGGACACAGTATGAAACGATCAAATTGATGCAGGATAAGTGAGATTTCAAGTGGGAAAAAGAGAAGCAACGGGAATAATATTACACGTTTTATAGTAATTAAAATCTGTGTATTTATGTATGTAAAGTCTAAGATTTAGGCAGATAACCAAGATTAAATTACAATATATGTGGACTCGTTTCAAAAATGGAACGGACCAAATTATTTTTGGTATAGCTGAAATATATTTATCTTTCGTCCACTCTATTTTTTTCTCGTAAAAATAACAAAAGAAAGATTGATCAACATCCTGTATTCATTTTAACAGGATGTTGAAGACTCCTGAAGTTACCTCCACTTAAGGGAAGAAGAGCGTAAGAAGGGAATAATCGCATATCAGTTGAAATATATAAAGTATGTACAATAAATAAATCAGGTTTCATATAACGAAGCCCACTAAGGAGATGATCGCAGATGGAAACACGGGTGAATCAAATTAAATTGAATGGACTCACCTTTCAATATCGTGAGAGTGGGGAACCTTCTGCCCCACCTATTGTTGCACTTCACGCGCTAGGGAAAGATTCAGAATCATGGGATCAAGTGGCTGCCAAATTAGGAGAAAAATACCGTGTTTTAGCTTTAGATCAACGTGGTCATGGTGGGAGTGCGAGAACAAGTACATACACTTTTGAACTGATGTGCAATGACTTGCTTCAATTTGCGAATGCTATGAATTTGGAGCGGTTTACGTTAATTGGTCATTCCATGGGGGGAACAGTATCCTATCTTTTTTCGGAAGCATTTCCGTCAAGGATTGAACGCTTGATTGTTGAAGATACACCTCCTCCTTTTCTGGATAAGCCGATCGAAATTCCTGCCCAGCCTTCTGATCCCCTGCCATTTGATTGGCTGGTCGTACCTTCGATTTTACGGCAACTTAATGAACCAAGTCCCGAATGGTGGGTGCGCCTTACAGACATTATTATGCCGACTCTTATTATAGGCGGTGGGTCCAGTCATATGCCTCAAAATAAATTGCAGGAAGTTTCTGAGCTAATTCCGAATTGCCAGCTGGTAACGATAGAGGATGCTGGGCACTTTGTGCATGATGCTAATTTACCAGCATTCTTAGCGGCCGTAAAAAGTTTTCTTAAATCATGAGTTTCCGAATGCTTTCGCCATTGGATACATCGAGTTAGTTACCCACCGTAAAATTCTACGACAAGGATAGCAAGGATTCTCCCCAATTTTGAAAAATAGAGAGGGATGGGACAATGGAAGGTAAATGGCCCAAAGAAATGAAAGTAGCGCAAATCCGAGTTGCACGCCCTACGGATCAACTGAAAGAAATTGAAAACTTCTATTGTGAAGGATTAGGTTTGAAAAAAATCGGTTCCTTTGAAGGACATGAAGGATATGAAGGTATAATGATAGGGCTTCCTAATTCAAACTATCATTTAGAGTTTACGCAACACAAAGATGGAAGTCCATGTCCAGCCCCAACAAAGGATAATCTGATTGTCTTTTATATTCCTGAAAGTAAAACCATTGAAGAAGTCACAAATAGATTGAAAGGTATGGGATATGATCCGGTATCCCCTGAAAACCCATATTGGGAACAATCAGGTGTTACAATTGGAGATCCAGATGGGTGGAGAATTGTATTGATGAATTCGCCGGGAATAGGAAATTAAAATGATAAATGCACATAAAATTTAAGATTTACCTTCAATAAGGAGTTGCTTCGGCAGCTCTATTTCTTATGGAACCAAAGAATCCCAGGTTCGGCGCTTACTCAACTAACGGGGGATTAGGAGCCTATTCTAACTATAGGGAAGGAGAGGAAAAGGGAAATCAATAACTTCCTTTGATTTACCATTGATTTTTTTTCTGATTCGTATAAAATAATGTCTAAATAATCAGATTTCATTCAAATTCTATGAAGAGAACGAGTACGTTATTGTTTCTGATCCAAAGAGAGCTGGTGCTTGCTGAAAGCCAGTGTTCAGATAATGCCGAAAATCATCTCTGAGAAGTAAAGTCGAAGTTTAGTAGGCTTTATCGGTTCCCTCCGTTACAAGGGACAACGTATGATCGTACGTATGTAAAGGGTAGTAAGGTGTTTTTTAAACATTTTATTAAACAAGAGTGGTACGCGAGTTTCAATCTCGTCTCTTACTGAGACGGGATTTTTTGTTTTTTAGCTGTTTTTTTACAACACAAATTTAAGAGAAGCGGGTGAACGCATTATGAAGACGTTACTATTTGTAACAGATTTATACTATGAAGCAAAAGGGAGAAATTATTACGAGGAGGATTTATATCTTACTTCAAAACTTCGCGAAGAGTTTCATTTATTGATCTGCCATCCTGAAGACATTGAAGCATTTGAAGACCATGCTGATTTAATTGTCTTCCGAAATGCAGGTCCCGTCGCGAATTTTAAAGACAAATATGAAGCATTCCGAACCCGGATTGTTTCGAAACATTTAAAAACCTATAATTCGTTTAATGGAAAGGCTGATATGAATGGAAAGGAATACTTAATTGAACTAACCAATGAACATTTTCCTGTTATTCCAACAATTGATACGCTTGATTTCCTAGAAAAACTATCTAACGTAGATACGTATATCGTAAAGCCAAAGGATGGAGCAGATTCTATCGGGATGGAATTTATTACGAAAGGTGAATTGAGTGAAAAAGTTGATGCGGAGTCAAAAAATACATTGGTACAGCCATTTATCAATTTTGAATATGAAGTCTCATTTTATTTTATCAACAAGGAATTTCAGTACGCCCTTTATGCACCTGATAAAAAGAAAAGATGGAAATTAAAAGAGTATGTATATACCGAAGAAGATTTAGCCTTTGCTAAACGATTTATCGATTGGAATAATCTTGATTGGGGGATTCAAAGAGTTGATGCTTGTCGTAATGAGGAAGGGGAACTTTTATTAGTCGAACTAGAAGATTTAAACCCCTATCTTTCCTTGTCAGAAGTATCTGATGAAACACGAGACAACTTTGTAGAAGCAATGAAAAAATCAATACGGAAAGCTCTTCAATCATAAATTCCCATTCTGTATGGGTGCATTACTTCTATTGAAGTGCTGCACCCTTTTTCTTTTAGAGCTTAAGGGGCAGGATTGTGGAATAAGTAAAACCATTCTAGATAGAATGGCTTCAGACTGTATACAAACTCGATAATAATGGAGTTTGTATACAGTTTTTTTTGAGGGTTTTAAAATTCAAACGTTTCTTTCCACTGCAGGCACTCGCTTTCCGCGGCCCTCGGAGGAGTCTCGCACACCCGTTCCAATCATCTTTGTTTTACAGTTAGATAGAAATCCTTTTGCCTACAGTCTTTTTTGTTTAAAAATAGAAGTAGTAAAACTTGAGGTGATACGGATGTTTTCTAAACATGATTCTATTCATCGAGATCAACTTGAAATGATGGTTTAGAGATTTTTATTGTGAGGTTGCTTATAACCTTTTCAATAATTGGCATGAAGTAATGCAGAATCGGGCCACCTAAACAAACGGTTAATAGAGTCCCAATGCCGATTGGTCCATTGAAAATGATTGCCATTGTCAAGAAGAGGAGATAAATTAATGTTTTCGAAAACAGAATATTCATTTTAGTTAAATCTCTAATTATCAACATGAAACGGTCAACAGGGATAGGCGCAAAATTTGTTTGTAAGTAAATTGCAGTTCCTAGTCCTATAACGATTAAACCTATTCCTAAACAAACAAGTTTACTGAACCACTGTTCTGGATTCAACAAAAGATGCAAGATGAAAAGCCATATATCAATTGCAAGACCGGTAATAAAGGCTGTTAGCAAACCCAAAAACTCTGGTCTTTGCCTTTTTAAAAACGAATTACAGAATATCATCATAAATGCCAGTATGACTTCCCAACTTCCTACAGTTAGACCCACTTTTATAGATAGACCGACCAAAAGTGCATCAAATGGTGAGGTTCCAAGGTCAGATAGGATAGTTAAAGAAATACCAAGGGTTAATATCAAGATTCCTAATCCATAAAAAATATATTTCGCTTTTCTCAATCTTTTCATAATTATTTAGTAGATAATTCTTTTATCATTAAAATATGAGGAATACCGTCTTCCATAAATATACTTGATGAAGTCTGATAGCCAAGTTTTTTATAAAAGCCCTCTGCCTGTGATTGCCCGTGTAATCTAACCCGGGATATACCTTTATCTTCTGCTATTTCTTCCAACGCTTTCATAATTACTTTTCCAAGACCAAATTTACGGTAAGGCTCTAGGATACAGATTCTCTCCAATTTACCAATGTCATCAACCCATCTTACTCGTCCAGTTCCGACAGGTTGTTCATTATAATAAACTAAAATGTGTTCAGAGAGCTCATTTAGTGTGTCGAATTCATCAAACTCATCTTCTAATGGTACACCCTGTTCTTCAACGAAGACTTCTTTCCTGATATGAAAGGCTTTTTTTAAATCGTTAATCTGTGTTATTCTTTTTGAATCCAATTTTTTCAGTCCTTTCTAGATTTAATGAATCAGACCAGTCATAATTAATGATAGCCATTTAATAGTATAAGTTAAATAAACTTTGTTGTAAATGCAACAAAAACAAGTGTATTAAGGAGTTTTGTAAATGACGGAAATTCTCCGTGAAATCGGAATGATAGCCAGGTCTTTAGATTCCATAAGCAATATAGAATTTAAAGAATTTGACCTTACAAAAGGGCAGTATTTATACCTTATACGAATATGTGAGAATCAAGGAATCATCCAAGAAAAATTAGCAGAAATGATAAAGGTTGACCGTACAACGGCAGCTCGTGCGATAAAAAAACTCGAAACTCAGGGTTTTATTGAAAAGAAAAGTGATGAAAATAACAAAAAAAATAAAAGGCTATTTCCGACTGAGAAAGGTGAAAAAATTTATCCTTTATTAATGAGAGAAGGAGAATATTCCAATTTGGTTGCATTATCTGGATTTTCCCCTGAAGAAACAGAAACAATCTTTACTCTTCTTCAAAGGGTTAGGAAAAATATTGAAGTCGATTGGGAATTCGTAAAAAAGGGAAACAAGAGAGAATATTGATGAAGCTAATTGATGAGCCTTCATCAAACAAGCAGTGCTTTACTTCAATACGGAGTTGCTTCGGCAGCTCTTTTTGGAGGGGGTGGTTGAAGAAGGTAATGCTATCGAAGGCAGGCACTATTGATCAGCTTGTATTTTTAAAGCATACAATAGTAGCTGTTATTTCGGACATCGTTAAATCCCCTCCACATTTGGTTACAAACCGGCATGTAGCTTGTATCCTTTTACACTGTGTAAGTATAGAGGGGATAACATCTCACGGGAATTTTTGGGATCATCCTTTTTTTATTAAATTCTTGCGAGATATAAACGGGTTGTCGGTAACCCAAAATCGCCACGGATAATCTTTTGCTTCCCCAGAGTTGTCAATTCCGACGCGGGGTCCGCTGGATATGTGTCCAGGCTTTTTTCCATCAGCAAGATAAAGCGGAGGACTCGTAAATGAACGACCATAATCATCCATAGTGATGCCTAGTGCTTTGGTTAACTTCCCAGGTCCATCCGTCCATTTACGAATATCGGCAATTCCGCGTCTTTCCTGCATTAACTCAAGCCCTGAATATGGTTCCACAGCTCGGATTAAAATGGCCTCCGGCTTCTCAGGCCCGCCGCTTACGACATTGACCAGTGTATGTGTATGCATGACGTATGTATATATCAATCCGGACTTACCGAACATCACATCCGTCCGTTTTGTCCGTCTATTTCCAAAACTATGTGCAGCCCTGTCAATAGGGCCCATATAGGCTTCGGATTCAACAATGAAACCAGAAGCGGCCCCATCCGGTGTTTCTTTTACGATCAGGCAGCCGAGGAGGGATTTTGCCAGTTCTAGCGTGGGCTGCTCATAAAAATCCGCAGGTAAAATTGAAAGGTTATTTATCTTGTTCATAGTATCACTCCAATTAGTCTCTTATAGGTAAAATTCCCTTAACGCTGGAAAAGAAACATAGGAATGCATGGATTAAAAAGACCGGCTGATCTATTCAGCCGGTCCCGAGTTTATTATTAACCTAATTCCTTTTCCGTTTCTTGATCTTTTTTGATTCTGCCGGAGCCCACGGAAAGTGCCACTAATATTCCTGCGGCAACAAAAAAGATACCTGTGACAAAAACACTGGAAAATGCATGGATCCAAGCATTTTCAATTGATTTTAAAAGGACATTACTGACCTCTGCCGGCATTTTAAGGTGTTCAGGATAAAGCATGATGTTGAATAACGCATCCGTTTTATCGGCTAACGCTTTCAGTGCCTCATGCAATATAGGGTTCTTTTGGCTTACGACCGCATCATCCATATTTTGTTGTAGATTATGATTCATGACAGCATTCAATATCGTGATGCCCATCGTTCCTCCTATTGATCGGAAGAAGGTTGAAGCCGCTGTAACAGACCCTAGCTGTGATTTTGGGAATTCATTTTGCACGGCAATCATCAATGTCGGCATGACAAGACCCATTCCGATCCCAAGGATGGCCATGAATGAGTAAGCAGTGAAAATAGTCGTACTATCGTCCATCGTACTCATTAGGAAGAAGCCGAGCGTCGCAAATGCCATTCCAAAGGTAAGCACGGTACGAAATCGGAATTTCAACAGTAACCGCCCGCCAATGATGCTGGAAAGAATCATACCGATCATCATCGGAGTCATGGTCGATCCCGCTTTTGTCGGTGAAACTCCCAGTACGCCTTGCATGAACAGTGGGACGAACATGATTGCCCCGAACATGCCAAGGCCCAGCAAGAATCCCAAAATATTCGTAGTGGCAAAAACTCTATTTTTAAAGAGGGATAAATCAAGGATCGGTTCAACTGCTTTTCTTTCAAAAATAATGAATAGGGCAATGAAGACGAGGGTGCTGCCGAAAATCAAGAGAGATTCAAGTGATTTCCATTCGAACTTATCACCACCGAATGTTAAGCCCAATAATAACAGGACAATACCAGGAATCAAGGTGAAAATACCAAGATAATCGATATTCACTTTCTCTGATTTTCGAATGCCTTCATGTTTCAGCCCGACATAAATCAAAATGGCAGATAATAAGCCCGTCGGTACATTGATCAGAAAGATCCAATGCCAGCTGATATGGTCAACGATCAGGCCACCCAGAAAAGGACCAATGACAGAACTTAAACCAAAAAGGGCTCCGAATACACCTTGCCATTTGGCTCTTTGTTCTGCAGAGAATATATCTCCTATAATCGTTTGGGATAGTGGCATGATCATCCCGCCGCCGATTCCTTGCAGCCCCCTATAGATGATTAACTGCTCCATCGAAGTGGCCGTGGCACATAAAAACGAACCAATCGTAAAAATGATCGTGCCAATCAGGTAGAGGGAACGCCTGCCATATAAATCAGATAGCTTTCCAACGATCGGTACAACAGTCGTAGAGGCTATTAAATAGGCAGTCGTTACCCATGCGAAGATGGTAAAACCATTCAATTCCCCAATAATAGTCGGCATGGCCGTTCCGACGATCGTCTGTTCCAATGAACTGAAAAACATTCCAATGATCAATCCAGTTATGACAAGCTTAGTATTAACTGCTCTTTTCTCCATTTGCATACCATTTCTCCATTCCTTGAACTTTATTCCTTATTTGGTTGTGACCAATAGGTCAAAATTATAATGCTGAAGTGACCATTTAGTCAATGGTTTTTTTTCGCTAAAAAAATCCATTGCATGAAGGAGTGTTTCTATGGAAAAGTTGCAGATTCGCCCCCATATCATCTTTATTAATTCGATTAGAATACACTAAATCCTTCCTGAAGATTCTCTAGCGTGTTTCCAATTACCAAATCCGATATAATAAGAAGGAATATAGATGAACTTATGATTGGAAGTGTTAGATATGAATAAAAAAGTCGGATTTATAGGATGCGGTAAAATGGGTGAGGCAATGCTTGAGGGCATGTTGCTTGCAGAGGTCATTTCACCTGATGGAATCATGGTCAGTACAGCAAGTATGGAAACTAAAACTAAAATCACCACGAAATATAAGGTTAAAGGTTCTTTGGATAATAAAGACGTTGCCGGTTTTGCCGATTTTCTCTTTCTAGGAATTCAACCTGCCATGCATAAACAAGTGCTTGAAGAAGTGAAGGGATATGTGAAAGAAGACACAGTGATCATTACAATGGCGGCTGGGATCACTATATCTCAAGTGGAGAACAATGTCGGAAAAAGAGTGAAGGTTGTCCGGACGATGCCAAACACCCCTTCCCTTGTCGGAGAAGGTATGACGGCTATAAGCCTAAACGATGAAATTACAGATGCTGATCTAGCAGGTGTGACGGAACTGCTGAATAGTTTCGGGAAAACGGAAATCTTGCAAGAAGATTTGATGGACGCTGTACCGGCTATAAGCGGTTCGTCACCTGCTTATGTATACATGTTCATTGAAGCGCTTGCTGATGGCGGGGTTCGTGATGGCATTCCGCGAAAGCAAGCCTACAGAATGGCAGCGCAGGCTGTTATGGGAGCGGCTAAAATGGTACTTGAAACGGAAAGACACCCAGCGGCCTTAAAGGATGATGTTTGTACGCCGGGTGGTTCAACGATATCTGCGGTCGCGTCTTTAGAAGAGAGTCAGCTTAGGTCCAGCATTTTACAAGCAATGAAGGCCTGCACGGATAAAACGAAAGGGATTGGCCAGTAAAGAAGGATGGATTGCCTACATGTGGGCAGTCTCCTTTTTCACCAACTATTATCAGAATGTTTTGTGAAAAAAGAGGGGGATGCAGAATGAATAATTATATAGAGGAATTAAGGAAGATACTGACGGAAGATCAAGTAACGGTGAATGAAACTTTATTGGAGCAGCACAGTCATGATGAATCGTATCATACTCCGCACCTACCAGACATGGTCATATACCCAAGAAATACGGCAGAAGTGAGTGCAGTCATGCGTTATGCCAATGAACATGAAATACCGGTCATTCCTTTTGGGTTGGGATCAAGTTTAGAAGGGCATGTCGTTCCTGTCAAAGGCGGGATTTCCCTGGATTTGTCCTTGATGAATCAAGTTTTGGAAATCAGGGAACATGATTTTTTAGTGAAGGTACAGCCAGGTGTGACAAGGACGCACCTTAATAAAGAATTGAAAAAATATGGTCTGTTCTTTTCCGTGGATCCTGGGGCAGATGCGACTTTGGGCGGGATGGCAGCTACGAATGCAAGTGGGACGACCTCAGTCAAATATGGGATAATGCGCGATCAAGTCAGGGATTTGGAAGTGGTTCTAGCGAACGGTGAAGCGATCCATACCGGAAGTTTAGCGACAAAATCATCTTCAGGCATTCATTTGAATGGTTTGTTTGTCGGCTCGGAAGGTACGCTTGGTGTATTTACTGAACTGACTTTAAAGGTATACGGAATCCCTGAAGTCACCATGGCAGGGAGAGCCTCTTTTCCAACAGTCGAGCAGGCAGTATCTGCGGTCAATGGTATCATGCTTGCTGGCATCCCGATTGCACGAATTGAATTGGTTGATGCCGAGTCCATAAAAAAAGTTAATCAATTCATGGAAAAATCCTATGATGTCAAACCTACTTTATTCCTTGAGTTTCATGGGAATTTCGCAGGACTAGAACAGGACGTCAAATTCGCTAAGGAAATCGTAAGTGATTTTGGCTGCGAGGATATCCAGTTTGAAACGGATTCAAAGGCACGGAATGCTCTGTGGGAAGCCCGCCATAATCTCGCCTATGCTTTCATTCACAGTGCCCCGGGTAAAAAGCTGATGGTGACCGACGTAAGTGTACCACTTCATGAATTGTCGGATGCCATATTGGAAACAAGGAAGAAAGTCGAGCAATCCAAAGTGGAGGGAGCGATTGTAGGGCATGTAGGTGATGGGAATTATCATGTATTGTTCATGATCGATCTGAAAAATCCTGAAGAAGTTCAAGAAGCGAAGAGGATAAATGAAGAAATCGTTGAATATGCATTAACAAAAGGCGGTACATGTACGGGGGAACACGGGGTAGGCCTTGGAAAATCGAAGTATCAGCGAAGGGAGCATGGAGCAGCGTACGATGTGATGAAAACGATCAAACAGGCACTGGACCCGAAAGGAATAATGAATCCCGGGAAAATTTTCATAGATTAAAAGAGTTTCATGATGTTAGGTGAGTAATAACTTAAAACAATGAATGAGGATCACTTGCTGAAAGGACAGACTTGCCCCCTATTATATGGGGGTAAGTCAAAAACGCCAAATATTTCATGTAATTAATCGTCTTAAATATGATTTTCTTCTTTAATTCGTGCCATCTCCTGAAAAATCGACTGATGTTTCGACCTATATTTGGAAAATTCGTCCGTTCGTGCTGATAATTCGACCTAAATCCGGAAAATTCGCCCCTCAACCCGATAATCCGCCCCTCAACCAAAAAACTTCATGAGATTTCGGATCAAAAAAAGACTTCAGACACGATGTGTGTCTGAAGTCTTTTTTTTGATTAAGCGTTAATGTTGTTTGGGTTTAAGGCGTTTTCAACACTTACGTAGTTGTAGCCTAGGTCTGTTGCAACTGCCTCGAACGTGATTTCTCCGTTCGCCACATTGACGCCTTTTGCAAGGGCATCGTTTTCAAGGATCGCTTTAATGGCACCTTTGTTTGCGATTTGCAGTGCGAAAGGTACTGTTACGTTCGTTAAGGCTACTGTAGAAGTTTGTGGCACCGCTCCTGGCATATTGGCCACTGCGTAATGCACGACTCCGTGTTTTACATAAGTAGGATTATCATGTGTTGTTATATGGTCAACTGTTTCAAAGATACCGCCTTGGTCGATTGCAACATCGACAATGACTGAACCTGGAGACATTGATTTAACCATTTCTTCAGTAACGAGCTTAGGAGCTTTAGCACCTGGAATCAATACAGCACCGATCACTAAATCAGCATCTTTGACTGCTTCAGCGATATTATAAGGATTTGAAATGAGTGTAGTCAGCTCATTTCCGAAAATATCATCAAGTTGACGAAGACGGTCAGGACTTAAGTCAAGAATCGTAACATCTGCGCCTAATCCAATTGCGATTTTAGCTGCATTCGTTCCGACCATACCTCCGCCGACGACAGCCACTTTACCACGTTTCACTCCAGGAACACCGCTTAATAGAATACCTTTTCCACCGTTATTTTTTTCAAGGAACTGAGCACCGATTTGTGCAGCCATGCGTCCTGCCACTTCACTCATTGGTGTCAATAAAGGAAGTGTACGGTTTACTGCAACCGTTTCATAAGCAATGGCCAAGACACCGCTTTCTTTTAGTGCCTGTGCAAGAGCCGGTTCAGCTGCAAGATGCAAATATGTGAAAAGAATCAAATCTTTACGGAAATATTTATATTCAGATGAGATAGGTTCTTTTACCTTCATGATCATTTCTGTGCTTGACCAAACGCTAGCAGCGTCCTCGACTATAACAGCACCAGCTTCTTGATATGATTCATTTGTAAAACTGCTTCCTAAACCTGCATTCATTTCGATTAACACTTCATGTCCCGCATTGACTAATGCTACAACCCCAGCTGGAGTGATCGCTACACGGTTTTCATTGTTTTTAATCTCTTTTGGAATTCCTATTCTCATCTTAATCCCTCCAATAATATGTTTTACTATTTGTATCACAAGTATAGTTGGAAAAAGAAATAGTTAGTATGTGGAAATCAGAAAAATGAAAAAGGTGTATTTGTGGAATTCCACAAACGCAGTTTCAATAAACATAGACTTGCAGGGATAAAGACATTGATTCATATCAATAATGTTAGAAATCATAACAATGGATTTTTAATTCTTTGGACTCGGTTCATGAATGCGTTCTAAAATCCGTCTTTTTTTATAAAGCATGATTCCCGTTTCGGCCATATCGGCAATCATGGAACGATTGGTAATGGCGCCAAAAATCATTCCGGCAACGGGCACCATTTGCAAAAGCTTTTTCCAGCCGAACTGATCACGGTATGTATAAACGACCTCTCGCCATCCTTGCAGTTCGGATGCAATTTCCCTTTTTGATTCGGACTCAGGCAGGTTCATTTTCGACAATTCATTTAATAGGGCTTTTTTTCCGACAATATCCGATGTGGTGAATTGTAGACATTTGACGATGAAAATACGCTCTTCGCGGTCACGGGGATCGAATCCATACGTGATGGCGATATCCTGAAGTGTTTTGATCGACATTCCCAGAAGAAGGGGGATGTCGACGGCCAAGGTGAAAATTCCGCCTATACCGGTAGTGGCACCTTGAACCGTAGCCAACTTACTGCCTGAATTTTTAATATCCTGACTCACGCTATCCATAATATGGAGCGGTAGGCTTGAAACATCTTCTAAGGTTGTAATATTGAACTCGGGATTCTTGGCCTCCAGCAGATTTAAAATATGGGCTTCTTTCGTTAAATATTTTCCGCCCGTCTGAATATAGCTCCCTAATTCATCGAGCATGACACCCAATTTTTTTTGAATGAATTCCGGTGTCACCTTGTCCAATAGCTTAAATGGGAGTCGCCCAATCCGTTCCCAAAACCATAGCCCTTTCTGATCCTTCTCCCATTTTTCAATGATTTTTAATTCCTTCTCAAGTTCTTCTTTAGTTTCCCGTTTCATTTGATCAACCTTTCCACACATCTAGTATTCCAGCCAGGAAATAAATCATTAATTTTTCTTGGAAAATTCATCATATTGATTAAGTTTAATATTAAGAAAGAGGGATATTTTTTGAACCGGGTCCTTTAACCGGATATTTCCCACTTCTGAGATCCTTTTTAATCGGTAATTCAATGTATTCACATGGATATGAAGATTTCTTGAAGCTTCATTTGGGTTGCAATCTTTCTCTAGATAAACCGTGAGTGTTTGCAGCAATTCTGTTTGGTTTTTCATGTCGTATGCTTTTAACTTAAGGATGGAAGGATGAACACGGCGCTGTTTGTTACTTGCAAGTGCTTCAATCATTTGAAACATGCCAAGTTCTTCATAATGTAAAATGAGTTTCATGTCATCAGGGAAAATATTTTTCATTTTTAGGGTGTATTGGGCTTCTTCGTAACTTGATTTAACATCCAATAAGTTTTTATACATATTGCCAGCCGTTCCAAGGATATGCTCAACACCGAAACGCCGTTTCATCTCCAGAATGAAGAAGGGAATGAAATCATAAATCGATGAAGTGAAAGAAGGGCTGTTTTCCTGGTTGGCTCCTGCGAAAAGAATGAGCTTGTTATGGTCAATGGCAAATAAGGAACTGTTTATCTTTTGAGTAGTCGTTAACATATATGAAATATAGCGCTCCACTTCGCGATTGATTTCTTTAGGAAATTCGAATACCAATATGGAAAAAACCACGGGAACATGGATGGAGAACTTCGTGAAATTTTCAATTATTTCGGATTCTTCTTGGTAGTGACCGGTCAACATTCGCCAAAGGAACTCTTGATGTCCTGCTTCTTTCCTTTGTTTTTTCAATTGCAATTGCTGCAACTGATTCTTGGCCTCCTTGGCAGCGAATTGCAGAAATTTCATATCTTCTTCGGAGAAAGGTTCATTTACTTCCAAAGCCCAAATGAATCCAAGGACTTCATTATTTTTTCGAATGGAAACCGCAGCCCTGTTACCGAGACCGACATCATTGATGGCCCCAATTTTAATGGGGGCATCTTCTTTCAATAAAGCGGGGATGAAGCCATCTTTCCATAAACTGTTGATGACCTTTTCAGGGACACGTCTTCCGATAATGGTCATGATACGAGCTTGATCCGTAGTATCATCGTGTGTGCTATAAGCAAGTAAGCGGTGGTTACCGTCCTCGATTGTAATGGGGCAACCTAAAACAGAACTGATCCTATCGGCAAACTCCATCATATCTCCATAAAGGTCTTTAAAAATATCTCTATTTTTTTCGAATTCCTTCATATTCATTTTGCCCCTCGCTAAAAAAATTCCTTCTCCTTGAATTTTAAACGATTTTCTATGAATAAGCATAGATAAATCCTTTGTTAAAACAAAAAATCCCTTCCGGTTGAAACAGGAAGGGATTTTTTAATTTAGAATATGAAATTAATCAAAAGATAAATCAAACCTGCTAATGTTGCCGAAATCGGAATGGTAATGAACCAAGTGATGATCATTCTTTTTGCCGTTCCCCATTTTACGCCCTTGACACGATGGGCAGATCCAACTCCTAGGATTGAAGAAGAAATAACATGGGTTGTACTGACTGGCATGTGTATAACGGTCGCGCCGAAGATGATGAAGGCTCCAGTTAAATCTGCTGCAACACCATTTACCGGACGAATCTTCATGATTTTGCCGCCAACGGTTTTAATGATTTTCCATCCACCAACGGAAGTTCCAAGTCCCATTGCTAACGCACAGGAGAATTGAACCCAGAAGGGGATATCGGCATTTGATGCATAACCGTTTGCGATAAGGGCCATCGTGATGATCCCCATCGCTTTTTGAGCGTCATTCGTTCCGTGGGTATACGATTGAAGTGCGGCAGTAGCAATCTGTATTGTACGGAATTTTTGGTTTGTTTTAGTCAAGTTATTGTTTTTAAAGACGACTTTAAAGATGCTGTATACGATAAACCCGATTGCAAAAGCAATTAGCGGGGAGAAAATCAAAGCTTGAAGGATTTTCATGAAACCTTCCCATTTAATGCCGGCGAAGCCTGCTGCAGCGATGGCGGCACCTGCAATCGAACCAATCAATGCGTGGGAGGAACTGCTTGGGATTCCGTAATACCAGGTAAGAAGGTTCCATATGATTGCTGCAAGAAGAGCAGCCAAAATTACATATGAACCATTCGGAAGCGTGAACGGATCCACGATATCCTTCGTTATGGTCTTCGCTACGCCTGTAAATGTCATAGCTCCGACGAAATTCATGATGGCAGCCATGATGATGGCATGACGAGGCTTCATGGCCTTTGTTGAAACAGCAGTCGCTATTGCATTTGCAGTATCATGGAACCCATTGATAAAGTCAAATGCTAAAGCAAAGAAAACGATTAATATTGTTAAAATTAATAAAGTATCCATTTATTGGGGTACTCCTTAGGCGTTTTTCATTATGATTGTTTCAAGTGTATTGGCCACTGCTTGACAGTGATCGGCGATCTCTTCAAGGCTTTCATATATTTCTTTATATTGAATGATCCTGATAGGATCCTTTTCAACAGTAAATAAGTTTTTGATCGATTGACGTTGAATTCCGTCGCAAACTGATTCAAGATCTTTAATTTTGATTGCATTTTCACGAATCATTGGTAATTTTTTTGTGGATAGTGTATCGACAGCTATTTCAATTTCATACGTACATTCTTTGATGGCATCCACAAATTTAAGCATATACTCATCCGCATTGACAATGGAGTACATTTCGAATAATGCGGCACAGTGTTCTAAACCGTCAATGACATCATCCATTCTCATGGTTAATTCAAGGATATCCTCGCGTTCGATAGGAGTGATGAAGGCATTGTTCAGCTCTTTAATCACGTTATGAACCATTGAATCGCCTTTATGCTCATAATCTTTCATGGTATCTGAAAATACCTTTAGATCAGAGATGTTTTTCAATTTATAATCCGCGAAATAGTCAGCACCTTCTTTAAGGTTTTGAGCGATGTTGAAAAGCATTACTGCGAATTTGTCTTTTTTTGATTTAAAAGCCATGTTAAAGCCTCCCAATTAGTCATGCAAATTTACGCACTTCAGTCGTACGCTTAGTATTAACAAATTGATTGTAACGAATTCATGTAGAAACTGGGAAGGTTTTTCGACGAAAATTTACAAAATCTTAATAAAACTTTACAAACCAAAACAAGGATAAGTAAAAAATGGGAGACAATTACACTTTTATAGCGGAATTTGCAAAAAAAAGCCTTCCCGATACGGAAAGGCTGAAGGGGCTATAAAAATAAAGCGATTAAATAATAAATTATTCCTGCCAATGATGCGGAAATCGGCAAGGTTATGAACCAAGTAATCAACATGCTTTTAGCAGTTCCCCATTTTACCCCTTTGATGCGGTGTGCAGAACCCACCCCAAGTATGGATGAAGAAATGACATGTGTCGTACTGACAGGCATATGCAGGAAGGTAGCACCGAAAATGATGGCTGCACCAGTCACATCGGCAGCAACCCCATTCACGGGACGTATTTTCATGATTTTACCACCGACGGTTTTAATGATCTTCCAACCACCGATGGATGTTCCAAGCGCCATGGCGATTGCACAAGATAATTGTACCCAGAAAGGTACCTCGGAGTTAGAGGCATATCCGTTAGCGATTAAAGCCATTGTGATGATACCCATGGATTTTTGCGCATCATTCGTACCATGTGTATAGGACTGGATGGCAGCCGTGAGAATTTGTATTCTCCTGAATCGTTTGTTGGTCTTTCCTAAATTATTATTTTTGAAAATCACCTTGAAGATACTATATACAATGAATCCAAGTGAAAAGGCAAGGATAGGAGAAAGAATCAATGCTTGGACAATTTTAGTGAATCCACTCCATTTAATCGCATCGAATCCACTAGCGACAATGGCCGCTCCCGCTATCGAACCGATGATCGCATGGGATGAACTGCTTGGAATTCCAAAATACCAGGTGACTAAATTCCAGGTTATTGCCGAAAGCAGAGCAGCCATGATTACATAAGTTCCATTGTTTAATGTGAAAGGATCAACGATATCCTTTGTAATGGTGTGCGCTACACCGGTAAATGTCAGCGCTCCTAATAAATTCATGACCGCAGCCAAGATGATTGCATGACGGGGTTTTAACGCCTTGGTTGATACAGCTGTTGCTATGGCATTGGCCGTATCATGGAACCCATTGATAAAGTCAAAGACCAAAGCAAAAATAATAATTAGCGCGGTTAAGATGAATATGCTGTTCATACATAGAAGACTCCCTTAATTTCAAGTATGTAAAAAGTAAATTTGGATTGTGACCATTGAATGGGCGTTGGGCAGTTTTTCAACTCCTCACCATTTAGAATGGGAGTTTTATGTTTGATTATTCTTTAAAGATGGCACCTTCTTTTTTCCTTGGTTTAAAACGGACTATATAATTGTAACGAATATTATATCAATAAGGATAGATGTTTCGTCATTTTTTTACAAATTAATTAATTTAGTTAAGAATTTAAAGGTGGAAAATCTGATAAAACGGGATTGTTTTCGGTTTAGGGGCACTCAATATCCCGAGGCTTATGGTTGGAAATAGAAGGAGGGGCGGTGTATAATTGGTAAATAAAAGTAAGGGGGAATGACAATGATTTCAAATATTGGGGAAACGATCACTTTACATAACGGAGTTCAAATGCCACAGCTGGGTTTCGGTGTATTCAAAGTGAAGAACGGCAATGAAACGGTTGAATCTGTCAAGAAAGCTATCGAAGTAGGATACCGCGCTATTGATACAGCTGCCATTTATGAAAATGAAGAGGGAGTAGGACAAGCGATTTCTGAGTGCGGAGTCCCGCGTGAGGAATTGTTCATTACTTCTAAAGTGTGGAATACAGAGCAAGGATACGAATCGACGCTACAGGCATTTGATGATAGTTTAAAACGTCTTGGCTTGGAGTATTTGGATTTATACTTAATCCACTGGCCAGGAAAGGACAAATACCTGGAAACCTGGAAAGCGTTAGAAAAGCTTTATAAGGATGGAAAAGTGAAATCAATCGGTGTAAGTAATTTCCATGTTCATCATTTGGAAAATTTACTTGCGAACTGTGAAGTCAAACCAGTCGTCAATCAAATCGAATTGCATCCACTTTTGACTCAAGTGGAAATTCGTGAATACTGTGCAAAACATGAAATCATGGTAGAAGCATGGAGTCCCCTAGGCAGGGGGAACATATTGGAAGAACCAACAATTAATCATATAGCGAAGAAGCACGGGAAAAGTTCCGCACAAGTGTTAATTAGATGGCATCTGCAACATGAAATCGTTGTCATACCTAAATCGATTACGCCGTCACGTATCAAGGAGAATGCAGAGGTCTTTGACTTTTCTTTGAGCTTAAATGAAATGAATCAAATAGATGCTTTGAACAAAAATGAACGGTTCGGAAGCAATCCGGATGAACTTTTGTTCTAAAGTGCGTCCTGTACGAATATAAAAATACGTTAGTAAGGGTGTCCCAAGGGGCACCCTTTTTCTTTTACCTATATGAACATATTTGCGACAGTTAATGCTTATACTATCTATGTGACAAAGTTAAGCATATGGTATACCCGTTTCATACGTCTGATAATCCTTTTTTTGCTGCCAAATATTTATAAAAAAAATTAGGTTTTAGATTATTAAAACGGGGAAAATAAGGAGTACAGCGGCAAACAAAAAGAAAAACACACTAACACATTGAGGAGTGTCCAATCAGTTCCTCAGGGGCTATAGCTAGCTAACTCTACCCATTGAATTTTGTGGATAACGGCATCATACCATTTGAATTAACGTTAAAGAACTGAAAAGGCATGACTAGATGGAAGTGATGAAATTTCTTGTTGTCTGCTGTAGCAGGTAAAATAACTAAATTAGAAGGAGGAAATATATTATGGGATTTTTATGGTCATTAATTATCGGAGGTATCATTGGTTGGTTAGCAGGTATGATCGTTGGGCGTGATGTACCATTTGGTATTATAGGTAACATTATCGCAGGTTTTGTTGGTGCATGGTTAGGTTCATTAATTCTTGGGAACTGGGGACCTTCAGTAGCGGATTTCGCTATTATTCCAGCATTGATTGGGGCAATCGTATTTGTCTTCATCTTAAGCCTTATCTTAAAAGGCATGAGAAAAGCATCATAACTACAAAATAAAGCTGGCCGAAGAGGCCAGCTATTTTTTGTTCATATCCTTATGCTATTTGGAGTGAAATCCGACCTTTGTGAAGATAAACTGGCTGATATGCAGGAGATCCAAAGGAAATCGAGATATAGGGACAATTGTATTTCATATATAAGGAAGAAATTAAATGAACACCGCGCCTTAAGGGAACGGTGTTTTTTTGTTTATGGCTTTATAATATGTGAACATCGAATATTTCAGGGCTATCGATAAATGGAGCTTCCATGGTCATTTTTTGTTCGGAAATGGGGTGGATGAATTCGATTTTCCGTGCATGCAGGGCTTGACGTGGAAATGTCCGCCTTCCGCCATACAGGGTATCTCCTGCCAAAGGGTGTTTCAAGTGACTGAAATGCACCCGGATCTGATGGGTTCGGCCGCTTTCCAAGGTGCAGCTGACAAGGGTCAAGTTTTTCTTGGAATTGCGATTGAGCACCCGATAATGGGTGACTGCTGTCTGGCCTGTAGGAGAAACTCTCCGCCTTGTAGCATGGTGGCGATCACGGCCTATTTTTTCTTTGATTTCGCCTTGGTCGTTTTTAATGATTCCTTCGACTAAAGCAAGATATGTCCGTTTGATTTCCCTTTCCTCCAACATTCTATCCAGAATGGACCCAATGAGGCGGTTTTTGGCAAAAAGGACTGCACCTGTGGTATCTTTATCCAGCCTATGAATATGCTTTATCATACAAGCCTGGCCGGTGTGTTGAAGATGGTATGCCACTCCATTGATAAGGGAATGTGCATCACCGGGTTGAGAAGGGTGCATATCCATTCCTGCCGGTTTATTGGCTACCAACAACACATCATCTTCATATAAGATGGAAATTCCTAAGTCTGTAGCTTTTACGCTTTCTTTTTCAGCATCATCAAGTAAGGGGATGCTGATTGTATCTCCTTTAGTAAGGACAGTTGACCATGGGACGGAATTGCCGTTCAACATCACTTCTTTACTCATTCTCCACTCATGCACCAACTTCTTGGGGGCTTTCCACCGCTCCCTAAAAAGTTTTTCCAATGATAACCCATTCCAGCTTTGCAGAACTTCTATTAATAAATGTTGGTTTGTTATATTGAAATATTCCATTTTAATTCCTACTTTCGGCCTGTTTGGTTGTGTGTAAATGAAAAAAATATATAATAATTAAGGATAAAAGATAAAAAAGTAACATTGGACCTATTGTCAATAAATTCGTGGTGGAAATTACCACATGTTTTTTACAATTTTTATGTTACTCTATAGGGAAAGAAATCGCTTGTCCTAGAATATACATATATTAAGATAGGTCTAATGGATCTGAAAAAGGTGGTTTTTTTAGTGAAGACGGTCTTTTCTTCAACGGAAGAACAAGAGCAAGAAATAGCGAGTCTCGTTGCTCGTTTCTATGAATCTGTATTTCCAAAGTACTTTACGGAAAGTGAAATCCTTCATTTTCGCGAAATCGGCGTTTTGGAGCCCAATCAAAGTTCCTTTACCTATTTAGCAACATTACGAGACGCATTTCAAGTAATGACGTGCCTTCAAGTCCTCATGTCAATATTAGACAAACAGAAGAGAGTAGATTCTTTAATGATGGAATCTGATTCTGAAGAATTGTTCCAGCATAACATTGCACTATTGAATGAATACGGAATCTTTTTCCCTTTTTATTATGACCATTTTTCATGTTTAAACCATGATGCGAGTAAAGATGTGCAGATGATGGATATCCAGGTAGCGAATCAATATTTAGTATAAGTCAAAAAAAATGAGCCGGCTATAACGGGAAAAGCATTTCCGTTAGGGCCGGCTCATTTTTATCCATCTTTAATTAATATCGTTGTCCTCGAACCACTTCTCGAAGGTTTCCTCATCTTTATAGCCATCGATCCGTTCTTGTTCTTGTCCATTCTTATAGTGTACGATGGTCGGCGTTTTTTTGATGCCATAATCGCTCCATCCTTGTTCAAACTCCAAAAGATTGAATTGAACAAGATCAATACCCAATTTCTCTGCCAAAGGTGCCACGACTGGTGTGGTTTTTTGACTGATCGAACTCTTGGGACTATAGAAATAAACGGTCACGTCTTTACTATCTTGGAGGTCCTTCTCCAACTCTACAGGAAGGATCAAGTTTTGATAATTGGGGTCATCCAGCTGATCGACAGTAGCGGGTTTAAGCTTATCCTTGCCGTATGGATTACCTTTTGATTTTTCTTCTTTTTTCATGTTTGTAAAAACGCCCAGCAGGACAAAAAGGGCGACGATTATCACTAAAAAAATAGCCATTTTCTTCATTAAGCTGCAACCTCCTTGGATCTTGTCCATACGATGTAACTGCATATGAAAATAATGACGAATGCAGTCAAGGCTAGAACGGATGGTAATGAAACCAAACACGTCAATATATTGTCCTATACATGGAACCCTTCCGCATGCAAGGGTGTGGTCGGGAAAGAATGAAACCTTTTGCACAAAATAATGATGCGTGGAAATAAATGCACCGATGGCTGTTACTATCATGGTATAAAAGCAAATCCAAAGATCTTTTCGAATGATTGCAATTCCTAAAATGATTGTAAAAGGATATATGATGATACGCTGATACCAACAGAACGCAAACGGTTCATTTTGCTTATTTTCAGAGAAATATAAGCTTCCAAACATAGCAATGATGGAGCAGCCAAGGCCACAAATAATAAGTTTTCCCCATTGCGTATGGTCTTGTTCATGGTTCCTCTTCCCCATCTCTTTTTGCTCTCATGAAAAGTATAGTATGTATGGATGGGGTCTGTAAAATATATATTCTTTTTCGAGGGCATTCAGTAAGGATTTTAGCTGCGCAATTTTGAAATCCTTGGGTAGGTTGAGTTGTTTTAATTTTTGAATAAGGGGTATAATTCTTATGGAAGAGATTAAAGGAGTCTGAGGAAAATGCCTAATTTGGACCTGCATAAATATGAAAAAATTATGGAAATACGCAACATGAGGCTAGGAGACATAGATGAAATAATTGCTTTGCAATCGAGTTGCTTTCCTGGAATGGTGCCTTGGAAACGAGATCAGCTTGAGAGCCATCTGGAAATTTTTCCGGAAGGTCAATTCGTAGCTGAATATGATGGAAAAGTGATTGGCTCATGTTCCAGCCTCATTATTAATTTTGACGAATATGATGATCGCCATACATGGGACGATGTAACGGATAATGGATACATCACGAATCATAATCCGGACGGTTATAATTTATATGGCATCGAGGTCATGGTCCATCCTAAATTCCGCAGGATGAAAATCGGTCAAAGACTATATGATTCAAGGAAAGAACTTGTTGCCCAATTGAATTTGAAAAGCATCATTATCGGCGGCAGGATCCCCAATTACCATAAACATGCGGATGAACTATTACCTAGGGAATATGTAAAAGAAGTGCAATTACATAAAATATATGACCCGGTACTTTCGTTCCAGCTTTTAAATGGCTTCACGCTCATGAGAATCAATCCGAATTACTTGCCGGATGATTTACAATCCAATAAGTATGCTACGCTCATGGAGTGGAATAACGTCGATTATCAGGCGAAAACAAAACGTTATTATAAAACATCTGAACCTGTAAGGATTTGCGTCGTGCAATACATGCTGCGTAAAATCGATTCATTCGAAGACTTTGCGAACCAAGTCGAGTATTTCACCGACGTGGCTTCGGATGCCAATGCCGATTTCGCCGTATTCCCGGAATTGTTCACGACCCAGCTGATGTCTTTCTTAAATGAGAGGTCACCAAGCTTGGCTGTTAGGAAACTGTCCGATTTCACGGAGCAATACATTGAGTTGTTTACCACTTTAGCAGTAAGGTATAACATCAATATTATTGGCGGTTCCCATTTCGTTAAAGAAGACGATGACAATATCTATAACATCGCTTATTTATTCCGTCGCGACGGGACGATTGAAAAGCAATATAAGATTCATATCACACCGAATGAAAGAAAATGGTGGGGAATCAACGCAGGTGATCGCGTTCGTGTCTTTGATACGGATTGTGGGAAAATCGCCATACAAATTTGTTATGATATTGAGTTTCCGGAACTCGCCCGGATTGCAACCGACATGGGTGCCAAAATCATATTCACTCCATTTTGTACAGAAGATCGGCAAGGTTACTTGCGCGTTCGTTATTGTGCCCAGGCCCGTGCTGTGGAAAACCAAATTTATACGGTCATCTCCGGAACTGTCGGGAATCTGCCACAAACGGAAAATATGGATATCCAATATGCTCAATCAGGGATTTTTGCCCCATCCGATTTCGAATTTGCGCGTGACGGAATAGTAGGGGAAACGAGCCCGAACCTTGAAATGGTCCTGATTGGCGATGTTGATTTGGAAATCTTACGACGAGAAAGACAGTCCGGTACAGTAAGGCAATTGAAGGATCGACGCCACGATATTTATAAGCTACATTATCAAAAAGGCGGAAAATAAAGAGATAGAGAGCTCGTAATGAGAAGCAAAGCTTGATGCTGTCCTTTTCATTACGAGCTCTCACTTCATTTATTGGAAAAAATGTGATAATTTTGTATAGGTAGATACATAACGACTAAAATAAGGCATTTTGGAGGAGATAATGGAGATGGAATGGAAATCTTTATACACCACATGGGCAGGGTACCAGAATTTAAATGGGGAATTACGTGTCCTCCTCGAGGAGATGCAGCAGGATGAAGCAAAACTCGAAGATGCCTTTTATAAGAATTTAGAATTTGGTACAGGCGGTATGCGAGGGGAAATCGGAGCGGGAACGAACCGGATGAATCTTTATACAGTAAGGAAAGCCACGGTTGGGTTGGCCCAATATATCTCATCGTTTGGGGAAGAGGCAAAGGGAAGAGGGGCTGTGATTGCTTTTGATTCGAGACATAAGTCTCCGGAATTTGCACTCGAGGCAGCTAAAACCTTAGCAACATTTGGGGTGAAGGCTTATTTATTCGATGAATTGCGGCCTACTCCCGAATTATCATTTGCCGTTCGCGAACTGAATGCTTTTGCTGGAATCGTCATCACGGCAAGCCACAATCCGCCTGAATATAATGGTTACAAGGTTTATGGACCTGATGGGGCACAATTGCCACCTGAGGCTGCGGATCAAGTGATCGGCTACGTGAATGCCATTGAAAGTGAGCTTGATATTCAGGTTGAAGAAGCTGAAAGTCTTAAAGGGCAGGGCCTCATTGAAATGATTGGCGAGGAATTAGATGCAGCGTATAATCAAGAGTTGCTTACAGTACCCGAGAATCCACAGCTTGCAGAGGAAATAGATGTGTCAATCGTTTTTACGCCACTTCATGGCACGGCAAATAAATCAGTAAGACGGGCACTGCAAAGCTTAGGTTACCAAAACCTGCATATCGTTAAGGAGCAGGAGCTGCCAGATCCAGATTTTTCAACAGTCAAATCTCCAAATCCTGAGGAACCAGCTGCATTTGAAATGGCGATCGAGCTTGGAAACAAAGTGGAAGCGGACTTATTGATTGCAACGGACCCAGATGCCGATCGGCTGGGGATAGCCGTGAAAAACGAGATGGGCCAATATGTTGTCCTGACCGGAAATCAAACAGGTGCCCTTTTCCTCGATTATTTACTGGCACAGAAAAGAGAAAAGGGGACAATTCCCCAAAATGGAGTCGTCTTAAAAACAATTGTCACCTCAGAAATCGGACGGACGATTGCGGAGTCCTATGGCTTGCAAACGGTTGATGTTTTGACCGGGTTTAAATTCATAGCCGAGAAAATAAATCAGTATAATGAAAGCGGGGAACACAGCTTTTTGTTCGGGTATGAAGAAAGCTACGGTTATCTAATTAAGGACTTTGCCCGGGATAAAGATGCCATTCAAGCGGCAGTGCTAGCTGTAGAGGTCTGTGCTTATTATAAAAAACAGGGATTAACACTTTATGAAGGGTTATTGAATGTGTTTGAAAAATACGGATTTTACCTGGAAGGTTTGCGTTCATTGACGTTAAAGGGCATTGAGGGAGCAAAACAGATTTCTGGTATATTGAATCAATTCCGTCAAAATCCGCCTGCTCAAATAGCCGGCACCCAGGTAGTTATTGAGGAAGATTATCTGAGCAGTATAAAGCGTTCATTACCTTCAAATGATGAAGAACGGATTGAGCTTCCGAAATCAAACGTATTGAAGTATTTCCTTGAAGATGGTACATGGGTATGCCTCCGTCCCTCAGGCACTGAACCGAAAATTAAATTCTATTTCGGTGTCCAAGGTAAATCAATGCCAGAAGCTGAGTCAAAGTTAGCTGAAGTCATGGCTGATTTCATGGGTAAGATCGAAGCATTAGTTTAAATGTTTGAAAAGCTAAACGAAGGACTTTGGTCTTTCGTTTTTTTCTTGTAAAGTCAATAAGAGTTGACGCCGACAAATTTTTAGTAGCAAGAATAATCAAAATTCAAGGAATTTCTGTTTCGGTTTTGGTATACTGAATTGGCGAGTGACCTCGGAAAACATCGGTTCATTATGTAGATAGAGTGAGCAGCAATTTAGGAACAATGGAAGGGGTATTTACATGAAAAAATTAGTAATCATTAATGGTTCACCACGTAAACAAGGGCGTACAGGGATTGCATCACGTTACATTTCCAAGAAATACGGAGCGGAACTTATTGATTTAAGCAACAGTGAGATTCCTTTATATTCGGGTGAAGGTGAGCAATATCAATTGGAAGTGATTCAAGGTCTTCGTAAAAGCATCGAGGAAGCGGATGGCGTGATCCTTACCACTCCGGAGTATCATGGTTTGATGAGCGGAGCTTTGAAAAATGCTTTGGATTTTCTAAGCAGTGAACAATTCACGCATAAACCAGTTGCTTTATTGGCTGTTTCCGGAGGAGGAAAAGGCGGAATCAACGCCTTGAATTCCATGAGGACTGTAGGGCGTAGCCTTTATGCCAATGTGATTCCGAAACAATTGGTCCTTGATCCGCATTGCTTCGATTATGAAAATGATGGATTATTTGAAGAGTCTGCTGTACTTGTAGAGGGTTTAATTGAAGAACTTAAAATATATGCAACTGCATATGCCACAATAAAAAAATAATGAAATGGGGGTCAGGTATTAAATACCTGACCCTTCCTTGTTTATAGGGTTCCACCAGCCACAGTTAAATCCCCGTAAATCAATCTTCTTGTATAAATTTCCCCATTTTGCAAAAACTATAGTTAATTTTAGCTTGGGAGTTCATTTAAATAATCACTTGTTTTTTCTGCTGCATGATCCAGATAACGTAGAAGTGCATACAGCTGGGATTGAACGATTTGGTAATCATGCTCAAACCGGTATGCGTGCAAAAAATGTTCTATTTTTTTCGAAAGAATGTGATCTTTCGTTCGAACCATTAATACTAACAAGCTGTCCCAATCAGAACGGTGTGTGTGAAACAATGCTTGATCATAATCCGCAATCCTCATGTAGTTCTCCCCCTTAATAAGGAGCTATTTGTATTTTGTTCAGATTGGACTGAACATTTCCTTACAATAAGTGGTGATGTATTTGGACCGCGGTTGTTGCTTTTTACCTGAATAAAAATAAAAGGTGAGTACATGAGAAAATTAATGCTAATTGGAATGTTCATTTTCCTTTTGTTTCCCGAAACCACACTTGCAGAAGAAGTGTATTCCCCTGAACGAATGGAAGCGGATCTGCAGGAAATACAGAACCAATATGATTTGGACGAACAAATAATCGGGAAAACTGAAAAGGGAAAAAATATAAAGGCAGTGAAGTTAGGAGAAGGGAGAAGATCGATATTGCTTGTGGGCTCGCATCATGGTAGGGAATGGCTTAGCTCCAAACTGTTAATGAGCATGCTCGAGGACTATGCAGGCGCTTATCGGGCGGGTAAGCCGATAGGAGGGTATTCGTCGGCATTATTGGATGAAGTCAGCATTTGGTTTATCCCGATGCTAAATCCAGATGGCGTCAGCATCCAGCAAGGAGATTTATCAAACTTGAGCTTTATTGAAAAGACAGCCGTCTGGAAAATGAATCGATATAGTAATAATTGGTCGCGTTGGAAGGCCAACGCCAAAGGCATTGATTTAAATAGGCAGTATCCGGCTGGATGGAAAGAAGTCATGAGTAATGAAACAAAACCAACTTATCAATTTTATAAGGGTGAACACCCCCTTGAAGCTGCGGAGGTTAAAGCGCTTGCTGATTTTACGAGGGAAATCGATCCCCTTATTGCGGTTTCCTACCATACGTCCGGAAGGGAAATCTTTTGGCATTATCAAAATAAACGGGAAAATATGGCGAGGGATTATGGCATTGCCAAAAAAACAGCGGAAATGACTGGGTATGAATTGACCTTTCCGGAAAAAGAAGCGGTGGGCAGTGGATTTACGGATTGGTTCATTACTGAATTCGGCCGCCCAGGAATGACAATCGAACTCAGTTATTTAGTGGATGAAACCAATCCTCCAATGTCTGTATTTCCTGAAGAATGGAAAAGGAACCATTTTGTTGGGATCATGCTTGTAAATGAAGCGAACCTGCTGCATAACAATTGAACAATTTTACATAATAATAAATAAGAGGACAGTATAAGGAGGAAAAGATATTGAAAAAAGTCATCTTGATGCTAATGGGTATTTTTTTGATAATACAAGCAGGGTCCATTTCTGCACAGGCCCAAAAACCTGATTATGAAAAATATGGAAAAATTGCGATTGCCGTCGTCCAAGCAGATTATCCCGAAGTTGAGATTACCGATTATGAATATAATGGTAGAAAAACTACAGCGAAGAATCTTGTCCAAGACGATTTCAGATTTTTGGTCAAGGAAAAAGGAAAGGAGTTCAATGTCATCGTGACCGTTCAACATGATTTGACAAATGAAAAATTACTTAATTTAAAGGTCACGGAGCAAAAAGGAAAGTGAGTTCATAAACGGAAATTATAGGTATGTATCTAACGAACATCTTCAACTCCAGAGGATGTTTTTTTCTAATTTATACTTAAGGTGATTGGCAAATGAATAATGGCTGCCACTGGAAAAAATGTTATGAGATCAACAAACTTATGCCCCTGCCATGAAGTTTTCATTGCATTTATGAGCTGCTAACAAGTATAGTTAGTATCAGATTGAAACAATATAGCTAGATTTTAGGGGTAGTAAATCATGAGAAAGTTTAAGAAAGTTTATGTGGAAATTACAAATATATGTAACTTGAAGTGCAATTTTTGTCCGAGCTCCAGCTTGCAAAGGACCCTGAAATTCATGGATCCTGAAGGGTTTACGCATGTTATCGAGAAAATTAAACCACACACCGATCATATTTACTTTCATCTGATGGGTGAACCATTTTTAAATAAAAATTTGGGTACATTCCTGGATATCAGTGCTGAAAATGATCTGAAAGTGAATATTACAACGAACGGTACTTTGATTCAAAAGGTCAAAGACAAGCTGCTCTCCAAAAAGGCCCTTCGGCAGGTGAATATTTCCCTTCATAGCTTTGAGGCAAATGATACGAGCAATAGTCTTGACTCTTATGTCAGTAATATTGCCGATTTCATTAATGAGGCCAATGAAAAAAGTGAAGTGATTTGTGCCATTCGTTTATGGAATATGGATACAGATGAACTGAAAGCGAGTAATGGCCTGAACGACGATATTCTCAGTATGTTGGAGGAGAAGCTTTCTTTGGATATCCGCTTAAGTGAAGCTCTTCAGCAAAAGAATAATATCAAGTTGAAGGACAGGGTTTATATAAACATGGCTGAAAAATTCGAGTGGCCGGAATTGGACCGTGATATTATCGATGAAAATATATTCTGTTATGCTCTGAGAGATCAGTTGGGCATCTTGGTGGATGGAACGGTCGTACCTTGCTGTTTGGATAGTGAAGGGAAAATTCCACTTGGGAATATATTTGAAACGTCACTTGAAGAAATTTTAAATGGTGAACGGGCTAAAAACATGTATGATGGCTTCTCAAGAAGATGTGCAGTTGAAGAGCTATGTAAACGGTGTGGCTATGCAAAGCGTCATAAAAAATAAAGTGTAAGGAAAACCACGGAGTTCATCTTCGTGGTTTTTTTGGTTAGGAGAAATCGGTCTCTTTTTATTAAAAATTCTGAATATTATTGTTTTATTAAAGAACCCGTGTTAAAATACTTTCTATTATTAAAGAAGTTTATACTTCATATTGTCATATATAAAGCCTAGGATTCATACTTTGTTTTGAGGGGATGTTTTATGGATATACAGCAAAAAGTTAAAGAGGTATTCCCTGATTTATCGACTGGTCAAAAAAAGGTAGCGAAATATTTGTTAGTACATTCACATACATTCGCAGTCACTTCAGCTGAAAAGCTAGGGAAGGATATTGGCGTCAGTGAAACGACTATCATCCGTTTTTGTTATTCGTTGGGGTTAAGTGGATTTGCGGAACTTCAAAAACTTATTCGTAATCAGTTGATATTCGAGAGCAGCAGTTTGAATGAGTATCATGCATCTAAACTAGAAGCTGCCAATCAGCCAAACTTCATGGCACAAGTGATGGGGCAGGATATTCTTAGCATCGAAAAGACAATGAAAAATTTATCAAATGATGATTTCTCCAAAACGGTTGATAAATTGGTGGCAGCCGACTATATCTTGATTTCCGGACACCGTTTATCATTTTCGGCAGCGCATTGGTTAACGTATACACTTAGGCTTGTTCGGGAAGATGTCCATTTATATAGACCGGACACAGATGATATTTTTTCACAACTGAACGAAATGACTGAAAATTCCGTCTTTGTTGCCGTTTCATTTCATCGGTATGTAAAAGAGACGGTGAAAATCACGGAAATGGCCAAACAAGCGGGTTCATTTGTAATCGGCATTACTGATTCTGAACTTGCACCGATTGCTGAATTCAGTGACATTTTATTGCCCATTTCTACACCGAGGACCTCCACTATCGATACGGCACCTGTTTTATTCTCCTTGTTGAATAGTTTAGTAGCAGGTGTATCGATTAAAGATGAACAGCGTTTCAAAGAAAGAAAAGCTAGATATGATGCGTTCAATCAAGATGATTATTTCTTTTAATTAACACTTATATGAATTCATTAATCAAACCGATAAAACCGGGATATTAGGGGGAACAGAAATGGATATAAAACGATCAATCGATAAATTAAGGCCGCGGATCATCGGTATATTCGACCATTTACACGCTCATCCTGAAACGAGTTGGAATGAGGTGAATACGACAGCTTTCATTTCTAATATTTTAAGAGAAAATCAGTGCACGGTAGAAACATTCGAAGATTGTACCGGAGTGATTGGAGAAATGGGAAATGGGAATTTCACAGTCGGATTACGATCCGATATCGATGCACTTTGGCAGGAGGTGCATGGAACATTTCAGGCTAATCATTCCTGTGGGCACGATGGGCATATGACCCTGGCACTTGGAGTATCCCTAGTTTTGAAGGAAATGGACTTTCGGCCGGGGGGTAAGCTGAAATTCATTTTTCAGCCAGCTGAAGAAAAAGGTACGGGCGCCTTGAAGATGATTGAAGAAAAAGTTTTGGATGATGTCGATTTCCTTTACGGAGTGCACTTAAGGCCAGTGGAGGAAGTGAAGGATGGGCAGGCGTCACCTGCCATTGTCCACGGAGCCGCACAGTTCATTAAAGGAGAAATAGTCGGGACGGATGCACATGGGGCAAGGCCGCATCAAGGGCAAAATGCAATCGAAGTAGGAGCAGCATTCGTCACTATGTTAAATAGTATCCATCTCAATCCATCCATCCCTTATTCAGCAAAAATGACCCAGTTTTTCGCTGGAGGCGAAAGTTCCAATATCATTCCTGGAAAAGCAACATTCTCACTGGATTTAAGGGCTCAAGATAATGAAGTGATGAAAGAGCTCACCAAAAAGGTGGAAAAAGTTGCAGAATCTTTGGCGTTTGTCCATGGAGTTGAAATAAAACTCGAGCCGGCTGCTAATGTTGCCGCAGCTATCGTAAACGAACAAGCCCAGGAAGTAATGGCTGAAGCGATTGCCGATACACTCGGGAAAGAAAATCTGGTAGCGCCTGTCATAACAACCGGAGGAGAAGATTTTCATTTTTATACGTTGAAAAGGCCTGAAGTCAAAGCGACGATGCTTGGGTTAGGCTGTGATCTCACACCAGGTCTCCATCATCCGAACATGACGTTCAACAAAGATGCTTTGTTTTCCGGGATAGAAATCCTGACGAAAGCCATCATTCTTACTTTTGATAAGTATGGAGAGAAGGGACACCTACATGACTGATGAATTAATCATAAAATCGCTATCAACACTAGAGGATTTACAAGAAGTGCAGCGACTTGAAATCCTTGTATGGGGCATGGATTGCGTTCCTACCCATCAGACGATTACCGCAGTCAAAAACGGCGGCCTTGTTTTAGGTGGTTATATCAATGATCAGTTAGTTGGATTTCAATACAGTTTCCCGGGATTTAAGGATGGAAGGGTGTTTCTTTGTTCCCATATGTTAGCCATCCATCCTGCCCATCAAAAGAAGGGCTACGGTAGATTACTTAAATTGGCACAAAGAGAAGAAGCACTCAAAAAAGGCTACGATTTAATTACATGGACATATGATCCATTGGAAAGTGTGAACGCAAACTTGAATATCGGCAAGCTAAAAGCGGTTTGCTCTACATATATGGAAGATTGTTATGGAAATATGGAAGATACCCTCAATGAAGGATTATCCACTGATCGGTTCGTGGTGGAATGGAATATACGGCAGGAAGGAAGGGAAGAGATAACACTTCCCGAAAATTCCACACACATCGTAATCACAGAAATGAATGACCAAGGCTTTCCTTATATCAAGGATTATCATTTGGAAACCAATGCAGATGTGGTCGCTATCCCCATCCCGACAGATATTCAGAAAATCAAAAAAGGTGATCTCCGCCTTGCGATTGATTGGCGGTCAAAAACGGGTGAATTATTTAAAACGCTTTTTGCTAACGGATATATTGTAATTGGAATAGAACGGGTACAAGGTGAGCACATTCAACACTACTTATTAAAAAAAACAGGATTGAGAGGGAAGTAGAAATGAAAATAAAAGAAGTGCGTTTACGTCATTTGAACATGGATCTGATTGCTCCATTTACAACAAGCTTTGGAACGTTTGTAGATAAGGAATTCATACTGGTGGAAGTGAAAAATGAGGAGGGGCTTTCGGGTTGGGCTGAATCAGTGGCTTTTTCAGCGCCTTGGTATAACGAAGAAACAATAAAAACAAATTGGACCATGCTTGAAGATTTCTTGATTCCGCTTGTATTGGATAAAGATATTGATCATCCTCGTGAAATATCGGAAATGTTTTCACATATTCGCAAAAACAATATGGCTAAATCGGCAATTGAGGGAGCTATCTGGGATTTATACGCAAAAGAAAAGAATATCCCATTAAGTATGGCACTAGGTGGAGAACTCGAAAAAATCGATGTTGGAATCAGTATCGGCATCCAAAAAACGGTACCTGAATTACTGAAGAAAATAGAAGATGGATTGAATGATGGTTATAAAAGAATCAAAATAAAAATTCAACCAGGTTGGGATGTTGATGTAATCAAGGAAGTGCGCAATCGTTATCCGGATATCCCAATCATGGCAGATGCAAACTCCGCCTACCGCCTGAAAGATATCGAATTACTGAAGCAGCTTGATCAATTTGATTTAATGATGATCGAGCAGCCCTTGTCATCGGATGACATAGTTGATCATGCGGCATTACAGGCGGAAATCAAAACCCCGATTTGCTTGGATGAAAGTATACATTCGGTGGAAGATGCAAGAAAGGCCATTGAATTGGGAAGCTGTAAAATCATTAATATCAAGATTGGCAGGGTAGGCGGTTTAACGGAAGCGAAGAAAATACATGATTTATGTAAAGAACGAAAAGTTCCGGTTTGGTGTGGAGGCATGTTGGAATCAGGTGTCGGGCGCGCTCATAATATCGCCTTGACAACTCTGGATAATTTTACGATGCCTGGAGATACCGCAGCATCTGCGAATTATTGGCATCAAGACATCATTCAGCCGGAGGTTACCGTTATAGATGGGGTCATAACCGTTCCAAAGTCTGCAGGCATTGGCTTTGAAGTCGATCCCACTGCTGTCGATGAATTCACTTCCTTTAGTAAAAGGTATACCAAATAATAAAAAGCAAGAACCTGAAGAATAGCACTCCCCAGCTTCAAGAGCGATTTGCTCGCTAAAATTACTGAAGCTGGGAAGCATTAAGGAACAGGGATAGTTATGAACGAATAGGTACTTCATTTAAAGTTAATTATCAGAATAATCATTCAATTAAAAGGAGGGTCCATATGAAAAACAGTGTAAATCTTGCAGGTGCATATATTGGAATCATCATTGGGGCAGGTTTCGCTTCAGGACAAGAAGTATTACAATTCTTTACGAGCTTCGGAATCTACAGTGTATTGGGAATTGTGGTGGCGACTGCTTTATTCGCGTTTTTAGGGAGGCAAGTTACACAACTGGGAAGCTCTCTTCAAACCCGCTCCCATAAAAGCATCATCGATCATATTTGTGGCCGTTACATAGGCAGGGTAGTCGATATTATCATTACTTTTTTCTTGTTTGGCGTTACAGTCATCATGATTGCTGGTTCTGGAACGATTTTTGAAGAACAATTCGGCATTCCAAGTATAGTCGGCGCAATCGTCATGACTGTCCTTACGATTGGCACGCTCTTACTTAATGTTAATAAAATCATGTCCATCATTAGTGCTGTCACACCCTTTTTATTTATAATCATGATTATTATTTCAGGCTATTCATTCTTCACATCCGAACTTAGTTTTAAAGAAATCATTTCTTCTTCAAGTAAAGGAACGGCAGCAACCGGAAATTGGTTGATGGGTTCATTATTGTATGTTTCATATAATATGACTGCCGGAATCGCGATGCTGGCCGTAATGGGAGGGATCTTTAAGAATAAGAAAGAGGCTGGAATGGGAGGCATCCTTGGAGGTATCGGATTGGGGATATTGTTATTTTTGATCAACATGGGAATGATGTCTGACTTGAAGGGCATAGAAGGGTCGGGAATGCCTACCCTTTATTTAGCAAATCAGATTTCTCCATGGTTGGGATATATCCTGTCAATCGTTCTTTTAGGAATGATCTATAACACCTCAGTTGGAATGCTGTATGCATTTACAGCCAGGTTGGTGACTGCCGATACGAAACGATTTAAAATCTCTGTGGTTTTGGTGGGAATCCTCGCTTTCCTTGCAAGTTTCGTTGGTTTCATTAAATTGGTCGGAACGGTATACCCAGTTACAGGTTATTTAGGTTTTGTAATCATAGCAGCGCTTATCATTTCCTGGATTCGTTCGAAAGCGAAAAAAGGGGCAGTGAATGCGGAATTAGTAAAATATTAAAGAGTGACGGGAAAATAAAGGGTGAACGGAATCGATCAATTATAACTGACATCTTCTTCATGGGGATGTTTTTTTTCTGTTTTCGAGGAACCTTTACACATGATCACGGCATTTTTCCGCCTTTTTTTCATACATTAGTTTAAAGGCGGAAGACAAGGGGGATATCGGATGAATGGAGCGGAGCAAAAGGCTCTGGAATATGCCATTAGTGAAATTACAGAAATAGCAACGGGGTTCGGGTTGGATTTTTACCCGATGCGCTATGAAATTTGCCCTTCAGAAATCATCTATACATTTGGTGCCTATGGGATGCCGACCCGTTTTTCTCATTGGAGCTTTGGGAAGCAGTTTCATAAAATGAAGCTGCAGTATGACTTTGGATTAAGTAAGATCTATGAACTGGTCATTAACTCTAATCCTTGTTACGCTTTTCTGCTGGACTCCAATTCACTTGTACAAAATAAATTGATCGTTGCCCATGTTTTGGCGCATTGTGATTTCTTTAAGAATAATGTACGTTTCAATAATACCAAGAGGGATATGGTTGAAAGTATGTCGGCCACGGCAGAAAGAATCCGTGAATATGAAATCCTGCATGGCAAAAAGGAAGTAGAAACTTTCCTCGATGCACTTTTAGCCATTGAAGAACATATCGATCCTTCGTTGATGAGACCTAAGCTTGCCTGGACGATGGAAGATGAGGAAGAGGAAGAGGAAATAAAGCCGATAGCCACACAATACGATGATTTATGGAATCTGGATAATAAGAATAAACCAATGAAATCCACTATTAAGAAAAGAAAAAAATTCCCGCCGAGGCCAGAAAAGGATATTATGCTTTTCATTGAACAGTACAGCAGGGATTTAGCCGATTGGCAGCGGGATATCATGACGATGATCAGGGAAGAGATGCTGTATTTCTGGCCACAGCTCGAAACGAAAATCATGAACGAAGGCTGGGCATCATACTGGCATCAGCGCATAATCCGTGAATTGGATTTGTCCTCAGGGGAAGCCATTGAATTCGCAAAACTGAACGCGGGTGTCGTTCAGCCATCACGGACCAGCATCAACCCTTATTATCTTGGATTAAAAGTGCTTGAAGATATTGAAGAACGCTATGATAATCCAACCGAAGAAATGATCAGGCTGGGCGTCAAGCCTGGATCTGGAAGGGAAAAGATGTTCGAAGTCAGGGAAATCGAATCCGATATTTCCTTTCTCCGCAATTATTTGACGAAGGACCTGGTCATGCGGGAGGATATGTATTTATTCCAAAAGCAGGGCAAGGATTATAAAATCGTCGATAAAGCATGGGAACATGTGCGTGATCAACTCGTCAGTATGAGGGTTAATGGCGGGTTCCCTTATATCACAGTAAATGATGGAGACTACATGCGCAATGGGGAACTTTATTTGAAACATTGGTATGAAGATATTGAGCTGGACCTGAAATATCTCGAAAAAGTCATGCCATATATCTATCAGCTTTGGGGACGCTCCGTGCATATGGAATCAGTCATGGAAGGAAAAGAAGTCCTGTTTTCCTATGATGGAAAAGGTATTCACCGGAAGTATTTATAAGAAACAAAACTGCTGAGAAATCGGCAGTTTTTTTGTTTGATATGTTTCCAGATGTTGGATGAAACTTGTGGTTTGCAAGTACTAGTGTTATTTACCCTAAAACTAATGATATCAAAATCCCTTGTGAATACTTCTTTAAATCTGCTACATACCGCGTCTTGGTGGCATCATTTTGCTAATGATCTGGTTTATTTATCTGGGCCTATCATCATTATAGGGGGAGAAATCAATGCCTTCATAAATGAAGATCATCCAAAATGTGAATGAGCTTCCTTCAGTTCCCGTAATACCTGAAAGCCCTTCAACGAACACTAATCAAGAAATAACATCTTGTATTGGGGAGGAATTCTTTCATGAGTAAGAAAGGAAAGCATAAGGGTAAAAAGGGGAACCATAAAACATCAAGTTCTGCAAATGGGCAGAATGGCGATCATTAAAAAGTTAAGCTGCATACAAGGGAGCCTTTTAGGGCTCCCTTTTGTATCTGTTTTACTAAAATTTAGGCTTTGTTAAAGAATAATGTTGTTATTTGATTTTCTCGAACTTTTGTTCTATAGTAAACTAAAATTACTGAGAGCGAGTGAGTTTTAATGGCGGTAGCGGGCATAATTAACCAAATCAGAAATCTTAGCCAAAGAGACCAACAGCGATTGAAGGAGTTCTTCACAAACTCATTAGGGAGTGCGGGAGAAATAAAGTCTGTATTCACTGATGTATCAGAACAGAAACACAAAGACGGCTACACCTGCACCCATTGTCAATCCACTAATGTCATTCGCTTCGATAAAAAGTGCTAGAGGATATTACTTTTGAACAGGCAATTTGGAAACGCAGCTTTTAAAAAAGCATTAGCTTTAAAGATATTCCATTCCATTATAGGGGGCTTTAATGAAATAAGAACGGGAACGTCCAAATCGGACGTTCCCATATTTTATACCTGAAAAACAACCATGCTACTTAACAAAGCCAAAATTTAAAGAGGAGTGTAATCAATCCGTATCTTTTCACTTTTTTGTAGTTTCATTTAGGTCTTGTAGCTCTTATTTTCCCACTTTCACCTAGCTCACGAGAAAACTCTTCATCCACGCGATTAGGTTCTATTTTTAAGTTTTTGGGAGTTTGAGGTAATGAATTTTTACTGCTAGATGGTTTTTGATTGTTTGATCTTCCCATAATATTGCCTCCTAACGAAATTTTAATCTTTATTAGTATGGCTAAGAATCACATTTATATATCTTTAGATTTGCTCATGAAGCCATTGAATTCGCAAAACTGAACGCGGGTGTCGTTCAGCCATCACGGACCAGCATCAACCCTTATTTTCTTGGATTGAAAGTGTTTGAAGATATTGAAGAACGCTATGATAATCCAACCGAAGAAATGATCAGGCTGGGCGTCAAGCCTGGATCTGGAAGGGAAAAGATGTTCGAAGTCAGGGAAATCGAATCCGATATGTCCTTCCTCGGCAATTATTTGACGAAGGACTTGGTCATGCGGGAGGATATGTATTTATTCCAAAAACAGGGCAAGGATTATAAAATCGTCGATAAAGCATGGGAACATGTGCGTGATCAACTCGTCAGTATGAGGGTTAATGGCGGGTTCCCTTATATATGGAATCAGTCTTGAAATGAAAAGGGAGTCCTGTTTTCCTATGATGGAGAAGGTATTCACCGGAAGTATTTATAAGAAAAAAACTGTTGAGAAATCGGCAGTTTTTTTGTTTCACGCGTTTCCAAATGTTGGATGATGTTTGTGATTTGCAAGTTCTATAAGGCAATCCGAAAAGAATTTTTTCTACGTTGTTGGGATGAAGAGTTATGGAGGATCACCTACATTCTTACTGGCTACTGAAACAGGAGTGTGCAGTATGAATCTCGCTTCTAGTTCCTGCGATTCTGTATTCCTGGTACTGAAACAAAGGATGATTCTTGCTGTGGCAGACCTGTTTTGGCGAGATTGATCATAAAATAATTCTTGCTGCAATCGTAGAATGACAACAATGTCATTTATTTTTAGACGTTAAAAATGTATAACCCCGTCCTAAAATTAGGACAGGGTTAACATAAAGTTGTTTAATTGTTGATAAAAACACTTCATCCAACTTAAAACATAACAATAAAGCCGTTTAGAACTAGGTTACTTCGTCATTAAGTTAATTCTGCAATATCTGAATAAGGTTACCACATGTATCGTCGAAGACAGCTATTGTGACTTCGCCCATTTTTGTCGGCTCCATAGTAAACTTCACGCCGTTTTCCAATAATCGTTTGTACTCTTTATGAATATCAGCAACGCCAAACATTGTTGCTGGAATGCCTTCGGCAAATATCTTCTTTTGATACTCCTTTGCGGCAGGATGCTCATTCGGTTCGAGTAATAGCTCGGTACCGTCATGATCATCGGAAGAAACAAGCGTAATCCACCTAAATTTCCCCATGGGGACGTCATGCTTTTTTACAAATCCGAGCTTTTCTGAATAAAATTCCAGTGCCTTGTCTTGGTCTTGTACGAATATACTGGTAACAATGATTTTCATACTGTTTTTGCCTCCTTTGATATTTACCACGTTGGTGCTCTGCAAACAATCTGGCTCCAAGTAGAAAAACCCTACATTCGTCAGAAGTTTTTAAATAAATTACTCTATCCATCCTTTTAGCAAATTTTTAAGTGGTTCGTTGTTAAATATAACTACGCGATATTTTCCCTTTTTTTTTGATTTTACGAGCCCTGCATCTTCCAGTACAGAAAGATGTTTAGCTATCGCTTGTCGCGAAATGGAAACGTCGTGCTTCATAATGAGACGTACCGTAAGTTCATACAACGTCAGCTCATTGCGTTCGGATAGTTCGTCTAATATAAGCCGCCGTGTCGAGTCGCTAAGTGCTTTGAATATAGCATCTTTTTCCCAATTCATATATCGAGTATAAGCAACTATACGGTTGCTTGTCAAGGATGAGCAACTGTATGGTTGCGTGATAGAGGAACCGTATCATGCAATCTTAACAAGTTAAAGTCACATAATTGTAGTTTGAACAATTATAGAAATATAAATTGTATTTTAACAAAAAAGTGCATGGTTCGCTGGCACGAGTTGATCTCGCTGAATAGAATTATGTTTAGAAAGCATCCTAATCACCTCAAGGTTAATCCTTCTTTTTTATACAAAAAAGACTGTAGGAATAAGTTCTATCTAAATGTTAAAACAAAGTTGGTTGGAGCGGGTGTTCGAGACTCCTGCTTAGAAAAGCGCGTCTATGGGAGACCCCGCATGCGCAAGCAGAGGAGGCTCTCCGACCGCCCGCGGAAAGCGAGTTCCCTACGTTCCAATTTACGTTTAAATTGTAAAAGCTATAAAAAATAAAACTGTAGACAATCTCGATATTCATCGAGTTTGTCTGCAGTCTGAGAACAGTCTGGGTATAACAGACTGTTCTTTTGATTGTATTTCAAGATGCAGTATGAAATCACTTTTATGAAAGCTTTGTTAAAATACTTCAGACCTTCATGAAGGAAGATTGAGTTGCCACGATATTCCAAACTTATCATTTAACCAACCAAACCTCTGACTAAAACCATACTCACCAATTGGCATAAGTGCTTGTCCACCCTCGATAAGTTTCTGATAAAGGATGTTAATTTCTTCTTCAGTATCACAAGTAACAAAAATTGAGAATGAAGGGGTAAAGGAAAACTGATGCTTCACATTACTGTCAATGCACATGAATTCTTGCCCTTTTAAGGAAAAAGTAGCCTGCATTACAGTTCCCTCATCTCCATTTTCATTCGCTCCATAGCGAACAATACTTGTAATTTCTGAATCGTCAATGATGGATATGTAGTGATTCATCGCTTCTTCTGCATGACCATCTTGAAACATTAAGAATGGTGTAACTTTTTCCATTAAAATCATATCCTTTAGTCACTTAATTAAAGCCTTCATAAATTAATATAATGAATATACGTAAGGTGACTTTAATTTAATAATGACATTACCTGAAATATAATTCAATACAAGTCATACTTCTTCTTTATGCTAAGCGCCCCGATCGTTCATCAAGAAAATCATAATATCCTTTAATAGAGAATTTGTAAAAAAATCCACATGCAAGTTTTTTAGCAGATTAAAATGTAAAATGGTTTGTTGAATAGTTAATGGTTGATTAAATAAGAATATGCTTATACAATGATATTGAATAAGTACATAAGCATATGGTTATGTGTTGAGATTAGGCGAGGAGGGGATATAGTGCAAATGAATGAAGCGTTGGATATAGAAGCTACTGCAAATCTTCTTAAACTTTTAGGTGATAAAACACGTTTGACGATGGTGAAAATTATGTCTGAACATGAATGTTGTGTCTGTGAATTTGTAGATCTTTTTGATATGAGCCAACCTGCTATTAGCCAACATTTACGAAAGTTGAAAGATAGCGGAATCGTGAATGAAGCAAGAAGGGGACAATGGATATTTTACTCGTTAAACCAAACATCTCCGTATCACTCATATATTCTAACTGTTATCAAGGACTTGCCAAGTCAAGCATTTAAAGTTGAAGAGTTAACTGCACAAGGAAAACGAATTTGTTGTGACTAACGAGGAGGAGAACATCAGTGGGTTCAGTTTTATTAGCTAGTATCATCTTTTTGCTGACGTTGACACTCGTCATTTGGCAACCCAAAGGATTGTCAATCGGCTGGTCAGCATGCGGGGGTGCGGTACTTGCCTTACTAGTTGGGGTTGTTGACTTCAATGATGTAATTGCCGTTACGGGTATTGTATGGAACGCGACGTTGGCGTTCATTGCTATTATCATTATTTCTTTGATTTTAGATGAAATTGGTTTCTTTGAATGGGCAGCTCTACATATGGCTAGAGCGGCCAAGGGAAATGGAGTAAGGATGTTTGTGTATGTAAGCATTCTCGGAGCCCTAGCCGCTGCGTTCTTCGCAAATGACGGAGCCGCTCTCATCTTAACTCCGATTGTATTGGCGATGGTTCGAAACTTGAAGTTGGAAGAGAGAATGATCTTCCCATTTATTATCGCAAGTGGGTTTATTGCGGACACTACATCCTTACCGCTTGTCGTAAGTAATTTGGTCAACATTGTTTCTGCTGATTTTTTTGATATCGGGTTTATTGAGTTCGCATCTAGGATGATTGTTCCAAACCTGTTTTCATTAGCAGCTAGCATCCTGGTATTATATTTGTACTTCAGAAAGAGCATTCCGAAGAATTATGATATGGCTCATTTGAAGAAGCCAGTCGATGCCATTCGGGATGTGAAAATGTTTCGCCTGTCTGGGATTGTTTTAGGCGTTCTGTTGGTAGGCTATTTTATCAGTGAATTTTTCAATATTCCTGTATCCATCATTGCAGGTGTTATCGCCATTTTCTTCTTGTTTATGGCAAGACGAAGTCCAGCTGTTAATACCAAGAACGTTGTAAAAGGCGCACCATGGGCTATTGTGTTCTTCTCAATTGGAATGTATGTCGTGGTGTATGGATTGAGAAACGTTGGATTGACGAACATTTTAGCTGACCTTATACAAGTAACGGCTGATCAAGGATTATTCGCTGCTACTGTCGGGATGGGATTCATCGCAGCAATTCTTTCATCCCTTATGAATAACATGCCGACGGTCATGATAGACGCTCTTGCAATTGATAGTACCAATACAACAGGCGCGATTAGGGAAGCCCTTATTTATGCAAATGTCATCGGTTCGGATTTGGGACCGAAAATTACACCGATTGGTTCTTTGGCTACATTAATATGGCTGCATGTCCTTTCATTAAAAGGTGTGAAAATCTCATGGGGAACCTACTTTAAAACGGGTATCATCTTAACCATCCCAACGCTGTTCATCACATTAGTTAGCTTATATATATGGTTGCTCATTATTCACTAAACACATCATTTTACTCATGAAGGAGAGGAACAACATGGCTAAAAAAACACTTTACTTCTTATGTACGGGTAACTCTTGCAGAAGCCAAATGGCTGAGGCATGGGGTAAGAAATATCTAGGCGATGAATGGCAAGTACTTAGTGCAGGAATGGAAGCACATGGGTTAAATCCGAATGCTGTTAAATCGATGAACGAGGTTGGATTGGATATTTCCAATCAAACCTCCGATATCATCGACCCTGACATTTTAAATAATGCCGATTTTGTTGTGACATTATGCGGCGATGCGGCAGACAAATGTCCAATGACGCCACCGCATGTTAGACGTGAACATTGGGGCTTTGATGACCCAGCAAAAGCGGACGGTACAGATGAAGAAAAATGGGCTACCTTCCAACGTGTTCGTGATCAAATCGGAGAAAGAATTGAACGTTTCTCTAAAACGGGCGTATAAATAAAATGGAAAAGCCTTGCAGCGGGTTATTAATGTTGGCGACTACAAGCGCAAGGGAAAGCTATATTTGAAACAATGGTATGAACATATTGAATGGGACCTGAAATGTCTCGAAAAAAAGGCAAGGGGAAAAGAAGTACTGTTTCCTATGATGAAAAAGGTATTTACCGGAAGTATTTATAAGGAAAAAAACTGCTGAGAAATCGGCAGTTTTTTTGTCTAGTCGAATCTCAATACTCAATTCTTCAACACTGATAACGTAACTGGATTTCTCAGTGTCCAAGTAACTTATGTATCCTGTTGATTTTTTTTTAAGGTGTAACAATTTTGTTTAGTTATGAGATCTAAAGAATTACTAGACAAGATGAACCTATTAAAAGCTAGTAATCATGGAAGAACTCCGCATATAAAAATGAAATTTTGGGTATCAAAAGAGAGAGGATTGGGTTGGACTGGTCCGTGGACTGGAGGAGTTGCTCATGGAAAAGATGAATCGAGGAATATGGACGGCGCTGTCGGCAATCGGCATTGCGCAAGGCCTGAAAATTTTAACGCACAAGAAACTGACGGGAGAGTGGGACTTGAAGCAGGCCTTCACAACAGGAGGTATGCCGAGTTCGCATTCTGCTGGTGTCGCTGCGCTGGCATCCTATGTGGCAGCGAACAAAGGCTGGAGGCATACGGAGACTTCTCTTGCGACTGTGTTTGGTGTGATTGTGATGTATGATGCACAGGGAATTCGGCGCCATACAGGCGAAATTGCTAAGCTTGTGAACGATCTTGAAGATAATATGGCGAAATTTTCTGGTGAGTTTCCAAGTTTTAAGTATGTGGAGCGTGAGAAAGAGCTGAAGGAATTGCTCGGACATCAGCCAGTGGAAGTGGGGGCTGGTGCGCTGCTTGGCGTTGTACTCGGGCTTGTTTCGGCAAAAATGGAAGATGGTAGAGCTTAAGTTGCCATCATAAAGAAAAAGCTGCCAAAATTGGCAGCTCTTTTTTGCATTAAATCTTAATATCGACCTTAGCGTTTTTCTGAAGTTCTTCCACATGCTTCACAAGCTTTTCTTGTTTCTTTTGCTGCTCTATTTGTTTCTTGATTTGTGGCTTCATTTCTTCAAGTTTCTGTACTTTTTGCCCGCTTGCCTTGGCTTGCTCCGCAACCTGGTTATAATACTTTTCAATTTCTTCATCTGTTGCTGCATCAACTTTAATCTCATTTTCAACGTACTTTGTATATGGAATATTCTCGGCGATCTGAGTATTCAACATTTCCGCATTCAGACCTGCTTGTTTCATCGCTTCCTTGAATTTTTCCTCATTTTCATATTGGTCTTTGATTTTGGCAAGTTGCTTTTGAATTTCTGCCTTGGAGGCTGTGTATCCCTTTTTATCTGCAGCTTGAAGCAGTAATGTTTGCCCCACTAAAGAGTTGATCGTTTGCTCTTTAATTTGTTTGGCACCCTCCTTGGTTGTTGGGTCTTGTCCAAATTGCTGCATCTGCATTTGTGTCGTGGACAACACGTTATTATAGTCCGCACCTGAAATTTTCTCGTCATTGACGATGGCTACCGTTTTCTTTTCATCTACCTTTTGCTTATCTAGTTTCTTCTGCATTTCTTCCATCTTTTTTTGCTGTTCTTCAGTTGCTTTAGCCGTTTCTTTGCTTTGCTGATCCTCAGTTGTTTTTGCATCTTTTTCCTCATTTTTTTTATCAGCTTCATCGTTTGAACCACAAGCTGTTAGAACAACTGCCAATAATCCAATAATGATTGGGTAAAATAGTTTCTTCATTTTCAGTCTCCTTTCAATTCGGTACTTAAAAAAATCATCTAATGCGCATTATAAAGGAAATTCCCGTAAAAACACAATATATTCATTCTTTTTTTCCAGAAAACAGGAAGATAGTATAGGCATTGTACATAAAATAGGTGTAACCTTCTAGGAATTGAACCAATTTACCCTTTGGCATGCAATAAGTTGAAAAGAGATGGTCAGGACGACATACACGAACAAAAGGGAAAGCACTTCGCACCATCCAGAGCGGAGACTACCATAGACTATTTATGGAGCAAAAATCAGAGAAATTTTAAAAAAATTAGTTGTAGTGCCTAATTAAGGAGTAGCATTGTATACTAGCTAAGCTTGAAAACAAACTTTCCTGATGAATAATTGAAACGATAAAAGCCACTGGTTTTGGTTTCATACATTCCTTCTTCTATTGTTTTCTTTACTTCCCTTTCATATAACATTCATACTCCACTAATAATTCTATCTTATGATGAAGTAGGAGCTGAACTTTATAGGGTGATCTTCAATACCGTGTAAGTTTGTCATCATAATATATCCAAATCCAATTTTTTTGTTTACCATAATTCTTTTTTGAATTGGAACTACATAGTTAATGTGCTCACCATCGTATCGATAGCTTGATCCCCTATAAAACAGTTACTAGAAGAGAATGGGAGATTTTTTTATGAAGAATCAAGAACCACATGAAGGGTTGGATAGACGGAATTTTATCAAGATAGGAGGCATGAGTACACTTGCCTTAACACTTGGATTCTCCGGACTTTCAGATGATTTATTTAGCACTGCAGCACTGGCAGAAGAAAAAGATGACATGGCTCTTCAATTTAATCGTAATGGAAAATTAAAAATCGTTCAATTTAATGATACACAAGATGATGAACGTATTGATCGTAGAACTTTACAGCTTATGGAGAAAGTGCTCGATACAGAAAAACCTGATTTTGTTGTGCTTAATGGAGACATTATTACGGGTGGATGCGATTCAACTATGGAGATGAAGCAAGCCATTAACAATGTTGCGTATCCTATGGAACAAAGAGGAATCAAGTGGGCCATTACCTTTGGAAATCATGATGAGGATTCTACCCCGAAGGGCGGACTTGATGAGGAAGACATGCTCAAAATCTATCTTTCTTATAAATACAATATGAACAAACCTACAGTTGAAGGTATTACTGGGACAGGTAACATGAATTTACTTATAAAGGATTCAAAAGGAAAAAAGGCAGCTTTCAACCTCTGGCTGCTTGATAGTGGAAGATATGCGCCAAAAAACATTGCGGGTCAAGACTTTCAAGGATATCCTACATGGGACTGGCTTCGTTTTAATCAGGTAAATTGGTATTATGAGACGTCTAAGAAGTTAGAGAAAAAATGGCGAAAAAAAATTCCTTCACTCGCTTTCATCCATATTCCTCTTTGGGAACACAGGTTTATGTGGTATGCGAGCGTAGACCAAAGAGCAGACTCCAATCATGAGGTAGCCGTTAAAAAGCATAATATAGTAGGAGAAAGAAATGAAGAAGAGTGTATGGGACCAATCAACGGGGGGCTGTTTTCAGCGATGCTGGAGAGAGGCGATGTCAAGGGCGTTTTTTGCGGTCATGATCATATAAACACTTATGTAGGTAATTATTACGGAATCCTGCTTGGTTATGCGGGCAGTACCGGATTCGGTGCTTATGGTCTGCCGGGAGCTGAAAGGAACAGACTGCGCGGCGCCAGAGTATTTAATTTAGATGAAAATACAGCAGAGGTTCTAGTAGAAACGCACATGGTATTCGCAAAGGACTATGGGATCGACTTGACAGCTAATGATCAGAGCATTGATCCTGTGCCTCTAGAAAACAATAAGAAAGTTAAAATCTAAAGCAAATTATAATATTGTATACAATAAAGGATAGATAAAGCAGATTAAGTTCTGTCTTTATCTATCCTTCTATATGTTTGACATGATTTATTCCTTCTTTGTTATCAAACTCTTTCCTCATAACCTTATTAATGAGAATATCAGGTAATCTCTTTTAAGAGGGTCTCCTACTCTTTCATTTCTTTATTTTTACCTCTTTTAAAGTAATAAAAGACTACGATGATTAAAATCAATATGACTAGAATAGTCCTTACATCGTCTGAAGCCTGCAACACCTGTGTCACCGAGTACGCCTCGACAAGGAGGGCAGGCAGTTTGCCGATGGATGTGGCGATGAAGAAAATCATCACGCCCGTCTTACTTAATGCTGCAGTAAGGTTAATCACGCCGGACGGTATAAAAGGTAGGAGCCTGAGCAATAGAATCATCCAAAAGGCCGGATATCCTTGTGACTTTTGCAGGCTCATGATCCATCGATTCTTCATGTATTTGGGTTGGAATGTTTGAAAGCCTTTGCGATATAACCAAAAGCTCACTACGGCTCCTGTAATTTCCCCTATGTAAGAAACGATCAATCCCTTTTCAAATCCAAACGCGGTTATATTGGCTGCCGTGATGAATACGCTTGGAATAAAACCAAGCACGCTAATCAATATATTCAATACTATACTAACTGCAATGGAGAAGGGGCCACTGGATGCCAATGCGTCAGAAATGAAGTTCATATCAATTGACAGACCTCCATTTATATCCGATGCCCCAAACCGTTTTCAAATGTTGATCAACAGGAAAACCGGCATGACGTAATTTCTCTCTAATATTTCGAATGTGGGAATCGATTGTCCGATCTTCCGTGTCTGTTTTAAATCCCCATATGGTCGAAAGCAAGTGATCTCTGGAGTACACTTGATCAGGGGATTTGATAAACAAGCACAACATGGAAAATTCTTTTGGTGTCAATGGGACGGCTCTAGAATGATAATGTGCTTCATAAGCGGATTCATTTATTTTTATCCCGTTAAAGATCATATGGTCCTCTTGGTGATTATGTACTCGTCGAGTCACAGCTTCGATTCTGGCAAGTAAAACCTCTTCATTAAATGGCTTTGTTACGTAATCATCGGCGCCCTTTTTCAGCCCTTTTACCATTTCTTCCGCTGCATCCCGTGCGGTGAGCATGATAATGGGAATATTGGAAAACGCCCGGATCTTTTCGCACGTTTCCCATCCATCCATTTCAGGCATCATTACATCAAGAATGACTACATCCGCATGATTCTGCTTTAAGAACTGTAAGGCTTCATGTCCGGATTTCTTCTTTATGCATGTATAACTGTGAGGGATCAGGTATAGCTCTATAAGATCAATCATTCTCTGTTCATCATCAACCAAAACTGCTATCTTCATTTTTTATCTCCTTAAATATGATAGTGAAGCACGTTCCTTGCTCCAACTTGCTTTTAACTGAAATGGCCCCTCCTTGAATCTCAACTAATTGCTTGACGATGGAAAGCCCCAATCCAAATCCACCGGTACCTCTAGCACGTGATTTCTCGACACGATAAAAACGATCAAAGATATGCGGGATGTCTTCACCTGGAATACCAACCCCTTGATCGATGATGGAGATGGAAATACGGCCAAGTGATTCAGTGACTTTGATGGTGGTGATTGTATATTCGTTCGAGTATTTTAGTGCATTATCCAGCAGGTTAAGGATGACTTGCTCAAATCGTGAAGGGTCTATCTCAATATATAAATGATCCTTACATTCCAGATTCAATTGTATTTTTTTATTTGAAAAGGCTGGTAACACTTTTTCATGAATGGATTGTAGGAATGAAGAGAGCTGGACATTTTTTTTTGAAATGGTGAATGTATGTATATCCATTCTAGCCATATGGAATAGTTCGTCCAATAGTTTGTTTAATCGTTGTGATTCATCATGGATGACTTCTAAGTATCGTGATCTTTCAGCTGCATCCAAGTCTTTTCGGCGGGCAATGTCAGAGTAGCCCTTGATATAGGTTAGTGGCGTGCGCAGTTCATGAGAGATACTTGCCAAAAATTCATTGCGTTCCTTCTTTAAATAATTCAATTCATTAGCCAAGCTTTGAATGGATTGAGCCAGTTCACCTAGTTCATCATGTGAACGTACAGGTACAGCTACAGAAAAGTTCCCTAGGCTTAGATTGGTTGTCGCTTCCTTCATCGCAATAAGCGGTCTAGTCAGGGCTTTTGATAGAAAATAAATGGTGATAAGCATAACGAAAAGGAGCAATACAGTTGCAAAGATGAAATGTTTATTCAATTGGGCAATTAATTCTTCTACATCTCTAGTATTCTTGAACATATAGACATAGCCTTCATTTTCTTTATCACTTTTAAATGGTGTAACTGTGGCTATATACCGCTCATCCTTCCATCTTGATTGGATGATCAGACCTTTTCGCGGTACTTGTGGGAGCTTCTTTGCTAAGATTTTTTTCATTGCCCCATTTACCTCTTCGGACGACATCAGAGTATTGCCTGTAGTATTCGTGATGACGACATCTGTATCCGTATGTGATTCCATCAGGCCGATATGCTGAAGAGTTGAGTCGGAATAAGTGATTTCTAACACATCACGATGACTATTGCCACGAGCCTTCAGTGATTCCAATTCTTGGTTGATCCGGGAATGGATCACTTTATTATGCAAATAAAACATGGAGACGGTTTCCATCAATAAAATGCACACAAATATACAAAGCCCCAGCTTAAAGGAGATTTTCAATTTATCACCTTCTTATTTATTGAAGACAGTTTAGCGAAAAAATATGAAGAAAGTATGCAGTTTTTTATAGTTCCTTTCGTTTCTACTTAAATAACGATAATCCGAATGACGACTGGTTGCAAGAAGGACAACGTTTTTTAATGATCACGAACTGTCGTTTTTCAGCATTTGAATAGATGAAAATGGAAATCAGGTTGTATTTTGACTTCCTTCAATAAAGCATGAACTTAGCATTGCTAAGAAAAGCCTGTTTAATTAAGGGTGCCAGTAAATCCGTTTACGAAGGGACGAGTTTCAAAAAGAACAAGCGAAGAAGTTACACGTTCAAGCTGCTTCCATTCCTTTAATTTATATAGTTATATAGAATGGTCTGGTTTAATCACCTAAATCACAGATCGATGGATCCATATTCCATATGTGAAATTGAAACTGCCGAAAGAAACGGTAGTTTTTGTTTTTGTCTAAACGAAATATTTTGCGTATAGGAAACATTTTGTCACTAGTGAATAGTATGTAAAAAAGGAGCTGATTCATATGAGTTGTACAAACCGTACGCAAAAAAAAATAATGGCTTATTCCGCATTATTCAAAAAAATGGGTATTCTCAATGAAGAAGAATACAAAAATATCGCGAAGACCTTTCAAGCAAAGGATTGAGGAACGTTCCATTGAATGCCCATAAACTTTTATCCCACATTAAACAGGCTGTAAAACCCCCACCTACAATTTCCGAATGAAGTGGGGGACGGCAGTCTGTGGATAGATTCCCTGAATTACGAAAAAAGGATTTATATGGTATTGTATGAGAGTTGTATATATTAAGGGGGAGTGGTAGATAGAATGAATGGAATATTTGATGTGGGAGAATATTTGCATACACCCACTTTAATCCTTATGGTGCCTAGTTACATAATGATTGGGATTGTTTTTTCCATTATTTATAAAAAAATAGAAAGTCCTCCTAAGGTATGGAAGGCTCTCATTGTGTTTGTCCTAGGAATGATCACTTTTCGTTTTACTTTTAATCTATCAGAAGAGGTGGTAAGTGTACCCATTATCCCTATAGGGGTGGCCCTCTTATCATGGTTATTGAGAAGGAAAGGAGATATAGGCAGATGGCATCGTTTTCGTCGATTTGCCTGGCTCGGATTCTTATCGAATTTCATCTTTTTGGCGGCTTCACTATTAGCCATACCGCTGGATGAAATGATGTATCCCAAGAAGGAACCAACTACATATATGATGGACGTTAAAAATTCGTCTCTAATAGCGACCCATCCGAACTCTAAAGAAGTCACATTGAATCAAGAAGAGCTGCAAAGACAAATGAATAGGATGAAACAAAAGAAAATCGAGAGCGAATCTTGGTATTCCGGGATTAATGAAGAAAGCGGATATAAAGAAACGTTCCCTTATATTCTGTCAGGGACCGTTCATGAAAAGGGAAGTGGACTTAATGCACTCATTTATATTGAAAAGGATGGAAAGGGTCTACTGATTACACCAAATAAAGGGCAGCAGGTCTATTACAGGTTAGAAGAATCCATTTTGACTGAAGGAGGGGAGAGGAATGACTCATAAAACAAAAATGATTGTTTTCATTACAGCTGTTATATCGATGGGAGGTATCCTTTTATTTGGTCGATTTCCAAAAGCGCCGGAACCCTTCCTATCGAACAGACAAGTCATCGAACAAATAAACTCTAACTTCTCTGAGGCTCAACCGCTGGTCATACAAGATCAAATCTTTTTGGATGATACACATGTGTTTGTCCCCTTCATTAGCGAAGATAATCGATATGGGATGAGTTTTTGGGTCTGGAAGGGCAATAAATGGAGAGTGGCTTCTGTGGAAAATAGGGGTCAGCCACACGTTTGGAATGGAGAAGAAAAATCTTTGATCATGTGGAATATGGATCCGAAAGATGACATTTCCGAAATTAGGGTTTTTATGAAAAAAGATAGAGATTTTATGGTATCGGATGGCAAAGCCACCTATCAACCTGGAATAGAAATGATGCACAGCATTGTGATGCAGGGGAAAATGTACGGAGTCGAGACGTATCCCGACAATTGGCAGGAACTTATGGATCATTTTGTAAAACTAAAGGGCGAAGTTGGTCAGAAAGACTTTCTTGAGTTGAACGAACCGATACAATTGGCGATTAATTTTTATGATAAGGATGGGAAAGAGACTTATCCTGAACACGCCTTTAACGGAAATAGCTATACGACAGGAAATCATTTTGTGGATGTTCCTTTTCTTGTTCATGTGGAAGTGGATGAGTTGGAGGGGACTTATTGAAAGTGAGCTGCCAAAATTGTCAGGCCTTTATTCATTATACTAATCAGTTTAGATAGTGTGATATTGACCAATATGATCAATAGGCTGTTGTTTTAATGGAGGTTATGTAGAAGGAAGATTTGTTGTGATCCCGTGGTTGTCTCTGCGATAATAGAATAAAGAAATCGAAAAGGAGTTACAAAGGATGGCAGAGGACTTTAAGATTCCCAGCTTGAAAGTGGATGAGATCGATAAGAAGATCATATCGGTTTTACATGAAGATGGGCGAATTTCATATACCGACTTAGCGAAGAAAGTGGAGCTCTCCAGAGTTGCGGTTCAGATGAGAATTAATCATCTTGTTGAAAACGGCGTGATTGAGAGGTTCACTGCGGTCATTAATCCAGCTAAGGTGGGCATCCATGTTTCCGCATTTTTTAACGTTGAAGTTGAGCCTAAATATTTGGAATCGGTGGCCCAGCAATTGGAAAGCGAGCCGGCTGTAACGAGTTTATATCATATGACCGGCCCGAGTAAACTCCATATGCACGGAATCTTTTCTGATAATCAGGAGATGGAACGTTTTCTCAATGAAAAGTTGTATGCGGTCGTCGGGGTTGTCAGCGTTGATTGCCAAATTCTCATTAAACGTTATAAGAGCCGGATGGGCATGAAACTTTAACTAAAAAAATCCGCCTTTATAGGTGGATTTTTTTTATTTATGTGAGCGGGATGATAAAGCCGCCGTACGCAAAGGCAAGAATGATTACAAATGCGGGGTGAATCTTGAATTTACCCAGTGCCAAGTAAGCCAATCCAGCGATGATGATTGAATGGATGTAGCCGATGGAACCGACGGCATCTGCGGCCATGTTCCAGGTAAGCAGTAACATCATGATTGCAATCACGGGCTGAACAAGTAAGGACATGCCTTTTACGATGGGGGATTGCTTGTATTTTCGCAAGATTTTCAATAAGTAGATTAAAGCCACTGCTGAAGGGATGATGGTGCCAGCCAATGCAGCTATAAACCCTGGCCAGCCGTACACATCATATCCGACATATGCGGCAATTTTGGTGGCGATTGGCCCTGGAAGGGAATTTCCTAATGCAAGCATTTGCGAGAACTCGGTATTATCAAGCCAGCCATAACGGGTGACGATTTGATCATACATAAGCGGAATCGAGGCTGGACCTCCGCCATAACCAAGAATATTGGCTATGAAAAACGCTAGAAAAACTGCGACACCAATAGGGATGAAGATAAGACCCATTACGCGGATTCCTCCTTCTTATCAACCTTTTTATTTTTCAATCTATCTTTTAATTTAAAATGGAACGCCCCATATAAAAGGAATATCATGATGACGATACCCGGATGCAGGGTAATGATCTGGAGAAGCAAAAAGGAAATCGCAAAAAAGGTGATTCCGAGTACCTTTCCCAAACCTTTTACCGCCTTTTCGCCAAACTCATATGCCATTTGACCAAGCATGACCGCAACAACTGGCATTACAGCCGCGATCATATTGCTGATCATCGCCGAATTACTTAAAACATTAATAAATGCAATCAAGAAAACCATCGCAAAGCATGAAGGTAAAACATGAGCTGCCACACTCACGAGGGCTCCCGGCCAGCCTTTTAATTTATAACCAAGATATGCCGCCATCTTGGTGGCGATCGGTCCTGGGAGTGTATTGGCAATCGCCAAGGTGTCACCGAATTCATCATCGTCGAGCCAGTGATAGCGGGAAACTGCTTCGTGGCGGATGAGCGGGATGACAGATGGCCCGCCGCCAAAACCTAAAATCCCCGTCCGCAACATCCCGACCGTTAATTCGGTATATGGATTTTTCAAAACGATTCCTCCTATTTTTGTTTAAATTTAGTAATGTATTTCCAAGATTATGAATTAATGATATCAAAAATGCTTTCGAAATGTATATAAAATTATAATAATAATTACGGAATGAATGTATTCTTGTTATTTTATAATAAAATAGGCTGGTGAAAATGAAAAAAAACATCTTTTTGTCTTAAACAAATTAATTTTTAAAAAGGTATAATACAATTATCGTTAATTATCTGAAAAATCTAATAATTTAAAAAGGAGCGAACTGATGACCCGATTAATTGGAACGAAAAGCATGGTTGTGAGCCCTCATTATCTAGCATCGATGGCAGGAAATAAAATTCTCGAAAAGGGAGGGAATGCTTTTGATGCGGCAGTGGCAGTCAGTGCCTGTTTGGGTGTAGTTTACCCACATATGACCGGGCTCGGAGGAGATACCTTCTGGCTGACATATGAAAAGAAGGGTGGGAAAATTCGTGCTTTTAATGGAAGCGGACGCTCGGGCGGCCATGTCAATCGTGATGCTTATAGAGGGGAAAAAAAGATCCCTTTTCGCGGGGTGAGAAGCGCCATTACAGTACCGGGGATGGTAGATAGTTGGGCTGAGATATTGAAAGAAAGTGGAACACTTACTTTAGCCGAAGTTCTCGTGCCAGCGATCGAATATGCTTTTGAAGGTTTTCCGATTACGAAAAATCAGGTGATGTATACGGAAAAGAATTGGAATTGGCTCTCGACGACACCGATAACTGCTGAACTATATGCACCGGGGGGAAGAGTGCCCCAGGTAGGTGAACGATTTGTTCAAAAAGATCTTGCACGAAGTTTATCGTTGATTGCTCAACAAGGCCGTGATGTTTTTTATAAGGGAGAACTCGCAAAAGCTATCGTATCCTATTTAAAAGAGCAAGGTGGTTTGTTAACAGCAGTGGATTTCGCTGATCATCATGGGAAATGGGCAGAACCCATTTCGACTCAGTACCGCAATTATACGATTTATCAGGTCCCCCCTAATTCTCAGGGGTTCGTGGGGCTGATGGCACTTAACATTCTTGAGAATTTCAACTTTGACAACATTGAGCATGGCTCTGCCGAATACTATCATTTATTGACCGAGGCGTTAAAGGCTGGTTTCCGCGATCGAAATGAAGTGCTGACAGACCCTGAGTTCTTTGATATTCCCCTTGATAAGCTGCTTGATAAGCAATATGCAACAAAGCTTTCATCAGCGATACAAACAAAGGCAATGAAGGTGACGAGTCCTCCAATGGGAAGTGACACAGCCTATGCCGCAGTGGTTGATAAAGATGGAAACGCGGTGTCCTTTATTCAAAGCCTTTACTTTGAGTTTGGATCAGGAATCATTGCCGGTCAAACAGGGGTCATGTTACAAAATAGAGGATCGTTTTTCTCGCTTGATTCCAATCATGTCAATTCACTCGAACCTAACAAGCGATCATTCCATACTTTGATGCCGGCAATGGCCTGCAAAGATGGAATACCCAGTATTTTATATGGTACGCAAGGTGGGGAAGGACAGCCGCAAACACAGACCGCGATCATTACAAGGATGATAGATTATGGAATGGATCCACAAGCGGCAATCAATGAACCGCGATTCGTCTGGGGAAGAACCTGGGGTGAAGATAGCGAGTCGTTAAAGATAGAAAGCCGTGTCCCAAAGGATGCGATTGATGAACTAAAAGAAAGGGGCCATCAAGTAGAAGTGGTTGAAGAATTCGATGGAGTAATGGGCCATGCCCAAGCAATTCGGATTGATGAGCATAACTTCCTCAAAGGAGGAATCGATCCACGTGGGGACGGTGCGGCGGTCGGTTCTTGAAGAATTCGCCTTCTTTTAACACAAAAAAGTACCCTATAGGCAGCCTTTTTAAAGTGAATGCTCTATGGGTACTTTTTATATATAATACTAATAAACTCATATTTTTCCTGAATGACTAATCATTGCTCTTCTTTTGATAAGATAAATCATTTTTTTCATTAATTTTCCGAGTTATACATTCAGTAATTTCACTTCGTTCCTTCTTTAATTTTAGCCTCCATAATCTCCCACTTTTTTTATTTTATCCACTCTATTACATTCTTATACTTATTTTTGGCCTATCTGGTTTACTGTTCAAGTTAATTTTCATGAACTGCAGTTTATGATTGTGTTCAGCAATGGTTCTTTGCTAGGCAAAGGGAGAGAAGTCAATATCATTTATTGGTTAGTAAGGCAAAGGTGGATTTTGGAGAACATCAAAAATTTATCTTAAAGTGGGCAGTGGGAACATGTATAGTCATGATTACTATGGCTGTATTTGCAGGAGCTATTTCTTAATAGAAAGATTTTTAAGATATGTATGGGAGTTGTTTTTTACTAAACGTAAGAAAATACATTACGAACGGTTTGTAAAAATGATAGCTTGATATGAATTGTTTTTTAGTCGGGATGAGGGATAATGATGAAAAAAAATCAAATAGAAGGGGGAGAGGCAAATACTGTTGCGGGTTGCCACGGCAACTCTTTTTAATTAAAAGATCGACACAAATATCCTGAAAATCAAAACCTTTGTTATAAAGTACGACAAATGCCTGCTGCTAATAATAGTGTGGGTAAATAGTTATAGTTTATTACTTTTTCAGTTTTGTCGGTCCTGAATGTAATCAAGAAAAAGCCGGAGAAGGAAGCATCTTCTCCGGCTTTTTTCTTTAACTTCCCCGGTACACTTGATAGCCCCATGGGGAAACGAGCAGTGGTACATGATAGTTAGAGGATGGGGAAGATAGTCCGAAACGGACGGGAACCAGGTCCAAAAAGGGTGGCTCAGGAAGCTCTACGGATTTATTCCGGAAGTAATCCCCGATATGAAATACGATTTCGTAGTTTCCCATTTTAGTGCTTTCGGCGTTCAGCAGCGGGGAATCGAGCCTCCCGTCTGCATTTGTGACCGCTGACTGGAGCAGTTGCCAGCTAGCGGCGTATGATTCGGAAAAGTATAATTCTATCTTCACGTTTTCGGCAGGCTGACCATGCATTAAATCCAATATATGTGTCGTTATACCAGGCATAATCACTACTTACCCAATGCTTTCTTTTGCCGCAGCAAGGATTTTGTTGTTTTCAAGATGTTCTTTTTTAACGGTGAAGACCTGAAAGCCATATGGCGGGCGTGGCTCGGTATATACTTTGCCTTTTGAATCCGAGATTTCGGAGACGACGGTATCCCATGTGTGGTTTTGGGATTCGAATGTCACTTCAAGAAGCTGGGGAAATCTGGTTAAAATACGACAGCCGATTTCATAAATCAAATTTTGGATGGAGGGGGTCTCCATCTCATGAAAAACGGATGTGGCAATATCGATAACCTGTTCAGCAGCTACGTATTTAGAGGGATCCATGCCGAGTGCATCCTTTTGATCCTCATAGACCCAATGAAGATTCAAATAGATGAAAAGCGGCCGGTTTCCGTCTTCGGGTAGTGTCGTATACTCATCGCGGACAAAACCTATAAATGAGTTTCCGCTTACTTTGATTAATTGGAGGTCAAGGATGGAGCTGCTTTGGTGAACGATTTCATTGCCATTTTCCCCGCGGATGATTTCGACTGAAGCCCTTGCCCGTTCGTTGCGTGACTTTTTGAATACAAGGTCACTCGGTTTCAATTGAGGGTCCGTTGCTTCCGTCACCGCTTCAAAAGGGATATCTTGGGCAATCAATTTAACCGTATCGATTTGGGGATATTTGTTAAGGAAGGCTTCTGAAACATATGAAGCAAATCCTTCTAATGTTGCCCCCTTGAATGTTGCTAGATGTCTTTGGATGAAGTTTTTCATCGAATCAGTTGCTACGACCATGGAATTGTCCCCATCAGTGAAGGAGGGAAGAAAAGAAGAGCCGCCAACGGAAACTTTTACGTTGGTGCCAAAAATGATATGATCTCTACCTGAAAAAGTAGATTCTGGTATTTGTTTGATTCCGGTTAATGGATTTGAATAGGTCCTATAGGCGAAAACATTTCCTTTCCCGTAACTAAGTGTTTGGGCGGCAGACTTATTTTTCATGAAATTCTCTCCTTCAGTTTTGATTTTATCCTTTAAACGAAATAAGGCTATTTGATAAATTTCAGACAAGGCATTTTCGAACTCGGCGGTTTCAGTGTGGTGAATCCTTGTTTTCATCGATTGGTAAATGTCATTTTTATCCTTTCCGCGTACAGCTAAGATAAATGGAAAGCCGAACTTATTCATATATTGCCTATTCAATGAGACGAAATTTTCATATTCATCAGCAGTTAGGTCCTTTAAACCGGCACCTTGCTGTTCCTTAATCGAATCTTCACTCATTTCAACTTTGTCACCAAGGCTCGGATGCGTTCTGATTAACGTTAACTTTTCTTCCTTTGACGAATGACTTACAATGTCCACCATGCATTGATGTAGGATAATAATTGAAGAAAAGGGCCTGTAGGGTGCAGCTTTTTCTGCAATCCAAGCTGAATGTTCAAAAATATCCCCAAGGAACTTCGTGAAATTTTTTTCGCTTTGTGCATTTAGTGTCGTAAGAGTAATCATCTTCCAGGCTCCTTCCTATATACTTTTTGCCATAATCTGATCTGCATCAGGTATGGTACTATCGGCATCCTTTTTCCTGCGGGGAGTCAAGATCAAATTCAGGATGATGGCTGTCAGGCTACCTGTGATGATCCCATCACCGACGACGATACGGATTGCTTCCGGCAAGCTTGAGAATAACTCGGGGACGACGGTGGCACCCAGGCCTAGTGAGACTGAACAAGCGATGACCAATAAATTAGCGTTATCCGAGAAATCGACGTCGTTCAACATTTTAATTCCAGATGAAACGACCATTCCGAACATGACTACGGTTGCGCCCCCGAGGACTGCCGTAGGAATAAGTGTAGCGAGTGCAGCGATTTTCGGTACCAGGCCGAGCCCGATAAGTATGAAGCCGGCTACAATGGTGATCGTTCTTTTTTTGACACCGGATAATTGTACGAGTCCTACATTCTGAGCGAATGTACTATAAGGAAAAGCATTGAAAATCCCTCCTAAAGTGAATGCCAGGCCTTCTGCCCGGTAGCCTCTGATAATATCTTTCTCACTCAATTCCCGACCGGTTATTTTTCCGAGAGCAAGGAATGCGCCAGTGGATTCGATTAGAATGACTGTACCAACCAACATCATCGTAAGAATGGGGGCCATTTCAAAGGTAGGTGTACCAAAGTAGAAAGGAGCAGGGATATGGAACCAAGAGGCCTCGGCAACGGTGGAAAAGTCCATGCTCCCAAAAAATGTTGAGGCGATTGTCCCTAAGATGATGCCGATCAGAACGGAAATGGCGCGTATGAATCCGGTGAAGTAGCGATTGATTAATAGGATGACAGCGAGGACACCGAAGGATAGCATTAAGTTTTCGGCTGAACCAAAGTCTTTGCTGCCAGAACCGCCAGCCATGTTCTTTATGCCGGTGGGTACTAAGGATAATCCAATAATGATGACGACGGTACCGGTCACGACCGGTGGGAATAATTTAAGCAGTTTACCAAATATGTTGGAGAAAATAATGATGAAGAACCCGGCTGCGATAATTGACCCATATATAGCGGAAATGCCATAATTGCTGCCGATGGATATCATTGGGGTGACTGCGACGAAAGAAGTTCCCAACACGATTGGGAGTCCTATTCCGAAGTATTTGTTTTTCCAAGCTTGCAATAATGTAGCGATTCCGCAGGTTAAAAGGTCAATGGCAATAAGGTAAGCGAGCTGTTGCGAAGTAAACCCCAATGCTCCACCGACGATGATTGGTACCAAGATGGCACCAGCATACATAGCTAGGACATGTTGAAGACCTAATGAGAAGGTCTTGGACGTGTTAATTCTTTCGTTCATAAAAAAAACTCCCTTCTCTAAATGGTTGTCATGTTATATTACGTCAATTTGTTATGATAGTTATCATCATAATAAAAAAACTGAAAATTGTCATTAGTTAAAATAGACAATTTTTGGATGGTAATATAGACAACTTGCATAAAGTGAGGGAGGGGAGGCTGGTGTTTTATATTTTAAGCAAAGATTTAATGCGAAGGGCAATTCGTATCTGGAGTGTGGTCTCTGAATCTTTTAAGCTCTTGCCGAGCAGCTCTTCGCATTTCTCGAGTCTGTACACAACGGTGTTCCGGTGAACGAATAATCTTTTGGCTGTTTCGGAAATTTGGCAATGTGTTTCGAGATAGACGGATAATGTTTGTAATAAGGATTGTTCCTCCTCTGTGAAAATCTTTGTAAAGCCTTGTAGGGCGAAAAGGTAAAAATTCTTTAAGTCTTCTTCTGGGATGACTCTCAACAATTCCATGATATCCTTTGTCCGGAATGTTTGGATGTATCCTGTCCTTTTTGAAAGACCTCCTTCGTGAAGGGAGTCGTTCGCTTCTTTGTAGGAGTTCTTGGTTTGTAAAAAACTCTGGCACATATGGCTCACTCCGAAAGAAATCGTGCAGTCGAACTGGCTGGATGTTATCTTTTGCAATGATTTTAGGGAGGTTTCGACATATTGGAGAACATGGGTTTCGACTTCGTTCACTTCGTATAAAAGGATGCATTTCTTTCCTTTTGTAAAGAGATGAATGGGATTGGGTGATGTACAAAGTTCGTCTTCCAAAAATTCGTAAATGGAGTCTGCCCTTCGATGTAGCTGTGTGTAACTTTTGGCTGATTCGGATTCATCGATCTTTCCGACTGCGCAAATATACGCTTGGTCATTATGTAAGGAAAACTCTTTTGCACGGTTTATGATTTCCTCTTGTGAGGAGAAACTGCCATCCAGAAAATGAAGGAAGAAATCATTTCGGATATTTCGATCATGCTGTTTAAGGGCATGTTCTTTCATCAAGGCAAAAGAGATGACGTTTGTGGCTTGCTCGATCGTTAGTGTAATGAGGTTATCGCTAGTCTTGATTTCTCCTGAGATCGTCAAATAGCCAAACTTTTCTTCATTCATATAGATGGGGAAAACGGTATAGGTTTGTTGATTGGAAAGAGATGAAAAAGAAAAGAATGAAGCTTTGGTTTTATGAAATCGGAATCCTTCACCGCTCATTTTTTTGATTATTGCAATAACTTCAGGTGTTGAGAACGGATGGAAGATCGGTTTAAGGTACTGGTCAACTAATAGGATGGGGTATCCAATCATTTCTGATAAATGATCAAGAAGTTTTTGAATCCCTTTACCCCGCATGATTAAGTTAGTGAATTGTTTATGGGTTTCCATGGCGAAAGTCAATTCTGCTGCCCGTTGGTCCAAAATCCCCCGTAATGTATGGTTGATGATTTCCCCGAGTGATAATTCTGACGGAAGGTCAATGATCGGGAAGGATAGTTCATCGGCAAGTGCCAGTGCATCTTCTGGAATTTCTTTTAAGAATCTGCTTGTCTTTATCCCGAGTGCTGCACAGCCATGGGTTGCCATCGCTTCTACAAGTGATGATAAAAGGTGTGGCTTGTCCTTTAGGTGATAAGCTGTGGTTACAAGGAATTCATCTGGTTTTAAAAAGTGAATGATATCTGGAGCATCCATCATATTAACAGTGAGGACTTCGCGGTCGATCCCTGTTTCTCCGGCGATCAATTTCGTGCCGGTTAATGTGGGCAATGTTAAAAGTTCTGTTACCTTCATCTGAAACACCTCGTTCTGGAAAAATTGGGTTATTGCTTGTGATTTAAGTGAAGCTTTATAGGAATCCAGGGAATTGAATCGGGTTTAAATGAGTGCTTGTAACTGTATATCTGAATCCTTGCGTTTGCTCACGTGGTATTGCGGATTTTTACTATCATATCATACTAACCCTTTGGCATATCTTACGAATTTCGTTGTTTGGATTGTTAAGGTATACAAAGATGAATTTAATGTGAGGTTTTATCACATTGTAGATGACATTTTATTCTAACTTTGTTAATATTTATAAAAAAATAACGTGAGAATAAGGGAGGCCGCTAATATGAGTGAAAGTACAGTTGCTTCAAATAAGAAAAAAAGAGTAACGCCGTTTCCGAAAGAATGCACATTCAGCAAAGGGGACTGGGATGTCTTAACGCAATATTGGTTTCCGGTGGCTGCAATCGAGGAAGTGTCGGCAAAGCCGATGGGCATTAAACTTCTCGATGTGCACCTAGTCCTTTATCGGACCAATGGGAAGATTATCGTTGCAAGGGACCTTTGTCTGCATCGTGGTGTTCCATTAAGTATGGGGTGGGTGGAAGGTGATAATATCGTCTGCCCTTACCACGGTTTTAGGTATGGCCCGGAAGGCAACTGCACCGGGATACCTGCGCATCCCAATGCTAAAATATCCCCTCGTCTTTGTATTAATATTTATCCTGCGGTGGAGCGCTACGGTTTGGTTTGGACATCGATTGCGAGCGATAAAGAGAATATTCCGAAGTTACCGGCCTGGGAGGATGATGAATATTTGAACATCCTGCCGCCCTCCATTGACATTGCTGGTTCAGCCGGTCGGCAAATGGAAGGTTTTTTGGATGTGTCCCACTTTGCTTGGGTGCATTCGGAAAGCTTTGCCGATCGTAACAATCCAATCGTTCCGAGTTATAAGGTGGAAAAAACGAAGTATGGCCTACATGTGGAATACTTAAGTTCTGTCAGTAATTACGGAAAAAGCATGCAGCATTTAGAGCCTGATAACTTTGAATGGCTGCGTGTGTTTGATATCTATCCACCGCTGGCTGCGAGGCTGACTGTACATTTCCCTGAGGACGGTAAACTTCATATACTGAATTGTGCCAGCCCGGTTTCGGCACGTAAGACAAGAATGTTTTCGCCGATGGCCCGTAACTTTGATTTAGATGCCCCGATTGAAGATACGTACGAATTCAATTTACAGATCTTCAATGAAGATAAGGAGATGGTGGAAAACCAAAAGCCGGAAGAGCTGCCTCTCGATCTACAAGCGGAAGCGCATATCGCGGCAGATAAAACATCGATCGCTTATCGTCAGCTTTTAAGGGAATTGGGCTTAGGTTCGAATTATACAAGTTGAAAAGAAGAGGGTGCCCATTTAACATGGACACCCTCTTCATTTACAAGCGTGTTTCCATTGGTTATTTTGCACAAAAAAATACCAAAATACTCACAAAAATGTCAATGAAGTTAAATGCGAAAGCAAGTAAAATAATAGATAACATATATTTGTGAATATTCATAACATGAATGGATAGTGAGAAGGGAAGCGATGTGATGAGCATTCAAATCGAAAAGTTCAATGAAAAAGATGATGTAGCTTCGATGATCGAATGGTTAGCATCTTTCGGAGCTACGGAGAGCAGTGGGGTAACTCGTTTATTATATTCCGAGGAATGGTTGAGGGCTCAACAGGCAATGAAAGCCGAGATGGAAAAGGAAAATCTGGATACATATTTTGATAGTGTAGGTAACTTGTTTGGCAGGCTCGAGGGAACGGGCTCCGCCGGCGGAACCATCCTGACCGGCTCTCATATCGATACGGTCAGGAATGGGGGGAAATATGATGGAGCATATGGGGTCATTGCTAGTTTCCTTGCGGTCAAGAGGTTGTATAAAACCTATGGCCTTCCAAGGAAGACAATTGAAGTCGTTTCCTTTTGTGAAGAAGAAGGGAGCAGATTTCCATTAACGTTCTGGGGGTCGAGGAATATCCAAGGTATCTATGATCTTGATCATGTAAGGAATCTAAAAGATACAGAGGGAATTTCCTTTTTGGAAGCCATGAAAAAATCGGGATTTGAACCTGAAGCATATATAACGCCTGTCCGTGATGATATCGACCGGTTCGTCGAAATTCATATAGAACAGGGGGCGATTCTTGAAAAGAACCAGAATACAATTGGTGTCGTCAGCCATATTGTCGGGCAGCGACGTTTTACGGTAAAAATCGTTGGTGAAAGCGATCATGCGGGCACTACTCCCATGTCATACCGGAAGGATGCAGTCAGTGCAGCTTCGGAATGCATTTCCTTTTTAACGAAAAGAGCGAAGAGGATGGATCGGGATTTAGTTGCGACGGTAGGCAGGATGGATGTTAAACCTAATGTTCCGAATGTCATTGCTGGTGAAGTGGAGTTCAGTCTGGATATCAGGCATCACGAAGAATTGATTCTTGATAAGTTTTGTCAGGAAATCTTTTCGACTTTTGATTCCTTGGCGAAAGAAGCGGAAATGCAGATGGAGATTTTACAATGGATGGATGTCAAACCTGTTGCACTGGATATGGAAATGAATCGCCTTGTCCGAAAGATTGCGGAAGATAAAAATACACCATATCAGGACATGGTCAGCGGAGCCGGGCATGATGCACAGGTGTTTGGGTCGTTTTGCCCGACGTGTCTGCTGTTCGTTCCAAGTCAGGGCGGAATAAGCCACTCGCCCAAGGAGTTTACGAGTGTTCCGGATTTGGAAAGGGGAATCGATGTTTTAAGCGAAGTACTATATAAATTAGCCTATTAGAAGGAGTTGGGTAAAATGGCATATTCAGAGTTGAATACACCGGTGAGAACAATCATGACGCCAGGTCCAGTGGAAGTGGACCCGCGTGTTTTAAGGGCCATGAGCACACCGATATTAGGGCAATTCGATCCTTCATTCACGACCATCATGAATGAAGTGATGGAAATGTTGCGTTTGGTTTTTCAAACGAAAAATAAGTGGGCATTCCCGATAGATGGCACATCAAGGTCCGGGAATGAAGCGATTCTATGCAGCATCATTGAACCTGGCGATAAAGTCCTGGTCCCTATCTTCGGAAGATTCGGTCATTTATTGGTGGAGATTTGTGAGCGATACGGAGCGGAAGTTCATACGATCGAATGTCCTTGGGGAGAAGTGTTCGATCCGCAAGCTGTCATTGCGGAAATAAAGAAAGTCTCACCTAAAATAACAGCAATCGTACATGGGGAAACTTCCACTGGTTGTATGCAGCCATTGAAGGAAATCGGGTTGGCTTGCCGTGAATTGGGTGTCTTGCTTGTGGTGGATGCGGTAGCGTCAATCGGGGGAACGGATGTAAAGGTGGATGAATGGTGTATTGATGGATTGATAGGCGGGACGCAAAAATGCTTGTCCGTTCCTTCGGGCATGGCACCGATTACATATAATGATCGGATAGAAGAAATCATCCAGGCCCGCAAAAAGGTGGAGCGTGGTATTGCTACCGATGAAGACAACCAAAAATTATCAGGCCGCCTTCCCATTACAAGCAATTATTTCGATTTAGGGATGCTGCAGGATTATTGGGGACCGCGACGTTTGAATCACCATACCGAAGCTACTTCAATGATATATGCGTTGCGTGAAGGATTGCGCCTTGTACTTGAAGAAGGTCTGGAAGCGCGCTTTGCCCGTCACGAACTCCACGAAGCAGCACTCGTGGAAGGGGTCAAGGCGATGGGACTGACGTTATTCGGGGATGGGCAAAATAAACTGCCATGTGTAACTTGCATCGAAATTCCAGAAGGAATCGATGGGGAAGCTGTAAGAGCGATGCTGTTAAATGAATTCGGTATCGAGATCGCCTCCTCGTTCGGTCCGCTTCATGGGGAAATATGGAGAATAGGCACCATGGGATTCAGTTGTAGGAAAGAAAACATCCTCTTTGTGTTGGGCTCCTTGGAAGCCGTCCTTTTGCGCCAGGGCTTCAATGTGAATCGGGGAGAAGCTTTGCAGGCTGCGCTTGATGTTTATGTGGGGAAGACAGGGAACGTGGTTGCATCCAGGGGTTCTCTTTGATTTAATAAAACTATTTTGGAGGAGTGGTCTGTATGGCGATATATGATCTTATTATCCGCGATGGGTATGTAGTTTTTCCAGATGAAGTGAAGAAGTCTGATCTGGCAATCCGAGATGGGGTGATTGTTAAGATAGGGGATCGTCTGGATGGTAAAGCGAAAGAGGAGTACGAAGCGAGTGGACTGCATATCTTTCCGGGTATGATTGATGTCCATGTACATTTTAGTGAACCTGGCCGCGCTCATTGGGAAGGCTTTGAAACGGGATCCCATATGATGGCAGCGGGCGGTTGCACCACATATTTCGATATGCCGTTGAATGGCATCCCTTCAACGATCGATCGAAAGGCACTCCTTGAAAAAGCCGAGATAGGTGAAAGGAAGTCAGTAATAGATTTTGGATTATGGGGAGGGTTGGTCCCGGGAAATATCGATGATTTAGAGGCGTTGGCCAATTCTGGAGTCATCGGTTTTAAAGCCTTTCTCTCAGCTACGGGAAATGAAGAGTTTGAACGGGCGGATGACTTCACCCTGTTGCATGGAATGAAGCGAATCGCAGAGTTGGGCAAGGTATTGGCCCTTCATGCGGAAAGTGATCCGATCACTCAATGGTTGAAGCAGGAAAAAGAGAAGGATGGTCTATTCAGTGCAGATGATTATGCAGCAACAAGACCTGTGCTAGCAGAAGCGGAGGCTGTTGAACGTGCCATTACATATGCAGAGTTAACAGGCTGTCCACTGCACTTTGTCCATATTAGCAGTGGCTTGGCCATTGAAAAAATAGAATCAGCCAAACGACGGGGTCTGGATGTGACCGTTGAAACGTGTCCACACTATTTATTATTCAATCACGGAGATTTATTCGAAAAAGGCGCAGTTGCAAAATGTGCTCCTCCACTAAGGGAACGTGAAGAACAGGAGAGATTGATTACCTGTTTAATGGAAGGGAAATTCGATATGATTTCTTCCGACCACTCACCATGTCCTTATGAACTAAAAGACTCTGCTACAAATAATCTTTTTGAAGCATGGGGCGGAATAAGCGGGGGGCAATTTTCATTGATGTCGATGATAGAATTGGCTGTACTGCATGATATCCCGCTTCATAAAGTCGCAGAGTGGACTGCATCAGCCCCTGCTGAACGATTTGGCCTCTCTTCTAGAAAAGGGCAAATTAAGAATGGAATGGATGCAGACCTTGCGATTGTTTCCTTGAATGGGGTGCATGAAGTTTTGGATTCGAATTTTTTCGCGAAACATAAGCAAAGCATATATATGGGCCATACCTTTCCTTGTCAAATCACCGCTACTTTTAATAGAGGAAAAATGGTTTATCAGGTTGATACAATAAGTGAAGGAGTGCAGGGGGAGTGGTTGAAAGTGATTGACTCCTGTATAGCGGTCAATAACTAGGAAGAACGATTTCACTTTAGGATTCGATAGTGATGAAGTATCAAAAAGGGGGGATTCCAAATCGGGAATCCCCCCCTTTTTCTGCTCGACGGCTCCTAACTATGGTCTTTTCAATCAAATGAAAAAGAACCGGACAAGTCAATGGCCTTGTCCGGCTCACGGATTACTTATTCAACGTGGTCAACGAAATATTGATTTTTCCTGAAAACCATCGCTTCCATCGTTGCGATCAGTTCCTTATCATTTACAACTTCTATTTTATACCAAGCAAGTTTATGGTTTTTCTTTATCTCATTTGCCCTTGCAGTTAAAGTCTCACCACGCTTTCCAGCTGATATGAAGTTAATGTTGTTTGAAACACCGACTGCTATTTTCCCATATGAATTGCTGGCAGCTGCAAACACATAATCAGCAAGTGAGAAGATAATCGCACCATGAACCGTTCCGTGAGCATTGAGCATGTGGTCACTAGGAATCAATTCAGCTTCCGCTGTACCGGGACCGAGTTTCGTCAACTTCATCCCGAGAAAAGAGGCATATGGTTCGTCAACCAGCACTTGCTTGATTTTATCGTAATGCAATTCGTGAATATCCTGATCTAATTGAATGGTCATTTGAAACCTTCCTTCCTTTAATGGTCTTTTGCAGAACTTATTCCATATCCTGTGTTAGATTTGAAGAGTACTTCCGAAAACTTGTTCTCCTCATCTTTTGGCTTTGACAAGACTGTGCCTAAATAGGCTCCGATAAAGCCAAGAGGCACGGTGAAAATAGTCGGGTTGCTCATCGTGAAGAGGGGATCTCCTGTGAAAATACCCATTCCAGGCTCAGGATTCCATACATTAGGACTGAGCATGACCAGTATAAGGGAGCTGATTAACCCGAATAGCATTCCGGTGATTGCTCCGGTTGAGTTGAATCGTTTCCAATATATTGTACATAGGATGATCGGTAAATTGGCACTGGCAGCTATTCCTAGTGCAAGAACAGAAAGGAAAGCGACATTCAACGATTGTGCAAATAAAGCGAGTAAAATCGAAATGACCGCTACGCTTATTGAGGCCAGACGGGCAACAAGAATTTGTTGTTTTTCCGTAATGTTTCCGTCTTTGATGATTTCGCCATATATGTCATGTGCAAAAGCGGATGCCGACGTTAAAACAAGACCGGATACAACCGCTAAAATCGTCGCAAATGCCACAGCAGAAACGAAGGCGAATAAGAACTCCCCGCCCACTGTTAATGCAAGAAGTGGAGCGGCCATGTTCCCGGCCGAGTTTGCTTCAACAATTCTATCAAAACCGACGAAAGCAGCAGCCCCGAAACCAAGGAAAATCGTCATAATGAAAAATATTCCAATAAACCAAGTGGAATATACCACGGATTTCCTGGCAGTAGCTGCGTCCTTCACTGTAAAGAAGCGAACGAGTAAATGTGGAAGGCCTGCTGCTCCAAGGACAAGCGACATATTAAATGAAATCATGTCAAGTCCATCGGTGTATTTATTGCCAGGATTCAAAAAATCATTACCAAGAGGTGTTGCGGTTTGAACATGATGGAACATCTCTGAAATGTTAAAATTAAAACGGGAAAATACAATGAACGTCAAAACAGCTGAACCGCAAAGTAAAAGAACAGCTTTGGTGATCTGCACCCAGCTTGTCGCTCTCATTCCACCGAAAATAACATAAATCGTCATCAATACACCAACAAGAAGGACGGATAGCCAGTAATCGATGCCGAGCAATAGTTTAATTAATCCTCCTGCGCCAACAAGCTGTGCAATCATATAGAAAATTGAAATGACCAGTGTGTTTGCGGCAGCTATCCCGCGCACTTTTTTTGATTTGAAACGTGCTGAAATCATGTCTGCCAACGTATATTTACCTAAGTTACGAAGTGGTTCCGAAACAAGATACAATAAGACAAGGAATGCTACAAGGTTCCCGATGCTCATATAAAAGCCGTCAAAACCAATCAGCGCAATCGCACCAGTAATCCCTAGGAAAGAAGCGGCTGACATAAAGTCACCGGCCACGGCCAATCCATTTTGCCATGCAGTCAATCCGCCGCCGGCAGTATAAAAATCACTGGCATTTTTCGTTTTCTTTGAAGAATAATAGGTTATTGTAAGCGTTAACAAAATGATTCCTAAAAAAAGCGTAAGGGATAACATGCTCATTTGCCAAGCTCCTCCTGATATTTATTCAAAATGTTTTTAGCCATTGTGTCATATTTCGCCGATTTTTTTATATAAACAATTCCCCCGATCCATACGACAGCAAATTGGAGTAGTGCGTATACCCATGCCCAAGTTATATTGAAAAAAGCTTCACCTTTCAATACATCCGTATAAGCAGCTAAAATTGGCAGAATAAAATAAAAAGCAAGAAAGAATAGAGTAACAGGTACGATGAAAGCTTTTTTCTTTTGAAGTAAATCCTTGAATTCATCTGTTTCAATTAATTGACGATACTTAGTTTCGTTGTCATGATTTTCTGCTGAATGACCCATTTTAACCGGTGATTCCATAATAAGCCCCCTTTTAATTGTAGTACGTTTTTAAAACGAGTACTGAAAAATATGATATATCATTGTTAAAATTAACATAGTCAGAAAATTATGTAAATTAAAAAAGTTTTGTTAAATTATACAAAACATGATTGACATCGTTAAAATGACGTATTAATCTTAAAATGAAGCATAACAATAAAATTAAATTCCGTTTTAATATCGTTATGAATGAGAAGTCGGATGGAACACTAGCTAAATTGAGGGGGCTGAAACAATGTACAATCCTGAAGTTGAAACGGCAAGCCGCGCTGAAATGGAAAGTCTTCAAACGGCACGACTAAAAAAAACGATTAGCCATGTATACGAAAATGTACCTTATTACAGAGAAAAGTTTGAAGAAATGGGCATTGATCCAGAGGATATTCAAACTTTAAGCGATGTGTCAAAGCTTCCATTTACAAAAAAACAGACTCTTCGTGACCAGTATCCGTTCGGTTTATTTGCCGTTCCAATGGAAGACGTAACACGCATTCATGGTTCATCCGGAACAAGCGGGAAGCCTACCATTGTCGGGTATACGAAAAATGATTTGGAAAACTGGGCAACGATCGTTGCACGTGGAATCGTGGCTGCAGGAGGACGCAAGTCAGATATATTCCATAACGCATACGGATATGGTCTGTTTACAGGTGGACTGGGCCTTCATTGCGGTGCAGAAAAGTTAGGGGTTGCCACTGTTCCTATTTCAGGGGGGAATACCGATCGCCAGATTACGATCATCAATGATTTTAAACCGCGTGGGATTTGTGGAACCCCTTCTTATATATTGAATATTGCAGAAAAGATGGAAGAGATGGGGCTTGACCCAGCCAATAATGGGCTTGAGTATGGGATTTTCGGAGCTGAGCCGTGGTCAGAGGAAATGAGGGTTACCCTAGAGAAGAAACTGAATTTGAAAGCAGTCGATATTTATGGATTAAGTGAAATCATGGGGCCGGGAGTTGCAATAGAATGCCATGAAGCACAGGATGGACTGCATATCGCAGAAGACCATTTCCTTGTTGAAGTCATTAATCCGGATACACTTGAACCGGTTGAGGACGGCGAGGATGGGGAACTTGTCTTTACAAGCCTTACAAAGGAAGCGCTTCCAATCATTCGTTATCGTACAGGCGATATTGCCTCGATTACCCATGAACCATGTAAATGCGGACGCACCACAACAAGAATGTCCCGTGTTAAAGGCAGAACGGATGATATGATCATAGTCAGGGGAGTGAATGTATTTCCATCTGAAATTGAGCGTGTGTTATTCCAAATGGAGGGAATTGTTCCTCATTACCAGATTCACCTCGTTAAGAAGGGGAATATGGATAGTGTTGAACTGCATATAGAGATTGAAAGCGTTTTCTACAAAGAGATTGAAGAAGACTTAGCACATATAAAAGTAGAGAAATTAAAGAAAACGATTCAACATCATATGAAATCCACATGTCTTGTAACGATGGATATTGTTGTTAACATTCCAAAAAGCATTCCGCGTTCAGAAGGAAAAGCCATTCGTGTCGTGGATAAACGGAATGATGAAATCATTAGCGTATGAATGGGGCTTTGGGTAAAAGGGTGTATGAACAAGAAAATGCAGTGGACGTTAAGATAATTGGACGGTAGGGAAACAAGAAAGAATTAATGAAATAGAGATAAGGAGGAAGGCATCATGGCTAAATATGCAATTGTGGATCAAGAAACTTGCATTGCTTGCGGGGCATGCGGTGCCGCTGCGCCGGAAATCTTTGATTACAATGATGAGGGAGTCGCATTCGTCATCCTGGATGAAAATGAAGGAACCGCAGAAGTCGAAGAAGATTTATTTGATGACTTGGATGATGCACTGGAGGGCTGCCCAACAGAGTCCATCAAGGTGGAATCGTCGCCGTTTAACGTATTAGTTGAATAAAAGACTGGTCCAATTCCGATAATTTCCTTTTATTCAGCAAAAAGACAGAATAGTGTTGCATTTAATATAACAATAAAATATAATAACGTTATATAAACGTTATATATTATCGAATAAGAGGTGTTTTGGATGAACGTTCTTTTAAATGATATGGCAGAACAAGAAAAGCTAAATCAATTTATTGCCAGAATCGAGGCTGGAGAAAAGATAGAAGCGGATGATTGGATGCCTGAAGATTACCGAGGCACCCTCATCAAATTAATTTCAATGCATGGCATAAGTGAAATCATGGGGGCGCTTCCAGAAAAGGAATGGGTACCTAAAGCTCCGACCTTAAATAGAAAACTTGGAATCATGGCAAAGGTGCAGGATGAAATGGGGCATGGACAATTATTGCTTCGAGTCGCGGAGGATTTGCTAAAGCCTTATAACAAAAAACGGGATGACCTTATGCAAGATTTATTTAATGGAGATTTAAAGTTTCATAATGTTTTCCATATGGAAGCAAAAACTTGGGGAGATGCAGGATTGATTGGCTGGTTGGTTGATGGGGCAGCGATCATTTCCCAAACGAACATGCTTGGCGCTTCATACGGACCTTATGCCCGTGCGCTGCAAAGGATTTGCGCGGAAGAAGTTTTTCACGCTCAGCATGGTGAAGCGATCATCATGGCTTTGGCAGAAGGAACGGAAGAACAAAGGAAATTGGTTCAAGATTCCATCAATTATTGGTGGGAATCCTTGTTACTCTTCTTTGGACCTCCGAGTAAGAAAGAGGTGGGTTCATCCAAGCAGGATGTAACGATCAAATACAGGATCAGAACAAGTACCAATGAAGAGCTTCGCCAAGCTTTCTTTTCTAAATATGTGAAGCGGATTCTTTCACTCGGCTATACCATTCCCGATGAAACACTTCGATTTGATAAAGAATCGGAAACCTGGATTTACCAACAACCCGACTGGGGGAAATTGAAGGTGTACGCAAGAAATGAAGGGCCACGTTCACAGGATCGCTTAAGTCTTCGAAGAATTTCTTATGAAAATAATAAATGGGTGCGCGAAGCGTTAGCGCCGAAGGTCATCTAAGGGAGGGGGAAGGACTATATGGAAACTAGACAAAAAACTTACTTTGAAGAATTTGAAGTATTTAGCCGAAAAACACAAACCTCACCCGTTCAATATCATTTTAGCCTGCTGGCCCCCAATGAGGATATCGCCATCATGATGGCACAAGAAAATTTCATGAGACGTGAAGCGGTAGATGATATCTGGGTGGTTAAAAGACAGAATATACGGAAAATGACGGTCGAGGAAAAGAAAACGCTTCAACGTATGGATAATAAAGATTACAGGACTACAAAAGGATATGGATACCTAAAGAAAAAATGGCGGAAGTACGAGCAGGAAATGCTCGATGAAAAAGAGATAATGTCTTGGGCTGGAGGCGTGAAAAATGGGGAATGAATCATTGAAGGACATCGCAATCAAGGAATTGCTGCTTCACTTGGCGGACGATGATTTTATCCATTCGTATCGTGGTTCGGAATGGCTGGGACTCGCTCCGCATATTGAAGAAGATGTTGCATCCTCCTCGATCGCCCAAGATACGATGGGGCATGCAGCGATATATTATAAATTATTGGAAGAAATCGGCGTAGGGAATGCAGATCAGCTGGCCCATGATCGACCAGCGAAAGAACGGCGTAATGCAATTATCCTGGAAGTGGTCAATGGTCCTGGATACTATATGAAGGATCCTGAATATGATTGGGCTTTTGCAGTGGTGCGGAATTATCTTTATACCCAAGCCAAAGCGATTAAGCTTCAATCCCTTCATACAAGTTCATATGAACCGCTTGCAGAAGTGGCACAAAAAGTACAGATGGAACTTTACTATCATTTGATGCACTGGAAAATGTGGTTCGTCCAATTGCTGGGTTCCGGTCACGAAGAAGCGGTTTCGAGAATGAAAGCAGCGATCGAGAAAACAATACAGGATTTCGCTGGCGTTTTTTCACTTGGGCAATACGGAGAAGAAATGGTGGAGCTCGGACTGATTGAAGGCGAAGCTGACTTACAAAAGAAATGGATCGAGGCTGTTTCCCCCATTTTTGAAAGTGTAGGTTTAGCAACAACCTTTGAAATAGGAATGGCCAAAGGTGATGGACGAAATGGCCAGCATACGGAAGATTTGGAAAAGGCGCTGGAAACGTTATGCGAAGTGTATGCAAGCGATAAAGCAGCTTCATGGTGAAACACTAGAAAAAGGGGAGGGGTATCATGTCGACCGTACTGTTGAACACAAAAGAAATATATAAGCTCCTGGAAGACGTAAAAGATCCCGAAATCGATACAGTCAGTATTCTGGATTTAGGGATGGTAGAAAACGTGACGGTTTCGGGCCAGGACGTTTTGGTGAAGATGCTGCCGACTTTTCTGGGGTGCCCGGCATTGTCGATCATTCAGAAAAATGTGGAAACTGCTATTAAACAGCATCCTGCCGTAAAAAATGTCAGCGTTGAATTTTTACGCTCCCCTTCCTGGACATCCGATCGAATTACGGAAAAGGGGAAAGCTGGACTGAAGCTTTTCGGAATCTCCCCTCCTCCTCGTCAAATGAAAAAAGATGGATCCTGGCATGTGGATTGCCCGTATTGTGAATCCACTTATGTCACGATGGAAAATATATTCGGCCCAACGGCTTGCCGCAGCATTTTATACTGCAAGTCGTGTAAAAATCCGTTCGAAGCGATGAAACCGATGATAAAAATGATCTAATAAAATGGAGGTTTTCTAAAATGGTAAAACTAATCGCCCTTTATAAACAACCTGAAAACAAGGAAGAATTCGATGAGCACTACTTCAATGTACATGGTCCGATAACGGAAAAAATTCCTGGTCTTCAAAAAATGGAGGTCACTAAAATAGTCGGGACACCGATGGGCAAAGACTCTGAGTATCACATTCTATGTGAAATGTATTATGAAGACCATGATGCACTGCAAAAAGGAATGCGTTCTCCAGAAGGCAAAGCATCAGGGAAAGACTTAATGGGCTTTGCGGGGAAACTTGTAACGATGATGATCGGCGAAGAAATAAAATGAATGCGCTTCAATTCATTGAAACGTCAATCGAGGACGGCATTGGTTATATCTTTTTAAATCGGCCGCAGCAATTGAATGCGCTTAACAGGAAAATGGTCAGGGAAATCGTTTCATCCTTGGAGGCATTCGACCTCGACCCACAAGTGAAGGTGATTTTGCTGGCGGGCAATGGAAAAGCATTTTCTGCTGGAGCTGATATTGACGAAATGGCTAACGACAATCCAATCAATCTGGAGGTAACGAACCAATTTGCCGATTGGGATCGAATAAACCTAGTTAAGAAGCCTGTAATTGGTGCGGTGAAAAGTTTTGTATTCGGTGGTGGTTTTGAACTTGCTTTATCCTGCGATTTCTTGATTGCCGCCAGCGACACCCAGTTTTCCTTTCCGGAAGTGACTCTAGGAGTCATGCCTGGTGCAGGCGGAACGCAGAGGCTGACGAAATTGGTAGGCAAAATGAAGGCGCTTGAATGGATATTGTCGGCCGAAAGGATTAATGCTAAGACAGCTTTGCATTACGGTTTCATCAATAAGATCGTTGCTCCTGAATTGTTAATGGAAGAATCGATTGATTTTGCTAGAAAGATAGCAAAGCAACCTCCGTTAGCTGTAAGGCTGATTAAAGAATCCGTCAATAAAGCCGTTGATCTTTCCTTATATGAGGGTATGCAATTTGAACGAAAGAACTTCTATATTCTTTTTGCATCAGAAGACCAAAAAGAAGGAATGAAAGCATTTGTTGAAAAAAGAAAGCCTAAATTCACAGGCGGATAAGGAGTGCTCTATGTACGAAACGATCACTTATAGGGTTGAAAACGGAGTGGCTTGGCTTACTTTGAACCGTCCTGATAAACTTAATGCCTTTACTTCCCAAATGAATAAAGAAATACAAAAAGCGATCAAAACATCTTCGGGGTCCGATGAAGTGCGGGCCATTATCATCACAGGTGAAGGCAGGGCCTTTTGCTCCGGACAAGATTTATCGGATTTGGATGATAGCATGAATTTAGGTCAATTGCTGCGTGAAAATTACGGTCCAATGATGCAGCAAATAGCAAGCTGTGAAAAACCGATCATCGCAGCGGTCAATGGGGTGGCTGCAGGGGCCGGTTTCAGCCTTGCACTGGCATGCGATTTCCGGCTTGTTTCTGAAAAAGCCAGTTTTATAAATGCCTTTGTCAATATCGGATTGATTCCTGATTCAGGAAATCTGTATTACCTTTCGCGGATTGTCGGTCATGCGAAAGCCTTGGAATTATCTTTATTAGGGGAAAAGGTTACGGCTAGCGAGGCGAAAAATATCGGAATCGCTACAAAAGTGATCAGTGTGGAATCATGGGACGAGGAATTGAAAGCCTTTGCAGAGAATCTCGCAAACAAACCGACGAAAGCAATCGGCTTAATCAAAAGATACTTAGAGGCATCCTATCACCTTTCATTGGAAGAATACTTAAAAGAAGAAGCGGAGGGTCAGCGGATCGCTGGCTTAACGATGGATTATGCTGAAGGTGTGGCAGCATTCATGGAAAAAAGGAAAGCTCAATTCATAGGCAAGTAATATAAAAAGGGAGTGGGATTACATGGTTAAAGTTCAAGAGTCAGCATTTGAAAAAGCGGAAACGAAACGTGATTATTACCACCTTATCATTAATGGAGAAAGAGTGGAAAGCTCTAATGGATCCACTATTGATGCGTACAATCCTGCGACTGGTGAAATCATTGCCAAGGTTGCAAAGGCCACTAAGGAAGATGCAGAGAGAGCCGTTCAAGCTGCTCGTGAAGCATTTGATAACGGTAAATGGAAGAAAACTCCGATCAATAAACGGTCCCGTGTATTGAACAAGATTGCAGCGATCATGCGATCACGCTTCAATGAATTGGTTGAATTGGAAGTCCTGAATAGCGGCAAATCCATTTCTGCAGCGCAAGGCCAAGTCATGCAGGCAATAGAAGATTTCGAATTTTATGCAGGTGCTTTAGTTGGGCATCGTGGATCTGTCAATAATGTACCTGGTCAATTCCATAACTATACGGAGAAAGAGCCTGTGGGTGTTTGTGCACAAATCATACCTTGGAATTATCCAATGATGATGGCGGCTTGGAAAATTGCACCTGCCATTGCAGTTGGATGTTCGGTCATTGTTAAGCCAGCCTCTTTAACACCGCTGACTGCCATCGTATTAGGGGAAATCTGTTTAGAAGCAGGTGTGCCTTCCGGAGTGGTCAATATCATCCCAGGTCCTGGATCAGACGTAGGGAATTACCTTGTCGAACATCCTAAAGTGAATAAGGTAGCCTTCACAGGTTCTACGCCAATCGGCAGGGATCTCATGGGCAAAGCTTCTCAAACATTAAAAAGGGTAACATTGGAGCTTGGCGGAAAGTCTCCTAATATTGTATTTGAAGATGCTGACCTTGAAGCAGCAATCGATGGATCCTTATATGGAATTTTCTACAATACTGGACAATCTTGCGAAGCAAGATCCCGTTTATACGTACATGAGGACATTTACGAGGAATTCGTTACTAGATTCGTAGAAAAAACGAAGAAATTGAAATTGGGCAATCCGCTGGATAAAGAAACACATGTCGGTGCAGTCATAGATCAAGGGCAATTGGATGTCATCGACAATTATGTCCAATCTGCCATTGCTGATGGAGCGGATATCCTGACTGGAGGAAAGCCGGCGACTATTGAAGGCTTCGAAAGCGGTTATTGGTATGAGCCGACGGTCATTGCCAATGTGAATCATGATATGAATGTCGTTAAAGAGGAAATATTCGGACCGGTTGTTGTCATCATGAAATTCAAAGATGAAAAAGAAGCCATTAGACTTGCGAATGATACAGAATTCGGATTGGGCTCAGCACTTTGGACAAAGGATGGCGGGCGTGCGACGCGGGTTGCCAACCAAATCGAAGCGGGAATCGTCATGGTGAACTGTCCATTTTCCGCATTTCCTGGTACACCTTTCGGAGGGTATAAACAGTCAGGATTCGGCAGGGAACTTTGTATTGAGACGCTTGATCTTTATACAGAAACGAAAAGCATCATTTCCTATCATGGAAGCCGTCCCTTAAATCCTTTTGGCATTTAAAAAAACATAAAATAGGGTGCTGGCAAAACGATCTGTCGGAAAAGTAATTCAGGTTTGGGATGAATGCTGATCTGATTCATTGTAGCCAGCCCTATTTATTTTGAAGGAGGAATGATTTGAATGATTAGAAATCTAGTGATTGTAGGATCTGGTGTCATGGGCAGGGGAATTGCCTATGTAGGGGCAACAGGAGGCTTTGATGTAATATTGGTGGATGTGAATCAAGACGCATTGGAAAGTGCAAAAAAAGAGATCGATACCATTTTTGAAAAGGGTGTGCGCTACCAAAAGATCACACAGGAGGAAGCGGCTTCTGCAAAAAGCAGACTTTCGTATTCCTCCAATTTGAAAGAGTCAGCAGCATATGCCGATATAATCATAGAAGCTGTTCCGGAAAAGGCAGAAATTAAGAAAGCCGTTTTCGAAACAATTGAAGAGCATGCAAAAGAAGGCTGTTACTTTGCAACAAATACTTCCACTATGAGTCCGACAGAAATTGGTTCATATGGAAAACGTCCTGAAAAAACGATTGCGATGCATTTTTTCAACCCTGTCCAAAAGATGCCACTCGTGGAAATAGTACGCGGGCTTGAAACAAGTGATGAAACGGCAGCCATAATAAAAGAGGTGGCTGAAAAAATGGGGAAAGAGACCGTGGTCATCAACGAATTCCCTGGTTTTGTTACCAGTAGAATCAGCTGTCTGGTAGGTAATGAAGCGTTCTTTATGCTTCAAGAAGGGTTAGGGACACCAGAAGAAATCGATAAAGCAATAAAGTTAGGGTTGAATTACCCGATGGGACCATTTGAGCTAGGTGATTTGGTGGGATTGGATGCCCGTTTAAATAATTTAAGATATTTACATAGTAAGCTAGGTGAGAAATACCGTCCGGCACCACTGCTTGAGCAGTATGTTAAAGCTGGCAGACTAGGCCGAAAGTCAGGTAAAGGTGTGTACGATTATACAAAAGATGGGGAGCTGGTGAGAAAATGAAGGATGTTGTGATTGTTGATGCCGTGAGAACACCAATAGGAAGATATAAAGGCGCATTGAAAAGTGTTCGCCCGGATGACCTGGGTGCAATTGTCATCAAGGCGCTGACAGATCGCAATCCTAAGCTTCCCCCAGAGCAAATTGAAGATGTCATCTTCGGAAATGCAAATCAAGCTGGTGAGGATAATCGAGATGTTGCCAGAATGTCTGCACTTTTAGCCGGCCTTCCTGTAAACGTGGCTGGAACGACAATAAATCGTTTGTGCGGATCAGGACTTGATGCCGTTATGTATGCTGCTCGTTCCATAGCTGCAGGGGAAGGCGATATTTATATCGCAGGCGGGACCGAAAGCATGACAAGAGCGCCATATGTCATGGCCAAACCTGAAATTGAATTCCCGCGGGGTTCGATGGAGCTTCAGGATACAACGATCGGCTGGCGTTTCACGAATGAGAAACTTGAAGAAATGTATGGTGCGGATTCCATGCCTCAAACAGCTGAAAATGTCGCTCAGCGCTTTTCGGTTTCAAGGGAAGATCAAGATCAATTCGCGTTTCAAAGCCAGCAAAGGGCGAAAATAGCAGTGGAAAATGAGCGATTCATTAATGAAATCGTACCTGTTCGATATACGGACCGTAAAGGGAATGAGGTCATTTTCGATAAAGATGAACACCCTCGTCCTGACACGACCATCGAAAAGCTGGCAAAACTCAAACCGATTTTTAAAGGTGGTACGGTAACGGCCGGTAATGCCTCCGGTGTTAATGATGGAGCCTCTGCCTTGCTATTAATGAGTGCAGAAAAGGCACGGGAGCTAGGGGTTAAACCTCTGGCCAAATATGTAGTAGGAGCGGTTGCAGGCTTAGAACCGTCGATTATGGGCCTTGGTCCCATACATGCTACGAAAAAAGCGATGGAGCGGGCGGATTTATCTATTGAAGATATTGGGCTAGTCGAATTGAATGAAGCATTCGCTTCCCAATCCGTGGAGTGTATCCGCCAATTGAAACTGGATCAGGAAAAAGTGAATGTCAATGGCGGGGCGATAGCGTTTGGCCATCCACTCGGTGCGAGCGGTGCGCGTATTTTAACAACACTTGTTCACGAAATGAAAAAGCGGAAAGTACGCTACGGTCTTGCAACGATGTGTGTCGGTGTTGGGCAGGGGATATCAGCCATTATAGAAAATATTGAAAATGATTGATGGTAGTGAACCATTTTTTTTATAAAAGGGGAGAAGAATCATGTCTAACGTCATTTATAATGTGAATAATCAAATTGGCTATATAACAGTGAATCGACCTGACGTATTGAATTGCTTCGACTATGAGACACTTTCTGAACTGCAGGAAGTCGTTGATGCTGTTTATATGGACGGAGATATCCGTGCCGTCATTTTCACGGGTGCAGGAGAAAAAGCATTCAGCGCAGGAGCGGATTTAAAGGAAAGAAAGACTTTGAATGATGCGGAAGTAAGAAGGAACGTTAAATTGATTCGCGATGTTTTTAATAGTATCGCAGGGCTTCCGCAGCCAACCATAGCTGCCGTTAATGGATATGCATTGGGGGGAGGATTTGAGTGGCTGCTTTCATGTGATTTTGCAATTGCAGCTGAAGGTGTTTCATTGGGGCTCACTGAAACTAGCTGGGCCATCATTCCTGGAGCAGGCGGTACACAGCGGCTGCCGAGATTGATAGGTGAAATGAAAGCGAAGGAATTAATCTTTACTGCTAAAAAATTGACAGCAGAAGAGGCGTGTCAACTAGGGATCCTATTGAAGGTCGTTCCGAGGGATGAATTGTTATCAGTCTGTGAGGAATTGGCAGGAAAGATTATGAATAATGGGCCGATTGCAGTCAAGCAAGCCAAATATGCCATTGTCCAGGGAATGAATACAGACTTGCAAACCGGAATGGCCATAGAGGGGAAAGCCTATGAATTGACCATTCCGACTCAAGATAGATTGGAAGCGCTCGAAGCATTTAGTGAGCGGAGAAAAACGCAATTTACGGGTAAATGATATTGCGGTTTCATTTTAAAAAGATATAATAGTATTTATGCAGTCCGTGTGAAAATCGTAACAATGAAAGAGGTGAGAAATATAGGAACTAATACGCAATCCATGATTTTTACGATTTATGGTGATTATATCCGTAACTATGGAAATAAAATCTGGATAGGCAGTTTAATTCGTTTATTAAAGGAATTCGGCCACAATGAACAGGGCGTACGTGTAGCCGTTTCCCGTATGGTCAAACAAGGCTGGATTCAATCAGAGAAGCAGGGAAATAAGAGCTATTACTTTTTGACTGATCGCGGTGTACAGCGAATGGATGAAGCGGCCAATCGCATATATAAAATGAAACCAAATGATTGGGACGGTAAATGGCGCATTTTAATGTACACGATCCCTGAAGATAAACGTCAATTACGGGATGATCTTCGAAAAGAATTATTATGGAGTGGATTTGGCAGCTTTTCCAATGGTTGCTGGATTTCCCCTAATGACTTGGAAAAACAAATCAAACTCTTGATCGAGAAATACGATATCAATGAATATGTTGATTTTTTCATTTCGGAATACAAGGGTCCCAAACAAAATCAATCGCTTGTCGAGAAGAGTTGGCATTTAGAAGAGATTGAGAATAAATATGAAGAATTCATCGAGAAATACAGCAAACAATTCATCGTGCACCAAAGCATCATTAGCAGGAGGGAAATGTCTGATGCTGATTGCTTTGTGGAACGAACGAATTTGGTGCATGAATACCGCAAGTTTTTATTTATCGATCCAGGCTTGCCCAAGGAACTATTGCCTTCCAAGTGGAACGGGAATCATGCCGCACTTTTATTCAGCCAGTATTATCAAGTCTTGGCTGAACCAGCAAGCAGATTCTTTGAAAGCGTATTTCAGGAAAATAATGATTTATGCCGGAAAGATGAAACCTATGATGCTAAGGATCATCCTCTAATCATTAAGTAAAAAAGGTTCGGCCAGTCACTAGTGACTGGCCGAAGCTCTTTTTTACATGATATAGCCACATAAGGACAACGGGGTATGTTCAGTGTGAAAATTAATCAAGCAGCCCTTTGAAGTCCTTTCCTTTTTGAACATATGTATCAACCGAAAGTTGGATCAATTCAAGATCTTTATCATTCAATCTGCGAACCACTCGCCCTGGGGAACCAATAACTAGCGAACGTGGAGGTATACTTTTGCCAGCGGCAATCAATGTATTTGCTCCGACGATGCATTCTTCGCCAATTTCTACATTATCCAATATCGTTGAACCCATACCGATAATGGACCGTTTGCCTATTTTACAACCATGTAGGATAACGTTGTGACCAACCGTCACTTCGTCTTCGATGACAACAGGGCAACCTTCAAATAAGTGGATGGTGGAGTTATCCTGAATACTGCACTTCTCTCCTATTGTAATTGAATCTTCATCACCGCGTAGAACGGAGTTAAACCAAATGGACGATTCTTTTCCAATTGAAATATCACCGATTAAATGAGCACCAGGTGCAACAAAAACAGTTTCGTCAATAGAAGGTTTTTTATTATTGTACGGAATAATCATAGTCTCGCTCCTTTTGGAAAAGTCAGAATTGTTTTTCTAATGAATATAGTATAACATTAAATGGACAGGGAGGGGTAAAAGTGAAATATATTTGTGAACTTTTTTCGATAAAATATCCTATTATTCAAGGCGGCATGGGGAACATAAGCAATGCAAGTCTAGCAGCCGCAGTATCCAATGCAGGTGGCTTAGGGACAATAGGGTGCGGTACCATGAACCCTGAACAGGTAGAAGCCATCATTCTTGAAACCAAAGATAAAACCGATAAAAATTTCGCGTTGAACATACCGATAAACGTTAATCCATATACAGATGAGTTAATCAATCTTGTCCTGAAGCATGATATACCAGTCGTTTCCTTATCAGCTGGAAATCCTGCCCCTTACATTCCGCAATTGCAACAAAAAAATATAAAAGTGATCGCTATCGTTGCTTCGGTCAAGCACGCGCAAAAAGCGCAAGCCGCTGGAGCCGATGTGTTGGTTGCTGAAGGGTTTGAAGCTGCCGGCATCAATTCGAACCTGGAATTGACCACATTTTCACTCATCCCGCAAATCAGCAAGCATGTGAACCTGCCTGTTTTGGCTGCTGGCGGAATCGGAAATGGCCAGGGTCTGGCAGCTGCATTGATGCTGGGAGCTTCAGGCGTCCAGTTAGGAACAAGGCTGATTGCAACACAAGAAGCACCGTTCCATCCGTCATATAAACAGAAACTAATCGAAGCGATGGGCAATGATACGGTAATTTTGGGCAGATCCGTTGGTCAGGTCAGAAGAGTATTGAAGGATCCATATACCGAAAAAGTCCTGGATTTGGAAAAACAGGGGCTGTCTCCTATGAATTATCGTGAAATGACCTCTGAAGTTCATCATATTAATGGTGCAATGAACGGGGATGTTAACAATGGTTTTATGAACAGCGGCCAGGTTGCCGGATTGATTGACGATATCCCCACGGTCAAGGAGTTACTTGATGGCATGATGAAAGATGCGAAAAAACAAATGGAGGATGGATTGAGCAGGCTCTCTGCCCCTTTTATGATTTGAGAGCAGAGGGTAGAAATATTGCAATTAGTTCATGTCTAGCAGAGGTTATTCCCTTGGGTAACTTTCAGAAGCTTAAGGTCAATTCGTCCTTAAGCTTTTTTCGGGACATTTAATTATTATACTTCTTATAATCTGAATTCTGCAGTAAATAGCTGGATAACACAATATGGGATTATGGAACATATCGTTTATGAAATCATGGGGTGCCGGGATTATATGTAATAAAAGTTTGATAAGGGAAAATGACTATGGAAAAACAAAGAAGGCGCCATGATCAGGCGCCTTTTTCATTTTTGACATTATCAGAATCCACCGAATCCGCAACTGCATCCAATGATGATTAGCAGGATAAATAATACGATCAGCAATGCAAATCCGTTATTGAAACCGCCGCAGCCGCCACCGCCGCCACAACTATCGTTACCAAATCCACCCATTCAATTTCCTCCTCATACATATTATGAATTACATACCTAGCAAAACATCTTTACCGGGAATACTTCATACTATGTATTCTAGGCCGAAGTGTTAGCTTATTCATAAAAAATGGGCGTTAAACAAATCAGGGGAATAAGCCCGAATATTTTTTTGATTTCGTTTGAAATGTTATAATATACCTTGTGGATTATGGGGGAAGGGAGCTGAGCTTAGTCATGAAAGTTGCCATTATAACGGATGTGCATGGTAATGCTTCAGCGTTAAATGCTGTTCTTAGGGATATTGATCAAAGGGAGGATATCGATCATATCTATTGTTTGGGAGATATGGTTGGAATAGGCCCGGATACAAATGAAGTCCTTGAACTTTTATTTTCGAGAAATGATTTATCGATGTTAACTGGAAATCATGATGAAGCTGTACTCGCCATCATTAACGGGGAGCCGCATCCGGAAGGTCACATTCATGTCAAGGAGCATCATGAATGGATAGCGCGAAGAATGCATTGGAATTTCATTGCAAAACTGGAGAATTTACCTCGCACCATACAGAATACCATCAATGATCACTCCGTTTACTTCACTCATTATCACATGGAACCGAAGAAGTTGGATGAACACATAAGCCAAAACCCTTTTAGTAAAATCGTCGAACCGAATTTATATAACTTAGAAAGACTTTTTAAAGATCAGCATCACGATTTAATTGGATTTGGACATCATCACCCTATCCATCATTTTAAAAATGACAGAACGATATTCCTGAATCCAGGTTCTCTTGGCTGTAATGGTGAACCTGTTGCACCTTATGCCATCGTTACGATTGAAAATGCCGGTATACAGGTATATCTCGAACAAGTCATCTATGATAATTCATCGTTTCTATTATCCTATAAAAGCTTACAAGTTCCTGAGCATGAATTCATTATACGTGCGTTCCATGGTGGGCAGCAGGTCTGAACCTTTTATAAATGATGAAAATGGGGAAATGTTCAGCATAAAGGTACATGCCTGTGGATACGATAATAGGCAAAACATGATGATGCGGGAGGTAGGCCATGAAGGAACATGAAAAGCAAAGAAATTTTCAAGATCAACAAGAGAAGGAACGTCACAGTTTTGTCTGTAATAATGAATTGTTTAATAAAGATCTGCATGCCATTGTCGATGATACGATGCAAGAAGAAAGATAAACAAAAAATAAACGCTGCAGGAAAAGTCTGCGGTGTTTATTTTTTGTTTTTAGGAAGGTTTTCCTAAAAAGGGATCTTTTATTTGCTTTTTTTAACATTTGCTTTGCAGCAATGAAATCGGGAAGTGAATCATTTGAAACCATTCTAGATTTATCCCATACTATATATAAGTTTTAAATCCGAGAGGAGGAATGGCATGGGACATCATCATGGTCACTCCCATGAACATGGGCACGGACACCACCATCATTCTAATAATAAAAAAGCGTTGTTGGCTTCTTTCTTGTTAATCACTACATTTATGGTAGTTGAGGTTATTGGAGGATTCATGACAAATAGTCTGGCTTTACTGTCGGATGCAGGTCACATGCTTAGCGATGCGGCAGCTTTAGGACTTAGTTATACAGCGATAAGGTTCGGTGAAAGAAAAGCGACATCGTCCAAATCGTATGGATATAAAAGGTTTGAAATCATTGCTGCTTGTTTGAATGGATTGACCTTAATCGTGATATCCGTTTTCATTTTCATAGAGGCAATTAAAAGGTTCATCAATCCCCCTGAGGTACAAAGCCTCGGAATGCTAATGATTTCAATCATTGGTTTACTGGTTAATATCATTGCCGCATGGATTTTAATGAGCGGAGATAAGGAAGACAATTTGAATGTACGGAGTGCCTTTTTACATGTCATTGGTGATATGCTTGGATCGGTGGGTGCCATTGCTGCCGCACTCTTGATTTATTTTTTCGATTGGGGAATGGCAGATCCGATTGCGAGTGTCATCGTTGCGATTTTAATTATTATCAGCGGATTTAGAGTAGTGAGGGATTCTTTCCATATCTTGATGGAGGGTACACCCGAGCAAGTCGATATGGATGAAGTGAAAACATCCTTGATGGAATTGGGCAGTGTATCAGATGTCCATGATCTCCATATCTGGACGATCACCTCTGGTTTTTTGACCATGAGCTGTCATGTTGTCATAGATGAGAGTGGCAACCACGATTCTGTTTTAGCAGAAGCACAAAAACTACTTCACGATCAGTTTGGAATTGAACATAGCACGATTCAAGTGGAAAGACAGGAAGTGGGCTGTCCGAATCCACACGAAACATGTAATTGAAAAGAGGCTGGCTCCACCTTGAGCCAGCCTCTTAAGGGTGTATATAAGAAAATCATAAGTTTTGTACAAGCTTTATCCGTTTCCATATAACTTTTTCCTAGAAGGTTAAAATGAATCGAGATTCTTCGTACAAAATAAGTTTAATGGAAAGTACTAAGGGAAATCGTAGCCAAATTTTGCTGCGAACATAATCCTGACACATTAAAAGGGTAAAATTGAGGGAAAAAGCTCTTATACTTTAATAGTTAGCATATACAAAATGATTCCACTATAATTCAGGAAGGAGGAATCCTTAAATGAAGAAAATTTTAGTAGTAGAAGATGAATTGGCCATTTCAATGGTATTGAAAGCATATTTGGAGCGTGAAGGTTTTAATGTAGTCCAAGTATACGATGGGTTAAAGGCCATTCCTGTATTTGAAGAAACGACGCCGGACCTTGTCCTGCTTGATGTCATGCTGCCGGGAAAGGAAGGCTGGGATATATTGAAGGAAATCAGGGAGGGTAATACATGCCCGGTTATCATGTTGACGGCACTGAATGATGTCGATTACCGATTATCCGGATTTAAGTCAGGTGCGGATGATTACATCTCTAAACCATTTGTTGCCGAGGAAGTCGTGGCACGGGTGCATGCCGTTTTAAGGAGATCCTCGACTGTTGTTGCGGAAGATGATCATGTACATGAGTTTGGGAGTTTAACCATCGATGATCAGTCTTATATGGTGCAATTGAATGGGAAAGAAATAAGTTTGACACCACGTGATTTATCTCTTCTCATTTTTTTCGCTAAACACCCTAATCAAATTTTTACGAGGGAGCAGCTGCTCGATCAAGTGTGGGGCATGGATTATGATGGCAGTGACCGTGCCGTGGACCTGGCAATCAAACGAATCAGGAAGGCAATCGATGCATGGCCTGCAGCTGAAGGGGAAATAAAAACGTTGCGCGGATTGGGGTATCAATTGAGTGTCTATGAAAACTAAAAAAAGAACCACTTTACAACGTTATTGGACGAAGAGATACGTATTGACCTTGATTTCAGGTTTGATATTATTGTCTGTTTTTTCCTTATGGTGGATGGAAAAAACAGCTTTGGAATATAGGCTTAGCCTCCTTAAGTACTTAGCTGATGAAACATCAGATCGGGCGATAAAGGAAAATGGACAGATAGTCGTTGGTCCGGTCCTTTCGGAGATTGTTGAGGAAAGGGAAAAAATCCTTCATCTGAACCAACAGCCAATCATCTATATCGTCGACACTGATGGCAGCATCATTTATACGATGCCTCAGTTGTATATCGATCCGGATGAAAACAAACTTCCAGACGTCATTATGAAAAATAGGGAATTAATTCAAAAGGTCAAGATTTCCGACAACAAAGTATATGTCGTCAAATCCCCCATTACGTTTAATGATGAGACGAGAGGGTGGGTGGTCATCGCACAGGAAGAAGCAGCATTAAAGGAAATCAACCAAGATCATGGCTTGTTGGCAATCATGATAGGAGGCCTTTTAATTCTTGGAACGGGAGTCATTTATTTTCTTTCGAGGCAGATTTCGCGGCCCATCCAAGACGTAGCTAACGCCGCGGTCCAGGTTCGTGAAGGCAACTATGATATCCATTTCAAAGAGGAAGAAGAAATAAAGGAAGAAGAAATTTATGAACTGATCGAATCATTTAAGGAAATGACCAATCGATTGAAAGCGATGGAGAAGTTACGGGCAGAATTACTAGCTGGTGTAACCCATGATTTGAAAACGCCTGTCACTTCTATTAGCGGACTCATACAAGCGGTTAAGGATGATGTCGTTACGGGAGAGCAGAGTAAGGAATTCTTGGATATTTCCTTAAAGGAAACACAGCGGCTACAAGATATGATAGAAGATTTACTTAATTATAATGCCATTTCTGCAGGCGCTTTTAAAATTCGTGTGCAACGGGAAAATATCAATAAATTCATCCAGGAAATCGCCTATCGCTGGCAAGTAACCCAGGATGATGATCAAGCGTTCGAGCTTGTTATAAAAGTTCCTGATGAACCTGTCTTTGGTCAAATAGATCCATTGCGGATGCAGCAAATTGTCATTAACCTTTTGAATAATGCCAGGCATGCTCTTGATGGCAACGGGAAAATAGCGATTCACCTTTATGAAAAGGAGGATGATCGAATCTGCATTGACGTCCAGGACAGTGGACGAGGAATTCCGAAACATGAACAACAGTATGTGTTTGAACCATTTTATCGAGGTGAAAGCAAAAAGTTGAAGATACGTGGTTTAGGTTTGGGGCTGCCATTCAGTAAGATGCTCGCAAAAGCACAAAATGGGGATCTTGTACTGAAGGATAGCAATGAACAAGGCACCACCTTTACGATCATTGTAGAGAAGACGAATCAAATATAAAAAAAGGGTTGTCCAATTTAATGGACAACCCTTTTACATAAGCACCTGAATGTTTAATGGTTTAAGCCAATTGGGAGATTGCTCGCCATAATTGGACATGACGGACCTTTCTTGGAAGGAAGCGTCCCATTTCTTCCTCATTATATCCGGCATGCAAGTTCTTATGGTCGAAAATGATTGGCCGGCGAAGTAAATCCGGATTATCTTGAATAAGCTTGCAAAGATCGTTAAGTGGTGTATTATTTATATCGATATTCAGGCTTTTGAATTTTTTAGAACGGGTTGAGATGATTTCATCTGTTCCGCCTTCCGTTTTACGTAAAATCTCTTTTATTTCTTCTATAGAAAGAGGTTGAGAATATAGGTTGCGTTCATTGTATGAAATTTCGTTTTTCTTAAGCCAAGCTTTTGCTTTACGACAGGCTAAACTGCTTGGAGTAGTATAAATTGTTACCATTTAAAATCGACTCCTTCAAAGTTTCAAGTTTATTGGAATGAAATTATTTTTACATTTGTGATACTCTTACTTTAACGTTTCTATGTGTCAGCAAGATGTCAAGAAAAATAAACTTAAATGTTATTTCAAAAAGAAAGGGAGAAACCGAAATGAAATCTGCCTTTAATGAAAAAAACTCGGTGATAATACAGAGCAAGGATTTACATAGGTTGATATTTAACATGGATGCGCGGATAGTATCATGACAGAGGATTTTTGGTCACCTGTCAGGTTATCGATACAGGTAGCAGGACTAGCGGGCGTCCTTGTGTTCTTCTTGGGGATTATCCTTGCACGATTGATGTCTAAAAAGAAATTCAAGGGAAGAGTCCTGCTGGAAACCGCATTTTTATTGCCGCTTGTTCTGCCACCCTCTGTCGTAGGTTTTTTATTGATTGTGATTTGGGGTAAAAATGGGGTGCCAGGCCAATTCATTGAAATGGTTTTTAACCAGCCGATCATGTTCACGTGGTGGGCGGCAGTCATTGCATCTACCGTTGTAGCTTTTCCGCTTATGTACCAATCCGCTAAAACAGGCTTTGAGGGAATAGATGAGGAAATAGAAAATGCAGCAAGGGTTGACGGGGCCGGCGAGTGGAGATTGTTCCTGAGTGTATCCCTTCCGTTGGCGGTCAAATCCATCGTCACAGGTGCCATATTGAGTTTTGCACGTGCATTGGGGGAATTCGGGGCGACACTCATGTTTGCCGGAAACATTCCAGGAAAGACACAAACCATACCAACCGCGATTTATATTGCCATGGACTCCGGGAATATGACATTAGCTTGGCTGTGGGTTGCCGTGATCATTGTCCTTTCATTCATTATGCTTTTTGTCGTGACGTACATTAAATGAATGGTTTCTCTCCTATATCCTTATGAAAAAATGAGGTGCGGCGTCTATGTCTTCTTTATGAGGGTAGCCGTTTTATTATAGCGGAAGAGGGAGATTATTGTTTCTTATCAGTCTGTGTTATAATCGACAAACAATATGATCTAATGAAATGAGGAAGAAATTTGTTAACATTTGAAGAAAAATTGAGCATCATTGAGACTTTTCCGGAATTACAGCGAAAGGACGTTTCATTGGGGCGTGTGAACTTTCATTATCCAGGGAGTGTCCAGGAGAAAAAAATCGTCGTTCAGCACTTGCATCCTAATGGAAATGGATTCGTTTACGCAGGGCATATCAGAAAAAAAGACACTGACCGTAAAGGGTTTATTAATATACGTGACTATAATGAAGCAGAATTAAAGGAATTGATCCAAAAAAGCATGGATTACCTATCCGAACCTCCGATTGAAATCGAAGAAGAGGAAAACGAGTTCGCTAGGTTGGAAGGAACGTGGATTGGTCAAGAAAAACAAGAGCTTTCTCTTATTAGAGAAGATCAACTCTGGAACGTGTACTCTGGTTCGAATTTGGAGGAGTGTTTCGAGAGCCCGATCGAGGCGGAGCGCTACTTACTTGACGAGGGTTTCCGTCAAAGCAAGAAGCGGAAAATGTAGAATTTTAGGGTAATTTGTCGGTTGATTTACTGTTATAATCTTGTTTTTTTTTGATTTCCCATGATATAATATGGGTAATTATTTTTGTTCGGTATAAGTTTGATAGAAGGATTTACTGTTATAGGATTCCTCTTGAAACATTATCCAGAACCAAAAATAGTAATAAAATGGATTTTTCCAAACACAGGAGGAACTATCATGGTACAAGGTAAAGTAAAATGGTTTAACGCAGAAAAAGGTTTCGGTTTCATCGAAGTTGAAGGCCAAGACGATGTATTCGTACATTTCTCAGCTATCCAAGGCGAAGGCTTCAAAACTCTTGAAGAAGGCCAAGAAGTTTCTTTCGAAATCGAGCAAGGCGCTCGCGGACCACAAGCAGCTAACGTTCAAAAATAATTGAACGCTTATAAAAAAGACTCCGATTTTGGAGTCTTTTTATTTTTCGTTAAAAGGGAAACATCGATTAATCCTCTTTTTTACTGGCCATTTTCTTTAGTACTTCATCCAATTTTTCTTCAATCCGTTTAGAACGATTAAAATGACGTGACAGGTATAACACGATGGATATAACGAATATGACAAGTACTAGCATAAAAAGTATAGGTAGTAACTGAGTGATATTAGCCATGAATATCTCCTTTTTCCCTTCATTATACTTCATGTTTAATCGTACTATGATATAGGCAGCTAAAGTTTTTATAAAACGATTGAAAGGGATATGCGAAAACGCATATCCCTTCAGTCAGTTCTGGAATAGTGAGGCGAACTTCTTAAGTCGGGACAAGTCTGATTCTTGATACATCTGTTCTATCTTCAATGTCACCAATAACTGGCTTTGGGCAAATAACATGTCCCGGAAATGATCGACTGCCCCGCAAAAATGATTATAGTTGGTTTCACCAGTTCCGAAGACTCCCGTTTTCAGATGAGCAATAGGCAGCTGTTCAAGTTCTTTATAAAGGGCTGCTGATTTAGCAGGCAGCTCTCCATTTCCCCATGTATATGTACCAATTATCAATGCTTCATAATCCGGCAATGTACGTAAATCGAATTCATTCATTCGATATAGTTCGGATTCAGGTAATAGGGAGGCGATGGCTTCAGCAAGCGCTTTTGTATTGCCGCCGGCTGAATGATAGACAATGGCAACTTTAGAGCTCATCGAATCCATTGCTGGCATTTACTTGACTGTATGTCCTGGACTTCTGCTCGAAGAAATCGGTTTTGGTAAGGCCGATGGATTCATCATCGAATGTTTTGATCCATGGCATCGGGTTCTCGCTATACTCTTTATACAAGTTCTCAAGTCCTAGCATGCGCAGCCGTTTGTTGGCGATATATTCGATGTATTCATTGAATTCTTCCAAATCGAGATCGGCCTTGGTTTGGATATCTTCAAGCATATATTCAGACCATTCCTTTTCGAGTTCGACGGCTTTTTCAATCGTTGTATAGATGAATTTCGTGTTTTCTTCATTATTTAATTCAGGATATTCATACATCAAGATTTGAACGAGCATTCCTATGAAATCGAAATGGACCATTTCATCACGATGAATATAGGAAATCATCGTAGCCGAACCGGTCATTAGGTTTTGGCGCCCTAAATTATAATAGAAGGCGAATGCCAAATAAAAATATATCCCTTCGAGGTTCGTTGAATGGATCAGAGCCTCGAATAAATGCTGAGGGCTTGGATCATCTACAAACGTTTGGTAGGCATCCACAATAGGCTGATTGCGCTTAATCACTTCCGGATGTTCTTTAATGCGGTCGAAAAGCTGTTTTTGCTTGCCTACCGGAATCAAGGAAGCCAGGATATAGGAATAAGACTCATTATGGATGGATTCCTGCTGGGCCATGTTTGCGAGGATAGCTTTTGCCGCCGGATCCTTGATGTACCGAAGGATTTCTACTAAAGTAGGCGTTTGAAGACTGTCCATTCCAGCGATCATCGTAAGGATATCAAGAAAAGCATCCTGGATATCCTCGTCCAATTCGCCCCACTGCTTTTTATCCTGAATCATGTTCACGCTCGAAGGCTTCCAAAAGTTATTGATGAGCTGTGTATAAGTATCATAGAATTTTTCATACTGGATATCGTTCCAAAGGAGAAAGCCTGAGGCTTCTCCTTTGAATACGCCGGTCGCTTTAGTTGGATGCGTAGGTTCGAGCATCCGAATCTTTTTGATATGATTGTTCATACGTGAAAACTCCTTTAAGAATAAATTACTGGGTCTTGATCAAACGTTAACTTGAACAGCTTTCACAAGCATTGTCATATTCGGAAGAAGTCGAACGAACATAATATGTTGATTTCAACCCGCTTTCCCAAGCCGTTAAATGGATATCTAATAGAACCTTCGCTTTGATTGTGTTGTGTACATACAGATTAAAGCTGATTGCTTGGTCAATATGACGTTGACGTGCTGCATTTTGCTTGATGCTTTCCAGTTGGTCCAAATTAAAGCGCGTCTTTTTATAATATTCATACGTGTTTGGCGTCAATCCTGGTGCTGTCACCTTGAATTTGAAGTTTTTCTTTTCTTCATAAAATTCAATTTCATACAAGGGATCGATGCCATCCGTGGAATTACCGATTTTAGCGGTCGATGAATTGGGGGCGATGGCCATTAAATATCCATTACGGGTCCCATGTTCCTGTACGTTTGCTTTTAAATCAATCCATTTTTGATCCGTATAGTCACGCAGTTCGAAATATTCGCCTGTATGCCAATCCGATCCTTCGAAATATGGATATGATCCTTTTTCCTTGGCCAACTCATTGGATGCCTTGATTGTTAAGTAAGCGATCTTTTCGTATAAAGCATCGGCATATTGAACAGCCTCATCAGATTCCCAATAAATATTCTGGGTAGCAAGTAAATGATGCCATCCAAATGTTCCTAATCCAATTGCCCGGTAACGTTTGTTCGAGATGGATGCCTGCTTGACCGGAAGATTATTCACATCAATGACGTTATCCAGCATCCGGATCTGAATAGGAATCAATCTTTCCAAAACATCACTGCTCACCGCACGGGGCAAGTTAATGGATGAAAGATTGCAGACAACGAAATCACCGCTTTTACGAACCACAACGACATCGCCATCTTCCGTTTCGTATTCATCCGTGATCGTCGAAGGACTTAAGTTTTGAGCAATCTCTGTGCAAAGGTTAGAACAATAAATCATACCCTTATGTTTATTCGGATTCTTCCGGTTCACTTCATCGCGGTAGAACATATATGGGACGCCTTCTTCTAATTGGGAAATCATGATGCTTTTCATGATTTCCATCGCATTGATTTTTTCAAAGCTATAATTTGGAAGAATGCCATTTTCTGCTGCCTCAACGGCAAGTGCGTAATGTGTCCTGAAGCTTCCTTCACCTTTCTTCTCGTCATAAAGATCTTCAAGTGAGAATCCAAGTGTTTGCTTGACGGTGTGCGGGTCGAACAGATACCATTCTTTTCTGTCGCGTACAGCCTCCATGAATAAATCAGGTATGCATACACCTGTAAAAATATCATGGGCTTTTAATCTGTCGTCCCCGTTTTGCGTCTTCAAATCAAGGAAGCTCAGGATATCTTTATGCCAGGCATCCAAGTAAATCGCGATGGCACCTTTACGTTGACCCAATTGATCGACACTGACGGCTGTCTGGTTGAATAGTCGAATCCAGGGAGTCGTACCGGAACTATTTCCAGAGAAGCCACGGATATCAGAACCAAGCGACCGAATCTTGCCTACATAAAGTCCGACACCACCGCCGAATTTAGATACTTTTGCAGCATCGTAGTTAGATAGATAGATGCCGTCAATGGAATCTTCGATGGCATCGATAAAGCAAGAGCTTAACTGTCCATGTGTTTTACCGGCATTCGATAGTGTAGGGGTCGCAACAGTCATATAAAGATTGGACATGGCCCAGTAAGCTTCTTTTATAAGTTGCAGGCGGTGCTCCGTTTTTTCCAATCGCATGATTTCCATCGCAATGATCATGAAGCGCTCTTGAGGCAGTTCATAGACCTTGTCTCTTTTTGGGCGGGCTAGGTAGCGATCGTTTAATAAGTAGATGCCTATGTAAGAAAAAAGTTTATCTCTTTCCGGGTCAATCATCGAACCCAATTCCTCGATTTCAGCTTTCGTATAAGAAGCTAGCAGTTCTGATTTATAAATGGGATACCGCTGGCCATCTTGTAGTTGGGAGAGCTCCGAGATCAGTTCATAAAATGGGCCATAACTCTTGCCTTCATAACCTCGATTGGCTTGCGCATCCTTATACATTGTATTCAACAGTTCTGCAGCAGCAACGAATGTCCAATCGGGAGCATCGATATCCACACTTTCAAGAGCGAGCTGAATCAGTTTTTTTGAAGCCTGTTCTTCGGTTGAGTCACTTTTGCGATCAAGCCATTTAGTAAAACGCTTTTTGAACTTTTCCATATCGAGACGACCTTCGAATTCCTTCGATAACATTTCAAGCTGGATGGAGCTCGTTTCGGTATCATTTTCGCTTATAATAGAGTTATATGTTTGAGTCATTAATAATCCTCCTTGTAAAAATCCGCTAAATAAAAAAACCGCCCAATGAATTGAGCGGATCAAACGATAGAATAAAAGAGCCATGAAAAAATAGCCATTAAACTATCGTTTCATCATCTCAATCCCCGAAGAATAAGAAACGTGAAAAAATCAAGGCAGGTCTCCTGACTCATGATCATCCTACTTTGAGTCCTTCCCGTATAGAGAGCTATACAGTGGTTTTCTCATTTCGTCACATTTACAGTTGCGGGGACAGTTCCGGGTTTGCACCGGATTCCCTTTTCAGCCATCACTGGCACCTTGGATTATAAAAAATTCTATATATAGTTATTAGCATTGTTCGTGTAATCAATATCTAGTATTTCTGCTTATATTATCGTAAGCCATATACGATGATAATTCAACTAATATATTTGAGAAAAACCAACCCTTATCTATTGACAAAGTGAAGGTAGAGGGAAAAGGAATGAAAGATTTTATTGGATAATGGACAATTCAAGCACTGAATTTACAGGATTTTGTGTTAAAATAAAGTGTATTGTAAAGGTGGCTCTCCTTTATTGCGCTGAGGGGATTCGCGGAAAAATATTTATGAAAAAGGAGATAAAATCTTGGAAAAAGTATTAGTTTTTGGACATAAAAACCCGGATACAGACACAATCTGTTCAGCAATCGCTTATGCAGATTTGAAAAAGCAACTAGGTATCAACGCTGAACCAGTTCGTCTGGGTGAAGTGAATGGTGAAACTCAATTTGCGTTGGATCAATTCAATTTCGAAGCTCCTCGTCTTGTGGAAAAGGTGGCAGGGGAAGCGGATGGCGTGATCCTTGTCGATCACAACGAACGCCAGCAAAGTGCTGAAGATATTGACCAAGTCCGTGTGCTGGAAGTTATCGACCATCACCGTATCGCTAACTTTGAAACAAGCGATCCTTTATATTACCGTGCGGAACCAGTTGGCTGTACGGCAACTATTTTAAATAAAATCTATAAAGAAAACGGAATTGAAGTCCCTAAAGCAATTGCAGGACTTATGCTGTCTGCCATCATTTCTGATTCTTTATTGTTCAAATCCCCGACCTGCACAGAGCAAGACGTTGCAGCAGCTATGGAACTGGCTGATATTGCAGGAGTCAATGCCGAAACATATGGCTTGGAAATGTTGAAGGCGGGAGCTGATTTAAGCGACAAAACGATTGCCCAGCTAATCACTCTTGACGCAAAAGAATTCTCCATGGGTAATGCTAAAGTGGAAATAGCCCAGGTGAATGCCGTAGATCCGAACGAAGTGCTTGCCAAGCAATCCGAATTGGAAGCAGCAATTGAAGAGGTCATCTCTATGAAGGAATTGGATTTATTCCTATTCATTGTAACGGATATCTTGACTAATGATTCTGTTGCCCTTGCTCTTGGAAAAGCTGCGAATGCAGTGGAAAAAGCATATAACGTTACATTAAACAATAACATCGCCGTCTTAGAAGGCGTTGTATCGCGTAAAAAACAAATCGTGCCGATTTTAACGGACACATTCAATAAGTAATAGAGAAAAAGGGGTGCTTTTCGGGCATCCTTTTTCATGTGCAAAAAAAAAGACTCAAGCACTCCCATATAATGGTGTTTGAGTCTTTTTATCTTAATTCAAAGAATCCTTCTCTTTTTCATAGGCGATGACAATCAGTTCTTTATTGGCTTCCTCGCCAAGTTTGCTTTCAAAGCTTTTCAGTTCATTCAATAAATCAGCTGACAGATTTGCTGCCGTATAATCCTGCTGGTATGTCATGTTTTTCGCTCCTTCAAAATAGTTTTCATGTATCTATTTTGTCGGTTTGAAACGTTTCTATTCAACAGAATTTTACTTTTTCAAGATATTTTACTTTCTGTAGTGGCGAGTTTCTCAAACAATAAGGAACTTTCGTGATCAAGACCTTGCACCTTGACGGGTGTACCGTGAAGCTGATATTTAAGAATAATCTTATCAACGGCACCGACCGCAGAAGCATCCCATATTTTAGATTGGGAAAAATCGATGATGATCACATCTGCTTTCTCCTTAGAATCGAACTTCGAAATAAAGTCCTCCACTGAAGCGAAAAATATTTGTCCACTGATACGATAAATGATTTTCTTACCCTGGCTGTCTGCCGTTTTCTCCACCGTCACTTTAGAAATTTTTGCCGAGAAGAAAATCATGCTCAAAAGCACTCCAGCAAAAACCCCTTTTGATAAATCATGCGTATAAATAACAATGAGAACCGTCACGATCATCACGGCTGAATCCGTCTTTGGAGCCACCTTGAGCCTTTTTAGGGAGGACCAGTCAAATGTTCCAATGGAAACCATGATCATGACCGCGACAAGTGCAGCCATCGGTATCTGTATAAGGACGTCATTTAATACCACGATTAAGACCATAAGGAAAGCGCCAGCTACAAATGTCGAGAGACGGCCCCTTCCCCCTGACTTAATGTTGATACCGGATTGACCGATCATTGCACATCCTGCCATGCCGCCAAAACATCCGGCAATGATATTAGCGATACCCTGGCCTTTGGCTTCCCTGTTTTTATTGCTGTCCGTGTCAGTCATCTCATCGACTATTTGGGCCGTCAACAAGGATTCAAGCAACCCGACAAACGCAAGGGCTATGGAATAAGGGAAAATGATCGCCAAAGTTTCGAAGGTCAAAGGGATATTTGGAAGCATGAACATCGGAAGTGCTTCTGTCAATTGTCCGATATCCCCAACCGTCCGCACCCCAGCACCCGTAGTAACTGCGACAATTGTCATGAATATGATGGCGACCAATGGCGAAGGGATGACTTTCGTGATCATTGGAAAAAGATAAATGATAGCTAATGAAACAGCAGTCATGACATACATGATCCATGTCTCACCCACGAAATGGGTGAGCTGTGCAGTGAAAATCAGGATGGCTAAAGAATTCACAAAACCAGTCATGACGGGCTTTGGGATGAACTTCATTAATTTCCCGATTTTTAAGACCCCTAGTAAAATTTGCAGCAAACCAGTCAATATTGTTGCAGCAAGTAAATAGTTCAGACCGTGATCTTTAACAAGATCGACCATGACGAGTGCCATTGCTCCAGTGGCAGCCGATATCATTCCTGGCCTACCGCCGACAAAAGAGATGACGATGGCAATACAAAATGAGGCATATAAACCAACCATTGGGTCAACACCTGCAATGATCGAAAAGGCGATCGCCTCTGGAATCAATGCCAAGGCAACGACAATACCAGAAAGAACATCTGCCCTAATGTTGCCTGTCCATTCTTGTTTGTATGCAGATGTATTCAAAGAAACACTCCTTTTATATGTGTGAATTTCATTTTTTAACGGACTAAATTATAGCATGAGTCCTTCTTTCTATCTATATGGATAATTGAAATGGCAAATCCGGGGCTATTCTGTCTAATCATTTACAGGCGGTCGGCATAAGGGGGCATGAAGTCTAAGATAGCTTTTGTTTATCGGAACGATGTACTTTTACCTATTAACCTTACATGGGAGTGATGAGGGCAGAACTGGCGAGTTCTATCAATTTCTAGGAGAAAGGAACCCATCAAGTGAAAAGGGACTAATTGTCCTTATGAATAATACTTGATTTACATTTTGTGCATGTCACTTCTTTATAATGCTTGAATCTGATCTTTCGAAGGTCGCTTCTGGTCAACATTGCGAAAACATTATATCTTGTGCCGCATGCACATGTATTTTTATCTTTAACAATGTGCCTCTCATCCGTATTAGCTGAATAAATGGTTGGAAAAAACATATATAACCCTCTTTTTTCTAATTTTAGGCAAATTAAAAATGGGGCAAGAAATAATTAATTAAACGATCTAATCAAGATAAATCTTGGCAACCCGGCTGCCATGACAACTAAGTTGTTGGTTTAGGCCCGTGGCTTTGCGTCTTTTACTTTCATAAAATTTGCCTATAATAATCTTAACATAAAATGTGATGCGTTTATGAGGAGGAATAAAAATACTTATCAGTTTATGGTTCAAGCCTAAGGAGTAAGGAGGTCAAAGAAAAGTGATCTCACTGCCTGTATATCGGAATCCAAATGACTACCGAATAAAAGCCTGCTTCCATCTGGAAGCAGGCTTTCTTGCGAAAAAATGATCAATGTGATCTGGCCAGCTCTGGATTTCGGTGCATCGCGAAATAAAGAACAAGCCCAGCGATGAGAAGCAGGGTGCTGGTCGTGATGAAAACAGCGGAGAATCCATAGAAACCAGCGACCATTCCGCCCATTGCAGGTCCGATGATATTGCCTAAAAAGCGTAGACTCGTATTGTAACCAAGGACTTCCCCCTGCATTGCGACGGGGGCTTCTTGGCGAATGTAGGCAATCCTTACAGGGATGATGCCCCCTATTGCCATGCCTAGTATGAAGCGTACAATGACAAGTTGCCAAAAATGATTGATGAAGGCACCAGGGAAGTAGACGAGTGCGGTCAGAAAAAGTAGCAGCACAAGGATCTTCACATGCCCATGCCGATCACCAATCTTGCCCCAATGACGCGCCATCAATAAATTTCCAAGTCCCGCTGCAGAAAAGGCGATCCCCGAATAAAATCCTAGATTGGAAGTTCCATGCAGCTCGCCAACATATAAAGAAAGAATGGGCTGGATGCTGAAATGGGCAACTTGAACAAGTGTCGAAATGAGCATGACATTCACCAGGATGGGATTCCGTAAGATATGCGAGAGTACTTCTCTGCTTGAATAGCTCGACTTGGTTCCCTTTTGACGTTCCATTTGGTATTCCTTGGTTGCAAAAACGAGCAGTCCAGAAACGAAAATGGTGATCGAGGTGAATTTAAAGGCGGTTGAATAGCCGAGTGTGTCGGCAAGTATGCCGCCGAGCAATGGTCCGAAAAGTGAACCAGTTATATTTCCCGTTTGCAGCGTTCCCAGTACACGTCCGGCAATTTCTTTCGGAGTCTGGGTTGATATGAAGGCCTGTGACATGGAAATGAATCCAGTGAATATTCCTGTGAACATCCTTAAGACGAATAGCTGCCAAACATTTTCGACGAATCCCATCAAGAAAATGGACAGCCCCATCCCAAAGGCACAGACAATCAAGATTTTTTTTCTTCCATACCGGTCACCGATCCGGCCCCAAACAGGAGAAAATAAAAAGGCAGTCACAAAAGTGATTCCGAATGTCCATCCGGACCAATGCTGGATATATTGAGTAGAATAATCGCCGAATGTACCAATGTATAAAGATATGAATGGAAGAACCATTGTCATGCTTCCGCCTATGAAAAAGTTTGCGAACCACATGATGAATAGATTCCGTTTAGCAATTTTATGAGCATTCATTTTACATGCAACACTTCTTTCTTAAAAAAACTTCGGGTCCCTAAATAATAGTATACAGAAATTAACTAATTTATTAAATGAATTTGACTTTGATTATAGAATTTGACTTTGGTTATAGAATTTGACTTTCGTTATAATAGTGGGTTTTTTAATGAATGTACAAGTGTTATAATGTGAAAATATTGATTTTTCAGAAAAATTTATTTATTTACAAATTAAAGGAGTTTTTAACATGTTAACTATTCTTGGCTTTTGCATGATTTTAACGTTTCTGGTCTTAGTCATCACAAAGCGTCTCTCCGTAGTCGTCGCTTTTATTTTCACGGCGATAGCTTTTGGTTTGATTGGCGGCTTTGCATCCGAAATGGGAGAAATGATGGTCACAGGTATTTTAAAGGTGACACCAACGGCTGTCATGATCGTTTTTGCTATTTTATATTTTGGTTTAATGATTGACGTTGGTTTATTCGAGCCTATGATCGCTAAAATTTTGAGTTTTGTAAAAGGTGATCCACTAAAGGTTGTCATGGCGACAGCCATCATAACCATATTGGTAGGTTTGGATGGAGACGGTTCATCCACATTCATGATCACCGTTTCGGCCATGCTGCCGCTTTATATGAAATTAGGGATGAACAGACTCGTATTGGCTTGTGTCGTTGGTTTAGGTGCAGGAGTCATGAATATGATTCCATGGGGAGGTCCGTTGGTAAGAGCGGCCGCGAGCCTGCAAGTTGAAGTATCGGATTTATTCATACCGCTTATTCCGGTCATGATTTGCGGTCTTTTATGGACCTTGTTTTCGGCATATGTACTTGGCAAAAAGGAAAGAGAGAGAGTAGGAGTCAGTTCGATGGAGACGACCATGCCACCCGGTATGAGCGAACAGGCTGCAACTGCAGAAACCACATCTAAACGACCATCCAAGTTATTTTTGTTTAATTGGCTCTTGACGATTTTACTAATGGTATTGCTGGTGATGGAGGTGCTGCCAATCCAAATCTTGTTTGCCTCTGCTTTCGCGATAGCATTATTCGTTAACTTTCCTAATCCACAAGAACAGCAGGAAAGGATTTTAAGTCATGCCAACAGTTTCGTGATGATCTGTACACTCATTTTCGCTGCAGGGATTTTTACGGGTGTATTTACAGAAACAAAGATGATGGACTCGATGGCCGCGTCCATCGTAACCGTCATTCCGGATTGGCTCGGGGCACATTTGCCACTGGTGGTGGCGCTGACGAGCATTCCGATGGGGTTCATTTTTTCACCTGATGCCTACTATTTCGGCATTCTGCCTATCATCAGTGAAACCGCCTCCAACTTTGGTATTGCCCCTGTAGAAATTGGAAGGGCGGCTTTATTAGGTCATTCGACCACAGGGTTCCCATTATCGCCATTGGTACCTGCAACATTCATATTGATTGGCCTTGTAGGCGTTGATTTTGGGGATCACCAAAAATTCCTGTTTAAATGGGCGTTTGGGACAACCATCATCATGACGATTGCAGCCATTACTTTCGGTGTCATCACTTTGTGAAAATGGAGCCCATTATGCCTTATTGTAAAATCGTTGACTGTGAATTTAGTAAGAGGTTTTCTCTTACTAGTGAAATCTATTTTCCTATTTATCCCGCTTTCTGTTTATTCTTCCATAATAGTGGAAAGTAATAAGTAGAATATACATATAAGAGAGCGAGGGTATTTATCATGAACTATAAACAAAAACTTATGCTTCCTATGTGTGTTGCCTTTATACTGTATGGATGTAATTCCGCTGATGATACAGATCAGGCCGGCAAAAATGCCGAGGACATGAATACAGTGGGACAAGGAACACAAACAGATATTGATCCCCAGGTGAAAGCGGAAGTAAAAGATGTTGAAGGTAAAAAATTAGGTACTGTCAATTTTACCGCGGAAGAGAATGCCGTAGTGATCCAGACAGCTTTGGAAGGTTTAGAGCCAGGCTATCATGGTTTCCATATTCATGAAAACGCAATATGTGAGGTGGATGCCAAGGATGGCCCTTTCACTACAGCGGGAGGACACTTCAATCCAACTTCTGAAACGCACTCACATCATGCAGGGGATATGCCCCCTCTATTTGTAAAAGAGGATGGGACGGCAAAATATACGGCAACATTGGATAATATGACGATAGATCAACTGAAGAAAGAAGAGTTAGCTGTCATTGTTCACGCAAATCCAGACAACTTTGCCAATATTCCTGACCGTTATGAAGCCAATGGAGAAAAGGGACCTGATGAAGATACCTTGAAAACTGGTGATGCGGGCGATAGACAAGCTTGTGGAATTGTTGTAAGTGCAGAAGAAAAATAAATTTAATGGAAACAAGAGAAATTCTTCGAAAGAGGAATCGCTCAGTTTGTAGACATAAAGGTTTCGGAATGGTCTCATTCCGAGACCTTTTTGATTTATTATTGGATTAGAAGCAGCTATAGGGAATAGTGACCTCTCCAAGTCCAGTTGGTCATCTTCTTTTCATTCATGGCACGAAAGTAAGTATCGCCTGTATCGACAATTTTTTAAGTCCTCTTAAAGTAGTCCAACGCATACCATGCTTTTCTTTTGCATTTGCGAATACACGCTCTATCGTTTCTTTGCGTTTCGCCTATATAAGTTTTACCTCTTCAAGATGATGAAGATGATCTGCTTCTTCCCAATATTCTTAAAAAATATGACGTGTCATCACTTTCAGAAGGTCTTTACTTTCTGTACACTATGATAAAAATGAACAAGCCGCACAAAATTGATTTCAATGATTTTATACGATAGTCCTTTTTATTTGTTGTTGGTACTTTAAAATCTCGCCCGAAGCAAAAGGAGTTCTATTTAAATGTTAAAACAAGTTGGTTGGAACGGGTGTTCGAGACTCTGATTGGGTTTGAGATGGGATAATGCAGTACCCTTTAGGAGTTAGTGGTTATTTCTTGCTTTTAATGCTTAAAGAAGGTTTTTTCTATTTTGATATAGAAGTAAGAGAGTATGGAATCTTGCAGTTAGAAAAAGTTCATAGTTAATCTAAGCAGTGGGATGAAGAAAAAGCTCAGGATTAAAATAGGGAAATAAGATTTAGTTTCTGTATGAGGGGGTTGAATGCAGGGTATTGAAAAAACCCGAATAGGGAACATGTCCACTGATTCGGGTTGCTTAATCATTTTGCCGTAATGGCTTCTTCGATTTTCTGTAATCTTTCAGCAACTTCTTCTTCAGAAAGGTTGTGCTCGACTACATAGCGGTTACGCGGATGCACTCGGCATTCGTGGGTACAGCTGCGCATATGTTTGTGTTCGTTCTCTTCACTGCAAAGGATTTTCTTGTTGCATTCAGGGTTAGCGCAATTGACATAGCGTTCACAAGGCTCGCCGGAATAAATATCGCGTCCAACAATGACATGCTCCTTTTGATTGATAGGTACGGCAATTCTTTCATCGAATACATACATTTGGCCATCCCAAAGCTCACCTTGGACTTCGGGGTCCTTCCCGTATGTTGCGATGCCGCCATGCAGCTGGCTAACGTCCTCAAAGCCTTCTTCGACAAGCCAGCCGGAGAATTTCTCGCAGCGGATACCGCCGGTGCAATACGTAAGGATTTTTTTGCCTTCGAACATTTGTTTATTTTCCAGGACCCAATCCGGAAGTTCACGGAAATTCGTTATTTCTGGCTTGATTGCGCCCCTGAAATGTCCTAAATCATATTCATAGTCATTTCTGGCATCAAGGACGATCGTGTTTTCATCTTGCATTTGCTCGAAGAATTCCTTCGGGCTCAAGTATTGGCCTGTCGTCTGATTCGGGTTGATGTCATCTTCCAATCGAAGCGTGACAAGTTCATTGCGTGGACGAACATGCATTTTTTTGAAAGCATGTCCATCAGCTTCATCTATTTTAAACACGATATCGGCAAAGCGGGAATCGCTTTGCATCATGTCCATATATTGGTTGGTTTGTTCGATCGTACCTGAAACCGTTCCGTTGATACCTTCTGATGCCACCAAGATACGACCTTTCAATTCAAGGGCTTTACATGCCGCAAGATGCTCGGCTGCAAATTCTTCGTGATTCTCGATAGGTACATACAAATAATAAAGCAATACTCTATATGGTTTTGTTTCCATTTTTTATTTACCACCTATGTTTTATATTTGCAAGATATAAAGGGTGATCATCTAGACACTTTTCTCTTACAGACAATCATTATACCAAGAAAACGTAAAAATGATAAGGGCATGTAGAAAAATCAAAAGGAGTTGTGTAGAATGTTCAAAGATTTACTGAGATATCCAATCATTCAAGCACCGATGGCAGGAGGGGCTTCCACACCAATGCTTGCGGCTTCAGTATCCAATGCAGGAGGATTGGGCTTTCTTGCGGCAGGCTATAAGACTGCCAAAGAGATGGAAGGAGAGATAGCGCAGACGCGTCAAATGACCAAGCGACCATTTGGCGTGAATGTTTTTGTGCCTGGTCATGAGGTGGTGGATGAAAGTTCATTATCTGCCTATCATGAAAAAATTGAAAAAGAGGCAAAGAGTGTGGGGGTTGCGATTGGAAATGCCCATAGTGATGATGATGATTGGCAAAATAAATTAGCTGCATTAAAAGAGGCCCGGATGGCGATCGTCAGTTTTACATTTGGATGCCCTTCATCTGATGTAATAAGCGAGCTCCAAAGCGTCGGTACCCTTATCGCCGTGACAGTAACCAACCTTCAGGAAGCAAAAAAGGCAGCGGGTGCTGGTGCGGATGTGCTATGTGTTCAGGGCATTGAGGCAGGGGGACATCGTGCCAGTTTTGAAAACCGTACAGAAGATGATTACGGTCTTTTAGTATTGATACGGATGATTGAAAATGAACTGAAGTTACCGATCATTGCGGCGGGTGGACTGATGCATGGAAAGGATATCGCTGCCGTACTCGCAGCAGGAGCAACAGCGGCGCAATTGGGAACAGCTTTCCTTCGCTGTCCGGAAAGCGGGGCAAGTCCCGTTCATAAAGAAGCTCTCGGAAATCCTCGATTTACTCGGACCTCAGTTACCCGCGCCTTCAGCGGCCGAAGGGCACGGGGGTTGGTGAACCATTTTTTGACGGAATATGATAGCGTTGCACCAGTCGCCTATCCTTATGTCCATCACATGACCAAGCAAATGCGAAAAGCGGCAGGACAAAAAAACAATCCTGAACTGATGGCCTTGTGGGCAGGGCAGGGGTTTAGGTTGAGCAGGGAGCTTCCGGCTTCCGAATTGATGGAACTCCTTATAGAAGAACTAAAATGAGAGAAGGGTTTGTGTGGAGATAAGAAAACTATATATGGAAGAGTCACCGCCGATGCATTTGTTGCTTTTGGCAGATCCTTCAAGGGAATTGGTAGAGGAATATTTGAGAAGTGGAACATGCTTTGTTGCCGAGATGGATAAGCAGATGATCGGGGTGTATGTTTTGCTCCAAAAAGGTCCTGAACTGTTAGAGATAATGAACATTGCGGTGGATGAAAGGCACCATGGAAGAGGAATCGGAAAACGATTGATAGAACATGCCATTCGCTATGCAAGGAAACAAGGTTATAAAACGATTGAAATAGGCACTGGAAATTCGGGAATAGGGCAGCTTGCCCTTTACCAAAAATGCGGTTTTAGAATAACTGGTGTCGATCGCGATTTTTTTAATAGAAACTATTCCGGGCCCATATATGAAAATGGGATTCAGTGCCAAGATATGATTCGCTTGTCACAAAGTATTTAGACTAGCACTAATCATCCAAGTTTGACGGAAAAGCTTTACTGACAAAAGTGCACGTCGAATTGCTTAGGGGGAATGAGCTTGTTCTTTGGAGATATGATTTATCTTCTTTTTGCTTTGCTAATGCCGCTTTTATTTGCGATTGGCGTTTTCATATTCATTCGAACAACGAAAAGGCAAAAGACTTCTTTTTTGAAAATTGAATCGAATCATAAAGACCTACATGAAAAATAGCAGCAGGCGAAAAGAGTGCCAAAATAATCGGCACTCTTTTTCTCCATCTTCACCTATCCAAAAAAGCTTCCAAGCTCTTTTTCACATCAGGCCATTCGTTCTCGATAATGCTGAAAACCACTGTATTCCTTATCCTTCCATCTTTCAGCTTTTTCTCCATCCTTAAAATGCCTTCTTCATGGGCGCCAAGCCTGGTTATTGCTGCACGCGATCTTTTGTTCAATTCATCCGTCCTGAATTCAACCCGTTTCATATGCCACCTTTCAAAAGCGTGCTGCAATAGAAGGTACTTACATTCAGTGTTAACGGCTGTCCGCCATTTGTCGGGATGATACCAAGTTGCCCCGATTTCCAGGGATTGATTGTCAAACTGGATACTTCTTAGGCTCGTGCTCCCGATTACGGAATCATTCGTTTGATCGACAACGACAAATGGATGATGAAGTTCCTGTTCCCTTGCTCGGATGCCTTCCTTTACATAGGAAACGGCATCCTCATATGACAAAATCTTTGTAGCGCTCCATTCCCAGATTTCAGATGGCAGGGAAGCTGCATAAAGCGGTTCAATATGATGCTCCATCATTGGGGTGAGGATCACGTGTTTCCCGAATAGTTCAATATGCTCCATAGTTTCCTCCTCTTGATTGATATCTTCATTATAAAAACATTCTGATCCTGTAATAAGGACCAAAGCTGATATAATTTATGGTACCAGTTTAAAAGGAGGGGCAAATGTTTGAAATCACGCTAACCTTAGATAAAAAGAATAAAGAAGCGTTATATCTCCAATTGTATAAATACTTCAAAGCGGAAATCCAGAACGGACAAATAAAAGCCGGAATGAAATTGCCTTCTAAACGAAAGCTAGCTGCTCATTTAGGAATAGGTCTGAATACTGTAGATACGGCATATCAGCAGTTGATGGCGGAAGGGTATGTGGAAAGTCAATTAAGGAAAGGATTCTATGCAGCCGATTTGGAACCGATCTCACCCGTGAATGAACCGTTGCCTGTTAAAGCAGAGATGAAAGGCCCTCACGATGAAAGGAGTAAGATAGATTACAATCATGGCCGGGTGGACGTTGATTCTTTCCCGCATGCGGTATGGAAAAGATGCTTAAACAATACGTTGTATCTACAGGAAAGGGAAATGTTCATCAGCGGTGATCCTCAAGGGGAATGGGGGATCCGGGCTGAGATTTCTTCCTATCTTTTTCAATCGAGAGGAGTCCGCTGTGGTGCTGAACAGGTCATTATCGGGGCAGGTACACAGTATTTCATCCACTTACTGCGGTTACTTCTTGGAAATGAGCGGGTTTTTGGGCTGGAGGATCCTGGCTTTCATCGAGTTAGGCAGGTACTGAGTTTGGAGGGAGCTAAAATGGCATTCATTCCATTAGATGAAAGCGGTATGAATGTTGACTCATTAAAAAATAGTGAGGCGGATGTTGCTTATGTCACCCCTTCTCATCAGTTCCCTTCCGGCATGATCATGCCGATAGCTAGAAGGGTGGAATTATTGAATTGGGCTGGGGGAAAAAAGGGTTATATTATTGAAGATGATTATGACGGTGAATTCCGTCATACAGGTAAACCGATTCCGTCCTTGCAGGGATTGGACACAAAGGGAAAGGTCATTTACCTAGGCACGTTTTCAAAGTCGTTCATTCCTACAATCAGGGTCGGCTATATGGTGTTACCCAAAGAGCTAGCTTGCCGCTATCAGGAGAACTTAATAGGATACAAACAGACCGTTTCCAGAATGATTCAGGAAACGCTCTGTCTTTTTATGAAAAATGGGCATTGGGAACGCCATCTGAATAAAATGCGTACGATTTATCGTAAAAAGAACAAGGTGTTGCTGAATGCAATTGAAGAGAACTTTCATGATCGTGTAGCCGTAATCGGTGAAAAGTCAGGATTACACGTTCTGTTAAAAGTAAAAAGCAGCAGCAGTGAATCAGAGCTTATTCAAAAGGCAGCCAGTGTTGGGGTTAAAGTCCATCCAACTTCAGTTTATCATTCAAAAAAGGTAAAAGAGCCGACTGTCCTGATTGGGTACGGTGGATTAACCGAAAAGGAAATCGAAGAAGGAATCAGACTTTTAAAAAAGGTATGGCCATAGCTCGATGGAAACTAGAAAGTGGCCAATGGAAGACCATGGCTCACACTTATTCAACAATCATATAAGACATTTAGTTTCTTATATTATTGAGGATTTTAAGGACCGTTTGGAAAAAAAAGTCCTGTTCTTCTTCAGTAATGCCTTCTAGGGCTTTTCCTTCGATCTTATCTGCTATCTTAAGGCATTTGGTATGTACTTCTTTGCCTCGGGGAGTCAGTTCGATTCGTTTTTCCTGTTCATCTTTTCCAGGGACCTGCTTAATCATATTATTCTGTTCCATGCTGTTGACCGAACGTGTGATGATAACACTATCTACATCCAAGTAGCTGCATATATCGGGTATGGTGGAGTATCCACAGTTTTTTAAATAATTCAAGATCGTCCACTGATTGTGGTAAATTTCAAGGGTTGTAATTTGCTCATTCATTTTGCTGACTAATGATCTGGATACTTGTAAATATTGATGAAATAATTGAGTAGGGTTCGTCATATGATTCTCCTTTATAATGGTCGACCAATCCATTATATTCTTTAATTCTTAAAAGTCTATTGTAAAGAATCATTCATTTCAGTCAATGTTTAATTTTGGAAGAAAAGGAGGTGTGGGAAAGACGATGGTGAAATATGAACAGAGGGTAACCGAATCTCCTATATCATCAAATAACAATGCACCAGCATCTCCTAACCTGAATGGATAACAAACATACTGATCGATATGAAAAACAGATGCTCAGAAAAAAAACCAGTGGTGGCAACTGCGTAAATAGATCCTGATGGTATCATCAAAAAGACTGCCTCAACGAGAAACGATAAGCTGCCATTTGCATAGGTGGGAAGTAATCATCGAGTTAAAATCGCTGGCACGAGTTGATCTAAAGTAATCATTTCAAGTTGATCTCGCTGAATAGAATCATGTTTAGAAAGCATCCTTATCACCTCATGTTTAATACTTCTATTCTAAAACAAAACAACAGCCTCCTAAGGCTGTTGTTTTGTTTTAGAACTTCTCGCTGGTGGAGCGGTGTTTCGTTTCTTTTTTATTTCGTTCTTCTTCTCGTTCATATTTAATTTCATCAATTGGTAAATCTTCAATTGGCATGACTACTTGATCACGTTCCAGCTGTTTTTCTTGATTTTCTTTGAATGCCTTGGATTTATCATTACGCTCTTCAAGATACTTTTCTTTATCTTTGTTATCCAATGTCAATCCCTCCATCTCTTTTTTTCTCTTTTTCCCTTAATTGAGAAAATAAAACGTATAAGCGAAATATATGCGGCACCGTTTCATAAATATAAGGAGAACAAGAAGTGCAAGGAGGGTTTGTTCAGTGAAGGGTGCTGTCTTTTTCCGCTGGTTTTGGAGGGGTATTTTCCTTTTAGGGCTATTTATCGTCATTCCCTATTCATGGGCGTTGATTTTAGCGTTACTCACTGCCATTCTTTTGGATGGATTAGTCCGCATAATTAGTGAAACGGCAAAGCTGCATCGTCTATGGGCAGTTTTGATTTCATTTGTTTTATATGTAGGCGGGGTTATGAGCATCACTTATTTTTCCCTATCGGTTTTAATCAAGAAGGTCATTGTCTATTCGGAGGAATTTCCTGACGTCATTCGTGAAATGTATCTGACGGCGATATTGCCAGTCATAAGGCAATGGGAACAATATTCCCAAACGTTACCGCCAAATCTCATACAGTCCATAGAACAAACCATGGAAAAGGGAGTCAAGGCTTTAGAGGGTTTCACTGAGGGCTTTGTTCAAGATATGGTCCAGCTCGTTACACTTATCCCTGGATTTTTCATTGATTTTTTAATTTATTTAATCGCTTTATTCCTAATTAGCCTGGAATTGCCTAAGTTAAGAAAAAAGGCAGTCCATTATTTAAAGACATCCACCTATCAAAAAATATCGCTAGTTTATCAAGATTTAAGTATGGCAGCAGTGGGCTTCTTCAAGGCGCAAATCTTGTTAAGTTTAATTACGTTCATCATGGCCTATGGAGGACTAAGGTTGTTGGATGTAAAATATACAATCCCATTGGCACTGTTAATAGTTGTTGTGGACATTCTTCCAATTTTGGGGACGGGATCTGTACTTGTTCCTTGGGCGGTTATTGTTTGGGCTCAAGGAAACCATCATCTAGGGGTTGGCCTGATTATCCTGTTCCTGGTCATTACCATTATTAGAAGGACCATCGAACCAAAAATCTATTCAGCAAATATGGGATTGTCTCCATTGGCATCGTTGGTCAGTCTGTATTTAGGATTTAAGATGTTTGGTTTCATTGGGCTTTTCCTTGGACCTTCAATACTGATCGTTTATGAAACGTTAAAGAAGGCAGGTGTCATCAAATCAAACTTCAAAATATGAAAGATTATTAGAGGTTTTTTGCATGGTTTCTTAAATTGGACATATCTTTTACCGCTTTACCTTGGCCGTTGCAATGATGGCAGTTCCGGGAAAAGAATTGCAGATAACGAGTTTTCCCTTTCCCTTTGCAGTGCTGGCAAATGGTTATAAGTTTCATGATTCCACACTCCTTCATAAAGTATTGCTTTTCTAACAGTATGAAACAATAAAGGTTGAACTATACTACATGTTATCAATCAATCTAAATCGGTGTATTTTTATATGATATGTCGTTTTTTTATTTCATGTACCAATTGGAAAAAAACCCCCGCTCCTAATGTTAGGAGCGGGGGTTTTTTAATCATGAAACGATTTCGGTCGGAGATATCCTTGGAAATTCTTTTACTTCGCTTACGATTTTTGCTGGTTTATATATTTCAATATAACAAATATGGTGATCTTCCATTTCTTTTATCCTAAAGTTATAGGGACCGTAAGTCAGGACATCACCTTGTTTGGCCTCGTAGTTCTCTGTAAGGATCCAACCGCCCATCGTATCGATATCTTCATCGTTTATATCCAATCCAAGTAAATCATTCACTTCACTGACTAATACCTTAGCATCGATGATATAGTGATCTTCTTTTAATTTGCGGACATCCGGCACTTCATCCAGGTCGAACTCATCGCGGATATCGCCAACGATTTCTTCAAGGATATCTTCAACGGTCACCAAACCTGACGTACCGCCGTATTCATCCATGAGGATAGCCATGTGAATGCGTTCTTTCTGCATTTTTAAAAGTAAATCATGAATCGGGATACTATCAATGACACGTATGATCGGACGGACATATCTGCTGATCGTTGTCGCCGTCTGATTGTTCTTGTCTATCATTTCAGTAAATAGCTCTTTGATATTGACCATCCCGATAACATGGTCTTTATCTCCATCGATGACAGGATAGCGGGTAAAGTTCTCCTCCGCCATAACGGTAAAAAATTGTTGAATCGTATCATCTTTGGATATTGTAGCAATTTCAGTACGCGGAACCATGATTTCTTTAGCAATCCGATCGTCGAATTCAAAAATTTTATTCACATATTTAAACTCTGATTGGTTAATTTCGCCACTTTTGTAGCTTTCTGAAACAATGATGCGAAGCTCTTCTTCTGTATGAGCCAGATCATGTTCGGAAACTGCTTTTAATCCTAGCATTTTTGTAAGCGACCTTGCAGAGCCATTAAGTACCCAGATGAAAGGATACATGACTTTGTTAAAGGCAATTAAAGGTTTCGAAACCAATAATGTTACTTGCTCCGCTTTTTGAATCGCCAATGTTTTCGGTGCCAATTCTCCAACAACGACATGTATGAACGTAATGAAAGAAAAGGCAATTGCAACTGAGAGTACATGTGAAGCCGACTCCGGAAGATTTAATTGATTTAAAAGTGGTCGCAAAATGTTTTCAACTGTCGGTTCCCCAAGGAATCCAAGCCCTAAAGCAGTAATGGTAATTCCGAGCTGACAAGTTGAGAGGTATTCATCCAGGTTGGATATGACCTTCCTTGCTGAAAGAGCATTCGGCTTTCCTTCTTCAATTAATTGATCGACCCTCGTGCTTCTCACTTTAACAATCGCAAACTCCGTAGCTACAAAAAATGCTGTTAAAGCAATTAAAATGGCAATAAGAACCAAGTTTATTATGTCCAAATAGTCTCCCTTAACTCGCCTCCGAGACGAATAAGGAGTCCACCTCCTACATTTTTAAAATATACAAGTATATTTTTTTTTGCTTGCAAAATCTTTTCGGGATTCATTCAAATAAGCTGGTTACAAGTTGTTTGAACTCCCAATTGTTTAATTGCTGAAGAGAATAATAGTATATGCCGATTAGCGATGCGCAGACGGGAAATAGAAGAATTTCTGTATGAGGGAGTACACCCATTTTTCAAAAGTATGCACATGTCCGTTACGCAAAGCAGCGTCCGTCCGTCAAAACGAACATTCTTTAATGTCCCATCAAATCACCTCAATTTAATTAATTTAAATACTTTCATTATAGAAAGAGTTAATGATTCAGTCAAACAGCTTACGGCTCCTTAAATCCGGTAAATAGCTTGTAAAGGATCAATTTGATCTAATAATTAGCGGTTTTTGACTGTTTTCTCTACTTTATTGTATCATGTGATGCAATATTCAGAAAACTTAAAGTTTGCTATATAAAAAATTGATTGTTTTCATTATTTTTTGGACTATATAAACATATTCTATAAAATCCGGACAGGTTTTTATGCAGGTTAAAAGGGGGTGGCAGTCATGAAAATCATGGAAAGGATGGCGGCGATCATTGCCGGCAGCATGCTGGTTGGTGTGGGAATTAATTTTTTCCTGATACCTTATCATTTATTGGATGGGGGCATGATAGGGATTGGGCTGATTTTTCATTACTATATAGGACTACCAACAGGGCTTGGTGTGATTTTAAGCAGTATTCCATTATATATATATGCTTGGTACTTTGAAAAAAAACTATTTCTGAACAGCTTGCATGGCTTGCTTTTTTCCTCCTTATGCATTGATATTTTTTCCGACGCTGTCACAGGATGGGATCTTCCCATTTTTGTTAGTGCGGTAATGGGGGGAGGATTGATCGGACTTGGAATAGGCTTGATGCTTAGGTATGGAACCTCTACTGGTGGAACGGATATGCTCGCGCAGATCCTTTCCAGGAAGAGTGGGCTCAATGTGGGTTTGCTGATTTTTTTCATTGATGGATGCGTTCTGCTTGCCGGGCTGAGTGTGGTGGGGACTTCGGTCTTTTTATATTCATTTTTAACGATCATCGCAGTAGCCATGCTGACTTCAGTCACCGTGATGCGAACTGCTTGATGTAATAGCATGTATAAAAATCTGAAAAAAGGGAAGGATGGGCAATATGAAAAGGACGGATTTTTAGTCTAATAAATAGTAAAGGGAAGTTTTTATGAAAAAATTCTATTTGTGTTCTGCGCTATTATTTATGCTGGCTGGCTGTCAAGAGTCTGAAATGCCAGAGGATAAAGAAGTGAACAGTGCCGTTCCAGAATCCTTGGAAGCATCGATTGTCATTAAGGGAAAATTAAATCCTGGAAAAGAAGTCATTCTTGAAACGACAGTGAAACAAGGAAGCCAATTAGTGAACGAAGCTGATGAGGTACTGTTTGAAGTGAGAAAGTCCGGACAGGACAAACGGGAAATGCTAGAAGCAAAAAATACTGGAAGCGGCATGTATCAAGTGATGCATACATTTGATGAACAAGGGAAGTATATTGTGGTTGCCCATGTAACGGCCAAAGACCTTCATGTTATGCCGGAAAAAGAAGTTGTCATCCCAGAACATGAAAGTGAAGGTGCCTCGGTTCATCCGAGTTCGGATGTATCAATCGAATTTCAAAGTAACCCTGTTAAGGCAGGAAACAGTTCGAGCTTTGAAGCAGCCGTAGAATTGGATGGGAAGCCTCTGACAAATGCAGATGTGAATTTTGAAGTGTGGAAGGAAGGCAGCGAAGAAAGTCATTTTACCAAAGCAAAAGAAGATGGAAATGGCACATACCAAAATAAGGTATCGCTTGATGAATCCGGAACCTATAAGGTGCAGGTACATGTAGAAAAAGACGACGTGCATGAACATCAACTGGAAACCATACAAGTAAATTGACAAGTGAACCTGTGCAACATGTTTTTTACAGTGGAATTGTGTAAGTAGGTTTTATCTTCACGTAAACTGGGAAGTAAAAGAATAACGATAACGAAACAGCAGAAAGGGAGGGTAAGCATGAATAACCCAATAATCAACAAGTATAAGAATCTCGGTATTCATATTGAAAAAACGAAATCACGCCAGGAGATTTTCACTAATGTCTCACAAAATGATTCATCCTTACTCACCATAGCTGCTTTTTCTCAATTCTCCCAAAAAAGGGAGCTAAAAGAATACTGATAAAAATGAGACCGGGGTACATACCAGCTGGTCTTTTTTTCTGTGCAATCGAAAAAAAAAGATATGAAGTGAAAGAAGGATATGAAAAATCGAATAGAACGTTATGAGCTAAAATAGGATAAAAGGACAAACATTTTGAAATTAGCGGTAAGGGGAGTCCGATTGCATGATATCACAGCTTATAATGACGATATTGAATTGGTTTGCAGGAATGGGGTATATGGGGATTTTATTGGGGCTGATGGTTGAAGTCATCCCTAGTGAGCTTGTTCTGGGATACGGTGGTTATTTGGTTGGCCTTGGGAAAATGAATTTTTGGGGAGCTGTCCTTGCGGGAGTAGCAGGAGGAACGATCGCACAATTATTTCTCTATTGGGCTGGTTATTATGGCGGACGGCCCTTCCTTTTGAAGTATGGAAAATATGTGTTCATTAAAGAAAATCATATCGTAATGGCTGAAGAATGGTTTCAACGTTATGGGGTAGGAGTGATTTTTACGGCTCGATTCATCCCCGTTGTTCGCCATGCCATTTCCATCCCTGCCGGTATAGCAAGGATGTCCGTATGGAAGTTTATCATATATACGGTTGCGGCTGTGATACCTTGGACCATTGCGTTTCTAACCTTAGGACGGATGCTCGGCGAGAATTGGCAGCAAATCAAAGAAGTTACTGCGCCATATCTAATTCCTTTGGCAGGATTTTCGTTTGTGCTAATCATGCTTTATATCATATGGAAAAAAAAGAGTACACCTCCAATCGTAACGGTCAAAAAAATGGGACGTTTTCCCGATAAATGAAAAGACAAAAAACAGCCTCGTAAAAGGACCTTTTACGAGGCTGTTTTTCATTATTATCCTTGGGAAAGGTCCTCTTCCAGAGGAAGCTGTATGACCTTTTTTGTTACCTCGATAGAACGAATGGCGTGATCTTCCATTTCAATCACTTTAAAGCAGAATCCGTCTTTTTCCATGATGTCCCCAACACTTACATCATAATTTTCCGTAAGGACCCATCCACCTATAGTATCGACATCATCTTCTTCTAAGTGAATGCCAAGTAAATCATTGACTTCCTTTACAAGTAGTTTAGAGTCCAAAATATAGTGTCCATCCTTAACTTTCCTGATGGATGCGACTTCATCGACATCGAATTCATCACGAATTTCCCCAACGATCTCCTCAAGGATATCCTCAACGGTGACAAGGCCTGAGGTTCCGCCGTATTCATCCATCAAAATAGCCATATGAATGCGTTCCTTTTGCATTTTCAACAGCAAATCATGTATGGGTATATTCTCCATGACCCGAATGATCGGGCGAGTGTAATTTTCAATCGCTTTAAAATGGATTTCCCGATCCTTAATAAGATCCGAGAAAATTTCCTTTAAGTTCACTAAGCCGATGACATGATCCTTATCACCTTCGACAACAGGATATCGAGTGTATTTCTCCAGTTTTGCCACGTCGACGAATTCCTGTACCGTTTCATCTTTGGATATGGTCATAATCTCTGTCCTTGGAACCATGATTTCTTTGGCAACACGGTCATCGAATTCAAAGATGTTGCTTACATATTTAAATTCCGATTGGTTAATCTCCCCGCTTTTATAGCTATCTGAGAGGATAAAGCGCAATTCTTCTTCCGTATGGGCAATCTCGCTTTCAGATGCAGGCTTGAAGCCAAATAATCCGACAACGAAACGAGAAGAGTGATTCAATATCCAGATGAAGGGAAAGGCAATCTTATGGAAAAAAATCAGCGGGTTGGCTATAGCCAAGGCCACTTGCTCTGCCTTTTGGATGGCAACGGTCTTTGGAGCCAATTCACCTACAACCACATTCAGGAATGTTATCAGGGAAAATGAAATGACAAATGTAAGAATGCTTGTGACTTCCTGTGGGAAATGCAGGGCATTGAATAAAGGTCCCACCAATTTGAGGACGGTCGGTTGTCCTAGCCACCCCAATCCAAGGGCAGTTACGGTAATTCCAAGCTGTGTGGCGGATAGGTATTCATCAAGATTGGATGTAACCTTCTTGGCCGCAATGGCTTTTTTGTTTCCCTCTTCTATCAATTGATCGATCCTCGAGCTGCGGACCCTTATGATCGAAAATTCAGAAGCTACAAAAAAGGCAGTTAAAGCGATTAAAATAATGACAAATAGAAAACTTAATATGTCCAATTAGTGTGGGACTTAATTGAATCGCCTATTGTACCGAACGACTTAATTATCCCAGTCACCTCCCAAAACCAATAATGAATGAAATGATGTTATCGTATTAAATGTTAGATGAAAAAATTATTTTGCAGGAAATATTATGATGGTTTTTATTTTCAATCTATAGGGTCATTCACCTCGATTAGTAGTGGAACCTAACTATTAGTATAAGTAAATAGACGTCAATCAGTCAAAAATTTCACACTGAATATCCAGGTAAATAAGGATATTTATCCATTATTTAGTTTTCAATTGAATCGAAAATGTCGTTAGAAAATCCGTTGAGTGGCATGATAATGTTCCTTGATGTTTTAAAACGATTTCTTTACAGACGAATAGTCCCAATCCCGTTCCCCTTTTTTTTGTGGTGATGAAAGGGTCAAATATATTCGGCAGGACCTCGTCGGGTATCTTCGGACCATTGTTGGAAATATTTAAGGTAAGGATGCCGGGCGGTGATTCAGAGCCAGATATATAGATGGACGGGGATGGCATTCCGCCAACCACATCAAGAGCATTTAAAATGATATTCAGTAAAACTTGGCGGAATTCTTCTTCAGAACCGGAAATTACCGCATCATCGGCAATATTACATGTAATGGAAGCATTTACTTCCAAAATGCTAGGATATAAAAACTCGATCACCTCGTTCACGAGTTTGGAAATGGAAAACAGATCCGGTGGTGATTCTGATGTTTCTTTTTTTGAAATATTAAGGAATTGTGTAATCCGGTAATTGAGCTGATCCAATTCCTTTGAAATGATATCAAGATATTTTATCTCGGATTGTTCGGCTTGTAACAATTGAATGAATCCCATGATGGAAGTAAGTGGATTACGGAATTCATGGACAAAACTTGAGGTCATTTGGCCTAGGAGCGTCAAACGGTCTTTATGGTTTGGGCTTATGAATTGATAGCGTTCTTCAAGTTCCTTCGTTTTCAATTCCGTATAATGGGATGATGCAAAATGAATGAGTTTATCGAAGTAAACGTTTATTTGCTTAATAAGATTGTATACTTCGTCTTTAGTTGCCTCGGAATTCAAAACATGATCAATGATGATGGATCTGCCGATGGTTGCAGTGGAAAAGAAATTTTCCAAATTCAACTGCTTATGAACTCGATCAGACGCAATTTTTTCCCCTACGACCCTCAGTACATCTTCTATGCCAGTATCCGATTTTCCAAGCTGATCCATTAGCAGATTAAAAATATTTTCTACTTCTCCTTTGAAGTACCCCATATATCCATCCGGTAAATGCAGCAGCTCATCGTTCCATTTGGAAATGATACTGCTTTTTTGAGAAGATAAAAAGTGAATGGTCATTTCTCGATTAGATACCATTTTGCCCTCCATACTGTAGGAAAATGAATTTACTTATGATCCAGAAATATATTAATTTGAATAAAATTACAAAATATCAAAATAATTACATTATGCCTTTATGATAACAGATTAATGTCCTTTACACATGTGTCAATTGGATAAATATTCGGCAATCAATCGATAAATCCCTTTTTTTGACACAGTTTTATTGCACTTATTACAAGATTAGACATAATAAAAAGGTATCCGTAAAGTTAATGACGGTTACCTTTTGTATGAAATGCATATGGTTCAATGTGAACGATTACATGCTCGATATTATATTCCTTCAAAAGATTCTCCTCGATTTTAATCGTGATATCGTGACCTTGAATGACGGTCAAAAGCGGGTTAACATGAACGGTGGTTTCAAGCAGGATTTCACTCCCATGCATACGTGCTTTAATTTCACTCATGTCTTTAACACCTTCTGTCAAGATAATGGTTTGTCCGATCTTTTGCAGAAGCTGTTCGTCAAAACCATCTGTTAAAGAGATGGAGGCGTCATGAAAGATGTCCCATGCAGTTTTGCAGATGATGATCCCAACGACTGCAGCAGCTATGGCATCTAACCAAGGGATTCCCATCTTAGTACCGATAATTCCTATAAATGCTCCAACACTGACAAGTGCATCGGAACGATTATCCTGTGCAACGGCGTAGATGGAAGCGCTGTTGATCTTTTTACTTAATGCGATGTTAAAACGATAGATTCCGTACATGAAGATTGCAGAGAAAAGAGCGACATAAGCGGTCAGCATATTGGGAACGGTTGTTGAATCTTGCTTGAAGAAGGATTCGATAGCACTGAATACTACCTGCAGTCCCACGGTTATCATGATGAAGGCAGCTACCAACGAGGCTACGGTTTCCGCCCGTAAATGCCCATATGAATGATTATCATCAGGCGGTCTCTTTGAGATTTTCAAGCCAATCAATACGGCTAATGAAGCGATAATGTCGGTGGTATTATTTAAACCATCTGCCCAAAGTCCTTTAGAATCGCCAAAATAACCAATAGACAATTTAAGAGCAGACAAGAATATGTAAGCGGCAATGCTTATGTAGGCGCCTTTTTCAGCTGAAACCGAATGTTTATCCATGTCTATTCCCTCCCAAGTGTAAAAAAGCTCAATAAGATACCAAAACAAATAGTCTAAAGAAAAATTATCGTATTTATCAATCTAACTTGATTATGATGGGTGTATTGAAGGCCTATAGAGAAGTTGGTTAAAAGAAAGAATTTGGCAATAAGGTTCAATTATAGAAACTAGTAATATATTCTAACCGAGGATCGATTTTTAATACTTCCACAAGGGGAGCCAGTAAGTGAGTTTAGCCCCCGTTAGCACGAGCACAAGGATGGGATGTAGTTTGGATGCGAGCATTACTGGACACAATATCGCCCGGTTGCCGCTTTTTGTATTGCGCTCATTGCGGTAGGGGAAATCATGGACACATTTTTGGATTATTCCTAGGCCTTTTTATAGCGTTACAGCATCGATGAAGGTAAAGATTCATTGATTATTATCTTGCCTTTTCGGTGGTGGGCCTATCCGGTGTATTCATGAATATGTTTGGCAATGACTATAAAGAGGAAAAGCGTTTCAAAACAAAGCTGAATGGAATTGGCAGCATGTTTTTGGGACGTTTTCTGAGGTTTCCTTGCCATTTCAATATATCTGGAATCGTGTCATTGGTTCTTCTGCTCCAACAGACAGCCAGTAGCGCTTTATTCGTTCATTGATAATGGGACTCACTTATATGCCGACAGTTTAATTATTCGCGGCCCTATTGGTGTTGCTATATTCTGCTGCTTCAAAGGAAGTAAAAAAAGCGTAGGAAAGACCGGATTCATAATGGAATCCGGTCTTTTTCGACGGATGATCATATAGGGCATAAAGGATGAACTGGGCCCATCTTCATTTGGCAATGAATACTGAGCAGTGCGCGTTTTTGGCAATGGAACTACTTGTACTGCCAAGAAAGAATTTTTCCAACCCGCTTTTAGCGCTATTACCGACAACGATGATGTCAGCCGCGGTTCTTTGAGCATAGTCACATATGCTATCAGGCGCATGACCTTCCAATATTTCGAATTTCCCCTTTACTTGACATTCACTTAGCAGTCTCATCGTATTGCATTCTGCATTTTGAACACTATTCTCGACGGCGGAAAGGTGATCATTTACTTTTTGATGTTCTGATTGTTCAACTTCTACGACGGGGTGTGTTTGGACAGGGTCTACATAAAATCCTGCGGCAGGTACGAATCCCGGAGCCGATACGTTTCCAATGATATGCTGTTCCACCTTATCATTCAGGACATGAACTACTGTCAGCTCAACACCAGGAAAGGCCTTTTTCAATGTTGCTCCATATTCAACGGCACGCTTACTCTCTTCGTTTCCATCAAAAGCGACGACAATATGTTTTAAGTCCTTCATGAATATCATCTCTCCCCATTTTATAATGTCTTTAAATGTGTTATACCCACTTTTACATGGCTTAACGCCTGTTTATCTAGATGATTCCAACCGAATGTGGGTAAGAGATAAGATACGGATTTTTAAAAAGATAACCCAGATGACTCAGTTGGATAGCGTGTTTTCTTTTGTAGAAGGGATATCGTCAGCAAGGAAGCTAATTCTGGAAAAGAAGATTTAACTATTGCCTTTTAAACAATCGACGAGTTTTCTTTTATAAAAAGGGTAAAATATTTTTAATGAAACATGTCGCAGATGGGAAAATGGGGGTACAAATGAGAGGGTTAATGAAATTAAGTCTATTTATAATATTGGCGATGGTGGTTTTAGGCGCCGGTTTACTATTTTATTTCAGGCAGGGTGCAGACATAAGCCAGCTTCAAAATCATCTTCAGCAGCCGACGGGAATTTATGATCTTGATGGGAATCTTGCCAGCACAGTAACAGCAAATAAATCCGAAGGTGTTTCGATAGATGAAATACCGGAGCATATGAAACAAGCGGTGGTTTCCATTGAGGATCACCGTTTTTATGAACATCATGGCATAGATTACCAAGGGATTTTGCGAGCCTTGGTTAAAAATGCGAAGGCCGGAAGTGTTGTTGAGGGAGGGAGTACGCTTACCCAGCAACTTGTGAAAATTACGATGTTGGAATCTAATCGAACACTGAAAAGGAAGATAGAAGAGTTTTTTCTAGCCCAAGAAGTTGAAAATGAATATACAAAAGATGAAATTCTCGAAATGTATTTGAATCAAGTTTATTTCGGCCATGGAGCATGGGGCATCAAAAAGGCAGCAAATATTTATTTTTCCAAAGAGGTATCCGAATTGACAATTTCCGAGGGAGCCTTGCTGGCGGGTGTCATTAATCTGCCATCCAAACTTGATCCTTACAAGAATTTGGATGGGGCATTGAAGCGACGTGATTTAGTGCTCTCAAGGATGGCTGAACATGGGTATTTGACGAAAGATGAAGAAGCTGCCGCCAAAAAAGATACAGTGACACTCCTTATGGGAGAGAAAGAAACTGATCCATTAAAAGGAAAGTACCCTTATTTTGTCGATCATGTTTTATCGGAAGCATCCAGCAAATATGGAATAAAGCTTGAGGATCTTCTTACAAAGGGCTATAAAATATATACGACACTGGACCAATCCATGCAGCAAGCTACAGAATCCGTGTATGCGAATCCTGCCAATTTTCCAGTTGGAACGAGTACAGAAGAAATTGTTCAAAGTGGGTCAGTCCTTCTTGATCCGAAAACAGGCGGAATAAAGGCGCTTGTCGGCGGGAGGGGGGAGCATCAATTCATGGGATATAATCGGGCGACCCAACTGACAAGATCTCCAGGTTCATCCATTAAGCCGCTTGTCGTTTACACACCGGCGGTAGAGGAGGGGTACGATATCACAACCCCATTAAAGGATGAAAAAATGAGCTTTGGTGAATATGAGCCAACAAACCTGAGCGGAGTTTATAAGGGGGAAGTACCTATGTACGAAGCGGTGATGAATTCCCTGAATGTACCAACTGTTTGGCTGTTGAATGAAATTGGCATCGATAAGGGGCTTGATTCACTTAAGCGGTTTGGGATCCCTTATGACAAGAATGACCGAAACCTGTCGGTTGCTTTAGGCGGGATGAGGAAAGGGGTGTCACCGCTGCAAATGGCAGGAGCCTTTTCAGCATTTGCCAACAATGGAGAACGGATGCAGACGCATGCCATTGTAAAAATAGAAAATAATGATGGAAAAGAGATAGCCTTCTTTAAAGAGAAACGCACCAAGGTAACCTCTAAAGGCGTTGTCGACAAAATGAATGCCATGTTGCTTGGAACTGTGGAATATGGCACAGGGGAAAACGCGGCTGTTTCCGGTTACGAAGTAGCAGGTAAAACAGGGTCCACACAAGTTCCCATAGAAGGAATATCAGGGGTTAAAGACCAATGGTTCGTCGGTTATACACCTTCATTGGTCGGTGCTGTATGGGCTGGGTATGATAAGACGGATGCAAAACATTATTTAACCACACATAGTAGTCAGGGAAGTGCTCTCATCTTTCAAAAAATAATGGCGAGAGCTCTACAGAATCAAGCTTCTCAATCTTTTAATACACAAGACATCGGACAGCTAATAGCTGAACAAGAGGCACTTATAGCAAAACAACAGGCAAAAGAAGAAGGGGCGCAAAGTAAGCAATATTGGATTGATAAAGGAAATGAAATTCGAAAAGGGTTGCATAAATGGAAGGATTGGGAGTTACCGTGGTAGGTTTTCTTTAATATGGAGAATGGATTCATATGCACTTACCCATCCAATTCAGCACAAAAAAAGACTGTCAAGCCTTTGACAGTCTTTCAGCATTCATTAAAAAATAAAATTTACGATTATGCCGATAACGACGATTGCGCCAATCACCATTAAAATGGTTCTCATTGTATACACCCTCTTTGTTTTTTCGTAGTTGTCATCATTTAAATGTTAACGGTTTGATTTGTTTGATAACCAAATGCACCTTCATCATTTTCTTTACAAATATCCTGTACATTTTGGAGCATGGCATGTACATTCTCGCCTTCAAGGATGACTTTCATGGTTGCACACTCTTGAAGAATGAGTACAAAAGAAACAAATGTTGAAAGTTTTTTGGCATCCACCAATTTATGGTTGCAGATAAAATATATATTTCCTTTAAATTCTTTTGTAACTTGATATAAGTTCATGATTTGACGCATGGATAACCTTTTATTTGTTTTAATATCAGAAGAAATTACTTTATTCATGTCGTTAGCTCCTTTAGTTTTTATACTTTTGAAAAGCATAATCAAGATGTCAGTTTGGCTACAACTTGTAAATCGAACAAGTATGTTTGTTTTATTTATGTAATTGTTAGCGGGTCATGTTGTATATTTACCCGTGTAAAAGACTTTGAAACCTATTTGAACATTTCATTTCGTGAAGGGAGAAGGAACAATGCTTACACTTATAAAAAATGGGGAGATTTATGGGCCGGAATATATGGGTCAAAAAGATATCCTCTTGGTTGGAAAGCAAATTGGGTTCATTAAGGACACGATTGATGTTCCTGCCAATTTCGTTGAAATGGAAGTGATTGATGCGAGGGGGCAAATCGTCGTTCCGGGCTTTATAGATGCTCACGTACATATCATAGGCGGGGGTGGGGAAGGTGGCTTCAAAACGAGGACACCTGAAATCCAATTAACAGATGCCACTTTAGCAGGTATAACGACATTAGTCGGAGTCATCGGAACAGATGGAACGACAAGGACGATGCCAGCACTGTTAGCTAAAGCAAGAGCGCTTGAAGAAGAAGGGATTAGCTGCTTCGTTCAGACTGGTTCATATCAAGTTCCAGTCAAGACGTTAACCGGAAAGATTGAAGATGATTTGATTCTTGTGGATAAAATTATCGGTGTGGGCGAAATTGCCATTGCTGATCATCGTTCATCGCAACCGACAGCGGCTGAACTTGCTAAGCTAGCCTCTCAGGCACGTAATGGAGGGCTTTTATCAGGAAAAAGCGGTGTCGTGAACATTCATGTGGGTGACAGTCAAAATCATTTGCAGGTAATTGAGGATGTAGTCGAAACAACGGAAATACCGATTACACAGTTTTACCCCACACATATCAATCGAAATCCGCATTTATTCAATGCAGGTCTGGAATTTGCAAAAAAAGGGGGGTATATTGATTTTACGACGAGCACGATCAGGAAATTCCTTGAGGAAGGGGAAGTAAAAGCAAGTACAGCAATAAAAAGGGCACTTGAAGAAGGTGTTGGAATCGGGCAGATCACTTTAACTTCAGATGGACAAGCCAGCCTGCCTGACTTCGATGGCAACGGGAACCTGCGCGGTTTGAACATTGGTACATGCATGTCTTTATATGATTCTGTTGTCGATGCGATTCTCGAGGATGGAGTGACAATTGCCGATGCCATACGAGTTGTGACGGAAAATCCTGCGAGTATTTTAAAACTTGAAAAAAAGGGACGGGTAGAGGTAGGCAGGGACGCCGATATCATCATAATGAAGCAGCCAAAGTTAGAAATAGATTGTGTAATCGCGATGGGCCGGATCATGGTCAAAGATGGTGCAGCGGTTGTGAAAGGAACATTTGAAAAATAGATTTTTCTCATATTGGAAGTGGAAAAAAGATAATGAAGTTCTTTTAGTAAGATTAGGCCATGATGCGGAATATGGTCGGTGCCGTTTCAAGGTCCCGTCATTCTCAATAAGAAATAAAAAAAGACTCATTATTATAATAAACAGGTTCCCTTCTGGGGAACAAATCATTCAAAAGTCACAATAATTTAACACCTAAAAAAGCATCGGCTCCATCACCGATGCTTTACTGTTTTTATTTGTTTTATCATCAATCTAAATAGCAAAGTTTTAACTATTTCTTTTTTAAGTTAAATCGAGTTATTTCTTTACCATCTAAAATTACTATTAGCGAAGCATCTAAAGCATCGTCCTTAAGTTTATTTAACTTCTCTTTTGATGGAACCCTTAGAGGAACTTGTGGGTTTTCTTCGCTTACACCCAAATCGAAAGTAAAAATGTATTTCCCATTTTTATTAGGCTGGATTTCCCCATAAAAAGAATTTCCGTAGCCTACACCCGTTCCTTCATATGAAGAGGGATTAAAAATATTAAAACCTACTGTTTCTTTGGAGATAGCCACTAATTTATCATTTGGTTCTATTTTAACTTGTAATCCCTTCTCATCCATTCCCCCCATTTTTTTATTCCCATTATTTTTAATTTCAAATTCATAATATAACGCGGTTGGTACAAGCTCTTGCCCCTTCTTATCCCCTTCCGTTATACCTATTGCACCAACCTTGCTCTTATCATTGACAATATCAGCTCGTGAACTTACTAATTCTAAAGATGGTCTAGTCGAGCAAGCCGTTAAAAGAGCAAAAAATAATAGTAAGCCTATAAGCATAAAAAACCGTTTCATTTTGAATTCCCCTTTTAATCCAACGATCCTTATATTTTATCATAATATTTCCATATTTCAGAAAATATCCTAATGACAATGGATCCTTAATTTCCATTGTCTGCATTTATTTCATATATTTCCGCTATGCCTAAGTAAGAACAGCATATCTATAAAATCATAAACAAACACGCACCAAATACCTGTGTACAATATCTAATGTATGAGTATATTTTTATCCGAAAATTCATCCTATTTTTGATGCTTATATTGTGTAATTGGCTTTAAATCAATAAAAAATGGCCTATCTGATTTTGCGATTCATATGCATTTTGATTGTTGTGGCCCTATCAAGGAAACCGGTTATTTCTTTGTTTGATCCAGGTTTCGGATGATGAAAGGGAGATCCTTATTTCATTCATTGGGGCACCCCAGGGGTAAATGTGATTAGCAGCAATCAAACTATATCCAATAATTTTTAGTGAATTATATGATTTTATATGAAATTTTCCCATTGAAGGATCCTGTTTTCAAAATGAAGGCAAAGTATAAGGAAACATATTCAAAATAAAGGAAATATGCAAAAAATTCATTCTAATTAACATATTATTAAAATCTTGGATGTATTATCCTTTTATATAAGGAAATGTAGTTTATGAAACAGCAATCATTCACAGGCATAATAGACCAACGAAAAATTTTTGGGCTGTTATTTCACGACTGTTAAAATCCTCGGTAAGTTTGCGAAACAAATCTATCTTAAGGGGAGAAATGAAATGGAAAAGACGGGAAACTCAATAATGAAAGCGCATTCAAGTGGAGTTGAATCGGAAATGTTTCGAGTATTGACTCCTGAAGGTGAAATCGTTGAAACGATTGATCCGAAAATCGATAAATCAATGATGTTAAAAATGTATGAGAGCATGCTTCTGCTCAGAACATTTGACCGTAAATCAATTAATCTTCAACGTCAAGGCAGAATGGGAACTTATGCACCTTTCGAAGGACAGGAAGCATCACAAGTAGGAAGTGCTTTAGCTCTGTCGGCAGGGGATTGGATGTTTCCCACTTACCGTGATCATGGAGCGGCAATCATTCATGGACAGGAGCTGTATCGTGTTTTCCTATACTGGATGGCACATTTTGAAGGTTCAATATGTCCTGAAGGAAAAAGAATAATGCCAGCTAGTGTTCCCATTGCCACACAAATGGTTCATGCGGTAGGAACGGCTTGGGCAAGTAAGCTAAAAGGGGAAAAGAATGTAAGCATTGCTTATTTTGGTGATGGTGCCACTTCTGAAGGGGATTTTCATGAGGCACTGAATTTTGCAGGCGTTTATAAAACCCCAACTATCTTTTTCTGCCAAAATAATGGCTACGCGATCAGTGTGCCTTTTAATAAGCAATCAGCATCCAAAACGATATCCCAGCGGGCGGCTGCTTATGACATCCCTGGGGTTCGAGTGGATGGAAATGATATCTTCGCAGTTTGGCTGACTGTAAAGGAAGCTGTCGAAAGAGCGCTAAAAGGTGAAGGACCTACTTTAATTGAAGCGATTACCTTTCGATATGGTGCCCACACTACGGCTGACAATCCGGCCATATATCGTGAACAAGACGAAATATCAACGTTCTGGAGGGAAAACCGCGATCCGATTACCCGGCTTAAAAAGTTTTTGATAAAAGAGGGGTACTGGAATGATGAGCAGGAAGAAATGGTGTTAAAACAGTTCAACGAGCAAATTGATGCTCACCTCCAAAAAGCGGAAGCTTATCCGAAATCCAACCCGCTTGAAATGTTTAACCATGTATATGCAAATGAGTCATGGCATCTAAAGGAACAACAGCAGGAGTTGGAACAAATCTTAAAGAAAGGTGTGAATAAATAATGGGCAAAAGTTTAACGATGCTCCAGGCTATTACGGAAGCGATGGACCAGAAGCTTGGTCAGGATGATCGCGTGATGATCATGGGCGAGGATATTGGAGTGAATGGCGGAGTTTTCCGAGCGACGGAAGGACTTTATGAAAAGTATGGGAAAGATCGAGTTGTCGATACACCATTGGCTGAGTCTGGAATCATCGGATCTGCCATTGGTTTAGCCCTTAATGGAATGTTACCCATAGTGGAAATTCAATTTCTCGCCTTTATTTATCCTGGATTCGAGCAGCTCGTATCCCATGCTGCCCGTATGAGATACCGAACGCGTGGGCAATTTGGGGTGCCCCTCGTAATCCGTACGCCATATGGTGCCGGAATCAGAGGTCCTGAGCTTCACTCCGAAAGTGTTGAAACCTTTTTTGCCCATACTCCAGGATTAAAGGTGGTTGCACCTAGTAATCCATTCGACGCAAAAGGGCTGCTCATTTCTGCGATTGAAGATCCTGATCCGGTAGTCTTTTTGGAGCCTACTAAATTGTATCGGGCTTTTAAGGAAGAAGTTCCCGAAGAAATGTACCGAATACCGATTGGCCAGGCAAAAGTGGTCCAGGAGGGAAGCGACCTGACCATTTTTGCCTGGGGGGCTATGTTAAGGGAGGCATTGAACGCCGCGAAAAAGATCGAAAACGAAAAAGGCTGGAAGTGTGAAGTGGTCGATCTTCGAACATTATACCCTCTGGATCGAGATACGATCGTACAATCCATTAAAAAGACAGGGCGTGCATTAATCGTACATGAAGCCCATAAGACTGCTGGATTAGGTGCGGAGATTATCTCCATCATTAATGATGAAGCTCTTATTTATCTGAAAGCGCCGATTAAGCGTGTCACTGGATTTGATGTTCCGGTACCGCCGTTTTCTATAGAAGATCATTATCTACCGACTGTTGAACGTGTAAAACAAGGGATAACGGACACGATTACATTCTAAATGATGATATTAAGGGAGAAGGGGGAAGACGCATGATCGAATTTAAACTTCCTGATGTAGGGGAAGGAATGCATGAAGGAGAAATCATCCAATGGCTCATCAAAGAGGGGGATGCAGTAGCGCAGGACCAACCCATCGTTGAAGTGCAAACGGATAAAGTCAATGCGGAATTGACTGCACCAACAACGGGAGTGGTCAAGAAAATACTTTTTTCCGAAGGGGATATCGTGGAAGTGGGGACCACTATATTCACCATTCAAGAAGAGAACGAAATGTCTGTACCGGAAAATGACAGTATGGAAGAGGATATCCCGAACGCGCAATCTGGAAATGTAAAAGGAATTGCAGAGCATATTACAAGCAAACCGGTTTTTGAAGCAGGGCGCGTTTTGGCTACCCCATTCGTTCGTCAAATGGCGAGGGAAATGAAGGTTGATATCCAGCAAGTAATAGGTTCTGGGCCTGCAGGGCGAATAATTGAAAGCGACCTGCAAAAGTTTAAAGAAAATAATTCGATTACACGCGAAAGTGCCCATCACAAAGATGACAGGATTCTTCAGGAGAAGGATCCTATGAAGAATGCCGATCAGGCAAAAGGAACGGAAAATGAGTGGGAAGAGCGCATTCTGCTTAAGGGAATTCGTAAAAAAATAGCTGAACATATGGTAAAGTCTGTTTCGACCATTCCTCATGTAACCCATGTTGATGAATTGGAAATGGATCGTTTGAAGGAATTGAAAGATCAATTAAAGGCATATTCCGATGACAAGGATATTAAATTGACCTTTTTACCGTTTTTCGTTAAAGCCATTGTCATCGCCTTAAAGGAGTTTAAAACATTAAACGCTTCAATTGATGAAAAGACAAATGAAATCATCTTGAAAAATTATTATCATATTGGAATTGCGACGAATACAAATGAGGGGCTTATTGTTCCTGTCATAAAGCATGCAGATCAAAAAACCATTTTCCAACTAGCTGATGAAATCAGGCAATTGGCCGCCCAAGCCCGTGAAGGGAAATTGAGCATAAATCAAATTACAGGCAGTACATTTACCATAAGCAATGTTGGACCGATTGGAGGGATGCATGCGACCCCGATCATTAATTATCCCGAAGCGGCCATATTGGCGTTGCATAAAATGGAACCGCGCATGGTCGTTCGCGATTTGGAAGGTGTTATTCGTTTAATGATGAATATGTCTTTATCTTTCGATCATCGTTTAATTGATGGTGTAACAGCGGTGCATTTTACAAATCGGATCAAGGAACTGCTGGAAAATCCAATTCGTTTAGTTGTGGAGATGAGATAAATGGTAGTAGGGGAAGTTGCTGTAGAAACGGATGTTATCATCATTGGAGGTGGTCCGGGAGGATATGCTGCGGCAATCCGTCTCGGACAGTTAGGGAAATCAGTCGTTCTGGTTGAAAAGGATAAGATAGGTGGTGTTTGCCTCAATAGGGGCTGTATACCTTCTAAGGCTTTAATACACACAGCTGACCAATTCCATCGGCTTAATGATTTAGGAAAAATGGGAATCAGGCTATCTCAAGAAAGAACCACTATGGACTTTAATATTTGGCAGGATTGGAAAGAGGGCATCATTTCTCAGTTGAACCAAGGCATTGCCCATTTATGTAAAGAAAATGGAGTGACAGTGGTTAAAGGTCAAGCAACCTTTTTATCTGACGACCGTATCGGGGTTGAAACGGATGGGGATTTTGAAACCTACAAGTTTGAACAGGCAATTATTGCGACGGGGTCCAGACCATTCGTTCCATCATTCATTAAAGTGGATGGAGAATATATTTTGGATTCAACAACATCTTTGCAGCTTCAGGAAGTCCCATCCAGCTTGTCGATCATTGGCGGAGGTTATATCGGTATCGAATTGGGTATGGCATTTGCAAAGTTAGGGGCTAAAGTGACCATCATTGAAATGGCCGACCGCATTCTTCCACAAGTTGCCGAAAATCTTGTCAAGGAAGTATCCCGTAATGCGAAGAAGCTTGGGATGACTATTAAAACATCCGCTAAGGTAGAAAAGGCGAGTGTAGTGGATGGTCAAGTGCATCTGCATGTTTCCTCCGAAAAACATGGGACGGAAGTGGTCGTGAGCGAAAAGGCGATGGTAACAATCGGCAGGATTCCTAACACAGAAGAGATTGGCCTGAGCAGGGCTGGCGTTACTATGGATGAAAAAGGCCATATAGCAGTAGATATGGAATGCCGTACAAATGTGCCGCACATCTTTGCCATCGGCGACATTACGCCTGGTCCCGCTCTTGCTCATCGAGCGTCTAAGCAGGGAATTGTTGCAGCGGAAGTAATAGGGGGGCTGCCAAGTGCCATGGACTCGGCTTTTGTACCTTATGTAATCTTTTCGGAACCGCAAATAGCAGGAGTTGGTTTAAGCCGTGAAGAAGCTGAGCAACAGGGATACAGCGTAAAGTCCGGGAAATTCCCGTTCAGTGCCAACGGAAGGGCGCTTGCAACGAATGAAACAGAAGGATTTGCTGAAGTGATCGTAGATGCCAAAAGCCACATATTGCTGGGCATGCATATGGTTTGTGCTGATGCTTCCAACCTTATTGGTGAAGGCATTCTCGCCCTTGAGCTGTCAGCACGGGTTGAAGATATAGCCCTCAGTATACATCCTCATCCAACTTTGACAGAGGGGTGGATGGAAGCGGCGGAGGCAGTTTTGGGACATGCGATCCACATCGTTAATAAGTAAGATCACGGGGAAGATGTAAACTCATGGGGATTACAAAAGTAGTCCCCGATTGGAATGTTCTATTTTTAATAGATAGAGATGAAAATAATCGTTATGGGTCCCCGTAAAGAAAGGCACCGTTTATCCATCCAGGAACAGTACAAGCTAGCAATGTCCTTTTCTAAAACTACTGGCATGTTGTTCTATTTTTATCTTGTTGAATAATGCCATGCAACTTCAACTTCTATAGCTTAACGGTTGATGAAAATCTAACTATCAAGTCGCCATTCAACCATTGGTTTGGAGTGATTGATTTTTCATTTAAAAATTATGGAATGAAGGAGGCGTATGTAATGGAATCAAATGGTGGGTCACTGCAAAAAAGATTGTTGCCGCGACATATTAGCATGATGGCAATGGGCGGGGCAATAGGCACTGGGATTTTTAAAGGAAGTGCCGAAACCATATCATTAGCAGGACCAGGAGTCATTTTCACTTATATGTTTGCAGGACTGTTACTTCTTGTAGTGATGGGAGCTATAGCAGAAATGGCGATCGTCTATCCAAATACGAATATGAAGGGTTTCGTTCAGAAAGCATTCGGTAAGCGCAGTTCCTTCATTATAGGCTGGATGTATTGTTTCATGTGGCTGTCCGTATGTGTCATTGAGTTAGTGGTGGCAGGAAGCTTCTTGCAGTATTGGCTCCCAGCGATTCCACTATGGATATTAAGTTTAGGGTGCGCTGTCTTGATCATTGGGGTTAACATGATGAATGTTAAAAATTATGGGGAATTCGAATTTTGGTTTGCTGGCATTAAGATTACAATGATCATCTTATTCATTATCTTGGGAGCCTGCATTTTATTTGGGGCCATCCCAAGCGGCGGAACTAATTATCTGCAAAACTTCACAGGGCACGGAGGGTTTTTCCCAAATGGGTGGATGTCCATCTTTTCGGCATTACTGATCGTTATGTTCTCATATGGAGGTTCTGAGTTAATAGGTCTGACGGTAACTGAAGCAAAGGATGCAGAACGCATTTTACCGAAGGTCATTAAAAGCTATATTTGGAGAGTCGTATTATTTTTCACCTTACCGATACTTGTAATCTGCGGTTTGATTCCTTGGAACGAGATCACCGACCAGGCAAGCCCCTTCGTCCAAGTTTTGTCGATGTCCGGCTTTCAGGGATCGGCACACATCATGAACTTCATTTTAATTACGGCCGTCTTATCTGCCGCTAACTCTGGAATATATGGGTGTACTCGGATGTTGCATTCTTTAGCGGCAGAAGGAGAAGCTCCCAAGTCGTTCGCTTATGTGTCAAAAAATGGCGTTCCGTTATATAGTTTAATGCTAAGTGCCATTGCATTGGTCGTCGGCTCCATGATTACATACGTTGCACAGGACAAGGCATTTACTTTATTAATGGCGTTTCCAGGTTTTGTGGTATCGCTTGTATGGATCAGCATTTGTTTAGCGCAGTTAAAACTTCGCCGTACATATCCTAAAGCTCCGAGTTTTAAATTGTGGGGCTTTCCATATGTAACCTTCTTTGCAGTCATCACCTTAATCATCATTTGTGTCACGTTCGTATTTAGTGCACAGAATCGGATCAGCATCATTGCCTGCCTTCTTGTGTTGGCTACATTGATCTCGATTTCGATCATTAAATTCAAAAGCGTGGATGAACAGGAAACAACGATCATAGAAAAAGAATCTTGTTGAATAAATCCACGTAAAAGATACGACATGGGCAAAGGCGTCCATGTCGTATCTTTTATCTATTAATAATTTATCGTCATACTGCAACTTCGTTTCGATCGTTCATGTACTGGAGGTTTTATTGATTGCATGTTGTAACGCTGTTATGAATCTCTCATTTTCATGAGGAGTGCCGATCGTCACGCGGATCGTATTATCATAGCCTAGCAAATGACCAGAACGGATGATGACACCAGAAATCAATAGCTTCTCGAAAATGTCCTTACCTGGTTGGTTTAGTTTGACCATCAAGAAGTTGGCATGTGAAGGGAAGCATGTTAATCCCATCTCGCTTAGTTCGTTTTCTAAAAACTTTCTTCCTTCCTCATTCTTACGGGCACATTGTTCTACAAATAGATGGTCGTCGAGGGAAGCGAAAGCAGCAGCCTGTGCTAACCGATTGGTATTGAAGGGTTCCTTCACTTTAACTAGCTCTTGTATGATGGAAGCGTCCATTAAACCGTATCCAATCCTTAATGCAGCCAATCCATAAATCTTTGAAAAAGTGCGTAAGATGACCAGATTTGAATGGGTATTTAGAAGTGGCAAAGTTTCTAAATATTCTTCATCATCGACATACTCATAGTATGCTTCATCAACGATCAGTAATATATGTTTCGGCACCTTCTCGATAAAAGATCTTAACTTTTCTTTTTGAACGATCGTTCCTGTCGGATTATTGGGATTACAGACAAATATCATTCTTGTTTTTTCAGTTATGGCATCATACATACCCTCCAGGTCATGTACACCATCTATAAGAGGGATCTTTACAGGTGTGCCGCCATCAATCAATACATTCGTTTCATAGCGTGGAAATGTAACATCAGCCATGATGACTTCATCATCTTGTTGGATGTAGGTTCTTGTTAACAAACGTATCACTTCATCAGATCCATTTCCCAGGATGATATGATCTTGTTTGATATTCAATTTCCTTGACAGCTTTTCAGCTAATGACGGTGCCATTCCTTCAGGATAAAAGGAGGTTTGCTCCATTTCGATAAGCATGGCTTCCTTTGCTAGAGCTGAGTAACCGTATGGATTTTCATTGGATGCCAATTTAACGATCGTTTCAAGTCCCAGTTCGCGTTGGACTTCTTCAATTGGCTTACCGGAAACATATGGGCTTATGTCTTCAATGTTTTTTCGAACCGGGATTTTCGTAAAGGTCAATGCAGGTTCCTCCTTTTGATAAATTCTGAATTTTCTTTTTCTATTTGCTAATTTTAATGATAGAATATTAGCTGGTAAATTTACATACAAAAAAGAATGTTTTTTCACTTTCCATACAACATTTTAAAGAAAGATAAGCTTATATTCCTTCATTATGAAAGGTGGTTGCTTCATGGATGAAATAGATGTCAGTTTACTGGAACTTTTACAGATGAATGGACGCATTACGATAAGTGAACTATCAAAGAAATTGGCTCTCAGTCGGCCCAGCATTTCGGAACGTATGTATCGCTTGCAAGAAAAGGGGATCATTGAGGGGTTCAGTGCAAGGGTTTCGCCGCTGGCAATAGGAAGAGGTGTACTTGTGTTCATTCAGGTCAGTGAACTTAAGGTTTCTGTTTCCGATTTCGAGCAGTTAGTTAAAAATGATTTAGACATTATCGAATGCCATCGTGTAACAGGAACAGTTGGATATTTTTTGAAAGCGGCTTTAGCTGATATGGACAGCATGAGATTACTTATAGATCGATTAATACCCTATGGACATCTGAACACTTCCATAGTTTTGACATCCCCGGTACCTTCCCGCTCCATTCTCCCAAAGATCAATGAAATGGAGGATCATGGCGCGAAATCCTAGCTGAAAGGGTTAGAATGAAGGATTTTTACAAAAAGGAACGAGGCGATGCCTGTTCCTTTTTGGTGTTATTTCAAATCCATCAAAGCCCCGAAATATTGCTGGGCAGTTGTAAAGCAAATGAAGGCCAATAGTTCCGAGACCTCTTCATCAGTGAATACCTCCTTAATACGTGAAAAAACTTTTCCTCCGTTTTTTCACGTTGAATGAGAAATACTTCTGCAAAGGCGATTGCATAGCTTTCTTTCGTATCTTCTGGCATTAATGGTGTTCCTTTTGCCTGACAGTATGTACAGCCATTACCGTATGCAAGCACCCTTCTGACATTTTCCTTTAACTCCTTCGAAAGTTTCCCATCTGCAGATACAGAATCCGAAAGGTTTGCCCATTTATGCGAAATCTCTTCTGAGTGAAACAATCGTTGAAATGGACTGGACCCAAGCCCCGAATTTTTTATTCTTGTCATGAACATCTCCCCTTTGAGATAATCTTAATATAAAAAACTAGGAATTTTCATTGCGTTTGTAAGGTATTTCAGTTTAATAATGAATGAATGTAAAGAAAAGAAGGGAAGTTATATTTAAATGAGAATAGATGAAAAAGACCGTAGCATCCTTGCCGAAATTAACGATGAATAGCCGAATTTCCATGAGGGAATTGGCAAAGAAAGTCAACCTCTCTGCACCCACCGTAACAGAACGAGTACGGCAAATGGAGTCGTTCGGAATCATTAAAGGGTATGTTGCCGAGATTGACCATAAAAAGATTGGTTTTCCTATTGAGTGTATCGTGGAAGCAACGATAAAAAATGGGGAATATGAGAAATTCAAAAAGTATATCTCCAAGTTACCGAATGTAGATTTTTGCTATCGAATTGCTGGACAGGCTTGTTTTATGCTGAAAATCCATAGTGAGAGCCTTGAAGAAGTGGAGGTATTCATCAACCGAACAATTCCTTTTGCGGCAACTGTCACCCATGTGATCCTTTCAGAAGTGGAGCGGAATCAAGAATGAAAAATATTATGTATTTCTCGTGAACGAATTCTTCGTCCCAAACGTCATATAACTATAACGGATAGGGACGAGAGTAGGTGATCATTGATGGAAGAAAAAAGACTGGTCAAAGCGGCGAAAAAGGGTGACGATGAAGCATTAGCCGAATTGTTTCAAGTTACCTATCCTTTCCTGCTTAAATATTTATTAAAATTGACTTTCAATCTTCAAAATGCTGAAGACTTAGCTCAGGAGACCTTTTCGAAAGCGATTGAGAATCTTCCTAAGTTCAAGGGGACTTCAAAGTTTTCTACATGGCTGATTGCCATTGCAACACGCTTATATCTGGATCAAAAGCGAAAGCAGAAACGAGAAATCAACTTGTTAATACGAGAGCAGTCAGTCCGCAAACTGAAATGGGAGACACAAAGCAATAACCAAGCATGGGATGATGTCATGGAAGCACTAGGTCATCTGAATGATGATTTACGGGTTCCGATCATCCTGAAGCATTACTATGGTTTTTCTTACGAAGAAATAGCGGGAATAATCAAGGTTCCAGAAGGGACAGTAAAATCCCGTGTCCATAAAGGCATTAAAACTATAAGAAAGGAGCTGAAACCGATTGATGAAGGATCAACAAACTTATCCAAACCGCTCAGCCAAGGATGATCAAGAAATAGTCGACCAAATAAATAAGAGCCTGGAAAATTTTGATGAGGCTTTTTCGATTGAAATCCCCCAACCATCCTATTTTGAACAAAAAATCAAAATGCAGCGAGCGGAGACCAAAAAAAAGTGGGTAAAAGAACTGCTTATATTTACTGTAACCGCTGCAATCATTCTAGGTTTCCTGTTTCTAGCCTTATTCCATCAACCCGAAGTCTTTCTAGCGCTCCAGGTGCTGACCGTTGTGTTCATTTGTTTTTATACGATGCTTGTAAAAAGAAAGGTGAAGATGAGTCATGAGTAACCTTAAAATATTTGCCTTGATCGTGTGTGGGCTGATTTTATTGGCTCAAAGTATTTTTCTCTTCATCGATGCCAGGAAGAATGGCTTTAACCATTGGATGTGGGGGATTCTAGGTTTGATTCAAGCTCCATTTCCGTTGATTTTTTATTTGATCGTAAAAAAAATTAGAAAAAAGGAAGAGGATGAACTATATGATTATCGTGACTACTAATACCGTTCCTGGTAAAGAAATCAAAGAACTGAAGGGGCTTGTTAAGGGGAACAGTGTTCAATCCAAGCATATCGGAAAAGATATTCTCGCTGGATTAAGGACCATTGTCGGGGGCGAAATCACTGAGTATACAGAAATGATGAAAGAAGCAAGACAAAAAGCAATTGGCAGGATGGTGGATGAAGCGAAAGAAAAAGGGGCGAACGCCATCGTTGCCATGCGCCTGGAAACTTCAGCTTTCATGCAAAATGCTTGTGAAATCATTGCTTATGGCACTGCCGTTCATGTTGAATGAAATAAGAGGGGGATCTGTGATCCTTTAAGCTTATTTCTCTTGTTCTTCTTACTATTTATCGTATCATGCTAAATAATTAAAGAGCCATATATGATCTTTCGGCAGAGGGTTCCGTATTTTTGTCAATACGGCAAGTGAATGAAGCTTTATAACAAATATAAAGATAAGGTCTGAATCAAGAGCCCGGCCAAAATGAAGAAGTGGAGACGTTTTGCCAGTTGAATTACGGCGTTAACTTCCCAATTCTCAGTAAAATCGATGTAAGGGGAAGTCTAGCACACCCCTTCTATAACATGGATTCGAAGAATTAATGAAGCGCCTGGATTTTTCCAGGCGCATTTTTAGCGATCATTGCTTTCCAATATTTTTATGAGATCAAAGTACCTTGAATAAGCAAATGAAATAAGGGGTACAGGTAATAGCGAATGAACTTTAATAAAAATTTGAAAAGAGGGGTGACACATGGAAGGGAATGCCAATGTTAAACCTGAACTAGCGAGTGAAGCAGTGAATGTAATTGAAAATGTAGCTGGAACATATCCTGGTTATCGACGGGCGCATGCAAGGGGATATATGTATGAGGGGGTTTTCACCCCAAACGGAAACGCGTCCCCATTAACGGTGGCAGCCCATCTTCAGGATGAAGCCGTGCCGGCGATCATCAGGTTTTCAAATAGCTCGCCGATTCCAATCCATCCTGATGCCATTTCACCTGTAAAGGGCATGGCAGTCAAGTTTCAATTGCCGAATGGAGAGTCATCAGACCTTATAGCTGTGACCATCCCGCTATTCTTTGCGAAAACACCGGAAGCATTTGTTGATATTGCTGACTTTTTCAAGTCTGCAAAAGATGGTTTTCCCAATCTGAAAGATCTTGCAAAAATCCTGTTGAAGTACCCTGAAAGCAAGGCAAGCCTGCAAATGCTGAAAGAAATGCGTTCTCCAGCCAGTTTCTCAACGTGTCAATATTACTCCATACATGCCTTCTATTTCGTTAATGCGGAAGGGAGGCGTCAGGCCATTAAGTATGAGTGGGTACCTGATGCAGGTCTTAGTATGCTAGCAAAAGAGGAGGTAGCCAAGCGTCATCCGGAATATCTGAATGAAGAAATGGAAGAGAGGCTCAAGCAAGGTCCAGTGGGCTTTAAATTGAACATTCAAATAGGAGGGGTAAATGACCCGACTGATGATTCAACCATTGCTTGGTCGGAAGATAAGCAAGTAATCACGGTCGGTCATTTAATGATATCAAATAAAATCGAATCTTTTGCCGATCATTTCCTGTTTGATCCAACCAATATCCCTGAGGGAATTGAGTGCTCGGAAGACCCAATCTTACATTTCCGCCATCATGCGTATGCGATTTCGTATGATCGTCGCACACATAACCAATGAATGAAATCATGAAAAAAGAGAAAAACCTTATTGATTGGTTTTTCTCTTTTTTCGTAAGTTTACATTTTTCCGGATCTGAAAATGGTGTAAAGCATGAATAAGAACATCAGGGTTGCAACCACAAAACCTATCTCGATAACTGGTATTTTCCATAGAAGAAGGGTTTCCCCGCCTATTGCCGAACCGATAATGAGACCGACCATGATTATGCTAAAGGCAAGCAGGATAATACTAAAAGACAAACGGTTGGAGATTTGATCTAGCTTATGTAAAAATACTTGAAGTTCGGGAATATTGATATCCAATCGCAATTTCCCTTTTTTTATGATACCTGTTACTTCCCTGATGTCCTTCGGAAGTTCAGCAAGAGCTTCAGCAGACTCTATGAATTGATTCCATGTGTTCTTTGCAATGTTTTTTGGATTGTAGCGTTCCTTAAAAAGCCTTTCCCCAAAAGGTTCAGCTGCCTTCATAATGCTGAAATGTGGATCTAATTCCTCGATAATGGCTTCCATGGTAAGCAGTGCCTTGCCGAGCATCGTGAATTCAGGGGGGATTTGGACATGGTGACGATTGGCAACTGTGAACAGGTCATTCACTGCTCCACCTAAGCTGATTTGGCTCAATGGGATATCATAATATTTATTTCGCAGTTCATCAATATCTCCCCTTAATGAAGCCATATCCGTTTCGTCTGTCAGGAGGCCCATATCGGAAAGCGTCTTGATCAGTCCATTAGTGCTTCCGCGTTTCAGATTGATGACAAGCGAGGCGAATTGATATTTCGTTTCATCCTCCAGACGTCCCACCATTCCAAAATCCATGAGTGCGACGACATTACCTGGCAAAACGATGATATTGCCAGGATGGGGATCGCCGTGGTAAAAGCCATCGATCAATATTTGTTGTAGCATGGCATTTGCTAATCTTTCCGCGATTTTTCGGCGATCATACCCTTCGTCATCAAGCTGCTTATAATGATTGATCTTAATTCCTTGAATAAAATCCATCGATAGGACCCTTTTTGTAGAATATTCCCAATGGATCCTTGGTATCTTTAACGCTTGATCATTGATGAATTGCTTGGCAATTCTTTCCCCGTTTCGCCCCTCGGAGTTATAATCGAGTTCTGCGCGAAGTGATTTAGCGAATTCATCAATCATTTTTCTGACTTGGTAGCGTCTTGCCCAAGATATGCGTGCTTCCATCAGTCTTGCCAAATCATCGAGAATTTCCAAATCCGTTTCCACGGTTGGCAGAATATCAGGTCGCTGCACTTTGATTGCTACTATTTCCTGCGATGGTAGCCGTGCAGCATGGACCTGCCCAATCGAAGCGGTTGCCAGTGGGATTTCATCAAATTCAAGAAAAAGGTTTTCCAATGAATCCCCCAATTCTGCTTCAACAATCTTGCGAACTTTATCAAATGGAAAGGGAGTGACCTGGTCCTGTAACTTTTCAAGTTCGCGGACGATTTCTTCCGGAACGAAATCACGCCTCGTACTTGCAATCTGACCAAGTTTAATGAAAGTGGGTCCCAAGCTTTGTAATATCTTATGCAACCTCTCGCCTATTGAGCGGAGGTTCAGATTTTCGTCTGGTTGGAGTTTCGATGCCGCTTTGCTCTCGGATAACCCGAGGCGATAGATGAAGTAACCAAAACCATTTTTCAAAAAGGCATTAATGATTTCTTGGTAACGATGTGCGTGTTTCAGTCGCTTGCCAAACATTCAAGTACCTCCAGATTACGGTTGTATGTTTTTGTTTTGCTGCTCTAAAATTGCGATACGACGCTCTAATTCCCGAACTTCTTCTTTGGTTGCCAAGTTTAGACCGTTGAGTGCTTGATTGACTTTGAGCTTGACGGATTCATCCAGTTGTTTTTGGGCTTGTTCCCCTTTTTCGACCCATTGTTTAATAAGAACCTTGGAGTCTTCCTTTGAGATATCGCCTTTTTTTACAAGAGAGTCCACTGCTTTTTCAATTTGTTCCTTTGTAGCAGCGGCAGCACCTAATCCTAAAGAAAACACATTTTTTAATAAGTCCATTTTTACATTCCTCCAATATAAATTTTTTTACACTGTAGAAAGATAATAGCAGGTTCCCTTCACCCTGGTTCATTCTTGTTGTTTCTATTATCATACATCATTGAAGGCCACTACAAAAATATAATGGGTCCTGCTGATTATTGATCACTCAAGGAAAGTGTTTGAAGTGAAGTGTTTGAAGTGGGGCGAATTGGAGATTATGATAGGGAAAGCAAGCTAGTGAAAGTGAGGATGAAAATATGGGGTTCACAAATAAAACGGTGATTGTAACAGGCGCTTCTAATGGTATAGGGAGAGGCGTGGCAAAGGGATATGCTGAAAGTGGTGCATCGGTCGTACTTGCAGATATGGACGAGCAGGAGGGCCTTCAGTACGTAGAGGAGCTCAAAAGTAATGGGAATGAAGCCATGTTCGTTAAAACGGATGTTCGGAAGGAAGCTGACATCCTGCATTTGATGGATGTCACTCTAGAAACATATAAAACCATTGATATATTAATTAATAATGCCGGAAAGACATTATTCAAATCGCTATATGATCTGACGATTGAGGAATGGGACGATATGATGAATACGAACTTGCGCAGTGTGTTCCTTTGTTCCCGGGCAGCAGCAATTTCGATGCGGAATAATGAAACGGGCGGGGCAATCATCAATTTAGCATCAACAAGAGCGATTATGTCAGAGCCGGATTCGGAATCCTATGCAGCGACAAAAGGGGGGATCGTTGCCTTGACCCATGCACTCGCCGCTTCATTCAGCAAAGAGAAAATTACGGTTAATTCGATTTCTCCAGGTTGGATTGAAACAGGTGATTATGGAGCGTTAAGGGAAAAGGATCATCAACAGCATTTATCCAATCGGGTTGGCAAACCGGAGGATATTGCAAGGGCCTGCCTATATTTAACGGCATCGGATAATGACTTCGTTACGGGAGTTGACCTTATCGTCGATGGAGGGATGACAAGAAAAATGATGTACGAGGAGTGACCTCATTTTTTCCGATAGAGATATTGCAGTTCAGTTCCGAGCTCCCGGTTGAGCAACTGTTCCATTTTTTCAAGCTCATTAATGCCGATGGGGGCATCGGCAGCTGTCCAGTGAATGGTATAAACAAAATAGTAATCTCTTATTTTTCGGAAAATAACAGGCGAGTTCGGGAATTCATCAAAAATTGCCTTGATATTATAACGTCTCATGTAGGACCATTTAATAAGCTGCATGTAGCTATCCATCCTTTTAAAAGAGAGCAATGACTGCCATGATGGCATGGCAGCCATTGGTCCGGTTCTTATTTATCGTTGAATAAATTGAACAATCCTCTAGCTACGCTGCCTTCTTCGGATGATCCTCCATTTTGCGGCGCTGCAGCAAATACACGGCTGGCAAGCCGGCTGAATGGCAAAGATTGCACCCAGACGGTTCCGGGTCCCTTTAATGTGGCGAAGAATAAACCTTCGCCTCCGAATAAGGCGGTTTTTACGCCTTTTACAAATTCAATATTATAATCTACCCCAGCAGTCATTGCTACCAAACATCCAGTATCGACGCGTAAAATCTCGCCTGCAGCCAATTCTCTTTTATGGATCGTTCCACCAGCGTGAACGAAGGTCATTCCGTCTCCTTCAAGCTTTTGCATGATGAAACCTTCACCGCCAAAAAAGCCAGCTCCTATTTTTCTCTGAAACTCAATTCCGACTGAAACGCCTTTTGCCGCTGCCAAGAAAGCGTCTTTTTGACAAATGATTTTCCCGCCGAGCTCGCTTAAATCCATGGGAATGATTTTACCTGGATAAGGGGAAGCGAAGGAAGCATGTCTTTTATCTCGTCCTTCATTCGTAAAAGCCGTCATGAAAAGACTCTCACCCGTTAGAAGCCTTTTCCCAGCACCAAATAGCTTACCCATCATTCCGCCGTCACTATTCGAAGACCCATCACCAAAGATGGTTTCCATCTTGATTTGGTCCTCCATCATCATTAAACTTCCAGCTTCGGCAATCACGGTTTCATGCGGATCCAATTCCACTTCAACAAACTGCATGTCGTCACCATAAATTTTAAAATCTATATCATGATTATTCATTTACCATTTCCTCCTATCCGTCTTTTTTCATTGTAAAAGATTAGCTAGCAATCTGCCAATAATTTTCAACCTTCCAACTAACTTTCTATATTTTTTGTTTTCAGGGGTATATCTAGTAAAATGAAGAAAGAAAAAACAGCACGACACTTAAGTTGAAATGTATCTTAGGTGTAGGAGGAGACAACTATGGAGACTTACATATTATCATTGGATCAAGGAACGACAAGTTCCCGCGCCATTTTGTTTAATAAGAACGGGGAAGTTTTGCATATTGCCCAAAAGGAGTTCACCCAATTTTTCCCCAATCCTGGATGGGTGGAGCATAATGCCAATGAAATTTGGGGCTCCATTTTATCGGTCATCGCTTCGTGTCTATCGGAAATGAATGTAAAACCTGAACAGATTGCGGGAATCGGCATAACGAATCAACGGGAGACGACCGTAGTATGGAATAAGGAAACAGGTCAGCCGATTCATCATGCCATCGTCTGGCAATCCCGACAGACGAGTGAGATTTGCGAGCAATTGAAGAATGATGGTCTTGATGACTTATTTTTCGGGAAAACGGGTTTGTTGATTGATGCTTATTTTTCCGGTACAAAGGTGAAATGGATTCTCGACCATGTAGAAGGGGCGCGGGAGAAAGCAGAAAACGGTGAATTATTGTTTGGTACGATCGATACGTGGCTGATATGGAAGCTTTCAGGTGGTAAAGCCCATGTAACTGATTATTCGAATGCTTCAAGGACGCTGATGTATAACATTCATGATTTAAAGTGGGACGAAGAGCTCCTGGAAATTCTGCAAGTGCCGCATTCAATGCTGCCGGATGTTCGTTCCTCATCGGAGGTCTATGGGAAAACAGCCCCACATCATTTCTTTGGCCACGAAATTCCGATTGCCGGAGCTGCAGGAGATCAACAGGCCGCTCTGTTCGGCCAAGCATGCTTTGAAAAAGGTATGGCTAAAAATACGTACGGCACCGGTTGCTTTATGCTGATGAATACAGGAGGACAGGCAGTGAAATCCGAGCATGGCCTGTTGACTACGATTGCATGGGGGCTGAACGGAAAAGTCGAGTACGCATTGGAAGGCAGTATTTTTGTCGCAGGTTCGGCCATACAATGGTTAAGGGACGGGTTGAAACTCTTGCAAGATTCGAAAGACAGTGAAAAGTATGCTATGCGTGTCACTTCAGCCGAGGGCGTCTATGTAGTCCCTGCATTTGTTGGATTAGGTACCCCTTATTGGGATAGTGATGTCAGGGGAGCGGTATTCGGATTATCAAGGGGGACATCGAAGGAGCATTTTGTCCGGGCAACATTGGAAGCATTGGCCTATCAGACAAAAGATGTCCTCAGTGCGATGGAAGGCGATTCAGGGATTAGTCTAAAGGCATTGCGAGTCGATGGCGGGGTTGTCAAAAATGACTTCTTGATGCAATTTCAAAGCGGCCTCTTGAATGTACCGGTCGAAAGGCCGGTAATTAGTGAAACGACCGCATTAGGGGCAGCGTATTTAGCCGGGCTCGCTGTCGGATATTGGAAAAGCCAAGAAGAGATTTCAAAGCAATGGGCTGTCGATAAAAAATTCGAACCCGAAATGGAAGAACAGGAACGGGAGGATTTATATGATGGCTGGAAAAAGGCCGTTCAGGCGGCAAGGGTTTTTAAATAGAGTAAGTAAGGGTATTAATAAAAAGAGAGATGAAATCAGAACGTCAAACTTATAAAAAGGGGTGTTTTTATATGTTAGTTAAGGATTTCATGATAAGGGAAGTCTATGTAGCCCGTCCCGATTTTACATTAAAAGAAATCCTGCGAACTTTAATCGAAAATAAAGTGGGCGGGGTTCCGGTCGTGGATGAACACGATAAGCTATTGGGGATGGTGACGGACGGGGATATCCTTCGTTATTTGACACCTGCAGAGGAAGCGATCATGGGGTATTTCACATACATTACCATCCTTCCTGGTGAAGAATTGGATGAAAAGGTCACATCCAAAATGAATGACAAAGTCTCACAGATCATTAAAAATAAAAAAATCACGAAGTTGTCCCCCGAAGATCCGTTAGAGGATTTGATAAAGGTCCTTTCCAAGCATCATTTCAAGAAAATCCCCGTCGTGGACAAAAATGATAAAGTCATCGGCATCATCAGCAGGGGAGATGCACTAAGGGCTCTTTATAAGGAATTCGTTCAAAAGCTGGAATAAATGGAGCATCAAAAAAGGCCTACTCGTAATCGAGCAGGCCTTTTTTTGTAATTATCATTGAGGGCTTTCTACTGCCTTATCTGCATCAGATTCACCTTTCGCTCTTTTTTCCTTCAATTTAAAGTAGGCATCCATCACTTCCTCCCCAATCCGTTTGTTAATATCGTCTGAAGGCTTACCTTGATACACCCATGGCACGACGACAGAGAATGCCACTTCAGGGTTATTGTGAGGTGCATATCCTACAAGTGTCAGATTGATAGTCGGAACTGGCGCGCTATATTGATTCCTCCGCGGTCCGTCGTAAAAGGCCTCGGCAGTACCTGTTTTTGCTGCCGCACGGTAGGACTTCCCGCCGAAATATTTATAGGCCGTCCCGCCTGGCTCCTGGGCAACCTGCCTGAATCCTTCCTGGACACGCTGTATCCAAACGTCTTTCCCATCTAAGTCATTTAACACTTTGGGGCTCATTGTTTTAAAAACGCTCCCCAATTCATTGTGTTCATTGGAAGGATTCCTTATTTCCCTGACCATACGGGGCTCCAGCCTTTTTCCGCCATTTGCAATCGTTGATACATACTGTGCCAATTGCATAGGAGTATATGTATCATACTGTCCAATCGATAAATCCAGCAGCAATCCGTCTGTTGACATATCGACTCCTTTAAATCCGACTGATTCATTTGGCAGGTCGATGCCTGTACGGACACCCAATCCGAATTGGGCATAATGATTCCGCATGATGGCATAAGCTTCCCTGTTGATTCCTAACGGTCGATGTGGTATATAATGCCCGCCCGCTATTTTGATCGCCGTCATGAACATATAAACATTCGACGATTTCTTTAACGCGGTGACATCTGTTACATAACCCAAATCACTATAAGATCCTTTCTTAGCCCCTGCTAAAAGGAGTTTTCTGTCAAAAAAAGCTGACCCTGGTGCGATGGCTCCTGTCTGAAAGCCCGTGTAGACAGTGGCTCCTTTAACAGATGACCCCATCGTATAGGATGTCGTGATGTTACCAAGGGCGAAATCGTTCATTTCGGTCAAGCCGGTTTTACTGTTGCGGCCGTATTGTCTACCGGCCATGGTTAGCACCTCGCCTGTGTTCGGATCCATCAAAACGACGAAGGCACGATCCAATAAGTAGGTATTTCCTTTAGCCTTAGTTCTCCGCAATTCGCTCTCGATGATAGCTTCTACCTTTTGCTGCAGCTCCATATCAATTGTCAGGACCAAGTCTTTTCCGCTTTGCCCTTCAGTGAGGGTATTCGTTTTGATGACTTCGCCTTTGCTCAGCACATTTTCAACCCGCGTCTTTTGACCGCGCAGGACATCTTCATATTGTTTTTCGATATAACTTTTTCCGACCCGATCATTCCTGGTATAGTCGCGTGCTAGATAATAGTCAATATTTTCACTGGGAATTCCTTCTTCTGAAGAAGAGACTTTGCCTAGAACCGAGCGCAGGGTCTCCTCATACTTATAGGTCCTTTCCCAATCCGTCGTTACGTCCACGCCTGGCATTTCATCCAAATGCTCACTAACCCTGGCGTATTCTTTTGTAGTGACATCTTTATTCTTCACGATGGACGGAGTGAGGGCATAGCCACTATTGAATTCCCTGAAGATGGCGATCACTTCCAATTCATCCTTGGTGAATTCATTGATATTCTCTTCGGTGACCCGTTCCATTTGAAGTTTGTATAAACTTTTTTGCTCCAGTTTCTTTTCTACTACTTTCTTCCGTTCTGCCTTGGTGATCAAAGCTTCGGCTTCTTTCGGGTGTTTTAAAATCCAAAAGTCCTTTTTATCCGGCAATGTTACCTTTTTCGTATCTTTTTCTATCAAGGTAGCAAGGACCTCGGCCGTTTTCACCATGTCGGCCGTTTTCGTATTTGGATATTTCGTATAAGTAATGGCGTTACGTGGCTCATTGTCAACGACCGGGTTCAAGTTGCGGTCATACATCTTACCACGCGGAACTGGGGTATTGGCCACATCGTTTTCCGTTCTGTCGACTTCGCGGAGATAATCATTTCCATACACGATTTGGACGATACCAAGCCTGATTATTAAGCTTGAAAATAAAATGAATATTAAAAAGAACATAATGTTCAATCGGAAAGGAATTGGATTTTTTTTCTTTTTTCCCTTGGCCATCATTTTCATTCCTTTCTAGTAAAAGTAAAATATAAGAAAATTCCTATCTCCAATGATATATAAAATTAACTTATTTTTCTATGCTTTATCCGTAAATTTATCTATAATGCCAAAAGAATGTTATTAATCTATAAAATTACTGGTGTTCATAAAATTAGGTAAATTGAAATAATTTGAATGATAATGATTTTGGTAAGGTTTTAATAGATAAAGAGAGGGTCAAGCCAAGCAGGATGGTAATCAAGAGAGGAATGGATTATGATTCGCTCATGTAAAAAGGAGAAGTTCAAATCAAGAAGAGGTCGTGATAAAAGACCGATGATTGACATGCATCTCCGTAGAGAATTCAGTCACAAGGTCTTTTTGTACCATGACTTTTTAAATAGTCCATTAGTTTGCTTCATATTTCCTAACGGGAGTTTCAGTCGCCACACAGATTATCTCTTTGAAATATCCGCAAAGCTCGAGCCACTTTTCAGGGTAAATATAGATAAAACGTTCCATCGTTTCTAAAGAGTGCAACACCAGGCAATCGATTTGATCCGTTTTTTTATTTTGTAAATTGAATAGAAGTTCATGTGGGATCGTGTAATAAGGATGGAGCTGATAAGGATTCAGTATGACCGGGGAAATATTTTTTTCTTCTATATACTTGTCCGTTACAATCTTTTGGATCGCAAAGCTTTCATTCGTATGTAAATCCCCGATTTTGCTGTTTGGATTCAATAGTACAATGCCTCTCATTTGATTCACCCATTCTTTTTTGCTAACCATTCTTGCCAAATGGAGGATGGGATATTCAAAGTAAGAGACATGATGCTAGAAAAAGGCTTTCAGTTCGTTTATGGTTTTGAGATGTTTGACATTTTCGAGCACCTTGTAGGTCAGGTCCACCTTTTTTATAATAGGTGAGCTTTGTAAATCTTCAATCTGGCTTTCCTTTGTAAACCAATCAATGGAAAGGGGAGGAAAGAATTTTTGATCTGCCCATGCATCATGAAGAGTGGGACTGTAGATTTTATCATCTTTGGATGCGGATGCATCGGATGCATCGGAGGTATATATGGTTTGCCAATAATCCTTTCTCGAGCCAGTATGTGGAACCTCTTTTATAAACTGGCCAACACCGCGAAAAACTGCTGGCTGAAAAAGAAGCTCATATAAGAATTTTCCCGTTTCAATTCGCTGTTTCGGATCGGCAAAGCGTTCAACGGTAAGGCCGGTCAAGGAATGGAGTCCGTCCTTCTTATTTGCATAAGGAAAGATCACGTTCGTGAAGCCTAAGAATTCCTGTAGCTGAAAATCAAGCCTTCGGAGGATTTCACCATGATGGGTGCGTTTTATTACCCTTTCCTGAAGCATTCTTTGTTCATTGATGATAAGTGACGTTGTCAAAAGGGGTGACTGGGGTTCTTTGATGAAAGATTCCCAAATCGGGGCCATGAATCTTGAAATATGGAAGATGGGTAAATACTTTCTTAATGGAAGCTCTTTTTGTTTAGAATGTTCATATAAAAGGAGTTGAGGGAAGGCATCGGCAAATATGGCTGAATTGGCGCGCTCAAGGAACAGGAAAAATTTCTGCCGTTCCGCGCTGTCAAGGAGATGGGTCATGGATGAACTTTTCAAGTCAGTCATATGGTATCCGCCATTCCTTGAAACCATATGTGCTAAAAAGGCCCAATGTACCTCGGGGTTACGATTGTAATAGGCAAGATATGCTTGTGTTCTTGTGATATTATTGCGATTCAAGGCAGCCGTCTTGGATCGAATGCTTTTTACAAGCGCGGTTTCCTCGGGGAAAAAAGCTTTTGATCCGTCCGTAGGCTGAAAAAGCTCTTTTTGTAAATGGGATTTTAGCGTGTCATAACTTTCTGCATCGATGATGGGTTTCGTTTTGACAAAGCTTTTGCCTAACAGCTTCTGCACATATTGGGAAAACATACAATCACCACAAATGTTTTTCAATCATTATATGCAGAGCGGTCAAGAAAGGGGCTTTGCATTTGCAACGCCCTCAAGTTCATCGTTGAATTTTGTTATCGGTTATTTTTCTTCTTCTTTTCCAGGTGCAATAAGATATAATAAACGATCCAGAAAAGTAACACGGGAATAAAGGATAATGGTGTATATTTGACCGGTACGGCAAATAAGATGAAAATGGATAAAAATAAAAAGGGAACCGCTAGGAGTATATATTTTCTCCAATGCATATGCTGAACCTCCTTAGGTTACGTCATTCTTATTAAGAATAAAGGATTATCCATCAATAATCTAGAAAACTGACAATTGACAAAAATATACACACGTAGTAATCTTTAAACACGAGTTAAATATTACCATTATTCAATGAGAAAGGAGACGAACGTCATGACTAAATCAGTTAAGCACATAGATGCCATAACCGAATATTATCATACGTCCTCCTGCCTTGAGACTTTGTCTTTCTAGATAAAGTCTCGAATGTGCTCATTGATCATTTTAAAGCGCAGGTTGTGGATTTTCGCGGCCTGCGCCTTTATATGTGTTCTTACACATCTAAAAGCTTCCGCTAATTGGCGGAGGCTTTTTGGTCTTTGGGGATTCAGGTGCAATAGCATCCTTTCCATATTAAAGATAGGAGGAATTAGAAATGAGACAAAAAACATTGGGAGTTTTACTGCAGCCAGGAGATCCAGAAAGCGGTTAGCGCAGGGGCAGTTTGGAACTTAAGGGAGGGGAATTCATGTTTGCGATTTTTAAAAAGCTGTCTTGGTTCTTTAAGGAACAATGGCAGCGTTATACCTGTGCCATTTTATTTTTATGTCTAGTGAATATTTTGGAGGTTATCCCGCCGAAGCTCGTCGGGAATGCCATCGATGATATGAACAATGGCAACATGACGCAGGAAGGAGTCATGAAATACGTTATTTATTTGCTTATGGTGCTGTGTGGCAGCTACTTATTTGGGTATTTATGGAGTTATCTGTTATTTGGCGGCGGAAACTTGGTCGAACGAAAACTAAGGTCCGGGTTTATGGGGCATTTGTTGAAAATGTCGCCGGCTTTTTATGAAAAAAACCGTACAGGGGACTTAATGGCAAGGGCCACCAATGATTTAAAGGCAATATCACTCACTGCTGGCTTCGGGATATTGACGCTCGTTGACTCGGTGCTGTTCACCATTACGGTCGTTGTCATGATGGGTGCAACCATCAGCTGGCAGTTGACGATTGCGGCGGTGCTGCCCCTTCCAATCATGGCAGTGATGATGCAAATCTACGTGAAGAAAATTTATAAACGATTTACGGATGCACAAGCAGCCTTTGGTACTTTAAATGACAAGGTTCTGGAATCCATTTCAGGTGTCCGTGTAATCCGGGCCTATGTCCAGGAACGGGAGGACGAAAAGCGATTTGATGAAATGACAGAGGATGTATATCGTAAAAACCTTGCAGTGGCAAGAATCGATGCCCTTTTTGATCCGACGATCAGCATTATTATCGGCATCAGTTATTTAATCGGTTTGGGCTATGGGGCTTATCTGGTTTTTCAACAGACCATAACGCTAGGCGGACTTGTTTCGTTCAATGTGTACCTAGGAATGTTAATCTGGCCGATGATCGCGGTGGGTGAACTGATCAATGTCATGCAAAGGGGAAATGCTTCGCTTGATCGTGTTCAAGATACCCTTTCATATGAAGCGGATGTGAAAAACTCAATGGGGCTGGAGCATATTCCAAATCCGGAAAATATCCGATTCAATCAAGTGTTTTTTACATACCCATCCTCTTCAGTAGTGAATCTATCCAATATTTCCGTTCGACTTGAACGTGGTCAAACATTAGGGATAGTCGGAAAAACAGGAAGTGGAAAAACGACATTCGTGAAGCAATTACTGCGGGAATATCCTTTAGGAAAAGGGGAAATATCCTTTGCCGGCATGCAGTTGGAGCAACTGGATCTTGAAGATATACGCAACTGGATCGGCTACGTTCCACAGGACCATTTTTTATTTTCAAAGTCTGTGAGGGAAAATATCTTATTCGGTAAAATGGATGCAACGGAAGATGAACTGGCTGAAGCTATCCGGCTTGCTGATTTTGAGAAGGATTTAATGATGCTGCCCAATCGACTTGAGACACTCGTCGGTGAGAAGGGTGTCGCTCTTTCTGGAGGGCAAAAGCAGAGGATCTCGATTGCGAGGGCACTGATTAAAAATCCGGAAATCCTTATATTGGATGATTCCTTATCTGCTGTAGATGCGAAAACGGAAACGACAATCATTGAAAATATCCAAAATGAACGGGCAGGGAAAACGACCATCATCACAACCCATCGCTTATCAGCCGTTCAACATGCGGATAGGATCATCGTATTGGACAGCGGAGAGATCATCGAAGAGGGAACTCATGAGGATTTACTGCAACATAAAGGCTGGTATAAGGAGCAATACGAGCGACAGCAGGTTGACGAAGGGACGGAGATGAAGGCATGAAGGTCGTAAAGAAACTGTTTGATTATGCTGCCCTTTATAAAAAATTGATCATTGGCGCATTGATCATGCTGACACTTTCAGTAGCGGCCGATTTAACGGGACCGTTCGTTGCCAAGAAAATCATCGACTCACATATACTTGGCATCGAATCTTCTTGGTATGAATCGGAAAAAGGAAAAGATGCTGTTAAGTATGATGAAAATTGGTATAAACGGGCGGAGTACTTTACTGAAGGTGAGAAGAAAGGTAGGGAAGTCCACGTTTTGCAGGTTGGCAATCAATTTGTCTTCGTAAACGAAGGTATACCCATGGATGGGCGCAGAACCTTGGAGAACCAAACGTTAATCATCAAGAAAGACGGGAAAGAGCAAAGGGCGCAAGTAGAGAAATTGACGAGTCAGGAAGTGATGGGGTTTTACCAACCGGAAATCCCGCGAATCTTGAAGCTTGTGGCTTTTTACTTTGGCCTTGTCATCATCTCATCCATTTTTCAATATGGGCAAAGCTTTTATCTACAGAAAGCGGCTAACCGAATCATTCAGAGAATGCGAAATGATATTTTTACACATATTTCCCGGTTGCCGATTCGTTACTTCGATAATATGCCAGCGGGGAAAGTTGTAGCAAGGGTCACAAATGATACCGAGGCGATCAGGGAATTATATGTAACCGTGCTCGCCAACTTCTTTTCGAGCACGATTAATATCTTCGGAGTTCTCATCGCTTTATATATTCTGGATGCACGCGCCGGTACCATGGGCCTTTTACTTATTCCGATCATCGTTATCTGGACGACGGTATACCGTAAATTCGCCTCGAAATATAATCACATCATTCGGGAGCGGGTCAGTGATATTAATGGGATGATCAATGAATCCATTTCAGGAATGAGCATCATTCAGGCTTTTGGGCGTGAAAAGGAGACGAAGCAATCTTTTGAAAATTTGAACCGGGAGCATTATTCCTATCAAAATAAAATGCTCCATTTAAATTCGTTGACGGGTGGGAACTTGATTGGCGTCATTAAGGTTTTGGCGCTGATAGTATTCGTCTGGTATTTCGGTGGAATTTCACTTACAGCTAGTTCAGCGATTTCTTTAGGGATGATGTATGCAATTGTTGATTTGATCAGCCGCCTGCTTCACCCGCTTCACGGAATCGTCAATCAGTTCGCCAACCTGGAACAGGCGCTTGTTGCTGGGGAGCGGGCATTCAGTTTATTGGATGAGCAGGGATTGGCAGTCAGTGATGAAAACATATCCAGATACAAAGGAAATGTGCAATTTGACCATGTTTCTTTTGGCTATAAGGATAATGAATATGTGTTAAAAGACATTTCCTTCTCAGCAAAACAAGGGGAAACGGTCGCCTTGGTTGGCCATACTGGTTCGGGAAAAAGTTCTATAATGAATTTATTGTTCCGTTTTTATGACAGCAGTGAAGGGCAAATCAAAATTGATGGAAGGGATATTTTGGTTATACCCCATCAAACGCTTAGGGAGCATATGGGAATTGTCCTTCAAGATCCCTATTTATTTACTGGCACCATCGCATCCAATATCTCCTTGAACCATAAAGGAATCACAAGGGAAATGGTTGAAAAGGCATTAAAGGATGTAGGAGGGGACAAAGTGCTGAAGCACCTTCCTTTAGGGCTGGATGAACCCGTTATAGAAAAAGGAGGAACCCTGTCTTCTGGACAGCGCCAGCTAATCTCTTTTGCACGTGCTCTTGCATTCAATCCGGCGATATTGATTTTGGATGAAGCGACAGCAAGCATCGATACGGAAACAGAGGCAATTATTCAGGAGGGAATGGAGGTGCTGAAAAAAGGGAGAACGACCTTCATCATTGCCCATAGACTTTCCACGATTAAAAATGCCGACCAAATTCTGGTATTGGATAAAGGGCGAATTGCGGAGCAGGGTACACATGAAGAATTAATGGAAGTGAAAGGGAAGTACTATCAAATGTATGAACTGCAGGCTGGTCCCCATAAAGGGATGGCTGGGTGAAATACAATTGAATAAGGATGGATAGACAAGATTACACTATATTGAGGGTGCCGCCTTGGCATCCTTAAGCATAATTCTTGATAATAGTTATCATTACGGTTAACGTATATCTATCCTAACAATGAGGTGATAATAGTGAAACAAGAAATTCATCCTGATTATCAACAAGTAGTATTTATGGATACCAACAGTGGTTACAAATTTTTGACGGGATCCACGAAAACGTCCAATGAAACGATCGAGTGGGAAGACGGTCAAACGTACCCATTATTAAAAGTGGAGATCAGTTCAGATACGCACCCTTTTTATACAGGCAAACAGAAATTCGCAGAAAAAGGCGGACGCGTGGATCGCTTCCTTGATAAATATAATATGAAGAAATGATAGGGAGGCCATCGAGAGGAAGGTGGCCTAGACTGTAGACAAACTCGAAAATAATGGAGTTTGTCTACAGTTTTTTTTAGGTTTGTATAATTTGACCGTTGGTTTCCGCTCCAGGCACTCGCTTTCCGCCCTCGGTGCCCTGCGCCTGCGGGGTCTGCCTTGGACGCGTATTCCCGCAGGTGTCTCGCACACCCGTTCCAATCAACTTTGTTTTGGATGGAACATTTTTATCTACAAACTGAGGCCATCGAGAAATCGTTGGTCTTTTTTGGAGCTGGGTTGAGAAAGAAGTGAAATTCGTGCAAAAAAAAGGGTGCCCATTATATATGAGGCACCCATCTTTTCATCATTTTGCTGCAATAGCTTCCCCTTTTGCAATACGTACAAGGGCGGCATCAAAGTCCTTGATTAAATCGTCCGGATTTTCAAGTCCGACTGAGAGACGAAGCAGGCTGTTGGTGATGCCTCGCTTTTCCCTTTCATCAGCAGGCATGGCAGCATGTGACATTTTAGCCGGGTAGGATAATATCGATTCGACCGCTCCAAGACTCACAGCAAAAACAGGGAGTTCAACAGTGTTCACGAATGAGCGGAAAATTTCCTCGCTTTCCAATTCAAATGATAAGACCGCTCCTGCACCAAGGGACTGTCCCTCCTGGATGGCATACTGCGGATGATCGGCAAGACCAGGATAATAAACTTTTTTCACTAATGGCTGCTCCTTTAAATAGGCGGCAATCTTTTCAGCTCCTCTTTGGGAGTGTTCCATTCTGACGGACAATGTTTTCAGACCCCTCATAACTAGCCAGGCATCCTGAACACCAAGTACAGCTCCAAAGGAGTTTTGGAGGGAACCGAGTCTTTCTGCCAATTCCGGATCCTTCACTACGGCAAGTCCAGCTATTACATCACTATGTCCGGATAAAAACTTCGTCGCACTATGAAGGACAACATCAGCACCCAAGTTCAACGGTTTTTGTAGCGCTGGTGTCAAGAATGTATTATCAACAAAACTTAAGGCACCTGCTTTTTTTGCGATATCACATACGGCTTGAATATCGGTCACTTTAAGTAAAGGATTTGAAGGCGTTTCAATGTATATGGCTCTCGTATTTGGCTGAACGGCCGCCTTGACGCTTTCCAGATCCGTCATGTCTACAAAGGTATGCTCAATATTGAAACGCGTCAGTACGCTTGTGACCATCCTGAACGTTCCGCCATACACATCTTCGGAAATGACGATATGGTCACCGGAAGACAACAAAAGAAAGGCCGTTGAGATGGCTGCCATACCCGATGAAAAGGCAAAGCCGTGAGTGCCCTCCTCAAGTTCGGCTATGATATCTTCAAGTGCCTCGCGAGTTGGATTCCCGCTTCTGCTGTAATCATATTTGCCGTAAGAATCGATATCGGATTGATGGAAAGTGGATGCGTGCTGAATGGGGACGCTCACACCGCCTGTTGTAGGATCGAATTTATGTTGATTATGAAGTAATTTGGTTTCAAAACTAAAATCATGATCTGTCATCGTAGTGCCTCCCTTTTTACATGTGCGAATGCTTGCTGTAAGTCCCCAATCAAATCATCGCTATCCTCGATGCCAACGGAGAAGCGGAGCAGGCGATTACAGACCCCATTTGCCGTTCTTACTTCAAGGGGTATATCGGCATGTGTTTGTGTAGCGGGATAGGTGATGAAGCTTTCAACCCCTCCAAGGCTTTCTGCAAACGAAATTAATGAGAGCGATTGTAAAAATGGGTTGACCGCTGATTCATCAATGATACGGAATGAAATCATGCCACCTCTTCCGGGATACAATACGTCCGTTACACAATCATGTTCAGATAAGTAATCTACAAGTATCTTGGCATTCTTTTCATGACGTTCCATCCGCAATGCCAGGGTTTTCATTCCGCGCATCAGCAGCCAAGAATCAAAGGGGCTCAAGACCGCGCCGGTACCATTATGATGGAAGGCAAGAGCCTCACATAAATCCGTGCCGCTAGCCACGATCAGTCCGGCAAGTACATCATTATGACCACCGAGATACTTGGTGGCACTGTGAATTACAATATCCGCGCCAAGCAGGATGGGTTGCTGAATAAGAGGCGTATAAAAAGTGTTATCAACGATTAACAATAAATTAAACCGTTTTGCCAGTGCGGCAACGGCGCTAATGTCCGTTTGCTGCATAAGGGGGTTAGTGGGAGTTTCGATGAAGATGGCTTTCGTGTGAGGAGTGATGGCTTTCTCGATATCCTCCAAACAACAAGTGTTTACATAGTCACACTGCAACCCCCATTTTTTAAAACCTTGTTCTAACAGTCGATATGTACCGCCATAAAGATCTTCGCTGACAATCCATGCATCGCCTGATTTAAATAGCGCCAGTATCGTGGAAATGGCGGCCATTCCTGAACTGCAGGCATATCCTTGGTCGCCTTTTTCCAAATCGGCAATGGATCGTTCCAATAGCTGTCGTGTGGGATTACCTGTCCTTGTGTAATCGAATCCTGTCGATTGGCCAATTCCTTCGTGTCGGAAAGCTGTTGAAAAGTATACCGGCGGATTTACTGTTCCCGTCGCCGTTTCACTGCGATTTCCTAATTGAGCAAGATATGTTTCGGTTTTGTACATAGTTTTCACTGCTCCTTTGAGTTATATAAAATAAAAAAAAGTCTTCTTTAAGAAGAAGACTTTGATTAAATGGGGATGAGTCATTCTTCTTATCTTCCAAGTTCACAAACTTGTGGAATTAGCACCTTTTCATTGGTTTGAAACAAATGAAGGTTGCTGAGGTGTCATCGGGCCATTCCCTCTACCTCTCTCGATAAGAGTTTAGATTATTCAATTTCTTTTGAATTTACTATATATATAAATTACTGTCAAGAACATTTTGGAAGGAAGTTGCTTCGAGGTTCAGGTTTAGGTCGATTGGGGCCAAGCGGAGTCGACACTTTACGTATTTTAAAAAAATATCAAAAATCTGCATGGGAGCAGGGATAATCGCAATGTTAAATGAGTTTTTCAGAAAAAGGAGGGAAGCCTGGACGGTTTTTTTGCTTTAAAATAATAAAATTTGTACAATGTATAGAGAGAAAGAATAATACGACATTATTCATTTCATATACATAAGGTCTTCGATGAATAGTGCAAACTTAGGAGGAGAACACATGGAATACAGAATCGAACGAGATACGATGGGTGAAGTGAAAGTTCCTGCTGATAAATATTGGGGAGCACAAACTGAGAGAAGCCGCAATAATTTCAAAATCGGTAATGAAAAAATGCCAATTGAATTAGTACGTGCATTTGCATATGTTAAACAAGCTGCGGCAAAGGTGAACTATGACCTTGGTGATCTTTCGGAAGTGAAAAAAAATGCCATCATTAAGATTTGCGGCGAAATTCTTGAAGGTACGCTTGATGAACATTTCCCGCTTGTGGTCTGGCAAACGGGAAGCGGCACACAAAGTAATATGAATGTGAACGAAGTGGTCGCTAACAAAGGGAATGAATGGTTAAAAGAAAATGGTGAATCTGAAACCCTTCACCCGAATGATGATGTTAACAAGGCGCAAAGCTCCAATGATACATTCCCGACCGCCATGCACATTGCTGCCTTCATGGAAGTCGCTGAAAAATTGGTTCCTGCCATTAAAGCACTTCGTGATACATTCGATTCAAAAGAAAAAGAATTCTGGGATGTCGTGAAAATTGGCCGGACACATCTTCAAGATGCAACTCCACTAACTTTAGGACAAGAAATTTCCGGTTGGAAGGCGATGCTAGAAAAAGACTTGGCGATGATTGAGGAAAGCAGCCAAAAATTATTGAACCTTGCACTTGGAGGAACGGCTGTAGGAACTGGAATCAATACTAAAAAAGAATTCCCGGGACTTTCTGCTAAACAAATCGCAGCAGATACAGGACATCCTTTTGTCACTTCGGATAATAAATTCCATGCATTGACAAGCCATAACGAAATCGTTTATGCACATGGTGCATTGAAAGCACTGGCAGCAGATTTAATGAAAATTGCGAACGACGTCAGATGGTTGGCAAGTGGTCCTAGAAGCGGAATCGGTGAAATTGCCATTCCAGAAAACGAGCCAGGCAGCTCCATCATGCCGGGTAAAGTCAATCCAACACAAAGTGAAGCGCTTACGATGATTGCGACACAAATCGTGGGTAACGATGCGACAATTGGCTTTGCAGCAAGCCAAGGTAACTTCGAATTGAACGTTTTTAAACCTGTCATCATCTATAACTTCCTGCAAACGGTTAAATTATTGACGGAAGGCATTCACTCTTTCAACAATAATTGTGCGGTTGGCATCACTGCAAATGAAGATAAAATCAAAGAAAATGTAGAACGTTCCCTTATGTTGGTTACGGCATTGAACCCTCATATTGGTTATGAAAAAGCAGCCAAAATCGCCAAAACTGCATTCAAGGACAATTCTACGTTAAAAGAAGCAGCGTTGAAATTGGAATTCCTGACGGAAGATGAATTCAAAGCGTGGGTCGACCCAGCTAACATGGTTAATAAATAATGACTAGGAATGCCCTCCCACTGTTTTTAGGGAGGGTGTTTCAATATTTGAATCATGGAATGAAAAAACCTAAGATCATACGTTATCTGAAACAGGAGGAAAAACAATGTCTTTATGCCCGCTTTGTAACGGTCTAAGAAAAATTCACGTGAATTGCCCGGAATGCGGCAGTGATCTTGATGATAAAGGGAAATTCATGGATTACGCTGATGAATACAGCGCCTATATGGACATAGACACTCTCAAGCTAAATGACGGGTACCCTCAATCCCTTCAGAAAGGCCAATGCCCGCATATCATGAAATGCTCAGAATGCGGACATGATGAAGTGATATTGGTGCAGGAATAGTTGTCAGAAATAAACACAAAAAGACCCGTTCATGAACGGGCCTTTTGTATTTAATTAGCAGGCAACTTCATGCCTTCAGCAATCTGTTCATCTTCTTCAACTAGAATGCGATGTTCGGTCCCTTTATCAAAAAAGTGGGCTTTATTCATGTCGAGGGCAAGCTCGATGTTTTCGCCTGCATGAATAATATTTTTCGCATCCACCCGGGCAACGAAGTCCTGCCCCTCGAATGTGGAGTAAAGCATAATTTCCGCACCCATGAGTTCAGCTACATCAATTTGGGTCGTGAATGTAGTGTTAGGGGACTCCGTGAAGTAAGCTCCTTCATTATGGAAATCCTCCGGTCGGATGCCGAGGATGATTTCTTTTCCGACATATCCTTGATCACGCAGCATCTTCATCTTAAATTCAGGTATTTCGAGCGATTGCTCACCAATTTTAAAGATGCCATCTTTTAATGTTCCGGTAAAGAAGTTCATCGCAGGTGATCCTATAAAGCCACCGACGAAAACGTTTATCGGTTTCTCGTAAACGTCTTTTGGCGCACCGACCTGTTGGATGATACCATCCTTCATAACGACAAGGCGTGTCGCCATGGTCATTGCCTCTGTTTGGTCATGTGTGACATATATCGTTGTGGTGTCCAGTCGTTTATGTAGTTTAGCGATTTCCGCCCGCATTTGAACCCGTAGCTTTGCGTCGAGATTGGATAATGGCTCATCCATTAAAAAAACTTTTGCGTCACGTACAATTGCACGGCCAAGTGCCACACGCTGCCGCTGTCCACCTGAAAGGGCTTTAGGTTTCCTATTTAGAAACTCTTCCAGTCCGAGGATTTTTGCCGCTTCATTGACCCTTTGCTTGATTTCCGCTTTCGGCGTTTTCCTGAGCTTTAATCCAAAAGCCATATTGTCAAAGACGGACATATGTGGATATAAAGCGTAGTTCTGGAAAACCATCGCAATATCACGATCTTTAGGTGGGACATCATTGACTCGCTTGCCGTCTATATATAAATCCCCTTGTGATATGTCTTCCAGCCCGGCAATCATCCGTAAAGTAGTAGATTTCCCACACCCGGAAGGTCCCACAAAAACAATGAATTCCTTATCTGCAACACGAAGGTTAAAATCTTTAACAGCCGTCACCTTTTTATCATAAATCTTGAATATATGATCTAATACTAACTCTGCCATGAAAAATCCCCCTTTTAAACTACTGATTACTTGTACAATTAACTATAGTCTAAGCTATCAGATTAGAAAAAAGTATAGGCACATTGCACAAAAAAGGTTAATAATCCCTATATGCAATGAATGTTAATCATTCAGTAAAAGAATCAAATAAGCAGTCAAGGCGTGACGAAAGTTTCTAATATCGAGTCCCGTTCTTTCAGTGAATTTATCTATTCGGTATTGTAAGCTGTTCCTGTGTATATAAAGCTGTTTGGCGGCATAGGTGGCATTGGAATTACACTCGATATACGTTTTAATCGTTTTGATAAGTTCAATATCCTGCTGGGTCTTGCCGAGAATTTCATTGATATACCACTTGGTATTCGTAAAGGATTGCTCCTTTAATAGTGAGTGTGGGATGATGTCTGCCAAATCAGCCACCTTTAAATCCGGCAAATGCACTTGGGCCAAATCAAAACATTTTTTTTCCTGATTCCTGTGATGACGAAGTTCTTGATTGACAGGGTGAAAGCGCCCGGTGAACATCCGGGTCTTTACATAAAAATCACTTTCAAGCGTCGATGTAATGGCGATTAGTTCATTTTTGGATAAGGATCCATCCTTGTCCGTTTCTATTAAAATTCCTGCGGTTTCATTTTCCCAGACGAAGGCTGCGTCAGATGGAACGAAAGCGAGGAAGGCGTCTTCAAAATCAGTGTTGGAAAAATCATCATGTGTCAGTTTAAAATGAATGAATCGAACATTCTCCCAGTTAGTTAAAGGCAAGGGTGCATTAGGTTCGGATAAAAAAGAGTTCCATGATGCGTTTGGAAACGTGGTGAGGTCATTTTGGCTAAAGGAAGGAGCGAATAGTAATTCCAGTAAACGGATTTCTTCGGCCGTGATTTCTGAACGGGGAATGCCAAGTATCATTCCTATTGAGTCTTCGAACCAAACATATTCAGAAATGTCATCAGTATCCAATTTATTGGAAAGAGCGTTCGGGAATTTTTGTTTTAGATTTTCAAGCATTTTCTTCACCTTCTTTCTCCCTATTTATCTCATTATAGCGAAAAGCCAAATCATAAGAAAACTAGTTTTCATTCCGTCAAATAAAATCCATGGTTAAATAAGAGATTTTAAATATTTACAAATATTATAAATTTTAGGGGATGTCATTGCGTATGCTTTAAGGACTATCGTTAAAGAGGAGGAGATCGTATGAACATTTTAATATTGGGAGGTACACGGTTTTTAGGCCGATATTTAGTTAAGGCAGCCCTGGAGAAAGGGCATGAGGTCACACTTTTTAATCGTGGAAGCAATCCTGATGTTTTTCGCGAAATAGAACAGGTAAGAGGGGACCGCGATGGGGATCTCGAAATGTTAAAGGGAAAACAATGGGATGCAGTCATTGACACATCTGGTTTCATCCCTAGAACTGTATCGAGATCTTGCAGATTACTCAATCATGTTAAACATTATACATATATTTCAAGTATCTCAGCTTATAAGGATCCAAGCAAACCAGGTATTGATGAAAATGGAGAGGTTCATACACTAAGTGAAAAAAAAGTAGAAGAAATCACCCACGGTACAGCTGGACCAATATATGGTGAATATTATGGTCCACTAAAATCATTGAGCGAAAAAGCAGCTGAAAAAGAGCTACCGGGGAAAGTCTTGTCAATTCGTGCTGGCCAAATAGTAGGTCCATATGATTACACCGACCGATTGCCATATTGGCTTAAAAGAATAGCGGAAGGGGGAGAAATTTTATCCCCGGGACGCCCAGGTCGTCCAATCCAAATTATCGATGTAAGGGATTTAGCTCAATGGATCATACAAATGATAGAAAAAAGTATAACAGGTGCATTTAACGCCGTTGGACCCAATTACACTCTAACTATGGGACAGTTACTTGAAGAATGCAAAAAGGTAACAAGAAGTGGTGCTACCTTTACATGGGTATCTGAAAAGTTTTTATTGGAAAATAAAGTAGAGCCGTGGGGAGAAATGCCTTTATGGATACCAGAGGAATTCCCTTTACCAGGAGCTAAGGAACCCTTGAATGGATTTTTGGCTGTCGATAACAAAAAGGCGATCAATAATGGACTATCCTTCCGTCCTCTTTCAGAAACCCTCGAAGATATTTGGGATTGGGAAAAGAATCGTTCAGGATCTGCTGAAAGAAAAACTGGCATTCATAGACAACATGAAAGTGATCTCCTTCGATTGTGGAAACAGACAGTTGGTTAAAACCTTCTTTTATTCTAAAGAAGTTATGATTCAACCCCTTAACCTCCAGAAGGTATTAAAAAAGCGATGGGGTAAAAATTAACTGCTCTATAATGAATAGTGGATACTATGTTTAATATAAGCCCCTCCTGTTTGTCTTTTTATTCAACAATCTAGCCATTTAATGGAATAAGAATTTAGAATAATATACGAATGTAAGTGGATTTTTTTAATGTGAAAATCTATCAGACGATGATAAAGTAAATCTGATTTCGAAGAAGGAATTCTATAGGAGCCGTGAGACAAAATATAAAGATGAATGTATTAGACAAGAGTAAAAGGGTGAGGGATATTAGTCATGTTTAATATCCCTCACCCTTTATGCTTTCGAACAAGGATAGTTTTTGCCTTGCTGAAAGAATTTATTAAAAGTAGTTTTGAGGATTTTTTAATGCACTTGCAATTTTCCTAATTCCTTCTTCAATTCGATGGGCGTCAACATTTGAAACATTCAACTTCAAAATCCGTTCGTGGTAAAAGTCATCTAAATAATTTCTTTCAACTGAATCCAGATATATGCCTTCTTCATGCAAATGATAAACAAATGATTTCATATTCACACGCTTGGGCAGCACAATATGACTATGCATTACAATTTCTGCTGATGATTCGTACGTAGATAAATGATCCTGTATGGATTGATGCAGAATTTTCGCACGTGTATGATAGATGTTACTGACTTTTGTTTTATTATGTTCAAACATACCATTTTTCAAATAGAGATATAATGCGGCTTGTGAAATCATAGAGCTGTCGATATCCGTTGTCATTTTGTATTTTTGAAAAATGTCAATAATTGAAGGAGGAAGAACTGCAAATCCAACTCTTAACCCAGGAAACATAATTTTTGAAAAACTTTTTAAATAGATGACTTTATCGTGGTAATCATCAGCAAAAAGAGGGTCGTTCTTCGGATTGTATTCAAAATCTGCTAAATAATCATCTTCTAAAATGTATACATTATATTGGTCTGCTAATTTTAAAATAGCCTCTTTTTCTTTTTTACCGTATGTAGATCCTAAAGGATTATGGAAGCGTGGCATTGTATAAAAAAATTTAATATCTTCTTCATGAAATATTTGTTCTAGTCGACCTAAATCAATACCTTTCTCGGTACGTTGAATCCCTATTGCTGGCAGCTGTAAGGTTTTTAGCAGATCCATATATAAATGATAGCTAGGTTGCTCAACTAGAATGGTGGAACGATTATTTGGAAAGGGCATCATACTTACTAAAGAAAGAGCCTGTTGAACACCTGTAGTGATGAAAATCTGTTCGTTATGCGTGAATACTTGGTAAGATTCTAACAGTTTTTTAGCTTCTGCTATGAGTGGCGGCCAACCTTTTGGCGTTCCGTAACGAAATAGTTCTTCTTGATAGGTATCAATTGCTTTATTTATGCAGTGTTGAAATTCTTTATAAGGAAATGCATGCCAAGTAGGAGATGCGCTTGCAAAGTCAATTATGTCAGTGGGCAATGGGGTTTTGAAGACGTGATTATCCACAACATAATAACCACTTTTCGGTAGGGAATAAATAATATGTTGCTCCTCCAATTTTTTTAAAGTGGTCAATACCGTGCTTTTACTACAAGAATATTGTTGTGTTAAATTTCGAATGGATGGTAATTTTGCACCGGTCGAAAATTTACCAGACTGAATTTGCAACAGGAGAGATTGATAGATTGATTCATATTTAAGCATCATAAACCTCCTTGCACATCTGTATCGGTACAGATGTGTATTTTTTATATCGTAAAGGTTATTATTTTCTCTTAAGATAAGGGTACCGGCCGGATCAATTTAAGGGGGGAATCGAAATGATTGAAAATAGAAATGCATATATCGCAGTAACCATCTATGCAATCATTATCGGATTGTCATTTATGTTTGTTAAAGTGACATTAACGGTTGCAACACCGTTAGATACATTGGCTCATCGGTTTACCATTGCATGGATCGCTGCCACAGTGTTGTTCGTGTTAAAAAAAGAATCGATCAAAGTAACAAAAAAAGATGTACTGCGGATTGCCTTGTTAGCCATCTTATATCCGACACTCTTTTTTGCTTTTCAAGTATTTGGGTTAGTGCATACATCTTCATCGGAAGCCGGTATTATTCAAGCAACAATACCAATTTTTACATTGATTTTTGCAAGTATCATTTTAAAGGAAACATCTACACGTAGTCAAAAAATAGCGATTGGCTTATCTGTACTCGGTGTGATGTATATTATGTACATGAACGGGGCAGGGGACACAAATACAAGTCTCTTCGGGGCTGGTTTAATTTTACTTTCAGCACTTACCGCCTCACTATACAACGTATTTGCCAGAAGGTTAACACAACGCTATTCGTTATTCACAGTCACATATATCATGACCTTGTTTGGGTTTATAGCTTTTAATGGACTGGCACTGACAAATCATGTAATGAATGGAACAGTCGATCAATTTATGCAACCTTTTGGACACGGGAATTTTGTTCTTGCCATTTTATATTTAGGTATCCTATCGTCTTTAGGAACGTCCTATCTTTCCAACTATGCTTTATCAAAAATAGACGCATCGAAAATGAGTGTTTTCAGTAATTTTGCTACGCTCATTACCATTTTAGCAGGGGTCATTTTTTTAAAAGAGGAATTTCATTTATACCACATAGCAGGATCAATTATCATTATCATCGGTGTTGTTGGTACAAACTATTTTAGTGCAAGGGGCAAATCAAATAAAAAAATTTAGTCTCTTGCTAATCATAAGCTTCATTTGGGGATCTCAATATTTCTTCGTGGAATGAGTAACGAATGATGTAGGTTCCATTTCGTTGTCTGCTTTGAAAGCACTGATCGGTGCAATTTGCTTATCAGTGATAAGTCTGTTCCAATCAAAGAAAAACTACACAACCAATACAAAAAAAATTTTTTGGATTGCTAGTATTGTCCTATTGCCAATGGTATTCCTTTTTGAAAAGCCATTACAAAGCGATATCAATAATTAACAAATAATGTATATTATCTTTTTAGGTATATTCCATGCAGGAATTGTCTATATGCTGTATACTCTCTTAATTCAAGAAGAGGGAGCATTATTTGCCTCTTTTAGCAACTATATTAGCCCGGTTATTGGTGTAATTTTAGGCTATATTATTTTAAAAGATCCATTATTTTTGCAGCATAAGATTGGCATATTAATCATTCTTTTAGCACTTTTGTTTTCGAATCCTGATATTTTTAGAAAATGGGCTAGAAAGGATAATTAATAGAGAATATCCTTGTGTATAATGTGCTTTTGTTCTATAAAAAATCTCTAAACTAAAGTTAATCGGAACAGAAAATAATCTTAAATATTTAAAATTAGGATATTCAACAATCTGGCGCGATTGTTGAACAAGAAGTAAAAGGGTGATACATATTATACATGACTAATATGTATCACCCTTTATTTTTTATGACTTTTTACGATTTAGGTCTTGATAAGGAGATTCCCCATCGTTTTTTTAGTTCATGGATTTGCTTGCATGGTTTGTAAGGATTTCAAGGTTTTCCATGGCGGCTGTCACTTTTTCCTGGCTAATATCAGGGAATAGAAGATGAATGCCTTCCCCTTCTTGGACAGAGATGGCTGCAATTTGTTGAAGTTCCGCTCTGTCTTCAATCTTCAGACCTATATCAGATAATGTCATCGGCAGTTTAAGTGACTTGTATAATGGCAGTAAATGTTGGATTTCTGAGAATTTCCCTTCTAACATTAGCTGGACTAAAATGCCATATGCCACTTTTTCCCCGTGAAGCAAATGATGTGTTTGCGTGATGGAAGTCATGCCATTATGAATGGAGTGGGCACCGGCAATACGCAGGAACTGGTCACCGAAGCCACCAACTAGACCGCTTGTGACGATATTCGTTTCAATCACATGCTTTAGTGCATCTGTCCATTTACCCTTTTTTAAATCTTCGAGGGCTTCCTCGCCATATGTCAATAAAACTTCCTGGCATTGCCTTGCGGCTATGTGCGCCAATTCAATACAGACAGACTTGGTGGCTAGTTTTTCCACGAGTGCATTGCCTTCATACCATTTCGCCAATGTATCACCGATTCCAGCCCGTAAATAGGCAATGGGGGAATCCAATAGTATTCCTGGCTCGATAAGTAACATCCAGGCGCTTCTTTCATGAATGTCATAACGAACATATGAACCATCATTATCATATATGACACTTAGAGGTGTCCATGCAGCGCAGGTGGAAGCCAGAGTTGGAATGAGGATGATATCCTTATGAATCGAGTTTCCGGCCGATTTGGCGAGGTCGAGCAGCTTACCGCCGCCGATGCCGATTATTGCATCCACACCTAATTGAAGAGCAGCCTTCCTGACGCGTTCAATTTCTGAGTCACTGCATTCCCCACTGTATGTGAAGAAGGCGGTTTCAATATTTATTAATGAAGGAAAAAAGGGTTGAGCAGCTTTCCATGATTTTTCTCCATGAATAATGAGTACTTTGCTTATGTTCCCTTTACTCAGTTTTGCTTCCAGGGTGTCAAGAATATTTGCCCTGCAGGCATAATAGGCGGGGCCGCTGCGGACTTCCAGTAGGGTATTCATATTTATTCTCCTTAATGTTTAGGCCTGTTCCCAGAAAAGGGAAACAGGCCTCGAATATTGTGGTTTATTGATCACTTCATCCAAGCTGGTTTTCCGAAACCGGTAAATTTGCTATCAATCACTTTTTCAAATTCGTCGGATTCTACTACGGATTTTATATCCTTGGCAAATTGAGCGTCAACATCCTTTGTATTCACTGCGACAACGTTTCGATACATATCCGGCATATTTTCTAAAACAAGGGCATCCTGGAGTTCCATTTTCGCTGCAAGAGCGAAGTTGCCTGGTACCGCAGATAGGTCAACACTGTCTGTTGCCCGTGGCAATTGAGCGGATTCCAATGGCTTGAATTGGATGTTTTTTGGATTTTTCGTTACATCTTTTTCAGATATTTTTAAAGGATCGACATTTGGATCGACTTCAATTAGCTTTTCATCCACCAGTACTTTTAGTGCACGTGCGAGGTTTACTGGATCATTAGGCACTGCCAGGGATGCACCGTCTTTAATTTCTTTCAGTGTTTTATATTTGTTTGAGTATATCCCCATTGGTGCTGTAGGAACTATGATAAGGTCAGAAAGCTCTAAATCATTTTCTTTAGCGAAGTTATCCATATACACTTTATGCTGGAATAGGTTGGCATCGATCGAGTTGTTGCCAAGTGACTTATTCGGCTGGATATAGTCGGTGAATTCAACGATTTCTATTTTGTACCCGAGATCTTCCAAACCTGGTTTGATGGCTTCTTTAACCATGTCGGCGTAGGGCCCGGTAGTCGCCCCAATCTTCAATTCTTTTTTGTCTTCTGTTTTTGGTGATGCATCATCGCTTCCGCAAGCTGCCAAGCCAAGAGCGAGTGCACAGACTGATAATAATGAAGCTATTTTCTTCAAATGAAATTCCTCCTGAAATGTATTGAATCATTGAAAAAATGAGTGATTCTATCGTTTGTTCACTAAGTATGAAGCTTTGTCACCGACCATTTGAATGATTTGTACAAGGCAGATCAACACGACGATTGTCGTGATCATGACTGTGTTGTCATAACGGTAATATCCGTACCGGATGGCCAGATCCCCGATTCCCCCTCCGCCGATTGTCCCTGCCATTGCTGAGTAACCGATAAGTGAAATGGTCGTTAATGTAAGCCCTTGAATGATTCCCGGTCTTGCCTCTGGAAGAAGTACATCCTTAATGATCATCCATGGAGTGGCACCCACGGCAATGGCAGCTTCAATCACTCCTTTGTCTATTTCACGCAATGCCGATTCAACGATCCTTGCAAAAAAAGGTATCGCGGATACGGATAGGGAAACAGATGCCGCTTTTGGCCCAATCGTTGATCCAGTTAGCAGATCCGTTAAAGGAAGAAGAGCCACCAAGAGAATGATGAAAGGGATTGAACGGACTATATTGACTGCAAAGCCGAGAGATCGATTCACGACGATATTTTCAAAAAATAAATTCCTGGTCGTCGTAAACAGTAACACGCCAAGTGGCAAACCGATAAGAAGGGCTATCGCAAGGGAAATGCCGACCATATAAATCGTTTCAATAAAGGCTTTATTAAGATCCGGTAAAATATTGACGATGGATTCAAGCAGTGACATGTTTTAACACCTCCACAGAGCTGGAACGACTCTTTATATATTCCAATGCCGAATGAATTTGTTCGGCTTCACCAATTAATTCAATGATCAAGATCCCAAATGGGATATCCTGAATATACTCAATCTTACCGTGCAAGATATTACCCTTTACTGAATGGGATTGGAGAGTATCCGAAAGAATCGATTCACCGGCGGTTTGCCCTTCGAATTGAATTTTGATGATCGTTCCTTTACTCTCTTCAACCAAATGTGAGGGAAGTTCGAAATCCAGGACACTGCTAATGAATTGCTTCGTTAACTCCTCTTTAGGCTGTGAAAAGATCTCATATACGGAACCCTCTTCTATTACGCGGCCATCCTGCATGACGGCTACTCGGTGGCATAGTTCTTTGACCACTTCCATTTCATGTGTAATCAGCACGATGGTGATCCCTAGCTCCCGACTTATCTTTTTTAATAACTGTAAAATCGCTTTAGTCGTTGTAGGATCCAGGGCTGAAGTCGCTTCATCACATAATAGTACAGTAGGGTCATTGGCTAGAGCGCGTGCGATGCCTACCCGTTGCTTCTGGCCACCGCTAAGCTGGGCCGGGTAGGCATCTTTTTTATCACTGAGCCCAACGATCTCCAAAAGTTCCAATACACGTAACCTGATGGCAGCCTTCGATTGGCGTGCAGCCTTCAACGCGAAAGCAACATTTTCAAAAACGGTTTTGGAACTGACCAAAGAAAAGTGTTGAAATATCATTCCGATTTTTTGACGTTGTTTACGAAGCTCTTTGCTTGATAAAGTGGTTAAGTCAATCCCGTCAATGATGATATTTCCTCCTGTCGGACGTTCAAGCAAATTCAAGCAGCGGAGTAATGAGCTTTTTCCGGCTCCGCTGTAGCCGACAATTCCGTACACTTCCCCTTTTTGAATGGTCAAAGATACGTTATCCACTCCGATAACTCGGTTTTTTTTCGAGATGTATTCCTTTCGGACCGAACGGATTTCAATCATGAACCTTCCCCCTTAAACATAAAAAAACTGTCTCCATTATTCTGAAAGAGGCAGCGAAATTATATCTCGTCTTATCTTTCAGAATGCAATCATTCTGCAGGAAGTGGCACCGTTCCCGATCGGGGCGGTTGCCGGACATCACAGGGCCTGATCCCTCCGTCACTCTTGATAAGTAAATTATTATTATTTTGGAATATTTCAAGTTTTTTAATATAATCTATATTATTTGTTAATTTATCCATTGTCAATCGATTCTGTAATTTTAGAATAATTTTTTTGCCTGACCAAATGGTTATGATGCCATTTTCATATCTTTCCTTCCAGGTGGATTATTCCATTATTTCCTTGTCAAATGTGTAAAGAGATAATACATTTATTGTAATAATGTGAAAAAGATAAACTATTTTTACAATGATGGGGGAGGCAATGCATGATAGAAATCAAGACGGTAAATGATGTGGTTTGTGTGCACGGGACTCCAAGTGGGATCAAATCGGGGATGAGTGTCTATGTCTTTGTAACGGATGGTCTATTGATTGATACGGGCGCACAGATATTGTTGGAAGAACTTATTCCATTCTATGAGACTGCCGATTTCGATTTAGTGGCCCTTACGCATTATCATGAGGACCATACGGGGGGAGCAGCCTGGATAAAGGAACATAAACAGGTCCCGATATTTATTCATCCGATGTCGGTCGATGTTTGTGCGAGGGATGCTGAATATCCTGAATATCGCAAAAAATTTTGGGGGAAGAGAGACGCATTTAAAGCTGAGCCGCTAGGGAAGACCATTCATTCCCGTACCCAAACGTGGGAGCCGATTTTTACTCCTGGTCATGCAAAAGACCATATGGTGTTTTTGAATCACAGTAATGGCATGCTCTTTTCAGGTGATCTTTTCGTAACACCAAAAACAAAGCTTGTCCTAAGGGAAGAGTCAGTCCCGGTCATCATCGATTCCATAAAAAGATTACTCCAATATGACTTTAAGGATGTTTTTTGCTGTCATGCGGGGCATGTTCCCGAAGGAAAGGAAATGTTTCGAAAAAAACTGGATTATTTGGAAAACCTACGTGGTGAAATTTTGCGTTTACATGATCAAGGACTGACCGTTCATGAAATACAGCAAGTCGTTTTACCGAATCGCTATCCCCTTATCGAGAGATCTGACCATGAATGGGATTCGGAGCATATCATTACATCGATTTTAAACGAAAATGTTTTGAGTGCGAGGGAGAATGGGACTATTTGAATGCTATCCGTTTAACTGTCCGACTGCATGTTTTCTATTTGTCATTCAAGAACTTGAATGACTTATAAAAGTCGGATTTTATGTAGGGGGAATGCAGTGCAAGCATATTTTCTTGATACGGAGATGAACGGGATAAAGGGGCGGGTTCTCCATAAGAGAACCCACCATCGTTAGTTGTTGACATTGGGATCGGTTTCATCATAAAAATCATGTGCTTCCTCGATGTTTCGAAGATTAGCGACTTCATATACATTTCCGCCTGCCATTCCTTCATTGATGATACGGTCAATATCCAGGTAAACGGAGTCCTTGCCATCATATTCGGTATCTTTCAAAAATGTCATTTTTTCTTTATCCAAAATAAATCCCTCCTAACCTTTTCATTAGTTTTAGGCAAAGGAGGTTTTTTTATTCTGTTTAGGGATTTCATGAATGTAAAAGGGTGGGTTCATTCATTCATTCATATACATGGAAGACCATTAAGTCATGGATCATGCTTTTGAGTTTGGTTTCATCTGTTTCGGAAGGCGGGTTGGCTGTCCACTCGATGGATCCATCTTTATGATACAAAGCTTGGACTACCTGTTTGTTGAAGAAAAAGGAAATTTTCCATCCTGGCAGATTCTTATGCAGTGGTGCCCATTGAAAATGAGTGATCATATGTATTACCTCCATATATGCTGTCTCTCATTTAATTATAATGGAAAACGGCAGCTGGAGGTGTTATTTTATTGTCAGGTTGGAAAAAGTTAATTCAATGAAAAGATTTTTTAAATGTAAAAGCCGGTTGGCTTCAATTTCCTCTTCATCGAATTGCATGGGCTTTGAGTTCACTTCGTATATGAAGAGCGAGCCCGATTCATCTTCGCCTATATCAATGGAAAACTCTCCAAGAAATCCGATTTTTTTTGAAAGAATCTCTCCGCATTTTTGAGCAATATTCGCCAAGTTTAGATCCAAACTTCTTGATTGGAGGCTTTGATAGGGGAAAAGCTTACCCCCTCTCGGAGTGTGGGTAGTGATTTCCTGTGTTTGTGACATCCTTACAGCTTTGCCAGTCACATTATAAAATCCCTTTTCATAATGGACGAGAATCCGGTAATCGTAACGATGACCAAGAAGTTTTTTTGGTATGATCGCTCGTTGAGCAAGGTAGCTTCTTTTTAATAAATCCCTTTTTTTTGTTTCCCAGAATGAAGTGAAATCCGGAAAGGATTCACCATGTTTTAGGCTATTGAACAAAAGTGTACCATCAGGATTTTTGATGATGGTGTAAATGCCCTTCCCTTGGCTTCCTTTGCAAGGTTTTAGGTATATATGCTTGTGGGCCTCCAGGAAAGCATTAAGGCATTCGCCGTTTCGCAGCAATGTCGTGGGCGGAAGGTGATTGGAAAGGAATTCATCTTCCTTTAATGCTTCAAACATTACATATTTATCTAAAAAACAGGGATTGAATAGAATCATTCGGTGCTCTTTGATGTGGTTGATGATCCGTTCGAATTCACCGGATGACTCGTAGCGCCTCGATGGAATCCGGTTATAGACAATGTCAGGGAGCGGCATCCTGCACTCGATCCACTTGTTTGTTTCGGAGGAAAAGACATATCCTCTCAATGACTCCGAATGAAGGGCGTTTCCTGTGAATGCATAGGTCAAAATTCCATGTTTCGATAAATATAACGATAAATCCCGAAAAAGGGTCAAGTTTCCTCCTAAACCTGATTCCCTTTTGGGATTGAAAGAAGTCAATATCCCAACGACGAGCATCCTGGAAACGGGAAATATCGTGATTGGTAATAGTGTTTGATTCAAATGGTCCTTTTTATAGCGGATTTCTTCCGCGGCAGCGCCGGCGAATAGTTCTCCATTCTCTTGGGTGTGGTACCAAGATTCAGAGGGGATATCGTAAAAAATATTCATCGCTGCACACTGATGGCATTTGTAATCGTCTGTTCCGTAAGATAAATGGCGTAATCCAGGCTAAGCTTTCGGGTTAACAATTCAAAATCCTTGAGTTTTGGATGTGAGAATATGGAGCGTCCTGGTTTCGAATTTGCTTCAAACATCCAAACCTGGCCCTTTTTATCCAATCCAAAATCAAATCCGATTTCTGCGATGATTCCGTCCATGTGTCTTTCAATACTGTCACTTAATACTAGTGCGGCTTCCGAGAGCTTTTTCTCGACTTCTTTTGCTTCAGCGTCATCTCCGAAAAGTTCAGCAATCGTTTTGATGACCCCGCCACTTTTAATATGGGTCGTGACGCTGCCGGTACCGGCAATTTTAGCGGCGATGGCGGTTACCTGCCATATACCATTACTGTCCTTGTTCGTATGAACGCGGAAATCCACTGGGCGTTTTTCGGATCGTATTAATGGAATGCCCTGCTGCACGATAAGATTTTCAAGCGGTCGGTCATGAAAGATATGTTTAACGATGGATTCAAGTGTGGAAAACTTTTGCAATTTATTTTCCTTAGCTTCATTTGTATAGCGGCAATAATACACATCATCATGCTTATCGTAAAGAATTTGATGAATGCCTAGACCCAAGCTGCCATGAATGGGCTTTATATAAACTTGACGGTAGTGGGAAAGAAGGGTTTCTACCACAGATATGGATTGAAATGGATACGTTTCCGGTAAATAAGGCAGGGCCCGCTCATCCGCACATAACCTTTCATTTACATCCCATTTATTGAAAAAACCTGGATTGTACCATGGAATGGTATATTCTTTTTGGAATTTTTGCTTCACTTCTTTAGGTCCATCGCGGTTTTCCGTCAAACGATTGGGAAGCCGGTCATAAATGACATTTGGAAAAGGGAATTCATCAATGTGCCAGTTATCGTTCTCAAACACATAACCCTTGATTGTCTCCTCATCCCAATTGATTACATTCTCTCCGAAAACAAAGGGGATACAGCCTGTTGTTTTGCTCAGGGAAAGGAGCTTTGAGAAAAAATCCGATCTTTCCCCTAGCGGTTTGTTTGAAAGGCCGGTGAAGCCTGAAGAAAAAATTCCAACCAGCGGTCCGATATGGATGCTTTTGCCGTATATGAATAAATGAAGAGGAATATCGGTGTGATCGAATATAAGCGATTCCGCGAGACTTTCCGATAGGACGATTGATTGATTGATGGCCGGGTTTTGTTTCACGGTGGCAGGACATGAATGTTGTCCGAAATAGATTAATTCAATCTCTGCCAAATCTCCAAGTTCTGAAGGGTAGAAGAGGACATTGCCAGGGATAGCGGCAATTTCTGCAGGATAAGTCTTTCTCATTTTTTATTCACCTGCTTTCTGAAGATGTTCGGCTAAATACTGGCTATATTGAAAAGGTGCGCGATGTATATCTTTCATGGTCTCCGGCTGTAGTAGCTGAATGATTTTCCTGCCAGGTTTCGAGTTAATGTCCATTATCCATATTTGCCCTTTTTTATCGATACCTAGATCAATTCCCAACTCGAATAGCCTTTCAAAGACAGCTTCGGTTTCTGCAGGCAGTGTACGAAGGATATGCTGGATCTTTTGTTCGACAGGAATCGTAATGGCTTCCGGATTATTCTTGATGAAAGTATCCAATGAAATGGCTTCCCCGCCAGTGGCCAAATTTGAGGTAATACTATCTTTTTGTCCCGTGCGAATGCCGCGGCACCGTTCCATCCATTGATTTTTTTCGTTTTTTTGAAGTAAAATCCGCAAATCGAATGGTTCGTTTTTTTGATTGCGAAGTTCCAAATATGGCTGGCAAAGGTAACGGTATCGATTTAATAAATGCTGAAGCCATTTGTTCAGCTGAGATGTAGAGGTAAATGGGCGCTCGTATTTGGTGCCTTTCTTCGTCATGGATACCAAAGTGCCTTCTTCGGTTTTTGAAAGTAGATAGATTCCTGTGCCGCCCGCACCGAATTCAGGTTTGATAATGACTTTATTCAAGCGTTCCAAATGACCGATAATATCTTCAGATGTCGTTACTTGAAAGGTCTCTGGAAAAAATGCTTGTAGCAGGGGGTGTTTTTTTAGGATTTGGTAAACTTCCCACTTTCCAGGAAGGCCGAGCCCCAAAAAATTAGAATGACCTTTTAACCAATCGATTTTATCCCGCGTTTCGGTTGTCTCGCGCGATAATCCATGGAAACAGCGGTCATATACAAAATCGGGTAAATCAAAAGATGTAGGAATCCACGTTTCTTTCTCAGCATCAAAACGCTCGCCCCGCACTTTCTTTAATTCCATATCAATATTTTCCGGTGTGAATTTACAAACTTTCATATTGAATGATTTAGCCGTTTTGGCTATTTCGGTGAAGTAGTTGTTTTCATGTATATCCGACGTGGCCATTAATCCAATTAACACGTGCTAGCAACTCCTTTATGGATGGTTTTCGCGGTTAAGGGTAAGCATGAAGTCTATGATGGATTTTACTGATGGACGAAAAGTTTCATAGTTGCCTTGAAATTTTTTCGATGGTTTCGAATTCACTTCGATGATCCATGGGTGGGTGTCGGAATCTAGAGCTAAATCAATCCCTAACTCCCCGAATAGATCGTCATGGTTTTCAACCAAAGCCTGGGCAGTGTTTTTAGCCAACCTTATCAGCTTTTGATACATGCGGATAGCTTCCTGATGGTCAAATACTTCCTTTAGAAAATCCGAGCCGTTTTTCATCACCCCCCCTTGTGCTAGATTGGAAACGATGGTACCAGGATCTCCAATCCGGGCAACCATCGATGTAACTTTCCATTGAAATTCATCATTCTGATGAAGGAGTATGCGGAAATCAAGCTTTCTCTGATCAGTTTCGAATAGGGAAATCCCTTTTTGAAGGATGTAGGCTTGTTTTCTGGAAAAGATTTTTAAGGTTTTAAACAACTTTTCATCCGTGTCTGCAAAATGCACATCCTCTATATTTCCGGAGTGTTCGATTTTCCATTTTCCGGAAACTTGCGTTAATCTACATATATTCCTGCCTTGACTGCCTGACGCCGGTTTGAAATAGACGACCGAATGCTTTTCAATAAATGTCAAAAAGGGTTCCTTCTCGTTAAAAAGAATCGTATCAGGCAAATTGGGGAGCAACGCATTTTCTAAGAGAAGCAGCTCATGTACATCATACTTGGAAAGGAACCTTCCGTTGAACATTGGTATCGACCGTGCCTCGAGTTCAGTTTTAAACAGCTCGAAGGAATGCGATACTTCAAGTTTGCGTGAATGTATCCGATTATAAAGTACATCCGGAGTGGGAAGTGTTATCGGTTGCCAACCATTTTGACCTGACAAATATCCTTCCACTACTCCTTCTTCAAGAGACTGTAATTTAACTAAATAGAAGGGGATCGCCTGTTGAATACAGTATGAATTCATTTCCTGATAAAATTTCTCCATCTCGCCGAAAGTCCCGTCTTGCAAGGGAGACTGGTTCATGAGTAACGCCAAGAAAGGACCTATTTTAATTGACTTTCTTTCCGCATGAAATGAGACGGAGATTGGATCTGAAAAAGCAGGCAGGGACAACATTTGATTCATATCATAAGAAAGTTTCAGTGTCGGCTGGGATGAAGGGAATGGTTGGACAAGAACAGGGACGGAACGGCATCCAGCCTGGATCGTAACAGGTTCTCCAAATTGAAGGCCCCATTCCTCAAATAGTTTTTCTTCGATAAACAGTAGTGCCTTCTTTCTAGTCACCGCAGGATTTACCGTTATGAAAACTTTCTGATGGTTAAGGTTCATATTAATTCCCCGTTTGCACTAAGTTTGAAGTCCTTTATTAATTAAATGATGGGCAAAAGTGGATATCACATTCTATGTTTTTTTAATTAGAAGGTGTCATTAAGCCCTGTATTTCAAGCGATAAAAGGAAAAATTTCATGGATGAGTTTTGAATAAAGATACCGTTTAAGGATGTTAGCTTAATGGGAGGCTTCCCTAATATATTGCCTTTCAGATGCTGTTTTGAGCTAGCAATCCATCTATATTTTCGGGAAGCGGTGCCGTTGACACCAGGGCTGATGAGCAAGCTGAAGAATAAGTTAGAAAAATCAGTTAGGCAAGTTGGTCGTTGATCATTTAATCATGCACAGAGGTCATTCAACATAAAGTCGTAAATGATGCTCTATACAGAATATGAAAATTTTCGTTCAGGCAGAAGTAAAGAAAGCGTTGTCCATGGAAAAAAGTACAGCTCAAGTGCTTGAGCAATTAGGGTTGAAGAATTCTTCTACAAGCAAAACAGAGGTGACAAGGAGTCGTTCTTTAAACAAATTGTCGTAAATTACATACCTAGGGGCGTCGTTGGTGGGATTATCGGATTATTTCAACTGTTTTATTAGGATGACGTGTAATTAGCAATCGGATTTGTTATAGTGGAAAAGGTGTAGGAATACAATGATTACCGGGAGGGGAAATAAATGAGTAACGTATATGATGCAGCGTATGAAATGGAAAAGGCAATTCGGGCAAGTAATGAATATGCGGACTTGAATCGTTTATATGATCTTGTCAATTCTGATGAAGCAACAAAAGGAATGTTTGAAAACTTCCGTAATCTGCAGATGTCATTGCAGCAAAAGCAAATGATGGGACAGGAGATTGCACCTGAAGAGGTTGAGCAAGCACAAAAGACGGTACAGCTTGTCCAACAAAACCCAACCATTTCACAATTGATGGAAGCTGAACAACGGATGAGTATGGTCATCGCAGATCTTAATAAAATTATCATGAAGCCGCTTGAAGATTTATACGGCTTGCCTGAGCAACAGCAATAAGCTGTTGGAGACTCCCTGCCTATATGGTTGGGAGTTTTTTTCTGTCCGAAAGCATCGTATGCAAGGGCAGTGAACTACTATTTGTTCTACTCTCTAAATTTTAGTCATAAATTTTAAAGAGGATATTACAGATGGGGGAGATCAGCATGGTATATCGTCTACTTGCGGTCAATATCGACGGGACATTGCTCCAGTCGAATGGCCGATTAAATAAATCGACTAAAGAAGCAATCGATTATGTGCACCAAAAAGGTGTCCATGTTGCACTTGTGACGTCAAGGAACTATCACTCCGCAAAAAAAGTGGCCAAAGCCTTAAAAATAAATCCGATGATCGTCGCCCAGCAAGGAGCATTTGTCGGGGCTTCCATTGAAAAACCCATAATGGTAAAAAGAATATCGGAAGAACTGACTGCGGAGCTCGTGCAAATGCTAGAAAAGACAACGTGCCAAATTTTGCTCATTCATGAAAAATACTCGCTTGGTAATCGAGTGAACCTTCCGGAGAATTTATTGGGCAAAACGGTGATGTATTTGAATGATCAAAATATTTATGCTCAAAATTATGTGGATGATATCAGTGAAGAGCTTATTGACCAACCGATGGCCCCGACGAAAATGGATATAATATTTTCAGAACAAAGTGACCGAAATGATATGCTGAAGTTAATAAAGGAAATGTTCCCGGAGGTAGACGCAATCTTACATCCGGGCCATAAGATGACAGTTGTTCCAAAGGGAGTTTCAAAATGGAGTGGTGTATTGTATTTAGCCGACCACTTAGAGGTTAAAAGAACGGAGATCGTCTCGATTGGAGATGGATTGGATGATATGGAGATGATAGCGGGTTCTGGTCTCGGTGTTGCCATGGGGAACGCGGATGAGGAAGTGAGGAGAGTGGCAAAATGGGTGACGCGCTCCAATGATCAAGATGGTGTTGCTTACATGCTGAGGGAATTTTTCCGGAAACAGCATCCTATCGAATTTTTGCAGAAGATGAATATGCTTAAGTGATTGATGAGACTCCTTCATATAGAAGGAGTCTCTTTTGCATAATTCCGATTCCCCTGGACTAGTAATTTTCCATAAATAATTCTAACCACCTTTCCATAAACTAAAGAAAATTTAGTAAAGGAAAGGAAGAATTCCAAATGGGTGTAATCAATGCAAAAGAGGTACAAGTCGGTGACGAGGTGTTTGTGATTTATAATAACCCACATGTTCCAACCGTTTCGAATATTAGGGCCGCTGAGATTGTCCCACATCCCAAAAATCCCAATGCAGTCGCGTTGTTCCTGAACGATACATTCCATACCATTGAAGATGATGATGCTTTGTTCACTTCCGAAGCCGCTGCCGAAAAAGCGTATAGCGACTACATGGATCAACATGACCAGTTGACTTGAAGGTTCGTTTTCTTGGAGAAGGAACAAAAGAAAGCCCTCGCTTTAGATGCGGGGGCTCCTGTTAGTTTATGGGTTGTAGCACATAAAGGGAATGCTCCAAACTTATGGGTAACATACAAATTCACGAGAAAAGCAGAAAACTCACGAGTAAACGCTCCGAATTCGGGTCATAAAAAAACTGCCACTCATTTTGGATGCAAATTGAGCGGCAGTATGTGGCTTTATCAGTTAGTAGATTGAATGAAGAGTTTCATAGCGTGAATTTGTCCAATATGATTCGTTTCGTGCAGGACTACGAAATTAATGAATTCCCCCACTGTTTCCATTCCTTGGAAAGGTTGTGCTACTTTTTCCGTCAAGCTCTCTTCTGGAATTTCAAGAAGGCGAACAAGTTGTTCTTGCAACTGTTGCTTTAATACTTCTACGGAAGGTACATCCCCGGTCCATTCGGCTGGTTTTGAACCATATCCGAATAGCTGGCTGTAATGAGCAGGCAGATTACTGTTGGAGTTCAATAAAAATTTTTCCGCTGCAGTCAGAACATGTCCAAGATGCCAGTGGATCGTATTATTAAATCCTGCAGGCTGCACATCCATAAACTCAGGATTGACTCCCTCGATTTCTCTTAAAAGACTTCGGCGCATGACTGTCAGCTGATTTTTTACATAATTCATTCTATACATTCCCCTTTCAATCTATGATTCAAAAAAGTATCTCACCGAATTATAGCAAGGACGTTTCAATATTATCAAATTTAAGCCTTTTCAAAAGAGGGCACAATTAAGTTCATTCTAAGGGTTGTAATTGTCAGATAATTCATTATAATTAAAACAATGTTATATAATATTACGCAGTTATGTAAAGGTGATGATCATAATGAGACGAATTAGGTAATTGGATCCGTGTGAGATGCATGTGATGCAATGAAAAGAGTTGCATCTGGACTTAGTGGGGGGACCTGGAATATTAGGTGGTTTAGATTGTTAAAAGGAGAGAGGGCATGCGTTTAACAGCAAGGGAACAGGAAAAGTTAATGATTGTAGTGGCGGCAGATTTGGCAAGAAGGCGAAAAGATCGCGGCTTGAAATTAAATTATCCGGAATCGATTGCCTTGATTACCTATGAAATTGTGGAAGGGGCAAGGGATGGTAAATCAGTTTCGGAATTGATGCAATTTGGAAGGACGATTCTTTCAAGTGAAGATGTAATGGAAGGAATCCCTGAGATTATCCATGATATTCAAGTCGAGGCGACGTTTCCGGACGGTACAAAGCTTGTGACTGTTCACGATCCGATTCAGTGAGGGGGGCGAGGCCATGATACCAGGTGAATATATTTTGAAAAAAGAACCAATCGTATGTAACGAAGGTAAGATTTCAACGGTCATAACCGTCATCAACAGGGGAGACCGTCCAATACAAATTGGCTCACATTTTCACTTTTATGAAGTGAACCTTGGTTTGGAATTTACTCGTGAGGATGCTTTTGGGAAAAGGTTGAACATTCCTGCCGGTACAGCTGTCCGTTTTGAGCCGGGGGATGCCAAGGAAATCGAACTGGTTCCATTCAGAGGTAAGAGGGAAGTTTATGGATTAAACAATAAAACGAATGGTCCGCTTGATAGGGAGTGAAAATATGAGTCATGAAATGTCACGTAAGCAATATGCCGACATGTTTGGTCCGACAACAGGAGATTTAATTAGATTGGCAGATACCGAGCTTTTCATAGAAGTGGAAAAAGATTTTACCAAGTACGGAGATGAAGTGAAGTTTGGCGGGGGGAAGGTGATCCGTGATGGTATGGGCCAACATCCGACCGCTTCAAGAGATGAGGTGATGGATCTTGTATTCACAAACGCGATCATCATCGATTATACCGGCATTTATAAAGCGGATATCGGCGTGAAGGATGGAAATATTGCAGCGATCGGAAAAGCGGGAAATCCCCTATTGATGGACGGTGTGACAATGGTGATAGGGGCCGCGACCGAAATAATTGCAGCTGAAGGAAAGATCGTCACCGCTGGTGGTATTGATGCCCACATCCATTTCATTGCCCCGCAGCAAATCGAAACTGCACTTTCAAGCGGGATCACGACAATGATCGGCGGAGGAACCGGACCTGCAACGGGAACGAACGCCACGACGTGTACACCGGGTGCTTGGAATATACATAAAATGCTCGAAGCTGCAGATCATTTTCCTATGAACCTCGGTTTTTTAGGCAAAGGCAATTCCTCGGCCAAAGAACCGCTTGCTGAGCAGATAGAGGCTGGTGCGATCGGGCTGAAATTACATGAAGATTGGGGCACGACGGCTGCAGCGATCGATACAAGTTTAATGGTGGCTGACGAATACGATGTTCAAGTGGCGATTCATTCAGACACGCTTAATGAAGGTGGTTTCGTCGAAGATACGATCAGAGCGATCGACGGCCGTGTCATTCATACCTATCATACCGAAGGAGCGGGCGGGGGGCATGCCCCTGATATCATCAAGGCGGCTAGCTATCAGAATATTCTCCCGTCCTCCACGAACCCTACCCGTCCATACACCATCAATACGTTGGAAGAGCATTTGGATATGCTGATGGTTTGCCATCATTTGGATCCATCCGTTCCGGAAGATATCGCTTTTGCCGATTCCCGTATAAGAAAAGAGACGATTGCCGCTGAAGACATTCTGCATGACCTGGGCGTCTTCAGCATGATCAGCTCCGATTCCCAAGCGATGGGGCGTGTAGGAGAAGTTATACTGCGAACATGGCAGACGGCCGATAAGATGAAAAAGCAGCGTGGCAAAATGCTGGAAGATAAAGGGGAAGGGGACAATTTCCGCGTTAAGCGTTATATTGCCAAATATACGATAAATCCTGCAATTACACATGGGATTTCTGGTGTCGTCGGATCTGTGGAAGAAGGGAAATTCGCAGACTTGGTGTTATGGGATCCTGCCTTTTTCGGGGTTAAACCGGACATGATCCTAAAAGGGGGCATGATCGCGCACAGTATAATGGGAGATCCAAATGCTTCGATTCCAACGCCTCAACCCGTGTTATACCGCCCGATGTTTGCAAGTTTTGGAAAGGCCGTTGCAAGTACGTCGATTACGTTCCTATCAAAAGCGTCATATGAAGCGGGAATTCATGAAGACCTGGGTTTGAAAAAAATAGTGAAGGCTGTTTCGAACATTCGTAATCTTACAAAAAAAGATATGAAGTTAAACGGGGAGACCCCTGTCATCGAAGTTGATCCACAAACATATGAAGTGACGGTGGATGGTGATTTAATTACGTGTGAGCCTGCGGATATCCTGCCGATGGCGCAACGATACTTTTTGTTCTGAGGTGATAGCATGATAGTTGAAGAGATTTTGGGGAATATAGAGTTTATTGAAAAAAAGGCAAAACATATGGAAAAGGTTTATCTGGAAAGCGATGCATTAAGAAAACGGATTCTAAGGGTTAAAACAGATCATGGCAATGAAATTGGGATTCGCCTTAAAGAAAATAAGGATTTGATGGATGGGGACATTCTTTATATGGATGATAAAAATATGATTGTGATCCAAACGCTAGATGACGATATTTTAACGATCTCGCCTACGACTCTAGGGCAGATGGGTGATATAGCGCATCAACTGGGAAATCGCCACTTACCAGCCCAATTCGATGGGGATGAAATGCTTGTTCAATATGATTATTTAGTTGAAGAGCTTTTGATGGAACTGGAAATACCGTTTCGCCGTGAAAAGAGAAAGGTGAAGCAGGCATTCCGTCATATCGGCCATTCACATGATTGAACGTTTGTTTCCGTTAATCCAGCTTTGTGATTCCAATTTTCCATCTGGGTCGTTCTCCCATTCATTCGGGATGGAAACTTACATTCAAGAGGGGAAGATACATGATGCAGCTTCTTTAAAGGAGTTTTTGAAGGTATACATTTCAAAATCATTAACCTATACAGATGGACTGGGCTGCCGGCTTACTTATGAATTCATAAAAAGTCATAGGGCTGAAAAAGTATGGGATTTGGATGAGTTGCTTTATGCTGCATGTTCCGCCCGGGAATCCAGAGAAGCCTCCAAAAGAATTGGGCAGCAGATGGCTAAACTATGCTCGAACTTATATCCATCCGAAGAATTATCGGTATACTTGAAGAAAATCCAAGGAAAACAATGCTATGGACATCCGGCCATTGTTTTTGCGCTTGTTTGTACCGAACTGAATCTTTCTGTGGAAATGGCCATTCATGCCTGTTTGTATGCAGCCGTTTCCTCACTGATCCAAAATGCAGTCAGGGGAATCCCTTTGGGTCAGACAGCGGGACAATCCTTGTTGTTATGGACGCATGAGGAAATCCAGACAGCCGTTGCATTAGTCAAAGAACTTCCGGAGGATGAACTCGGAAGGACATTGCCGGGTTTGGAAATCGCGCAAATGAGGCATGAGCAATTACATGTAAGACTATTTATGAGTTAACTAGAAAAGAGGTGAAAGGTTTGCTTCCTATGGAGGTAAATCGTTTATAGATGAAACAAGTTGTGAAAATTGGTGTAGGCGGCCCGGTTGGTGCCGGAAAAACGATGCTTGTTGAGAAGTTGACGCGGGTAATGGAAAATGACTTCAGCATGGCAGTCGTAACGAATGATATATATACAAAGGAAGATGCGTTATTTTTAATGAAAAATGGTGTACTTCCTGAAAATCGGATCATCGGAGTGGAAACTGGCGGCTGTCCGCATACGGCTATACGTGAGGACGCTTCGATGAATTTTGCGGCCATTGATGAATTGATGGAACTCCATCCGGAACTGGATTTGATTTTTGTGGAAAGCGGCGGTGACAATTTGGCGGCCACCTTCAGTCCTGAACTCGTTGACTTTTCAATCTATATCATTGATGTTGCACAAGGGGAGAAAATCCCCCGAAAAGGTGGCCAGGGAATGATTAAATCGGATTTATTCATCATTAATAAGACGGACTTGGCCCCTTATGTAGGAGCAAGCCTGGAAGTGATGAAACGGGACACATTAAGGACAAGAGGGGACAAACCTTTCTTTTTTACGAACTTAAAAGACGAAAAGGGTTTGACTGATGTCGTAAACTGGATAAAGTCAGAGGCGTTTTTTGTAGGTCTTGAGCAGTGAGGTGGACAGGCAGCATCCGCTTAAAGGCGATACTGAAAAATGATCGTACAATAGTGAAGGATAGTTATTATGACGGGGCATTCAAGTTGTCCCGTCCTGTGTTTCTTGATGAACTTGCACCCACTTATTTTCTCATTCATGTGGGGGGCGGTTATGTCGGTGGTGACAGGTATCATCAGCATTTTTGTTTGGAAGAAGGATCTACAATGACCTTGACGACACAGTCGGCGACAAAGGTATTCAAAACGATGGGGGAGCCGGCAAAGCAGGAAACTGAGATCGTATTAAAAAAGGGGAGTTTCTTAACCTATGTGCAGGACCCCATAATTGCTTATGAGTCAGCTCGATACATTCAGGATACGACGATACATATGGACAGCGGAGCAGGGGTGTTGCTGACGGAGATATTTACACCGGGTTGGTCAGAGAGTATGACGGAATTTACATATGATTGGATCCGCCCCAAAATGAACGTGTTCCTTGATGGGAAAAGACTGATCATGGACAACTTGATTTTGAATCCTTCCGACGCGATGGGCTCTGTTCTCCTATTGGAGGGATATAGCCATTTCGGCTCATTTTTATTGATACATGAAGGGGTGGATGGGGAAATCATGGCCGAACTCGATGAAATGCTTTCCTCGTTAAGACCCAATGTTAGAATAGGTTTTTCCCGGTTGCCAATTCGCGGTTTAATGCTGCGGGTATTGGCAAATCAAACCCAGCAGATTGAAAAGGTATTTTCTGTTTGTGAGGATCTCTTCCGAAGGAGGGTCCTGCGCGAGGATGCCATTTTTTATCGTAAATATTAGAAACGGGGGGGTCATGGAAATGAGTTTATTGTGGGTTTTAGCGTTTGGATTTGTATTAGGGATCAAGCATGCCCTTGAACCCGATCATATCATTGCCGTTTCCACAATTGCGAGCCAAAGCAAGAAAATATGGAAATCATCTCTTGCGGGCGTATTTTGGGGAATTGGCCATACACTTACTCTATTGGTGTTCGGTGTCATCCTGATCCTTTTAAAAAATGAAATTCCGCAAGCCTGGGCAATGTCATTGGAATTTCTTGTGGGAATAATGTTGGTATATTTAGGTGTCACGACGATTTTTTCTTGGAAGAATAAGCAACATGATCATACAGGCCGGGCTACCTATCTGAAATCGATGTTTGTAGGAATTGTCCACGGACTTGCCGGCAGTGCTGCAATGGTCCTTCTTACAATGGGTACAATAGATGCAGCATGGCAAGGCGCAATCTACATTATTATATTTGGTGTTGGTACATGCATAGGCATGCTTCTGTTCACGACGATTTTAAGCATCCCCTTTGTCACAAGTACTTATTCTAAAAAAGTGAATCGTTCACTCATCCGGTTGACAGGTGTGATAAGCATGGTTTTCGGAATCTATTATATGTATAATTTGGGTATCAATGAGAAACTATTTTCAGTTTGGTTTAGTTGAATCCAGGCTGTATGCTCAAGGGATATGGAATCGTGGACTCTCAAGTCAAAGGCTTGAGGTTTTTTTTGTTGCTAAAACGATTTTGCGATTTTCTTAATAATAAATAAACAATCCTATTACTCATTTAAGTTGACTAGTATAATGAAATATATTGGATAATTAATCCATTCGGGTATAAGGAGATGAAATTTATTGAAAAGGAAATCAATTCTACTTGCACTTTTCCTATTATCAATATCGTTAACTGCAGGTTGTTCAACAAAGCAAGAACATATTTCCATTCAAAAATATATAGGTAAAACCTATATATTCGAAGCATATAAAGAAAAGATAGAAGTTAAAAGAACAGAAAAAACAAAAGAAATAATAGAGAAAGCTAATTGGAACGAATTCAAGTTGGAGAAGGGCCGTCCAAAGGCGGATTTCATCTTTTATTTTAATGATGATAAAAATGAAGGTAAAATAGCCGTTTATTATGTTTGGGTTAATCCGGATAAACATTTGGTTGAATTGACGCGCGATGAACATAGCCTCTATGTACAGTTAAACAGAAAGGATTCTGAAACTATATTAAGACTGCTGCATTAATGAAAAGGAGAAGACGCATACTTTCAAAATTCCAGACAAGTATCTTTTTATGGTATTTAGAACTCTCATGTGCCCGAATATCAACAGAGTTAGAGTTATTTAACATAGCCGGCTTTTTAAGGTGTAATATTTAGGGGGACTTATGAGGAAAATTACTTTATCTACTGGAAAAACAGTGGAAGTTGAATGTTTAAGCTGTGCTTTGACAAGTGGGGAAGTAGAAGCCCAGGGTGGTGTAATAGTCGAAACTGAATATTTTCATGCTCACCAAGACGTTGCATATCCCATTGAAGGATTAGTAATATTAGCATCTAAACGCCATATTAAGTGCTTTGATGAATTAAATGAACCAGAAAAGGTTGATTACATAAACTTATTATCCAAGATTAGAAAAGCTCAAAGGGAAATATTGAAGATAGAACACGTTTATTATTTTTACAATGAGGATACTACCCACCATTTTCATACTTGGATGGTTCCTCGATATGAATGGATGTACGAGTTTGGACGCTCGGTGGAATCAGTTAGACCGGTTTTGCTGCATGCAAGAAACAGATTGAATGATGTTGAACATTTAAAAAGTGTAATGGATGGTATCGGGGCATTAAAAAAAGAACTAAACCCTTAATCCTTCCTGTTCTTAAGATGCGTGTTTCTCATAATAAAATCTTTATGAATGTTTGATAACACCTTGTTTTAAAAAAGAGAAAGATACCGGACTTCCATACGGCAGTCCGGTGAAACCTTCCCTTCTGCTCTAGGCTAGTCCAGTCATTTTAGTCTTTGTCCTCAATAAAGGCATGGTGCAACAACGGAAAGAGCCTCCGGACTTGATGATTTCGCTTATATCGACTTCAATGATTTCATATTCACGTTCACGAAGTTGGCGATTTACTTGTTCATTACATGGGAGACTGAATAATTTTTTATTTCCAATGGAAAGCACGTTGGTTCCTAGTGTGAATTGTTCTTCTTTAGTCACTTCAATGATCTCATAACGAGAAGATAATAAATCCAACTCTTTTTTTGTAAAGGACTCTGGAAAAATAAGCGCTTCTGTTGGCGATATAACATTGAAAACGCAGTCTAAATGAAGGAATTTTTCAATGAAAGGAACCGCAATGAAATCGTATTCCGGTAATAACGTTTGGAGATGCTTGATGGATGGCTCATCCGTTCTATTACTGATTCCGATATAGATGGTTTTACCATCAATTATGACATCCCCGCCCTCTATATGATTTTTTTGGAGGTTGAAAAATGGGATATCATTCGTTTCGAGCCAAGATTTCAATATAAGTTCTTCACCCTGCCGGATATCTGTAGCCATCTCAGCGACATATACGGTATTGCCAAGGGTGAAACCGATATCTCTAGTAAAGACTTGTTCTGGATATGTAGATTTAGGTGGTAGTTTAATGACTTCAATGCCTTCATGTTCAAGTGCTTTTGTAAAGAAGGCGTGTTGCTCCAAGGCAAGTGCTTGATCGATGTTCTCTTCCTTAAACTCTTTTTGTGTTTCGTTAATGATATCGCGAATCTCCATATAACGAGGTTCGCAGACGATCACCCGTGATAGCTTTGAATATTCACTCGAACAATAAGCCTCTAGTTCATCGTTTATCTGGTTTACCATACATGAGCTCCCTCTATATATTATTGTATCTTTACTATTACCTCTTTTTTCTAGAAAGAAACATAAAAAATTGCACGGTTAAAAAGAATGGTCTTGTTAATCTTCATTTAACTGTCGGATGTAAGAAAGTTTGATTTAGCTCCCTTTCTTTATGTGAAAATATCTTTAATATAAAGCTCGATTCAAAATAATTGTAAAACGTTCCTAGGGAAAAAGGATTATTTTTTTTCTAGTCGAATATATAATGAAGACGTTTTCATTATAAGGGGGAGATTGTAATGATGGATACTCCATTGATCATGACTCAAATCATTGAGAGAGCTGAAAAATATTTTCCGAAGAAAGAGGTAGTTTCGCGTACGGATGGTGGAATTCACACTTTTACATATGCCGAAATTGCTGAGCGTACAAGAAGGCTAGCAAGCAATCTTGAAAAATTCGGTATTAAAACAGGTGACCGTATCGGAACGCTTGCCTGGAATCATCATCGGCATTTAGAAGCCTATTTTGCGATTCCATGCCATGGTGCTGTCCTACATACGATTAATATGCGTCTGTCTCCACAACATGTCTCTTATATCGTCAATAGTGCGGAAGATCGATTATTACTGATTGATCCCGATGTCATCCCCCTGCTGGAAGCGATTAAAGATGAGTTAACGACGGTGGAAGGATATATCATCATGACGGATAAAGAGGAGCTGCCTGAAACGTCCCTTTCACCTATTTATCATTATGAAAAATTATTAGCGGAAGGGAATCCGAAACAGCCATTCATCCAAGGTTTAGATGAAAATGCTCCAGCCGGCATATGTTATACTTCCGCCACGACCGGCAATCCAAAAGGTGTGGTTTACTCTCATCGCGGGATTTTGCTGCATGCGATTGCACTGGGGCTTGCCGATTCTACGGCAGTAAGCGAACGGGATGTGGCACTTCCAGTCGTGCCAATGTTCCATGTAAATGCTTGGGGCATGCCTTTTGCCAGCGTTTGGTTTGGAACTAAAATGGTTTTGCCGGGACCCTATTTCACCCCGAAAATTTTGGCCGAGCTTGTAGAAACGGAGAGGGTCACAATTGCAGCAGGAGTCCCGACGATTTGGCTGGGATTATTGAAGGAGCTTGAAGAAGGCAGTTATGATACGAGCAGCATTCGCGCTGTTTTATGCGGAGGGTCAGCTGCTCCAAAAAGCATGATTAAAACATTTGAACAAAAGTATGGGATTCCATTCCTGCATGCCTATGGAATGACTGAAACAAGTCCGCTCGTCTTTGTTTCCAAACCAAAAAGCTATCAGGAAGACCTCCCTGAAGAAGAACTTTATGAGTTGAAGGCCAAGCAAGGCCTTGTCTCGCCAATGATTGAGATTAAAGTGATTGGTCAGGATGGCGAAGTAAAACCTGATGGAAAAGAAATGGGCGAATTGCTTATAAGGGGTCCTTGGATAGCGAATGAGTATTTTAAAGATGAGCGGTCCGAGGATACATTTAAAGATGGCTGGCTTTATACCGGGGATGTTGTCACGATAGATGAGGAAGGATTCGTGAAAATCGTCGACCGGACTAAGGACTTGATTAAAAGCGGCGGTGAGTGGATTTCTTCCGTAGATATAGAGAATGCATTAATGGCCCACGAAGGTATCTTTGAAGCTGCAGTCATTGCAGTGCCTCATGATAAATGGCAGGAACGACCGATTGCCTGTGTGGTTTTGAAGGAAGCATATAAGGGGCAAGTGTCCCAAGAAGACATCATCGAATTTTTAAAGCCACAGTTTGCGAAATGGTGGCTACCTGATGAAGTGGTCTTTTTGGATGATATTCCGAAAACGGGTGTGGGGAAGTTCTTGAAAAGGGCTTTGCGAGATCAGCTTCAGGATAAATATATCAAAAAATAATAGGGTATTTACACTTAATTATAACTTTTCACCCTATTACGAAAAAGATAAAAAAATATATAATACATTCATAGAGCGTTAGAGGAGGAAATAAATTGAATATTGAATCAACATCATCTGCAGGTACAGTATTAGTCACATATTCGGAACGGACGGCTACTGTTGCAATGAACCGGCCAGAGGCCATGAATGCACTAAATCCGCAAATGCTGAATGATTTAACTTCTGCCCTTAAAGAAGTAAGTGAAAAAGAAGAAGTGGACGTAGTCATTTTAAAAGGGAACGGGAAGGCATTTTCCGCGGGTGGAGATATTAAGATGATGCTCACATCTGATAAAGAAAACGCTTTCGATGACTTGATGGATGGAATCAGTGAATTGGTTACCACTCTCTATTTCATGCCTAAATTGACCATAAGCGCCATTCATGGTGCAGCGGCGGGGCTTGGCTTGAGCATAGCTCTTGCAACTGATCATCTCATCGCAGATTCGGAAAGTAAGGTTGCGATGAATTTTATCGGAATTGGATTAATTCCTGATGGCGGCGGACACTTCTTCCTTGAGCGTCGACTTGGTGAAGTAGGTGCAAAGGAGTTAATCTGGGAAGGTAAAGTGCTTACAGCGCTCGAAGCTAAAGAAAAGGGTCTCATTCATGAAGTGGCAGACGGAACTTTGGATCAGACGGTAGCGAGAAAAGTACAAGCGTGGCTGGAAAGCCCGGTCCAAGCTATGATCAAAACAAAAAAAATCCTTAGTGAAAAAAATCGGCCATTATTAATTAAAATGCTTGAGATTGAAAAAGCTGCTCAAATGAAAATGCGTCAAACAGCGGATCACCAAGAAGGAATAAAGGCTTTCATGGAAAAAAGAAAACCGAAATTCACCGGGAAATGAATGAGAAAGGACGTCATTTCCTTAGTGAAGTCCTCAGTTAGTAGCCAAAAAGGGTTCGGAAAACGTATCATTCATCAAATGATGTTCCGTACCAACTGACCCAAAGCAACACCTTCAACTCCTAAAGTATGTTTTCTAGTTAAATGTTATAACAAAGTTGATTGGAACGGATGTGCGAGTCACCTGCGGGAAAAGCGCGTCCAAGGGAGACCCCGCAGGCTACCCGAACCGCCCGCGGAAAGCAAGTGCCTGTAGCGGAAATCAACGGCCAAATTGTACAAGCCATAAAAAAACTGTAGGCCGTCACGATATTGTGACGGCCTTTCTTTAGAATGATTGCGCTTCCATTTTCGGTCAGCGATGAAAAAGCAATAGCGCTCCTGCAGGAGATGTACAGCGATGTGTTTGATCTAGATAGTTTTTTTCTTTCAATAGATTTTGTCCCAATTCTTTTGCTTGTTCATCATTCTCGGCTGTAAATGATTCATCCAATAGTTTTTCCCCTGACGGTTCAAAAACGGTTAATTTGTATATTCTGCTCATTTCCAAAACTCCCTCATCAATAATATACTGTCTTTTTTCTAAATACAGGAACTGTTATAAAAATTTTATCATTATCTGTCAATTTTGACTATTGTTATGTTAGGGAAATGTAGTCACACTGGGAATATTGATAAGTAGCTAAATGTTTTTGGTGAATGATGGAAAATAACTATACCGAACGAACTTCATCGTTTTTTTCCTTTAAGTTTGGAAAGAATGAAAACAAAACCTATTTATACTAGAGGAATTCTCTCTTTAAAATGAAAAATCATAAATGATATAATAAACCAGAGTAAAAGCGCATCTAGGAAGTGTAGGAACGAAGGGAGTTTTTTGAATGACGGTAAAAATCGTGAATAATATTACGGAATTGATAGGAGATACACCTGTTGTAAGAATTAATCATTTAACGGGGAAGGATGACGCGGAGGTATTTGTGAAGCTTGAATATTTCAATCCAAGCCGAAGCGTAAAAGATCGGGCGGCCTTCAACTTGATCAGGCAGGCTGAATTGGATGGAATCATACAATCCGGGGCTACTATCATAGAGCCAACCTCTGGAAATACAGGTATAGGGCTTGCAATGAATGCTGCCGCAAAGGGTTATCGGGCCATTATGGTCATGCCAGATAATATGTCAAAAGAAAGAATCAATATACTAAAAGCATATGGAGCGGAAGTCGTGCTAACCCCTGCATCGGAGCGGATGCCAGGAGCCATTCGTAAAGCAGAGGAACTCGCTGCAAAGATTCCTAACAGCTTTATTCCGCAGCAATTTGAAAACAAAGCCAACCCTGATATTCATAGAGTGACGACTGCCGTTGAGATTATGGATCAGATGGATGGAAAGCTAGACGTGTTTGTCGCAACTGCCGGAACGGGCGGAACGATAACTGGTACAGGTGAAGCATTAAAAGAACAGCTGCCTGATTTAAGGGTTGTCGTTGTCGAGCCTAAGGGTTCTCCTGTACTTTCAGGCGGAAAGCCTGGTCCTCATAAGTTAGTGGGTACGAGCCCTGGTTTTATCCCAAGCATTTTAAATACAAACGTATTTGATGAAATCGTTCAAGCGGCTGATGAAGACGCCATTTCCACCATGAAGGATATGGCTTCGAAAGAAGGGATATTCATTGGGCCTTCAGGTGGTGCCTCTGTTTGGACTGCCCTGCAGGAAGCCCGTCGTCTTGGAAGTGGAAAGCGAGTGTTATGTATTGCGCCGGATAACGGTGAACGCTACTTAAGCATGGATATTTTTAACTAATATTGGAAGGGGCCGAATGCCGTGTACAGCACAAAGTGCACGCCATTCGGTCTTTTTTCGGTTGAATTTGCCCATACTGGATTATCTGGTCCCTTGATAATGTATTAAAATGATAATGTATGGGAAAGTATGTTCTATTCATGTTAAAATTAAAAGTGAATTGTTGATAGAAATCGAGGTGGTACTTTTGAGCAATGTGAAGTTCATTCATGCGGCGGATCTCCATTTGGATACTCCTTTTTCAGGGTTGAAGGATTTGCCATTATCTATATTGAAGGAATTAAGGGAAAGCCCATTTAAAGCCTTCCAAAAAATCATTAATGAAGCAATTTACCATCGAGTTGACTTTATCGTCCTGTCGGGGGATCTGTTTGATGGGGAAAATCGGAGTCTCCGGACACAGGTCCGTTTTCGAACCGAAATGGAAAAACTCGAGCAACATCAAATCCCTGCCTATATCATTCATGGAAATCATGATCATCTCAGCGGCTCATGGATTACCGTAAAGCTACCGGATAATGTTTACGTTTTTTCTGGGCAAACGGAAGTGAAAACGTTTGAAAAAACCGATGGAACGACTGTCCACCTTTATGGTTTCAGTTATCCGCGCCGTCATGTAAGGGAGAGAATGATTGAAACCTACATAAAAGCCGAAGGGGCGGATTATCATATTGGTCTGCTTCATGGGAATTTGGAAGGCCATTCCGAACATAGCCCATATTCCCCTTTTTCTCTGAAGGAACTTGCGGCTAAAGATTTCGATTACTGGGCATTAGGCCATATTCATAAGCATCAGGTTGTTTCAGAAGATCCGCTTGTGATTTACTCAGGAAATATTCAAGGCAGGAACCGCAAGGAGTGTGGTGTAAAAGGTTGCCTGCTGGTCGAACTCGACGGTGATACGAAGCGTCATTCTTTTATTGAAACCTCTGAGGTGATATGGGATAGTGTAACGATTAAACCATCAGCTGATGGAGGATTTGATGCCCTGTACAAGCAATGCAGGGAAGTAATTGAGCAAAAGGGTTTCGATGGAAGAAGCTATCTTTTGGAAATGAAGTTGGATGTTGGGGGAGCAGCGGACGCTTGCGGGGAATATCTTGAGGAATTGACCCGGATTTTACAGGAAGAAGAGCAAGCTGAAACGTTTGTCTGGGTCTATAAAATCAAAGTCATCCAGTCCGTGCCAATGATCAGGACAAATGAAAGGATATCGCCATTTATGGCTGAGGTATCCATGCTGGCTTCTGAATTTGATGATACAGAGGCTGCTCTGGCCCCGCTTTATAATCTCCCAGGTGCAAGAAGATATCTTGATGTCATAGAGTTCGATGAGCAGAGGGAGCTTTTGGATGAAGCGGAAAGCTGGCTTTTGCATGTGTTTGAACAGAATAAATAGGTACAGATAGGAGGAAGAGATTTGATTATTAAAGACCTCCATGTTTATGGTTATGGTAAACTGGAAAATCAGCGTTTTCCTGAATTGGGGCAGCTGCAGATTTTCTTTGGCGAAAATGAATCAGGCAAGTCCACCATCATGTCCTTCATTCATAGTATTCTATTTGGTTTTCCGACAAAGGTTCAAAACGAACCGCGTTACGAGCCCAAAATGCATGCCAAGTATGGGGGAAGGCTTAGTCTCATAACAAAAAAAGATGGGGAAATCGTTATTGAACGAGTGAAGGGGAAAGCTACTGGGGATGTAAAAGTAACTTTCGAAGATGGAAGGGTTGGCGGCGAGGACGAGCTGAATGATATTCTCCATGGCGTTGATAAAAACTATTACCAAGCCATTTTTTCTTTCAATCTTCAAGGCCTGCAGGGGTTACATACACTAAGTGAAGGAACGATGAGTAAATATCTGCTTTCAGCCGGGCTGATCGGGAACGATAAACTTCTTGAAGCCGAAACGAAATTGCAAAAAGAGCTGGATTTAAGGTTCAAGCCATCAGGCCAAAAACCTCTACTGAATGTGAGGTTAAAAGAACTTAGGGAATTGCAGAAAAAGGTAAAAGCATCAGAAGAAGAACAGCAGTCATATACGGCATTACTTCAGGAAGAGACAAAAATAAAGGTGGAGCTCTCTGAGATCACGGAAGATATTCAAGAAATTGAAGAAAACCTTGTTACCATGAGTACTTTTTTGCGAATTAAACCGTTGGTTGAAGAAAAGGATGAACTTGAAACTGAAATAAGTAAAATCAAGGATGTAAGTTTTCCTGTTGATGGTTTAAAAAGGCTTGAACAGCTACAGGCAGTTGGAGTGCCTATGAAAGCCCATTTAGCTGCATTGACGGAGAAAATGGCCAAACTTGAAGGAAATCTCGCCGAAATCGAAATCAATCATTTCATCAAGGAACATAAAGAGCAGATTGAACATGCAGTCGATCAAGGAACATTGCTGGAGAAGCTTGAGCTGGATATGCGCAAAGCAAAACTTGAAAAGCTGATGGAAGAAAAGAATATCGAAAAGGTGAAGCAGGAATTATTCTTGGATGTATCTGATGATGAAATCAGAAAACTCGATATCAGTACATTCATGAAGGAAAAGACCAAAAGGGCAGAGAGGGAAAAGCATCATCTCCAAAATGTTAAAAAACAGCTTGATGAGAAATATGGACTGCAAAAGGGAAGTTTGGAAACGACGGAAGCCCGCTTGAAGGAGATTAAGGCCCAGATAATGCCAGAAGAAAAAAGAAGCAAACTGGAATCTTTATTCAACAAGCAACATAGCTTCGAACTTGAAGCAGCCAAAAGCATTATCCTTGATGAACAAATACTCGAACTTGAAAAACAATGGTCATTACAAAAAAAGAAGGAAGCGCATAACCGAAAACGTTCACTTTTCATGAATGGCGGTTTTATCGTATTACTATGTTTAGGTGCGATCAAAAGCTATTTCAGTGAACAAATACTGTTGGGAATGATACTTCTGGCAGTGGCTGTTCTGTTTGCGGTTTCCAAGTCTTTCTTCAAAGGTGATGATATATTGTCCGGGTATAGTAAGCAATTGGAGGAGGCAAAAAAGAAAAGGTCTGTAATTGCGAGTGAAGCAAAAAGAGAGAGTGAAGGAGAGTCGATGGGACAGTTGCTTGAGCTGGACCACCGTCTTCAAAGGCAGCTTGAGAATGAAAGATTCAAATACAAAGAACGAGAGGAAGCATTCGAATCGACCATCCAGGAATATGCCTCTTGGGAAGCTGGCAGGGATCGGCTGGATAAAGAGGTGAGCAGCATCTTAAGCGATTGGGGCATGTCTTATCCCAGAGTGGAAATCAATCTTGAATCTGTATTTGAACTGCTGGAGAAATGGAAGGGAGCCATTGAAAGAAAATATGAAACAATCAAGCAGTACCAATTTTTACATGCAGAGTTTGAAGGTAAAGTGAAGGCTTTATTTCATTTTGCCCACAGCCTTGATTTTGAGCCATCCACATGGAGGGAAGCAATAGCCCTTTTAAAGCGGGAAATGAACAAAGCGGTGGAGTTCTCCGTTCAACTAACACAATGGATGAAGGAACGGGACCGTTTGGTGAACGAAATCGAGCAGTTGACGATGGAAAAAGACTATCTAGATGCGGAAATGGAGCAGCTTTTTGAGTTAGCGAAGGTAAAGGGTGAGGAAGAGTTCAGACATAACGCAGTTTTGTCCGAGAGGAATGTATCTTTGCAAAAACAGCTTGATTTGATCAATGTTCAAATAGGACAATCAAGAATGGAACCTGAGCAAATTCAAACTTACCTAAAGCAGGGAATCACTACATATACATTTGAACATTTAGAAAGGAAACGGAAGGATTCCGTAAATTCTAAGTCACTTTTATTGGAGAAACAGTCTGAAACGAAGCAAAGGATAAAGCAGCTTGAAGCTTCAGGAATTTATGACGACTTACTTCATCGTTTTTATGAAGAAAAAGCGGCATTCAACGAAGAAGCGAAGGAATGGGCGAAATTGGCAATAGCCAAAAGCTTATTGAATAAAACCTTGGACCGATATAAAAGGGAACGACTTCCGAAGGTTATCGCTGATGCTGAGCGGCATTTTTCCTTTTTAACGAAAGGGTGCTACCAAAAGATCATCCTGGATCAGTCGGGTGATGGGATTTGGGTACAGCGTAGAGACGGCTTGAACTTTAGGGCTGAAGAGGTCAGCCGCGGGACAGCAGAGCAAATTTATGTGTCCCTAAGGCTCGCACTTGCTGATCATACTTTTGAAAATGATTCATTCCCTCTCATCATTGATGATAGTTTCGTCAATTTTGATTCGGAAAGGACAAAACGGATGCTTGAGTTATTGAAAAAAGTTTCGGAAAAGCGGCAAATTTTCTTTTTTACTTGCCATCGGCATGTATTGGAGCATTTTAGGGAAAACCAAATAATTCGTCTATCAAGTTCCGTGTTACGCCCAAATATGAATGATTTGATTATCCCCGAAATATAATGGGAAATAAACTATAAATAAAAGAGAGTGAAGTCAGTGAATATGGTTGAGTTTGTAAGCCAACATGATTCTTCATTAATGTTAATCATCGAAAAGGAGTTCCCTGATAAACGGTGTGTGGGGGGAAAGTATTCTGCCGAAGGACATATGATCACTTTATATAAGAGAGATATCGAAATACAGTGTGAACGCTCTCTTGGCTCGCTTGAAAAGCTTGAGGAATATACATGGATCATCCTCACACATGAAATGGGTCACGCGTTGGACCCGGATCTTGACGTACTGAGTAAGGAGCTATACAGTACGGGAAAATCAGAAATCCTTTATCAAATAGAAGTCAATGCCTGGAACATCGCCGAAGGATTAATCCCTTATATCCTTCAGGATTTATTTATCTTCATTAGAAAGGAATCCCTTGCACATTGTACAAATCGCCTTTTGGTCGGTTAAAATGCTCTCCGAATGGAGGGCTTTTCTTTATTCGCTATATGAAACTGTTCGATGGTTCCGACAGGAGAATGTCTCTATGTAGAAGCATGAACGAATGAAACATTCATTTGGAAGCTGTGCAAAAGATCTGAAATGAGGGTCTAATCTTTTTTACACATGAATGTTTACCTAGGATGACACGCAGTTTATGGATTATATTCTTTTTTAAGATTGACAGTGAGAATCATTTTCATTAAACTGGTATTATTAGATTAATAAGGGGAGTATATTAATGCGACCAGCTATTAACACTCAGTCTCTATCGCTCGGTTATGGTGATAAATTAATTATAAATGATATGAATATAGAATTACCACGTGGGGAAATCACCGTGTTCATCGGTGCTAATGGGTGTGGGAAATCAACACTGCTTAGGTCGGTTGCCCGCTTATTAAAACCGCAATCCGGCTCAGTTTTACTTGAAGGCAAAGCGATTTCAACCATGTCATCGAAGGATGTAGCAAGAAAGATGGCGATTCTTCCACAGTCGCCGATTGCTCCTGAAGGACTTACAGTCTATCAACTTGTGAAGCAAGGAAGATATCCTTACCAAAGTTGGTTGAAACAGTGGAGTTCCGTGGATGAAGAGAAAGTTCAAAAGGCAATCGAAGCAACGAACCTGTCCGAATTGAAGGATCGGGCAGTCGATGAATTATCGGGAGGCCAGAAGCAGCGTGCATGGATAGCGATGACACTGGCTCAAGACACGGACATCATATTGTTGGATGAACCGACTACATATCTCGATATGACTCATCAAATCGAGATTTTGGATTTATTGTTTGACTTGAATGAGTTGGAGAACCGAACAATCGTGATGGTGCTTCATGATTTGAATTTGGCTTGCCGTTATGCGGATAATCTGGTGGCACTTAAAGAAGGAGCGATACTTGCTCAAGGCCGGCCGGAGGATATCATCACGCCTGGATTGGTAAAGCATGTCTTCGGCATGGAATGTCAAATTTCCTTTGATCCGATTTTCGGTAGCCCGATGTGCATCCCGTTTGGTAAAGGCCGTTACGCTCAAAGTCAGGTAAAAGCGCTCGCCAATGCATAACCTCACACCTACTATCGAAAAAGAGCTGAAGGGATATCGCATATCCTTACGAGATAAAGCCAAAGCTTCCAAGACCTTTGATCATCTAGATGAGCTGATTCAGTATGCCCAGGCCCGTACAGGGGCGGAAACGACAAGAATAGCCATTTCAATGTGGTTCAGACGGTACGCTTTTTTTGTTACGGCACAATTGTACATGGTCAGTAAACACCGGCTCATTTGGGAGGGCACATTAGGGGACATTGCCGTTTTGGATGATCCCGAAGATGAACATTGGCTGCCGCATTTTTTGTTGAAAACTAACCAGTGGAGCGATGTTCAAGAAAAGGAAAGCTCTATTGCCCTCCAGTCCATATTAACCAGGTTTGGTGCAGAAGCGATTCACCCGCTTTCTAAAACGACTAGAATATCGAAACTTATACTATGGGAAACTATTTGGAGCTATACGGTATGGATGTATAGTGAGTTACTGAAGCAGACTGATATAAAGACACGTGTTGAAACGGACATTGTAAAGTTGCTTGAAGATGAAGTATGGCTGAATATTGAAAAGCATTCACCGTTTAAACGATTCATTGGGGCAAAAACCGTCGAAGAGTCCATGAATCCTTATAAACGGGTGACATGCTGTTTATATTACCGGATTGAGGGCCAGGAAAAATGCGCGTATTGTCCGAACAAGAACTGTTGAATAAGATCGATTACAAAGCCAGGCTTGGGTTCAAGGCTGGCTTTCTTGTGGTGTGAAAAAAGTGGCAGCCGCCCAGTCTTTTTTTCCTTCAAATTGTCTATCACTTATTAACGAAACTAAACGCACTGGCCGGGTTGATATGTTATAATGTTGATATTTAATTGAACGGAGGCAGTCGCATGGGAAATGGGATCATTCACTACGGAATTGGTGAAGTAGTAGATATATATATGTATATTAAAACGAGTACAAAAGCGGTTGCAAGTAATGGAAAGCCGTTTTTAACATTGATTTTGTGTGATAAAACCGGGGAAATAGAGGCAAAGCTATGGGATGTTTCCGAGGCAGATGAGAAAACCTACAGCTCGGAAGCCACGGTGAAAGTTCAAGGGGAAGTCCAAAATTATCGAGGGCGCAGCCAATTGAAAATCCGTAATATTAGAATCACTTCAGATGCTGATGGCGTCACAAAAGCGGATTTGATTCAAACGGCACCTTTAAGTCAGGAAGAAATGATGGAAACGATCACTCAATTCATTTTTGAAATGAGGAATCCGAATATCCAAAGAGTGACTAGACACCTTATTAAGAAGTATCAGAATGAATTCCTGACGTTTCCTGCTGCCACCAAGAACCACCATGAGTATTTGTCGGGACTCGCCTATCACGTGGTATCGATGCTGGGGCTGGCTAAGGCCATTTCAAGCCTCTATCCTTCGCTCAATAGAGATCTTTTGTATGCGGGGGTCATTCTGCATGACCTTGGGAAGGTACATGAGCTATCTGGACCTGTATCGACTGTTTATACCGTGGAAGGAAACCTGTTAGGTCATATCACCATCATGGTAAATGAAGTCGGTAAAGCTGCAGAGGAATTGGGGATAGAAGCAGAAGAAATCATGATTCTCAAGCACTTGATATTAAGCCATCATGGCAAAGCGGAATGGGGCAGTCCCAAGCCGCCAATGGTGAGGGAAGCTGAAGTGTTGCATTATATTGATAACATGGATGCCAAGATAAATATGATGGATCGGGCCTTGGAAAAGGTGAAACCGGGTGAATTTACGGAAAGAGTCTTCGCGCTCGATAACCGGTCATTCTATAAACCAACATTTTAAAAAAATATGCTTCTTTCCCGACGTGGAAAGAAGCATATTTTTTTTATTCACGCATATTCTCTAGTAAATGAATAGTAGATTTTTTGGGAGGGAATGGACATGCCAATTTGGATTTGGTTCGTGTTTATTGGAATAATTGTCAGTGCAGTCATGTCAATTTGGACAGCTAGGCAGGAACGCCTAATAGATGATGCTTGGATCGAGAAGGAAGGTCAGAAGTATATTGAACGTATGGAAGAAGAGCGTGAGAGGCGTAAAAAGGATATAAATCAGGGGAGCATAGCTGAATGATGATAAAAAGCGACAGGACAAAGTCCTGTCGCTTTTTACTATCGAATTATTTTTCTGCTTTAGTTGCATCACCAGAAGTAATGGCATCTTTTAGATCTTTATCTTTAATCTTCACGTCCGCTTTTTTAACTTCTGCATTCAATATATCTTGAACTTTAGTTTGGTCAATTTGAGCGACTTTCAAATCATATTCAAGATCTTTTTTCATATCTTTGTATGATTTCTTTTCTTTTATATCTTCAAGTTGGATGATGTGGTAGCCATAATCGGATTTAACCGGTTTGCTGATTTCATCTTTCTTCATTTTGTATGCTTGTTCTTCAAAAGCAGGAACCATTTCACCTTGACCGAACCAGCCTAGCTCTCCGCCTTTTTCAGCTGTTCCTGTGTCTGTTGAATATTCTTTTGCAAGTTTAGCGAAGTCTTCGCCTTTGTCCAATTTAGCTTTAACTTCATCAGCCGTTTTTTGGTCTTTTACAAGAATATGTCTCGCTTTGATTTGTGGTTTATAGTCTTCATAAGCTTTCTTTACATCAGCTTCTTTTACAGTAATATCAGCAACAGCTGCTTTTTCTTGAAGCATGCCGATTTTAAGGGCACGTTTAAGATCATCTTCACTCTTATATCCGGAAGAGGCTAGGGCCGTTTCAAAATTTTCACCCATTTGTTCTTTAAGCTCGTCCGCTTTAGCGTTAACTTCTTTATCCGTCACTGTATATTTTTCGGAAAGAACTTTTTCATAAACAAGTTCTTGAAGAACGGTTTCACCATAACGGTCTTTCATGACATTGTAGAATTCTTCTTTAGATATATCTCCCGCTTTAGTTTCCACGACTGCTTCCTTGTCGCTGTTGCATGCTGTAAGTCCGATCAGCCCTGCAGTAACAGCAATCGATAATGCCCATTTCTTCATTAAAAACAACTCCTAGTTTTAAGTTTCTGATTTGCTATTCTTTGTAATTCCACAAAATTAACTATAACATATTCTGGTTACTTTACAAAAAATAATATATTGATGTATCAATAAGAAATTTTGAAAAATGGGTGTACGCCTACCCAAATTATAAACGATTACATATGATACATCGAGGACATCAAAAGGAGGTAGCAGAATGGGTAATGGATTTAACGGAGGTTTCGCTTTGTTAGTGGTGTTATTCATTTTATTAATAATTGTAGGAGCAGCATTTTGCTAATCGATTGCAAAATTAATAATGAAAGTGCCCACTCCTTTTGCCGTGGAGTTGAATAGGATAGGGTAGCCGCTCAACAGAAAATGATTGAAATGTTTTTCAAGCTATGAAAGGAATGGATTCCTTTTGGCGGATATAAGAGCGCGCATTAAATTGCTGGTACTTAAGAATGGAAAGGAGGAAGATCAATGTCTGGAGGAATAGGTGGAGGCTTTGCTCTAATTGTCGTTCTTTTCATCCTGTTAATAATCATTGGAGCTTCTTGGTTATAAACCCATAAACAAAAGGCGAAGCAGACCGCTTCGCCCTTTTTCTTTATGTGGATAATGCTCCGGGTATCACCAATGTATGTAACAAATGATTGGTCATCATTTGTTGCTCATCTCTACGTATACAAAATTTCAATATAGGAGGATAATAACATAATAGTAATTAATACATTAATGGTCCTGAATACTTTAGGCTGCCGGTCTTCAGCAATTTCCTTTTGAATACATAAAGAGTTTGTCATTCTATTAATATTATAAAAGATCAAAATAGCAAAAATAATAAACCAGAACGAGATCAAAGCCTAAATCCCTCCTTGCAAAACATCATGTATAAATACGATACCAAATTATAATGAAAAAAGATACCAAAAAATCTTATCATGAATCTTTATGGATGTTCATGAAATCACTTTTGAATAAGTATGTCATATCCTTCTCGATGTTCTTCGATATAAGAATGTCCTGGGGAACCAACCAGGTTTTTTATATAAATGAAATCCGATACACATAATCCGGTATGCAGGGATAATAAAATAGTGAAATAATGAATGTAATGTGGAAAACTAATGGCACAACCAATTAAAATAACAGACATAATGAAGAAAGGTAACACAAGGGTCAAGAGATATAGGTGCTTTCGAATCGGATGATGCACATTAACATTGCATGTAAGCACAAGGTTCCACTTCAAGGACCAAGAAGTTTTTACTTTTTTACATAATAATCGTAAGGGTAAATAGTGTAATAGTTTGTGAACAGGATATAATAAAAGCAAAAGGCTAAAAAATACCATTGTTTGGTCGTCATACAAAACAATATGGGATGTAAAGAAACTTAATATTGTATAGATCAGAACAAAAGACATCAATATTGTAAAAACTGAAAAAAGGATCAGACGGCAATTCCCATACTGTTTTGCCAGGTCAATTGATTTCCACGAATTCATTTCGAAATCAGCCCTCCAAAGACTGTTGAATTTACTTACATACATTACGATGAATGGGGGGAAATAGCAATAGAATTATTGGATTTAGTTATAAGAGAATATTCACTTCAGGACGGAAGAAGGCTTAAGATGCATAAGACCGGGTTTTCGAACGACAGAATAGGCGGATTTTTGAGCAGGAATTTCCAATGTTTTTAAACCTTTTAAGTTAAAATTGAATGATTGATTGGGGATTAATGATATATGAGAAATATGAATGAAGAAATAGAAATACTCCGTTTTCATCAGCGGCTTTTATTAAACCTGATACGCAATCCGGAAGCCAAGTTGGACTTTCTTTTTGTGGAAAAAAATTTCACGAAGAAGGAAGCGGAAGAATTATTGGAAACATGTGATATCTTGAGCAAACGCTATGAAATAGAAAAAGCGGAAGGGTTCATGAACTTTCGACCGCTTTTTAATCAATTTGAAAGAAAGGTTAATCCAAAAATAACCATAAAGGAATGCATAGATGCATGCCTATCACAAGGTTTATATGTATCATTCATGAAGGAAATGGATAGAGTGTGAGATTAAACTGGCTCAGTTTCTTTCTCTATCTTTTTTTTTGTAATTTTACCCTCCACATCAGTAAACTCCTGATCAATATTATCGAAGGACCGTTCAAAGATTTGCATGAAATCTTCACCGTATATATTACGGATGACAGCCATCATTTCAATCATATCCGGAAACTTACCGTAAAGTTCGCGAAGGGGAAGTGCACCTGAGAAAGCAGAGTTCTTACTTGGGTCGTATGTCTCCATTAAATCAAGAAGAATCCTTTCACCTTCAGGGGTGATTTCTATATACGTATTCCTTTTGTCATTTTCTTTCTTTGAAAATGTTAAAAACCCGCGTTCTTCTAATTTTTTTGAAAAGTTAAATGCCGTAGAAACATGCATGACCCCAAATTTTGCAACGTCTGAAATGGAAGAGCCATTAAGATGGTAGGCAATCCAAAGAATATGGTGCTCATTGATATTTAAATCATAAGGCTTAATCCATTGCTGCCAATCTTTTTCAATCGATTTCCATAATGCTTTGCTTAATTGTGCAATTCGTTGACTAAAAATCATTGCTTCTTTCATAGAATAATTTTTATTCTGCATTTTATGGGCTCACCTACTTATAAGATTCTGTATATTTATTATGACAATAAAATAAAAATTAATAAAGATAAATATTTGCAAAATTTTTAGAAAATTTTAGCTTTTTTAATTAATTCTCCATTTTTGTCCAAAAAAATCATGTAATTAATTGGGAAAAATGGAGAACCTGGCTTGTGTTGCGATATCAAGCTTTAATTTTTAGGAGAAGGGATGGCTGTTTCCAATTCTTTTAATGAATTTTCGATTTCTTGAACGTTCTTCAATAATTCGTTCTTGTTCGGTTCGATTTCCTGCTTCCAGTTCTCGATGACGATTTGAACATCCGAAATGAAAGTCTTTACCGTTTCTTTGCTTATTTGTGTAGCTTCCATCGTGTCATCTTTAATGTTTAGCATTTTTACCTTTAATTCTTCAATGGTATTCTTAATTTCTTCCGTATTTGTTTTGATGCGAGTCCTTAAGTCTTTACCTGAACTTGGTGTTGAAAGTAAGGTTGCTGCACCGGCTACGACTGTTCCAGTTAAAAAGCCAATTAGTAATGATTTTGCTTTCAATAGGATCACCTCATTTTATAGTATTGTTTTCGCTTTATATGGTCTAAATCCCTGCTGAAAAAAACATCAATTGGAAATTATGATAAATAGGGATAGAAATACTATTGATAACAAAATACCATAATTTTCATCCTTATGGAAGAGAATCGACCATTTTATCTTTATATCACAAAAATATTTTTTTAAACTTAGAGAGTAAATATATAATATTTAAAAATAACTTGAAGCTTTATTGAAAATGCTTCATATAAAGGAAAGGGCAGCATATAGATAGTAAAAACAAGCTGTCGGAAAATAGATGGCACTGGTGGGTTAATAATGAAAATCATTTTTTTATTAGGCCTGATATGCCTGTGCGGTATGGGGTATTTTTTAAGGAAAGCGAAAACACCCAGCATCTATCCGCCTAAGAGGGCGCTCCAGGCCAGAGCTTACGTTTTGGGTCTTCCCGGGGTGTTATTGCTTTTCATTTGGTTTATGTGGGTATTGATTCACTGACCCTTATAGGATGATCCTGACGGACTCCCAGATCCATAAGAGTGAAAAAAAAGCACCGGGCATTCCGGTGCTTTTTTTTAATATGATACTCAAGCTAGCTTAAGCATTAACAGGTATATTCGATTTTCTTACGATGCCGTTCACAATTGGATAAATGATGACCATCGCAACTGTATTTAGCAGTACGGCAGGAAGTACAACAGCGCCGAAAAGTGCAACGAAAGGCCCTGGAAGGGAAACGATATAATAAGCCGAACCAAGGAAGACAGCGCCGGAAATCATTGTTCCTACGGCAGTCAAGATACTAACGGTGACAACGGATGTTGAAAACTTCTTAAGACTGATGAATAAAAGATAAAACAGAAAGGCTGTTACCAACTTGTCTATGATATTTGGGATCTGTCCTCCAGGAAATGTAGTTGTCATGGCCGAGATGGCTCCAGCAGCCAAGGCGACAATGAATACATTCTTCTTTGCGGGAAAAAGTGTAATCGCCAAAAACAGCATCAACAACATCATATCCGGTTTCATTCCAAGGAAGAATCCAGGAACGATAAAATGCAGGGCAGCCCCAATCCCGATTAATAGGGACAGCGACACAAGGGTTTTCGTTTTCATTTACTCATCTCTCCTATTCTCATCTCAACTAACATCTTTTCTTCAACAATGCACTATTGCCTGTTGCAAGAAGTTTAAAATAGTATATCATAAGACCTATTTTTTTTGAAGGTATATTTGTTTGAAATTAAAGAGTTTGAGCTTCCTTCGCTTTATAAGATTCCTGGAACTTTTTCATGAAATTGGCAAGGTCCTGGCAATGGGATAGAGGGACTGCATTATAAATGGATGCTCTGCAGCCTCCGATGGAACGGTGACCGTTCAGTCCTACGAATCCGGCTTGCTTCACTTCTTTAAGGAATTGAGTTTCAGCTTCTTCAGATGGAAGCGTGAACGTTACATTCATCAATGAACGGCTGTCGGGTAGGGCATGGCCTTTATAAAATCCACCGCTTCCGTCGATGGCATCGTAGATGACTTTTGCTTTTTCTTCATTGTTTTTTTCAATCTTATCTACGCCGCCCTGCTCTTTTGCCCAGTCCAAAACAAGGGACAATAAGTAAATGGCCAATGTCGGAGGTGTGTTGTATAAAGAGTTATTTTTCGAATGGATAGAATAGTTCATCATGGATGGGATTTTCTCATTATCCGTTATTAAATCTTTACGGATGATAACGACTGTGATTCCCGACGGACCTAGATTCTTTTGTGCACCTGCATATATGATGCCGAATTTACTAACATCAATTTTTTTGCTTAGAATATCACTTGACATATCGGCTACTAAAGGAACGTCGCCTGTATTCGGGAAGTCCTTCCATTGCGTTCCGTATATCGTATTATTGCTTGTGATATGAAGATACGCAGCATCATCATTCACTTGGATGTCTTCAACTTTAGGTATGAACGTATATTTATCATCTTTGGATGAAGCGACTACCGCCGTTTTACCAACTTTTTTTGCTTCTTTTAATGCTTTTTCCGACCAAGAACCAGTAAGGACATAATCTGCCCTTTTTTCATCATTCAAAATGTTCATGGGAATCATGGAAAATTGAAGACTTGCTCCTCCTTGCAGTAGAAGAACTTCATAATTTTCAGGAATTTCCAAAAGGTCTCTTAATGATTGAAGGGCATGGTTATGAATTTTTTCGAATTCAGCACTTCGGTGGCTTAATTCCATGACGGACATACCGGAATCCTCAATATTCAACCATTCGTTTTGGGCTCTTTGTAAAACTTCTAAGGGAAGGGCGGCTGGCCCAGCGTTAAAATTGCGTGCACGTTTCAATTTTTTTCCTCCTATACGACAATGTGTTAAAGTATAAAGTCTATTTATATATCCTACCAGAAAACTAAATTCAATAGGAGGAAAATTTAGAATTTTAAGTGGACAACTTGTTGGAATATATGGCCAAATAAAAAAAGGTCCAGCACTTTGAAGTGAGGACCAAGTCAGGATTAATGTTTTTGGATCAAAACTATAGATGACGTTATTTTGCCGATCTTTTAAAAAGGGGGTAAGAATACATTCTTAGTCATTTAATATGCTGCGCAATGGAATCAGCGATTTGTTTCAGGTCATCAGGTGTATAATCACGGGCATTTGTTTTCCAAACAGCACCATAGCCGTCACCCTCACCATATCGCGGAATTAAATGCATATGAAAGTGGAAAACGGACTGCCCTGCTGCTTCCCCATTATTATTTAAAAGATTCAAGCCTACAGGTTGGAATTCCTGTTTCATCGCACGGGCGATTTCCGGAACCACTTCAAATAGATCCTTGGCAATTTCAGGTGTTAACTCATAGAGGTTTTCTTTATGTACTTTAGGAATAACCAGTGTATGGCCTTTTGTTACTTGACTGATATCGAGAAAAGCCAGTACATGTTCATTTTCGAAAACTTTGGTACTCGGAATTTCCCCATCGATTATTTTGCAAAAAATGCAATCACTCATTAAAAACGCTCCTTTAAAAGTAAATGTATTTGGTTAATCGTACCATAGCATGAATCCTTGAGAAAAGAAAAAATCATAAAAACAGGATGCAACATTAAGTTGCACCCTGCTCATTTGAAAAAGGGGGGGATTTAGCTTTAGCTTCAAAATTCGCATTAGCATAAATTCTCTGCGACAAACACCTCATCTACATTAAAGTAAAATATGGTTATCTGATTAGAGATTTTCCATTCAAAGCAACCATCTCCTATATCTTTAAAGTTTCATCAACTTTTAAAGCATAATTGATAATTATTGAATGATTTTTCTGCTTTTACGTGCAAGAGAACCATCTCCCTGCTCGAAACGATTTTTTTAAATGAAGCTTCTGGTTTAATTCAGTTATACGTCTTTAACTGACACCTCATTTACAATATGATGTGAATCATTTGTAAGAAAACATTTGGGCATTTCAGTGTAATACGTCTTTAACTGACACCTCATTTACAATATGATGTGAATCACTCGTAATGACTAACCCCTTCTTCCTTAATTATGATGGCCACTTTACGGGAAAAATATAATTAGTTATTTATGGAAATTTTAACACGGAACACTCGACTATATAAAAGCAGGAGAATTTGGTAAAATGGAATCAAGAACCTCTATATAGAAAGGGTCGTTAAAATGTCCTTATTGGAAATTAATCAATTAGTCGGCGGATACACGAAAACGCCCGTTTTAAAAGGAATAAGTTTTGACATTCAACCAAATGAGCTAGTGGGGTTAATCGGGCTCAATGGGGCAGGGAAAAGTACGACAATTAAACATATCATCGGACTCATGGAGCCAAAAAGCGGAAGTGTCTCGATCCATGGTAAAACACTTGCACAGGACCCGGATACATACCGTAAACAATTCACTTATGTTCCAGAAACGCCGATCTTATATGATGAGCTGACACTCGAGGAGCATTTAAAGCTGACGGCCATGGCGCATGGGTTGGAGGAAGCTACATATAAAGAAAGAATGGAATTTCTGTTAAAGGAATTCCATATGGAGAAAAGACTTAAATGGTTTCCGGCCCATTTTTCAAAAGGGATGAAACAAAAGGTCATGATTATGTGCGCCTTTTTAGTACAGCCATCTTTATATATCGTGGACGAACCCTTCGTAGGTCTTGATCCATTAGGCATTCAATCTTTGCTTGATTTGATGAGGAAAACGAAAGAGAGTGGAGCGGGAATTTTAATGTCCACACACATACTGGCAACAGCCGAGCGGTATTGTGATTCTTTCATCATCCTGCATAATGGGGAAATCCGCGCAAAAGGCAATCTGGAGCAGCTTAGGGAACAATTTTCCATGCCGGGGGCAACGCTTGACGATTTATATATTCAATTGACGAAAGAAGAAATTGGACATGAATAGTCAAAATCTCTGGAAGGAAAGATATTTAGGCTATATAAATGAAACGCAAAAATATCTTCGCTATATTTTTAATGGACATCTTGTTTTCGTCATGGTGTTGGTCCTTGGAGGTTTGGCTTACTATTACAGCGATTGGGTGAAAACGTTAGACCGTGATTTTCCTGCTGAATGGATCATGGCCATTGTTTTATCAATCATTGTAACCAGAAGCCCGATAAATACTTTTTTGAAAGAACCGGATACCGTATTCCTGTTGCCGCTTGAAACGAAATTGAAAAGCTATTTCAAAAATTCACTGTTGTTAAGTTGGGTTATGCAAGGTTTTATCCTGCTGGTCGTATTAATTGTTTTTTTACCGATGTATACGAAAGTTACGGATGCAAGCGGTAAAGACTTTGGGTTCATCCTTATTGTATTGCTGGTTATGAAATTTTTGAATTTAACCATGCGATGGCAGGTATTGAAATATCAGGATACATCAGTGGGCCATTGGGACTCACTCATCCGTTTTATCCTTAATGGAGTGGTGCTCTATTTCATCTGTTCAAGGGCGAATATACTGTTTGCTCTGATAACCATCCTATTATTATTAGGGCTCTACATGTATTACCGAAGTGCAACTAAGGATTTTGTATTGAAGTGGGAACGGCTGGTTGAATTGGAGAATAAACGGATGAATTCTTTTTATCGAATTGCAAACATGTTTACTGATGTTCCCCATTTGAAAGGAAAGGTAGCAAGAAGGAAATGGATGGACTGGCTTTTATCATTCATCCCGTATGGTGAGAGATCAACTTATAATTATCTATATGCCCGTACTTTGTTGCGATCCAATGATTATGTGGGACTTTGTTTTCGTTTAACTATCATTGGGTCCGTCATTTTAGTTGTATTCACTAACATATGGGCGCATTTGATATTGATTTTTATGTTCCTTTTCATGACAGCCCTACAACTGCTGCCGATTTGGAAGGTACATGAATGGAAAGTGTGGGTCTCATTGTATCCATTGCCTTCAAAAATGAGAGAGTCTGCTGTCATTAAGCTTATTTCTTATTTCCTATTATTTGAAGACATCGTCTTTTGCATGGTCCTTCTAGTGAAAGGAGAATGGATGTCTGCTTTGGCTGCATTGGCGATGGGTCTTGTTTTCTTATTCGGTTTTAAAAATTATGCAACAAAGAAAATTAAAAACTTTTAAGCCGGAAGCTGATTTTTCATAAAATCAGCTTTTTCTTTTAAGAAGTGAAAATTGAAACTAAAAGGCATGAAGGGGGTATATACATATTCAATGGAGGTGTTAAAAGATGGATGAATATGAACAACAGGCATTATCGGAACTAGTATCATGGAAAAAGAAAGTAGCCAAGAAATCCGGCAGGCTTGAGCGGATGTCCAAAAAGGTGCAGATCAAAGTGAATAGCTATATTCCAGACCAAGTGCAAAAAATGATTACTGAAAGTATTAAAGGCATGATAGAGGCCGTATTATCAGGTTCGAAATATATGTCTAAAGAAAGAAATGTCATGCTTCTATCCTTACAGCAAAAAGAAGAATGGGTTGCAGAAACCGTAAATGCATATCGAAAAACGGCCGTTATAGAAGGTGTAGGGACTGGAGCGGCAGGGCTTTTAATCGGGATGGCTGATTTCCCTTTGCTCCTTAGCATTAAGATGAAGTTATTATTTGAGATATCCCGTATATACGGTTTTGATCCAAATAAGTATGAGGAACGCCTGTTCATTCTTCATATCTTTCAAATGGCGTTTTCAAGCGAGGAAAAAAGGATGGAAACATTAACAATAATAGAAGAATGGGATTCAGGGAAATGGCCGGAAATAGATTGGCAAGAATTTCAGCAGGAATATCGCGATCACATCGATGTCATCAAAATATTCCAGCTAGTCCCAGGGTTTGGGGCAGCCGTCGGTGCATATGCCAACCATCATTTGTTGGAACAGCTCGGGGAGACAGCTGTCAATTGTTACCGAATCAGACTTCTAAAAGAGTAAGGGACGGGGAAAACCCGTCCCTTCATCATTACCGCAATAAAGATTCATTCACCTTTTGCGAGGATTGTTTCTTATTGTGATAGGTTACAGCTGCCGTGCCTAATATTTTGGCTGCAATGAGCATCGCTTTTTCATCGATGTCAAACAAAGGATGATGATGCGGATATGTATGTTCATTGTTTGGTCTGGCGCCAGTAAAGAAGAATGTACCTTTCACATTTTGTAAATAATAAGAAAAATCCTCCCCTGTCATATCCGGGTCAATTTCCTCTGTAATCAAAACTTCCCTGATTGACTCAGTGCTTTCGATAAGGAATTTCGTTTCCTCATCGTGTGGGATAACAGCAGGATATCCTTGGAAATATTGATAATCATACGTACAGTCCGCAGCTAGGCACGTTCCTTTAACAATCCGCTCTATTTCTTCACTTATAAATGAACGGACATCTTCTTTGAAAGTGCGGACGGTCCCGATTATTTTAGCCTTATCTGCAATGACGTTAAAGGCATTATCCGCTACAAAGGAACCGACGGTAATGACTGCAGAATCTATTGGGTTAAGGCGTCGACTCACGATTTGCTGTAGGGCTATGACTAGCTGAGAGCCGACTACGATTGCATCACGGGTTTTATGCGGCTGTGCTCCATGTCCGCCCTGCCCTTGAATGATGATTTCAAAACGGTCAGCAGCTGCCATAAGGGGTCCATAAGCGTATTGGACTGTTCCGGTAGGGACCGTAGCCCATAAATGGGTGCCGAAAATTACATCCACCCCATCAAGGCAGCCAGCCTCAATCATCGGTTTGGCCCCCCCGGGAGCATATTCTTCAGCATGCTGGTGGATAAATATATATTCACCCTCGAGCTCATCCTTCAGTTCATTCAGATTTTTTGCAAGGACAAGGAGTGTCGCTGTATGGCCATCGTGTCCACACGCATGCATTACCCCAGGTACGGTGGATTTATAGGGAACTTCTTTTTCATCTTGAATGGGTAAGGCGTCGAAATCAGCGCGCAAAGCTACGGTTTTACCAGGCTTAATACCAGTAACTTTGGCAATAACACCATTACCGCCTACATTCGTCCGGTATTCGATTCCAAGTTTTTCATAATAGTCAGCGATGAAGGCTGCCGTTTGGGTTTCTTGAAAAGAAAGCTCAGGATATTGATGAAGATAACGCCTGATTGAGACCATTTCTTCATATGAACCATCTAGAAGATCATGTAATCGCTGTATCATTTTGCCCCTCCCAATGATTGGTTTAATTGTAAATAGTATATCATATTCTGAATAATCCAAAGGGAATTAAATACTTCGAGGAGGGATATATAATGATTAAACATTCCTGGATTGCTATGGTTTTGCTTTGCTTGTTGCTATTCTTTTTTTTGATGCATGAAGTCCAGAGTGAGAATACTTTAACGTTTGATACATATATTACCGAACTTATTTCTGTAAGTGAAAATTCTTTTTGGTTCACTTTCTTCAAGTGGATTACCTATCTTGGGAAATCCATGTCCATTGGTTTTGGAAGCTTACTATGTGTTCTATATTTGTGGATAATAAAGAAGGATTATTGGACCATGGCCGTCTTCTCTATCGGAATCGCTGGGGGCGATGTATTAAATGGGTGGATAAAAAATCATATTCAAAGAGTGCGCCCTGAAAATCATTTGATGGAGACAGCTGGTTTCAGTTTTCCGAGTGGCCACGCAATGGTAGGCCTTCTTTTCTTCAGCATGGTTGCTTATTTAATTATTAAACAAGTTAAAGGTGACTCATTGAAATGGGCAGCGGGAATCGGTTTCGGTTGTCTAGTTCTGCTCATCGGGGTTAGCAGGATCGCTATGAAAGTTCATTTTCCAACTGATATCTTGGCAGGATTTGCACTAGGAGCTGCATATAGTTTAACCTTGTTTAATTTGTATAAGTTCTTAGGCAGGAGAGTACTTTGAAAAAAGGATTTTTAGCTAAAATATCTGTAAATACCTGTTACATTTCCCCGGAAATAATGAAGAAGTTTGTCGGATTGTTTTACGAGTTATAATCTTCAACAACAGAGCTATATCATTTTGGCAGTCCAAAATAAACTCTCGAAGAGCTTAAATCAAAGAGGCCCATCCTTGAGGGGATGGGCCTCTTATTAAGCAGCGATAGTTTATTCCTCGGAATCTTTCACCAATGTATACTGCGTTACGAAGGCTTCACCTGAAAACATCTTCTGGCTGGAATTCGTAACAGGAGGTTTGGAGTCACTATTATGCGCCTGCTGGAATGAACTGGATTTCTTCCAGTTCATAAAGTCTGATTGTTTTTCCCAAATCGTTAAGATAACATATGTTTCAGAGTTGATTGGGCGCAGGATACGAAGGGCAACGAAGCCTGGTTCATTTTCAATTAACCCAGCCCTGTTTTTAAAACGATGTTCAAATACCGGCCGTCCTTCCTCACTGACAGGGATATTGTTCATGACCACATATCCATGATCTTGAAGAGTTCCCTTCCCATCGACTACTTCATATTTACGTGGCGAGCTGAAGAGCGTTTTACCTGTTGTTTCATGTAAAAGTACTGTGTTTTGAGCATTCTGCATAAGTAATATTTTTTCATTCGGGTGCTTATCTTTTTTTAATTTCAAAAAATCATAAGTACCTGATGTGATGAATACATTCATAAATTCCCCTCCAATTCTTATATAGTATCTGTATACCCATTTTACCCAATGAATAGCGCTTTTACCATTTCCACTAATATAATTCTCAGACCTTGCACAAATGGACTTGGAAAACGTGTGAATTCCGTACAAAAACGTCGATTTTCTGACAAATAAATAGGTTGGCTATACTTCTATTATATAAAAAGCTATAGTTTAAGGAGATTCAATTTCAAATTCAACATCCTTCTGATATTCTATGTAAGTAATGAATAAAAATAGAAACGTGATTGCTTGAAAGGTGGATATTAATGTCTAAGGAAATTACGAATGATACATTTTTAAAAGCTGCTAGAGGAGAGAAATCGGATCATGTACCTGTTTGGTATATGCGCCAGGCTGGCCGTTCACAGCCGGAATATCGTAAATTGAAAGAAAAGTACTCCCTTTTTGAAATAACTCATCAGCCGGAAATATGCGCTTATGTGACGAGATTGCCAGTTGAACAATATGATGTAGATGCAGCGATTTTATATAAAGATATAATGACACCGCTACCAGCCATTGGAGTCGATGTGGAGATTAAGTCGGGTATCGGTCCAGTCATATCCAATCCGATCCAATCGGTGAAAGACGTTGAAAAACTAGGTGAATTGAATCCAGAGGAAGACATTCCATACGTGTTGGATACGATTAAACTATTGACCACAGAGCAATTGTCCGTTCCTTTGATTGGTTTTTCTGGTGCACCTTTCACCATTGCTTCATATATGATTGAAGGAGGCCCTTCCAAAAACTACAATAAGACAAAAGCTTTCATGTATTCAGAGCCAGTAGCCTGGTTTGCTTTAATGGATAAGTTAGCGGACATGATCATTATTTATGTTAAGTCACAAATAAAAGCAGGCGTCAAAGCCATCCAAATCTTTGATTCATGGGTGGGTGCATTGAACGTTGAAGATTACCGCGTATTCATCAAGCCAATCATGAATCGCATCTTTTCTTCATTACGTGAAGAAAATGTACCGCTAATCATGTTTGGGGTCGGTGCAAGTCACTTGGCACTGGAATGGAATGACCTCCCGATTGATGTAGTCGGGCTGGATTGGAGACTTCCAATTACTGAAGCTAGACAGATGGGTATACAGAAAACCGTTCAAGGAAACCTTGATCCGGCCCTGCTATTATCATCATGGGATGTTATAGAAGAGCGGACGAAACAGATCCTTGATCAGGGCATGCAACAGGATGGCTACATCTTTAATCTTGGACATGGGGTTTTCCCTTCCGTAAATCCGGAAACACTGAAGAGATTGACCACTTTCATCCATGAATATTCAGCAAAAAGGAATTAGCATGAGCGAACTGTTTGCTAAAAGACCTTAAATGGATGCACAATAAAAGAACGAAATTTTTAAAAGAGGTGTAGTTTCATGTCAAGAAAAAGAATGGGCCTTCTGGTCATGGCTTATGGTACCCCATACACAGAAGAGGATATTGAAAGATATTATACACATATTCGCCATGGAAGAAGACCTAGTGACGAATTGATTGCCGATCTAAAAGGCAGATATGAAGCGATCGGTGGATTGTCCCCGCTCGCGAAAATAACAGCAGGACAAGCTGAGGCCCTTGAAAAGCAATTGAATTCCATTCAGGAAGATATCGAATTCAAGGCATATTTAGGACTGAAACATATTGAACCTTTTGTTGAAGACGCCGTGAAACAAATGCATGATGACGGTATCAAAGAAGCGGTCAGTATTGTATTGGCGCCGCATTTCTCAACATTCAGTGTGAAGTCATATAATGGACGTGCTCAGGATGAAGCGGCTAAATTGGGTGACCTTACCATCACTTCTGTTGAGAGCTGGTATGACGAGCCGAAATTCATTCAATATTGGGTGAACCAAGTAAAAGAAGTAATAGGAAAAATGACTTCGGATGAGCGTGATAATTATGCTTTGATTGTGTCTGCACATAGTCTCCCTGAAAAGATATTACAATTAGGGGATCCATATCCAAATCAACTGCAAGAAACTGCGGACATGATTGCAAAAGGAGCAGGGGTCGTCAACTATGCAGTAGGCTGGCAAAGCGCTGGACAGACACCTGAACCATGGCTAGGACCAGATGTGCAGGATTTAACCAGAGATCTTCATCAAGCAAAAGGTTATAAAGCATTCATTTACATTCCTGTAGGATTTGTTGCCGAGCATCTTGAAGTTCTTTACGATAACGATTATGAATGTAAGGTTGTGACGGAAGATATTGGTGCAGGTTACTACCGACCGGATATGCCCAATGTTAAACCGGCATTCATCGATGCATTGGCCACAATCATCTTAAACAGATTACAGGAAAAATGATTAGTTAATAGGGGATATTCCCATTATCCATGATTGCGATTGGCTCTACATATTAAAATGAAGTTGAACCATGCTCTAGATCTGGACTAAACCTTTGGTATGGATGGGATGCAAGCTTGGAAACGATGCGTAAATTAAATAATCTAATCTTCAGTGGCTGTCCGGAAATGAGGATGGCCATTGTTTCACTAGGAGATAAATATTTGATTGAAAAGACTGAATATTTTTGGTAAGATATTATTGAACTTATTGACTGTTTTGTCCGTCTGGTCAGAATCGAGGTGGGAAATGTCTGTTGATCGTAAAAAATTAATTTTAGAAGCCGCGACTAAGTCGTTTTCACTTTTTGGATACAAAGCAACGACGATGGATCAAGTCGCTAAAATTGCCAATGTTGGAAAAGGGACCATTTATACCTTTTATAAAAATAAAGAAGAGCTGTTTAAAGAGATCGTTCAGCGGTTGATAGAGGAAATGAAATATGAGGCTGAACAATCTTTGGATAATCAACTCCACTTTTTTGAAAATCTACATCGAGCTGTGTATCGAATTCTGGAGTTTAGGCAGGAGCATCAATTATCTTTAAAACTTCTTCAGGAAGAGCGGGAAATTGGTACCCCGGCCGTTCAGGACATGGTTAATGAAATGGAAGAAGCCATCGTATCTTACATTAAGGAAAAACTTAAAATAGCGATTGATAAGGGCTATATACAGCCTTGTGATCCAGAGATAACTGCTTTCCTGATGCTAAAGATGTACCTTGCCCTTATTTATGATTGGGAGAGGAATCATGCCCCATTAGAGAAAGAGGAAATTGCCGAACTATTCAAAATATATTTATTCAAAGGATTATCCGCTCCGTGATAATTCTATTTTTTTTGCCAAAAAACGAAAAATAGAAAGAAGAGATACCGAACATTGGTATCTCTTCTTTCTATTTGGGGATAGTTTTCAGCTGCGAGACTGAACTTTATATGGGATCATCCACTAATTGGGAAGCGGATGGTGAAACACATAATTATTACTCTCCAGAAAGGCAATGATCACAGTGGTTTCCATAACATTCGTGCTGTTCTTCAATCTTTTTTCCGCAATCCGTGCATTGTTTAGGAGGCAGGTTTTTAAAGAACTCAACGCTACTTTGAATCATGAACATCATCTCCTGAATTTTATTGTTATTCTCTTTACTATGGTTTTATTGTATTATAACAGATTATCCATGTCAATCAATGTTTTATAACATAAGTAAAAAAGGTGAAATAAGGGCAAGAATAGTTTATATTAATGGGGAAGTCATTGAGAGAAAAAAGGAGTGCCTAAGCATGAAAATCACCGTAATTGGCTGCTGGGGCGGATATCCAGCTAAAAATGAGGCGAGCTCTGGTTATTTGCTTGAATATGAAGATTTTCGCATTCTGCTTGATTGTGGCAGCGGTGTTCTATCACAGTTGCAAAATCATATGAAGCCGGAGGATCTTGGTGCTGTTGTATTATCCCACTATCATCCGGATCATGTCGCGGATGTCGGTGTCCTGCAACACGCTGCGCTCATACAGCAGATATTGGGCAGTGACAAAAGGACCATTCCTATTTATGGACATGATTTAGATGAAGCTGAATTTAGGAAGTTAACTTATAAAGATGTGACTAAGGGGATAGCCTACTCTGTTGATGAACCCTTAACAATTGGACCGTGCAAATTTACGTTCATGAAAACAAAACATCCTGTCCCTTGTTATGCAATGAGGATAGAGGCAGAAAATCATTCAATTGTATACACAGGTGACAGCTCCTATATGGATGAGCTTGCGGATTTCGCTAAAGATGCCAATGTTTTATTATGTGAAAGTAATTTTTACAGTGATATGGATGGTTCAAAGGCGGGGCATATGACGGCTAGAGAAGCGGGCATGCTAGCCGAAAAAGCAGACGTCCAGCTTTTGCTGTTAACTCATCTCCCGCATTTTGGAGATCATAATCAACTGAAAAAAGAAGCATCCGAGGTATTCAAAAGGGAGATAGCTATAGCGAAAACCAATCTCGAATTCCAATTATAAATGAAGTATGAATGAAATCAGAAGGAGGAACAACTGTGCTTTTTATTGATAATAAGGGAATAACGGATCCAAGAATAAATCTGGCCATAGAAGAATATGCGCTTAAACATTTAAATATAGACGAAACCTATCTTCTTTTTTATATTAATCGCCCTTCAATCATCATAGGAAGGAATCAAAATACTATTGAAGAAATCAATGCCGATTATGTAGAGGGAAATGGCATTACTGTTGTTCGCCGTCTTTCAGGGGGCGGAGCGGTTTATCATGACTTGGGAAATCTCAATTTTAGTTTCATTACGAAAGATGACGGGGATAGCTTCCATAATTTTAAGAAGTTCACCCAGCCAGTCGTGGAGACTCTCGAGAAACTAGGAATACATGCTGAATTAAGCGGACGGAATGATATCCTTGCTGAAGGAAAGAAAATCTCTGGCAACGCGATGTTTTCAACGAAGGGCAGGATGTTCAGTCATGGTACTTTGTTGTTTCAATCAGAAATGGAGCATATTGTATCCGCTTTAAAAGTGAAAAAAGATAAAATCGAGTCCAAAGGGATTAAATCGATAAGGAGCCGCGTCGGAAATATAGCCGATTTTTTAAAAGAACCAATGTCCGTTGAAGAATTTCGTTCATTCCTTCTGCAAAATATTTTCCAAGATAGCGGTGAGGTTACAGAGTATGTTTTAACCGAGGCAGATTGGGAGAAGATACACAAAATCTCGGAAGAAAGATATCAAAACTGGGAGTGGAACTATGGAAAATCACCTAAATTCAACATGCAAAATTCTCATAGGTTCCCGGTAGGGTCTGTTGATATCCGTCTTGAAGTGAGTAGGGGTGTCATTGAAAACTGTAAAATCTACGGTGATTTCTTTGGGGTTGGAGAAGTAGCGGATATAGAACAAAAGCTTACTGGAACACGCTATGAAAAGGTTGCTATCAGCAGAGTATTAGATGAGATAGATGTTCGACATTATTTTGGCAATGTAACGAAAGAAGAAATATTGACTTTAATCTATTAAGCCTGAAAAGCCGTCCTGACTTACTAGGGCGCTTTTTTTGTGTCTAATAATGACAGTTATTGCTTGAATATGGATAAAATTGTTGCTGTAATCATTTTCTTTTAATATAATAAATATGTATTTAGTTTACTCTAAAAATGAATGGTGATTCATTCATGCTATTTGCAGGGGAGGGAGAACGATGAATTTATCCGAACAGCTTCATCAAACGGCTTTAGGAAAGGTCGATAAGCCAGCTTATTATTTTATGGATCAATCCACCTCATATGGGGAATTGGATCAAGCCGTTTCTAAGTTTGCAGACGAACTACATAAGCTTGGTGTTTCAAAAGGTGATAATGTTGCGCTGGTTTTAGGCAATTCTCCACACTTCATCATTTCATTGTATGGGGCTTTACGAGCAGGTGCTACCGTCATTCCCGTAAATCCGATTTACACACCTGATGAGATTGGATACATCCTGAATAACGGCGATGTAAAGGTCGTTGTGGCATTAGATAAGCTCTTACCCTTATTAGAAAAAATGAACCCGATCCTCTCAAGTGTAGATTCATATGTAATTTGTGAAACGCAGCCGGATAATGGTGATAGTAGCAAATTGAGCATCTACCCAAAAATGAAATCGTTTACAAAGATGGTTGAAAAGGGAGATGTCGGCTTCAAAGGCCCAGATCTGGACCCTGAAGATACGGCAATCATCCTCTATACTTCCGGGACAACAGGAAAACCAAAGGGGGCCATGCTCACACATACGAATATATTCTCCAATGCACATGATGTTGGTGAATATTTAAAAATCACGGAAAGTGACCGTGTCATAACGACATTGCCAATGTTCCATGTTTTCAGTTTAACAGTAGTAGTGAATGCCCCGTTGTTGAGCGGAGGTACGCTTTTAATTGTCCCGCAATTCAGTCCAAAAGAAATATTCAGGCAAATCAAAAAATATGAGGCAACCGTTTTTGCTGGAGTGCCAACGATGTATAATTTTCTTTACCAATATCCAGATGCGAAAGAAGACGATTTGAAGTCATTGCGTATATGCATTTCAGGTGGATCCGCCTTGCCAGTATCACTGCTTGAATCATTCGAGCGGAAATTTAAAGTAAGGGTGTCGGAAGGGTACGGATTATCCGAAGCATCCCCTGTTACCTGCTTCAATCCTTTGGACCGTCCAAGGAAGGCGGGATCCATCGGAACATCCATCCTTAGGGTGGAAAACAAAGTCGTCAACGAGCTTGGTGAAGAAGTGCCAATCAGTGGGGTAGGAGAATTGATTGTCAGAGGACCGAATGTAATGAAGGGGTATTATAAAATGCCTGAAGAAACGGCTGCTGTCTTGAAAGATGGCTGGTTATATACCGGCGACTTAGCCCGGATGGATGATGAAGGGTATTTTTTCATTGTAGACCGTAAGAAGGAGCTAATCATTGTCGGTGGCTATAATGTCTATCCACGTGAAGTGGAGGAAATTCTGTATGCCCACCCTGAAGTAGTTGAGGCAGCAGCTATAGGTGTGCCGGATCCAAATCAGGGAGAAGTGGTTCATTGCTTCGTGGTTAAGAAAAACAATGAATTGACCGAGGAAGAATTATTTGCCTATTGCTTGGAGCACTTGGCTAAATATAAGGTACCGGCAAAAATCGAGTTTTTGGATGAACTTCCAAAAAACACAACGGGTAAGATTTTACGGCGTTCTTTAAAAAAACATGTAATACAAAACTAAATAGTTTTAATCAATAGGGGACAATTGCCATTAATGAGCATTGGTCCCCTTTTTGTACAACCAAAGTGTATCGCGCTGCATAAAATATTTCAGGGAAGCTTAAAGCCTTGATTCTTGTTTCGAAAAGAGTTATGATTGTCATTAAAAATTTCCACATAATTGTAAGGAGGGGTTAGATGAGAGATGTAAAGCTTTTAGATATTTTTACACATCCCATTGCTCAAAAATACTTGAACCGTTCAGGTATGGCACACGCGATTGCGGTAGCATACCATTCGTTTCACCTAGCAAACGAATATAAAATAGATCCAGATATTGCAGCCAAAGCTGGACTATTGCATGATATGGGTCATTTTACCTGGTATCGCAATGGAAAGTGGGATTATGATCTATACAAACAAAATGATATCCATCCTATAAAAGGTGCAGAAAGAGCACATAAACTGTTAATCCGATTAGGAGAAAATCCGATAAAGGCAAAGACTATTTCCCTCGCCATTTTATTTCACACCGATTCGTTTTTACCTTCAAATGATATTATTCGTACACCTCTTCAGCAGGTCGTCAAATGGGCGGACGAAAAAGATGAAGAAGAGGGTGGAAAACACCATTACCGCAAAATTGATATTCACCGGGCAAAGGAAAGCATCATGAATCTGGATAAACTCATTGATGAGGAACAAAGAAAAAGGCTATCATCCTGAATGCAAACAGGCTGATAGCTTTTTTATTGTCAGGAAATCTGCTTTTTTCAAAATATTATTACAGTTTAAATTTTGATTTTACATGTATTTCACTTATATTGTTATCAAGAGAACTAATGATGTAAAATATAGACCAATAGAACTATTTCATGATACCTAATTAACAAATAATGAAAAGAACAGGAGAAGTTATGAAGTCAATTAAGCTAATGATATATGGTGGTCAAGGGAGGCTTAAGGGAATCATCGAAAAAGAAGAAGACATTGTGGTCATCGGAACCACTGAAAATGAAATGGAATTACTTAACCTTGTTAATACCGCATCAGCCATGGCTGATGTCATTCTTCTTGATGCCCAATCATCAGGGAAGTATGGACAAGAAGTAATGACGATTCTAAAGGAAACACATCCCTCCATCCCCGTCGTCATTTTTACCGCCTGTCCAGAAAATCACTACCTTATTGAAGCGATGTGTCATGGTGCGGCAGGTTATGTGCTACAGAGCAGTGGAATGAAACAATTGGTGATGGCAATCCGTCAATGCGCCAACGGGCAGATTGTCTATCCTGCTTCTTTTAAAGCTTTACTTATGAAGAGGCTTCAACAGGACGGTGAGGAAAAATCATCTATACCCGTGGATAAGGTTATAGAAAAGTTAGGGGCATTCTCTAAACGGGAGCATGAACTGCTTATTCTTCTCACCGAAGGTCAAACGAATCAGCAAATTTCCAAAAATCTATTTCTTTCCATTGGAACGGTGAAAAACTATGTCAGCCGGCTTTACAAAAAACTCAATGTTCGTAATCGCCCGGAGCTTATGGCACTTTTGTATCGTTTTCAAAAATAGCAGCATGAAGGGATGACTATCCAAGTAGAGTCTCTTCACTTCTTTTCATCCACTCAATAAATGACTTGCGACTTTATGGACCAATGCTCCTGCCTTGATTTCGAAAGAGCAAATTAAGAGGTTGCCACCTTTTAGTATCTTCAGTCATACCTCGAAATGTCTCCCCACACTCCATTTTTTTGTTCGTATGTGATTTTTTATTGATTTTATGGTTGAAAGGAAGTAAACGTTTTAGGAAAAAGTAATATAGGAGGTAAATGCGGTTCTAACCTGTCCATTTTGGATTAAACTATTAAGAGGGAGTTCATTTAAGGAGGGGCATCATGGTTAGAAAATGGGCTGGAAGAGCAATTGTACTATATATCCTTTATGCAGCGGTGATGTATTGGTATATTTTTTATGGAGCAGATACCTCCATTCCACAAGCATTGCGGGGGACAGCAGCGGATCCTGCAACATTTCTGAATGCAAGGGAATTAAAGCTTAGTGAAGAGTATTCAGGGCTGAGGAATTTTATTTTTTTTGTTTCTACTCCATATGAATGGCTGCTGTACTTTTTCATTTTATTATTTGGGTTTTCAAAAGCATTTGAAAAGTCATCTTTGGCCATCACGAGACGGAAAGTGATCCAAACAGGCATTTACTTATTCTGGATTTCTTTGATTTCTTATCTGGCACTATTCCCAATCAGATTCATTGGTTATCGGATGAGTAAAAGTTACCATATCAGCACACAAAGTTTCACCTCGTGGATGAAGGATGGAGTCATCGAATTCTGGGTGAACTTTGGCATGATGTTCATCATCGTTTCCGTTCTATATTGGTTAATGAAGAAAAGTGTGAAGAAGTGGTGGCTCTATGCTTGGATGTTGTCCATTCCATTTACTCTGTTCTTGATGTTTGTTCAGCCTGTATTGATTGATCCCTTGTATAATGAATTCTATCCACTTAAGAATAAAGAACTGGAAACAGAAATATTGGCATTGGCTTCACAGGCTGAAATTCCGGCTGAACACGTATATGAAGTAAACATGGCCGAAAAGACAAATGCCTTGAATGCATATGTGACAGGGATAGGTTCCAACTCAAGAATAGTCCTTTGGGATACGACCCTGAACAAACTGAAGGAAGATGAAATTCTTTTTATCATGGCACATGAAATGGCTCATTATGTGGAAAAACACATCTATATAGGAATTGCAGGTTATTTGGGGATGACCCTAGTCGGTTTGTGGCTGACATCGAAAATCATGAACTATATCATTAGGCGTTGGGGCCATTTGTTAAAGGTACGTTCGGTTGACAGTATCTCTTCACTTCCATTATTTCTTTTAATAACGGCTGTGCTGCTTTTTGCTTTGAGTCCGCTATCCAATTACGTGTCCAGATATGAAGAAACAAGGGCAGACCGTTATGCTATTGAAATGACCAGGGATAAAGAATCAGCAATCACCACATTCCAGGAACTCACCAGGTCGGGACTGAGTCAGGTGAATCCTCCATTCTTAGTGAAATGGCTGCGATATTCACATCCAACCATGCTCGAGCGGATTTCCACGATTGAAAATGCAGATACAAAGGGTGATTGAAAGCCAGCTGTATACAGCTGGCTTTTTTCTGATTTTTATATCGAAGAAAGTGGACGGGAATATGTATTTTCAGAAAAAACTATTATTTTATATATCTTTAGTTCTCCACTATAATAAATTAAATTCCCAGTTTGTTTTAAGGAGATCGGTTAATGTATAATGTATTTTTAATCACTATAGGCTCAGTGCTTATTGCCGTTGCCTACAACTTATTTTTGATACCTCATTTAATTTTAAGCAGCGGACTCAGTGGCATTGCGATTATGTTGGGAATCATTACCCCAGTCAACACAGGGATATTGAATTTTCTGTTGAACCTCCCATTGTTGATTCTTGGATACTTGAAATTGGGGAGACGCTTCATCACCTATACGATATTATCAGTTATCGTAATATCCGTCAGTTTATATCTCATTCCAGTGCATGGGATATCCACTGAACCAATTTTATCTTCTTTATTCGGCGGGATCATTTCCGGATTCGGCATAGGCATCATCTTTCGTGCTTCAGGTTCTTCCGGAGGGTTTGATATCATCGCCATGCTTTTGGCTAAGAAGAGCGACTTCCCACTTGGTTCATTGCTATCGGTGATGAATGCAGTTGTGGTGGTTATCTCAGGTTTCATCTTTGGTTGGGATGCGGCATTATATACATTGATTTCCATATATGCAGCAGGAAAAGTGATTGATACAATTCATTCCAATCACATTAAATTAACATTAATGATCGTTACCAAGAAGAGTGACGAAATGAAAACGAAGCTCCTGACTAACTTTTATCGGGGCATTACTGTCATGGACGGTGAAGGTGCATACTCTGGAGAAAAGAGTAAAGTAATGATGACAGTCATTACCCGTTACCAATTAACCGATGTAAAAACGATGATAAAAGAAGTGGATCCAAATGCTTTTGTCAATATAACCGAAACAGCCGAGGTCATGGGCATGTTTCATAAAGAATGATCATAAATAGAGAAAAGCCTCCCAACATTATGGGGGGCTTTTTTGATTATTAGGCTGTTTTTTAATCATGCATTTTAATTTCCAAACTGTTTTAGTAAAACGTTCATTTCAGAACTAAGCTTTAGGAATAAAGGTTTGTTTTTCGTATCCAAGGCTTCATCAATTTGTTTCGCAAGGATATTCTTTTTGGTAGTAAGGACGGATTCCAGAATAATCATATCAATTAACATTTCCTGAACGACTGCATCGTTTTTCATTTGGCTCATTGATAAGGACTTCACTGACTCTGAATAAGATTTTTCATTTTTCAAAGTTACCACCCCTGACCCTTTTTATTAGTATATGGATTTGAGTAGATAAAATCAACTGAAAATTCAAAAAATTATTTTTTTAATAGGGAATATGTCTTTTAGATGACGAAATGGCCACTTTATAAAAGAATTTTTAACTTTTTGTGAACTTCCTTTTTATCTTTACTGTTTGTGCTATTATTGTGGGGAATTTAACATATATTGACTAACTCCCTTCACCTTTTTTCTAAGGTGTATGCTTTGGTAAAGTAAAACAGTGATAACGATTATTATTTTTTACTATGAGGAAGAGGTGGATTAAAATTGAAGGAAAATAGCCAGGGAATCATTGAGGAATATGAAATCACGCCCTACACACTAATGGTTACGCCAATCAATTATGGCAATAAAATATATGCCCGTATCGTTGAAATGGAGGACGAGTTCATTTCCCCGTTTAAACCTATGGAGATTATCAAGAAAAGTTGTGAGTTCTTCGGATCAAGTTATGAAGGCCGCAAACAAGGAACAAAACAGCTCATAAACATCACACATAAAGCACCGATCGCGATTGATCCAACCAGTTCGATTTTCTTCTTTCCAACTACATCTCCGTTGCGTCCTCAATGCATCTGGTTATCACATGAGCATGTAGTATCATATGTTCGCAAAGATTCCAGACATACAACCGTCACATTCAGTAATAAACAAACCATCGATATCGAAGTATCATGCAGTTCTTTCGAAAACCAACTGCACCGGACATCCTTTTTAAAAACGAAACTGATCCAAAGGATAGAGGAAACAAAAAGAAAATCATTCTATCTGTTCACCGAAGCAAGAGGAGTCAAAGCTTCAGAGGGAATGTCAAAGTATATACCGCGTTAGAGATTAGGTGGAATGTAAGTTAGTGATGCAAGCAAACGGATTTATTAAAGCCCTTCTTATTAAAGAAGGGCTCCGGAATTAATCTTCAAATAACTCATCCATTAAGTCGTCAATTTCTTTTCTTAATTTTTCAGTGCCTTCTTTGGAGATGGTGATTTTATCACCATCGATAATCAGCATATCTCCTACTTTGGCTCCCTTAGGAAGAGAACTTTTAGGAAAATCCTTCAAATCCTTACCATCGATTTCAACGACAGCAATCTTTCCTTCGAAGCGATCAATAATTCCTTGTACCATTTATTTCACCGTCTTTACAGTAATTTTCTGACCTGTAGAAGTAAAAATAATGTTACCTGATTTATCTGTACGATATATTTTAGCTTTCACTGAATTCAATCGTTTTACAACAGTAGAAGTAGGGTGCCCATATCCATTTTTCCCTACACTGATTACGGCATATTTAGGTTTGGCTTTATTAATAAAGGCTGAGCTGGATGATGTATTAGCGCCATGATGACCAACTTTAAGTACATCCACACTAGGTACTAGCTTTTTAGCCAGCATATCTTTCTCAGATTTTTCTTCGGCATCCCCAGTAAACAAGAATGTCTTTTTGTCGTGTTTAAGTAAAAGTACAGCACTCCAGTCATTTAAGTCTGACTTAGCATAGTCTTTAACAGGTCCAATAAATTTTAATGACGAATTCTTTGCCTTAGTTGTAATTTCTACTCCAGTCTTAGCTGTTTTAATAGAAAGCTTTTTATTCTTAACAGCCTTTAAAAAGTCTTTGTATGCCTGCGTGGTGTGAGAAACTTTTGGTGCATACACAGATTTTACATTAAGTGATTTAATCACATAAGCTAAACCACCAACATGGTCAGCGTCGGGATGAGTGGATATTACTGCATTTAAAGTTTTCACTTTTTGTTCTTTTAAATAAGCAACAACCTCATCGCCTTTCCCTTTTCCACCACCATCAATAAGTACATTTTCGTTAGGTGTTTGAATTAGGATGGAATCCCCTTGTCCCACATTGATAAAGTGTACCTCCACATTTGATGCTGCCTCAGTTGTTTTGATTCCTGTAAATAAAGATAATACAAGAACAGCTACTAGTAGAATATTAATTTTTTTCATTTTTTCGCCTCCAGATAATAATTTAACATGTGGAATGGAAAAAAAGGGGATTTAGACATAATTTTCTTTGAATAAAAAATGAAATGGGCGTCAAACTCGGTGGTTAGGTAAAATAATCCCGGGTATTTATAATGAATAAAGTCTATTATTCTTACAGGTGATAAACTGAATTTTAGAGGAAAAATAGTTGAAGGGACTTTCAATGATGTCTGAAAACATGCTAGAGACTAAGCAATTAAAAGAATCACTATTAATATGACGAGTGAAAATTTCAGAAATATTATGGCTGAATGCTACAGAACCCAATTGCTAAAGCCATTCGAGGTTTTAATATACTTATATAGAGGTTAAAGTTTGTTGTTTTTTTAATTCAATCTAATAAACACGAAACAGCTCATAAACATCAAACATAAAGTACAAATCTTCGATTGATCCGTCCAGTTCGATTTTCATTTTTCAACTACATCTCCGTTGCGTCCTTCATGCATCAGATCAAACATTGCATGGTTATATAAGAAAAAAGGGGATTGGAGAAACTTTTCACGATCAAATAAAGGGGGGATAAGTTTGTAAGTGATTATATTCATAATTTGATAATATAATAGATAACTTCTATGTATCAACAGTTATGTTCAATATTTCACAAAAGTGTAAACCAAGGTGCTTTGCATAATGTTGGTTATAAGAGATTCAATTGATTTTCCATTTTATTCATCTTACCATTACATAATTGACTAATAATGACCAAATTAAATATAAGAGTGTGGATAATATTAATATTTCTTCTAATATAGGCTTATAACAATCTTTTGCAAAACGCTTTGCTGACTCTACAATGATAGTGTTAGGTTATAGTAAATGTACAGAATTAAAGAGGTGATAATAATGACGTTTAATTATGAACAGACGAGCCCTACCTATTATTCGTTAAGGACTGTGTCCTCGAAAATGTTTGCCTTAATCAGTAAGCAGCTAAATGTGCAAACGGCATATATAACAAAAAGAGGAGAAACGGCGATGACAGTCCTCAGTTCCTATAATAGGGAAGAGCAGATTATACCAGAAGGATATAGCGTCGAATATGGAGGGACATACTGCCGTTTAATCATTAAGAACGAAGGCGATGCTATGCATACAGTAAACTTAATGAAGGATGCCATAACAAGGGGGCTTGAAGTAACCGGTCAGTTAAATGTAAAAGGTTTCTTAGGAGTAACGTTAAAGGATTTGAAAGGGAATGTATTCGGGACCCTTTGTGTAATGGACAAGGAGGAAAAGGTGTTTTCAGAAGAAGATATTAACTTTCTGAAATCCATGGCAGACATTCTATCCCACATGATAGAGCTCGATCAAACAAAGTATAGCATGGGTTTTTTAAGCGTACCTATCATCCCGATCACTAAAGGCATTTCCATTCTTTCGATACAGGGCATTGTTGACGGCAATCGATCAGAGCAAATCATGAGTGATGTGTTACATTCTGCGGCGGATAATGATATTGGTTACTTTATTATTGATTTGTCGAAGCTCCTCGTTCAAGATAACTGTTTTCCCAACTTTCTCTTCAATATGATGAGTGCTCTTGGTTTGATGGGGGTGGAAACGATCATAACGGGTGTCACTCCAACCTTTGCCAAGGAGCATGTAAATAACTTTGATTTGAGGAATCTCAAAACTAAAATGGTTAAGGATATTCAGTATGCACTTGATTATATAGGTTATGCCTTGATCGAGAAGTAATATTTCATGGCAGTAAATCCATGGTTTTGAACCTATCCAATGATATTATTAGCAGGACAATGATAATGGAAAACCCAAACAGGTGAATGGAGGTAAGTGAGTCCTATCGATTTTGATCGTGATAAATTGAACTCACTTATCTCTTTAAAAAGCAGGGAAAAAGAGACACCTAATGGTTACATCCTCCATACAAATCCTAAGGCATCTGTTTCCTCACCCCCGAAAGGCTTTAATCATCCATAAACATCGTGTATATGTTAGGCTGGTCCCCTATCCCTTGAGCGGTGACTTCTCTCGAAAAAGTAATAGCATAACAAGTCTTCGGTTTTGTTGCGAAGGCGGGGATTGAAATAATTATGATGTTCCTCGTATCCTTTATATAAAAAACAATACATCGTGAAGGATTCATCGCGTTTGATTTCACTTACCTTAATATTCTCCTTGCGCAAATATCTCCGTACCTCGGCAAGGTCATCCTGAACGGCTTTTAAAATATGTTCAATTAGTTCCGAATAGGGCCTTTTTAATTTAAACGGACTAATTTCGATGACCTTGAGATCCCGGTTTAAGACTGTAATCACCATAGGGAGGTAGATGGCTTTTTCAATCATATTTCGGTCGCCTTCTGGAATGCGGGTCATCTCACCGCTCCTTTCTAAAAAAGCGCGTTTTTAATATGAATATGTATATTTTGTGAAAACAAGAACATATGTTCTGTTTTTTATCCTAATGTATTTTCAGTCGATATGCAAGAAGTATTAATAATAGTGAAATATTTGTTAATAAGATTATGTTTTCCCGAGTTAGGGAAAGTATGAAGATATATGGATAATAATTCTTGCAATTTCAGGGGAAAGTGTTATATCTAAAATAAACAGCTTTTTAATAAGTTTATGTTGCTTTGATGGCAGCATGTCGAGGGAGATAATTATGGACTTGGAGACTATACGTGAGTGGTTTACACTTGATAATATATCAGCACTTATTCAGCAATATCGCTCATTCGGTCCAATTCCTGGAATCTTACTGCCGATGCTGGAAGCATTTTTGCCCTTTTTACCCTTAGTGGTGTTCGTACTGGCTAATGCAACGGCTTTTGGTCTCTGGTGGGGGTTTTTATTTTCATGGATTGGTGCGGTAGCGGGGTCTTTTTTAATCTTTTTAGTTATTAGAAAATATGGTCAACTGAGGTTTTTTCGATTTTTGCAAAAACATAAGCAGGTACAGAGGTTGATGGTTTGGGTGGAAAGCCATGGATTCGGACCTTTGTTCATCCTGCTCTGCTTCCCTTTTACACCATCGGCCATCGTGAATATTGTGGCAGGTCTTTCAAAAGTCAGTCCCTTGCAATATGGACTGGCAGTTGTAGGTGGAAAAGCGGTGATGATTTTTACGATTAGCTTCGTCGGCTATGATTTAGTATCCTTAATACATAAGCCCATGCGTACGATCATTATCGGGATTGTCATTTTTATCCTCTGGTATGTGGGAAAAAGACTGGAAGTCCGGTTAAATAAAAGCATGAAGAGAGAAGAAGGACAATAAGTTAGTATATAAATGTAGTAGGGGTTGAACGAGATGGGAAAAACAAACAAGAATTCTTTATCCGATTGGATAAAAGCAACCATGATAGCTTTTGTTATTTACATCTTAATCCGTACATTTTTCTTTTCAAGCTATGATGTTGAAGGGAAATCGATGCAGCCGACCCTTGAAGATGGCGATAAACTTGTTGTGAATAAAATCAATTACCAGATTCAAGATATCAACCGTTTTGACATTATTGTTTTTCATGCCAATTCACAAGAAGATTATGTTAAACGAGTTATAGGAATTGCTGGTGACCGCATTCGTTATAAGGATGATTGGCTTTACGTAAATGGTGAGAAAGTGGAAGAGCCTTATCTTGAAAAAGTCAAGGCGGGTTTCCCTGGGCAAAATTTCACGGGTGACTTCACATTAAAAGAATTGACGGACATGACCACCGTCCCCGAGGGCAAGCTTTTTGTCATGGGTGATAACCGTCTTGAAAGTGCGGACAGCCGTCACTTTGGCTATATACCAGTTGAAAATGTTGTCGGTAAAGTCGATGTTCGATATTGGCCAATCAAAGAATTCAATTATAGATTTACAGGTGAATGATTGCAAAAGCCCGGAAAATTTGAGGGCTTTTTCTTTTGGGAAAAAAGCGAACGTACGATTGGTGTTTTTTTATGGGAAACGGTAAAATAATAGAAAGTAAATCTTAATTGGAAACAGAAACCTAGTCAAAAAGACGAAAGTATTTCTGTTATGATAGATCTAGATATTATGTTGTATAAGGGGGAAAAGAGATGTCACTCCGTTTTTTACTGGGAAGATCGGGTGCAGGGAAAACTTCGAATATATTGGACGAAATTCGTTCCAAATTGGCAGAAGATCCCGAAGGCAATCCAATCATTTATCTCGTTCCTGATCAAATGACGTTTCTATCTGAATATAAATTAGTTAAAACACCAGGTCTTGCGGGAATGATTCGGACGCAGGTTTTCAGTTTTAGCAGACTGGCTTGGCGCGTTCTTCAGGAAACTGGGGGAATGAGCCGCCTACATTTGGACAGCGTCGGCGTCAATATGCTGATAAGGAAAATCATGGATGATAAAAAAGATGAGCTAAAGATGTTTCGTCGATCGGCTGATAAGCAGGGGTTCATTGCACAGATGGAACTAATGCTGGCTGAGTTCAAGCAGTATTGCATCCAACCGGATGACATTCAAAACTATTTGACCGATACATCTGAGGCAGGCAGCGGAATTCAGGATAAACTGCATGACCTTGAATTGGTCTATCAGGCATTTGAGGATGAAATGGTTGGCAAATATTTAGATTCCGAAGACTATTTCACTTTACTTATTGAAAAAATGTCAGAGTCTTCATATATAAGGAGCGCCGATATTTATATCGATGGTTTTTATAGCTTGACACCACAGGAATTATTGATTGTGGAAGAAATGATGAAGCTGTGCAAGAGTGTAACGGTTTCGCTGACATTAGATCAGCCCTACAGACAATATGCCCCGGATGATTTGCAATTGTTCAGGCAGACGGGAAACCTGTATCATCACCTATATCAAGCTGGATTGAGAAATGATATACCAATTTCAGAGGATCGCATTTTAAAAGGAACGGAAAGGTTTGTAACGAGTCCAGGCCTGAATCATCTGGAAACTTATTTTGCCATTCGTCCTGCACGGACGTTTGAGCAGTCACCTGATGTAACGATTGCCCAGGCAGTTAATCGCAGAGCTGAAATTGAAGGCGTAGCCCGGGATATCTTGACACTGGTCAGGCAGAAGCAGCACCGTTTCCGTGATATTGCGATCTTAGTTCGTAATGGTGAAGCATACGCAGATATTTTACAAACCGTTTTTCGGGATTATAAAATTCCCTTGTTCGTCGATTCCAAACGGACCATGCTTAATCATCCTCTGATAGAACTGATTCGTTCCACTTTGGAGATCATCAATGGTTATTGGAGGTATGAACCGGTATTTCGAGCAATCAAGACGGAGCTTTTATTTCCGCTGCAAAAAAATCATGATAGGATGCGGGAGCAAGTGGATAAGCTCGAAAACTATGTGCTGGCCCGTGGAATCAAAGGGAGCAGGTGGACTTCGAAAGATCGTTGGACGTACCGGCGCTTCCGAGGGCTGGAACTGGAGGAACGGAACCAAACCGATAAGGAAATGAAGCTTGAGCAAGAGTTGAATGAGATGAAGCAATTATTTACCGAGCCCATCTTGAAGCTATCAAAACGTGTTAAAAAGGCTGATAATGGGAGGGAATTGTGCGAAGCCCTTTATCTATATCTTGAAGAATTGCACGTACCGGAAAAATTGGAAAAGCTGAAACAGGAGGCCGAAGAAGCAGGTGATTTGGTTTCGGCAAGAGAGCACGAACAAACGTGGAATGCGGTTGTCGATCTGTTAGACCAATTCGTTGAACTGCTAAGCGAAGAAAAGCTTTCCATGAAACAGTTTGCGGTAATCATTGAAGCTGGTTTGGAGTCTCTTGAATTTTCTTTGGTACCGCCGGCAATTGACCAAGTCCTTGTCGCTAATCTCGATTTATCCCGACTTGATGATGTGAAGACAGCTTTTGTTATCGGCTTGAATGAGGGGGTCTTGCCAGGAAAAGCTTTATCTGACGGGATTTTTTCCGATAGTGATCGTGAAGTGCTGTTAGCCGGTGGACTTGACGTTGCTCCAAGTTCAAAGGTGCGCCTCCTTGATGAGGAGTTTACGGCGTATAAAGCTTTTACTACACCTGCTGAGAGGCTTTATTTATCATATCCGCTTGCCGATGAGGAGGGAAAGGCGCTTTTACCTTCATCCTACCTAAAACGGGTAAGGGATGTACTGCCTAACGTTTCCGATGTGTATTATATGAACGATCCATCTGATCTGTCTGCTGAGGAACAGATGAAATACGCGGCAAATTACGATGTGGCCCTATCGTATCTGGCAGCCCAATTGCAGCTAAAAAAAAGGAACTATCCAATCCATACACTATGGTGGGATGTATATAATGCCATAATAGGGGATGAAGTGGTCGGTCCTTTTGCAACTAAGGTATTATCAAGTCTTTTTTACCAAAATAGAACGAAGAAATTATCAGAAGAAACAAGTAAGCAATTATATGGCGAGAGTATTCTTACAAGTGTCTCGAGAATGGAAATGTTCAATAGCTGCCCGTTTTCCCATTATGCCGCTCATGGTTTGAAATTGAGGGAAAGGCAAATTTTCCGATTGGATGCACCGGATATTGGTGAGATGTTCCATGGAGCGTTGAAAATGATTTCGGACTATTTAAATGAACATGATATTCCTTGGTCTACATTGACAAAGGAACAATGCTTGGAGTTGGCTAGAGTTGCCGTGGAAAGACTTGCTCCTAAACTTCAAAATCAAATTTTATTAAGTACGAACCGCCATCACTATTTGCGCAGGAAATTGGAACATGTAATTGGCCGTGCATCAATCGTATTAAGTGAACATGCAAAGGTGAGTGGCTTTGCTCCAGTTGGGTTAGAGCTCGGTTTCGGAAAAAATGGAGAGCTGCCGCCACTTTCGTTCACATTGAAAAATGGTACGAAGATGGAATTGATCGGACGGATAGACCGTGTGGATAAAGCGGAAGAAGGGGAGGGTGTCTATTTGCGCGTGCTCGATTATAAGTCGAGTGAAAAGGAACTGAACATGAGTGAAGTGTATTATGGACTTGCGCTGCAAATGTTGACATACCTTGATATCGTCGTTACCCATTCCAAGTCGCTTATAGGGAAAGAAGCCATTCCGGCCGGTGTTTTATATTTTCATGTGCATAATCCTGTTGTCAAATCCAAGGGAATGCTCAGTTTGGATAAAATTGAGGAAGAAATTTATAAAAGCTTTAAAATGAATGGACTTGTACTCGATCATTCAAATGTCATCCAGATGATGGATAACTCGCTTGATATTGAAAGTTCCGGTAAGTCGGATATCATTCCAGCTGGTTTTAAAAAGGATGGATCGCTTCTAGCTGCTTCCAAAGTTGCCAGCAGGGAAGAGTTTTCTCTACTGAATCATCACGTTCGCCGGGTTTATCAGGAGTCTGGTGATCGAATGGTCGATGGCGATGTGAACATAACGCCGTATAAATTAAAGGAAAGAACGCCGTGTACTTTTTGTTCCTTTAAATCGGTATGCCAATTCGACCAGTCACTGGAGGAGAATCAATTTAGGAATTTGACACAGAAGAAGCAAAATGATGTTCTTGATCTATTAAGAGGGGAGGGGGAGAGCGATGAGTAAAACGAAAATTCCTGTTCTGCCAGGAGACGTGACATGGACGGAAGATCAATGGAAGGCGATATGGGCTAAAGATCAGGACATTTTGGTTGCTGCCGCAGCTGGTTCCGGGAAAACTGCGGTGCTGGTCAATCGGATCATTCAAAAAGTCATTTCAGAAGAAGAGCCAATTGATGTGGATGAACTGCTTGTCGTTACATTCACCAATGCTTCGGCAGCCGAGATGCGCCATCGGATAAGTGAGGCATTAGAAAAAGCGATTAATGATAATCCGCATTCACAGCATCTGCGCAAGCAGTTGAGCCTGATTAACCGCGCCTCAATATCCACACTTCATTCCTTTTGTTTAGAGGTGATCAGGAAGTATTATTATTTGACGGAAATCGACCCAGGCTTCCGGATTGCAGATTCTACAGAGGTCCAGCTGCTCCGTGATGAAGTAATGGAAGAACTTTTCGAGGAGCAGTATGGTCAAAGTGATAATGAAGAGTTCTTTAATTTGGTTGATGCTTTCACAAGCGATCGAAACGATGATGCACTTCAGAATATTGTTCGGTCGCTGCATGATTTTTCGCAATCGAACCCTGATCCGGATCAATGGCTCAATGGTGCCGCCAGCATGTATGAGTTGGCGGATGATGATGGGATTGATGATCTTTCGTTTATCGATTCATTGAAATTTGATATTGGTTTACAATTGGACACCGCCAGGGATTTATTGGAGCGCTCGCTGGATTTGACTAAAGTCCCTGGGGGGCCGGCACCAAGGGCTGAGAACTATATAGCTGATCTTGCCCTTGTCGCCAAACTGTCGGAAGTGAAAGACCGCTCCTGGAACGATCTTTATGAAGAAATCCAAAGCGTGAAGTTTGGAACGGTGAAACGGCTTACTGGTGCCGATTTCATTAAAGAAGTAGCGGATGAGGCCACGAAGTATCGTGATAAGGCGAAGAAAATCATTAAATCGCTGCAGGAAGAGTTATTTTCTCGTAAACCGGAAAGTTATCTGCGCGATATTAGGGAGCTTAAGGGGTATGTCGATACACTTATAAAGCTTGTTAAACAATTTGATGATCGTTTCTTCGCTGCAAAAGCAGAAAAGAACTTGGTGGATTTCGCCGATTTGGAACATTATTGTCTTCAAATTTTGACAGGGGAAACCGTGAATGGTGAAAGAAAACCATCAGCTGCGGCTATTGAATACAGAAACCAATTCAAAGAGGTCCTAGTTGATGAGTATCAGGATACGAATCTGGTTCAGGAATCCATTTTAAAACTGGTGACGGCAGATGGCGAATATAGTGGGAATCTTTTTATGGTGGGCGATGTCAAGCAGTCCATTTACCGATTCAGGCTTGCTGAACCGAATCTCTTCCTTGGAAAGTACACACGCTTTACCCGTGATGGGATTGAATCCGGCCTGAAGATTGATCTAAACCGGAATTTCCGGAGCCGTAAGGAAGTTCTCGATGGGACGAATTTCTTGTTTCAACAGTTGATGGGGATTACAGTCGGGGAGATTGATTATGATGAAGACGCCCAATTGAAAAAAGGTGCGCCATATCCCGAAGATCATCCAAACCCTATCGAGCTCCATTTAATTGATGGAACAGCCGATCCAGAAGCAATTTCGGAATCGGAAGGGGCGGAAAGCGGGTTTGAGGCCGAGGAACTTGAAAAAGCGCAGCTAGAAGCAAGGCAGATGGCCAAGCTCATTAAAAAGGCTATAAGCGAAAAGCATCGGATATATGATATGAAAGCTCAAAAGTACCGTTCTGCCACTTATCGTGATATGGTCATTCTTCTTCGTTCGATGCCATGGGCACCGCAAATCATGGAGGAATTTAAAAAGCAGGGGATTCCAGTCTACGCCAACTTGTCGACAGGGTATTTTGAAGCGACCGAAGTGGCGATCATGATTTCCTTATTGAAGGTGATTGATAATCCTCAACAGGATATCCCTTTGGCATCCGTTCTCCGTTCGCCTATCGTCGGGATGGATGAAGAAGAAATGTCACAGGTGCGTTTATTCCATACAGGCAGCTATTATGAAGCCTTAGCTGATTTTTACAGAAAGAGTGATTCGGAAGAACATCCAGGGCTTTATGAAAAAGCCTCGGCTTTTTATAAAAAACTAGTAAAGTGGAGGAAGCTTGCCAGGCAGGAAGCATTATCCGATTTGATCTGGCTTCTATATCGTGAAACGCAGTTCTATGATTTTGCAGGAGGGATGCCGGGGGGCAAACAGCGTCAGGCCAATTTAAGAGCGTTGTATGACAGGGCAAGGCAATATGAAGCAAGTTCTTTCCGAGGTCTATTCCGTTTCTTGCGCTTCATAGAAAGGATGCAGGAACGTGGAGATGATTTAGGAGCAGCTCGGGCATTAGGGGAACAGGAAGATGTAGTCCGCCTGATGACGATTCACTCATCAAAGGGCCTTGAGTTCCCGATCGTGTTTATTGCCGGTCTTTCCAAGCAATTCAATATGATGGATTTACGAAAGCCATATTTACTGGATAAGGATTATGGATTTGCTGCCAAGTACGTGAATTCCGAATTACGGATAACCTATCCATCCCTCCCACAATTGGCTTTTAAGAAAAAAAAGCAGCTTGAATTAATTGCGGAGGAGATGCGTGTCCTCTACGTGGCGCTTACAAGAGCTAAGGAAAAGCTTTACTTAATCGCCAGCATCAATGATGCAGAAAAAACGCAGCAGAACTGGGCAAGTAATGCGGCACATGGAGAGTGGCTTTTAAAGGACTATGTACGGGCGGGTGCAAAAAGCTATCTTGATTGGATTGGTCCATCCCTTGTACGTCATCGGGATTCTCTTGGTGCTGCAGGTCTTGGCTTGGAAATGGAGTCGCATCCATCGAACTGGTCCATTTCTGTCATTCCAAGTGATGAGCTTGCCGTTCTGGATGTTGAAGAGGCACAAGTACAGGAGCAAATACTTGAGCATGTCCAGAAATCAGAGAAGATCGAAATGGTTTCCGAATTTTATGATGATATCAAAGAACAGCTCGAATGGGAGTATCCTGAGCATGAGGCGTCTGTGCATCGGTCCAAGCAATCCGTTTCTGAACTAAAACGTCAATATGAACTCAGGGACGAGCAAAGTTCCACAGAGCTGTTACGTAAATTTAAGCGTCCTATTACGAAGCGCCCGACATTCATGCAAGAAAAATCACTAACTCCTGCTGAAAGGGGTACGATTACACATCTAGTCATGCAGCATATCGATCTATCCAAAGAGATTACCATTCAATCGATTCAGAAGTTGATGGTTGACTTGATTCAGCGTGAGTTGTTGACGGAGGAACAGAAAGAAGCTGTGAATCCGGAAACGATTGTCGATTTCTTTGACAGTGAAATCGGCCAAAGAATGCAAAATGCCCTGAGTATTCGCCGTGAAGTGCCATTTACGATGTCGTTGCCGGCTAACGAAGCTTACAGCGATTGGACAACTGGCGAAGAGGAAATCCTTATCCAGGGTGTGATTGATTGTATTTTTGAGGATGAACAAGGTCTTGTGCTGCTGGATTATAAAACGGATACAATTACCGGCCGTTATGCTAGCGGTTATGATGGGGCTAAAGAGATTCTTGCCGATCGATACCGGGTGCAGCTCCAGCTATATACGAGGGCTGTCGAAGGGATATTGAATAAGAAAGTAACCAGCCGTTATTTATTTTTCTTTGACGGATCGCATTTATTGGAAGTGTAAGAGACTATTTTTGCACAAGTATTTATCATGCTAGTAAAATAGGACAAAGAAAAAGCCTCCCTGGGATGAAGTGGGAGGCCTTTTCCTTGTTTTAATTATTCCCTGAAATGGGTTGATCGACCCCATTGACATCAATGACATTGCTTCCATTCAGACCGTTGGCTGTAAACACGATCGCAGCTGTGTTCCCTGAACCTGAACCGGAGACTGCTTTGGAGGAAGATTTAGGGGAAATGACGGCGCAATCACCGAATAACAGGTTTCCTTCTCCTACATTAAATATTTGAATTGGGCCGATAATGGCTGGCATATGAACTCCTCCTTTTAAAATTAATCGTTGTTGGTCGAATCCTCAATCGGTGTCTCTTCAACGCTTTTAGGAAGCTCCCGTATATGTTTCACTCTTGCTTCCATACGTGCATGCCCGACGTTTCCCACACCAACCACGGATGAGGATGATATCCCGATAATATTGATATTGCCGACACGTATGAAGGGATTCGGATTTGAAAAACTTGTTACGACTGGTTCATTCGATCTCGGGATATAAAGTGGTTTCTTAAAAATGTCATAGTCCTCGAAATGAATATCGACAGAATCGAAAGTTTCACTTTTCTTTTGAACCGCTAAAGCCAGGGAAATTCCGTCAATATATGAAGTATCCCCTATTTGCAGGGTGGAGCAGAATGAGACCGTATCGGATAATAAAGATTTTACTTTTGATATTCTAGAAAACATGTTATTTATCCTTCAGGAGAAAGCGGCACGTATGGCCCGATAATAAGGGATTCCGGCGGGGTATCGAATGCGGAAGATAGTTGGACCGTCTGTACATCCCCTATGAGAAATAAAGCAGAGCTCGCTACACCGGTAATATGAATATCACCTACACAAAGCTGGTGATTGGTTACATTAAACTCCATTTGGATTTCCTCCTGTCTCGGCTTGTGAATGGGTAATGAATTGAATCAATGCAGCTTGAATGTCGGATTTTACCTGTTCCTTGATCTTTTCCTTGACGTTATCACGCTGCTGCGGTGCACGCTCGGCGGCAGAAAGATTATCGAAATACATATTGATTCGTTGATGAAGCTGGCGTTCGACGTCCTGTTTAATGAAGTCGTGATAAGAAGGTTCCAATGATATTTTCAGTTGTGTTTCCGTATCATGGATCATGATTTCCAAGTCTGAAAGAATATCGTTGTGTATTTCCTGGACGACGATTTCCCGGCCTGGAAATAGGTTTGGTGCAGGTTGAACAGGTTGGTTGTTGACGGCAAATTCATCAATGTTATTTAAATCACTGGGATTCAAACCGATATTCAACGTTCCATCCAAAGATTCGACTTTTAATTGATCGAATTTATATTCAATTTTATCAACATGGATGGGCGGTTTATTTTTCAGCTCGGCAAGTTCATCTGTCAGGCGTTTGATTTCGTGTTCAAGTCTCATGATCCGCTTATCTTGGGCTTCTAGAAAATGCTGCATTTGTATGGAATACGAATATAGATCCTGATTCACGACTCAACACCTCACCTTCACCATAAGATAATTTCATATATGACAGTATATGAAAAAGTTGGATGTAGGTGAATGCCTATCAACCAGGGGTAAATGGGACGAAACTGGTTGATGGGGTAACATCAGCTTCAATTTCGGGAGCAGGCTCAGTGAATCCACCGGTATTGGCTAATGTGGAATATGGTTTGATCACCCCGGCACTTCCTATTTGAAAAACGGATGAATTGGCGATGCTTTCAATTTTTATCATATTGATTTGTATGGTCTGGTGAATATTGAAGATCATGCTGACTCCTTTCTGAAAAGCATTAGAGATTTAAGACCAGTGGCTGATCAACACCATCTGTATCATTAGTATTTGTGGTGCTATAGGCATTATAAAGGGATATGGATTCACCCGTATTAAACGAGCCAGCACCTGCAAACGTTTTTGAAGTGGAATATGGACTAATTTTAAAGACGTCACCAATATGGACAACTCCACTGCTACCGACGTTTATGACTTGAACGATTCCTACGATGGCTGGCAAGAAAAATCACCCTTTTTTTATTCTGGTTTTCCCTTTGATCACAGGCGGTGAGCCTACAAAAGGGAGTTTTAATGTATTGTATGTGGACTCATGATTGATGTGATTCATCTGCCTATCAATATATTGTCATATAACCAGTGATGAATATCACTGAATAATAAGACGCTGATATGATCATCCATTCTTACTTTTTTTGATGATTACTGGAAAATACTTCTGATAAAAAGCTTCCCGTTTAACGATAAAGTGTTACTATTATAAAATATTTCAAATTATTATAATTTTCTTTTTTTGATTGGTGGGGAAGGACATTGAGACGTTTTCATTATAGCTGGGTCATATTAATCATCACATTTTTCTCGATTATTGTAGCCGGGATCGTTAGGTCATCATCAGGAGTATTCATCGTACCGTTTGAAAATGAGTTCGAGTGGGATCGGTCCGTCATTTCTTTAGCCTTCGCTATAAGTCTTTTTCTTTATGGATTATCAGGTCCATTCATGGCAGCTCTAATTGAAGTGCTAGGATTAAAGAAAATGATGGTATTGGGCATGTCAACTTTATTGGCAGGGATTTTCCTCACTTTTTTCATGGAGCATGAGTGGCAGCTCATTCTAATTTGGGGAATTATCATTGGATTGGGTTCTGGAGTGTTTTTAACGGTATTGAGCCCATATGTGGCAAATCGTTGGTTCGAGAAGAGGAGGGGGCTGGCGGTCGGGATACTGACGGCAAGTACGGCCACAGGTCAGCTCATTTTACTTCCGATTTTAGCCATCATCATTGAGAATCACTCGTGGAGATGGGCGATTGGATTAATTTTGGTCCTTAGCTTGATCATGCTGGCCATCATCCTTTTATTCATGAAAAACAATCCGAAGGAAGTTGGCACTCTTCCATATGGATTAGAAGAGGAAAGTCAGGAGGCTGGTACAGTCCAAAAGAAGAACCCCATTACCATGGCATTTCAATCATTAATTGAAGCAGTGAGAGTAAAGGAATTCTGGTTATTGGCAGGAAGCTTTTTTATATGTGGACTTTCAACGAGTGGGTTGATCGGGACACATTTCATTTCTTACTGCATTAGCTTTGGATTGCCTGTTGTAACGGCAGCATCCTTGCTATCTTTCATGGGGATCTTTGATCTGATTGGTACAACTGTATCCGGGTGGCTATCCGATCGGTTTGATAACCGTTGGTTGTTGTTTTGGTATTACGGTCTAAGAGGGGCTTCCCTCGTTTTACTTCCTTTTGCACTAAATGAGGGCTCAATCACCCTATTGATCATCTTCTCTGTATTTTACGGATTGGATTGGATAGCAACAGTGCCTCCAACCATTAGCATTTCAAGGCAAGTTTTTGGGGTGGAGAAAAGTGGGATTGTATACGGTTGGATATTCGCGGCCCATCAGGCGGGTGCAGCTGTGGCGGCGTACGGTGGAGGGCTTACATTTAAACTATTCAACTCCTATACATGGGCGTTCTTCCTTGCAGGAATCTTTTGCTTATTGGGCAGCTTGTTTGTCATACTAATAAAAAAGCAAAAAGCGGCTTCAGTGGTTAAAGATGAGGCCATGAGGTTATAAATGCGGTGTTAATATGGATGAAAGCAGGTGAACCGATGAAAGTCACGATGGCACCGTTGCAGGAAAGTAAGCGGATTGTAAGCATCGATGCTTTACGGGGATTAGCCATTTTAGGGATTTTTTTAGTGAATATGCCTTCTTTCCACTCTCCACTCTTGTATATAGATGGTGCAGAACGCTGGTCCGGAGGGTGGGACAGGGTTTTGTTCAGAGTCAGTGATGTTGTTGCACAAGCCAGTTTTTATCCGTTATTTGCGTTTCTGTTCGGTTTTGGTGCCATCATATTAGCTGTAAGGAGTGAGGAAAAGGGCATTTCATTTCCTTTACTATTTACGAAAAGGCTAAGTTTTTTATTGGTACTTGGATGCATTCATGCTTTTTTCATCTGGCATGGGGACATCCTTATTAATTATGCTATATTTGGGTTTGCATTCTTGTTGTTTTATAAGATGAAGGGTAGAAATTTAATTCTGCTAGGCTCATTTTGTTATGTTCTGCCTTTTGCAATATTGGGTTCACTCTTTCTTATCATGGGCATTTTTGATAGTGATGGGGTGGCGATAACGACTGATTCGAAGATGATGAAACAGTCGTTGGAAATTTATCAATCTGGTACATTTACGGAAATAATGAATCAAAGAGCGATAGATTGGTATATGGTGAATAACCCCTTTAATGGCATCATCCTTTTTTTATCGATTTTTCCGTTTTTTTTAATTGGGGCTGGCGTTGCAAAGCAAGGATTTCTCCAAAATCCAAATCAGTATAAGAGTCAAATGAAAGCGATAATGATCGTAAGCTTGCTATTTGGCTTGTCGTTCAAGATTCTTCCATATGTGACGGTTTACCATTTTGGCACAATATTCGTTCAGGATTATTTTGGCGGACCATTACTGACGATGTTTTATATTACGGCCATTACCCTTCTAACTGAAAAGACTGGAGCTCTCCGTCTGTTCCAACCTCTTTCGTGTATTGGAAGGATGTCGATGAGTAATTACTTATTCCAATCCATTATATGTACGTCCATTTTTTACTCATATGGCCTTGGATTATATGGATCAGTCTCTTACACGTCAGGGTTTGTATTCCTTATCGCTTTGTTTTGCCTCCAAATTCTGCTTTCCTTGTTGTGGATGGGGCTGTTTAAATACGGACCGGTTGAATATATATGGCGTTTGGTTACATATGGTAAAAAGCCAGATATGCGAAGGTGAGGACTAGTTGAGAAGAAATTTAAATGGTGTTCATTAAATTGTTGATTTTACCTTAATAGGAGACACCTTAGTTTTGTTTTTTTGTAAAAGCCTATGATATGATGAGAGGGAAACTGAACGAGGGGGCAAATAAATGACTACACACTTGCATATTACAGTTTGGGTTATCGGAATCATTCTTTTCTTTGTCACATATTCGATGCTTAAAAGTGGAAATCCGAAAGCGAAAATACTACATATGATAACGCGCTTATTCTATCTATTGATTTTCCTTACTGGCGGAATGCTGATTACGGATTTTGGTGCTTACGCAGTAAAAATGATTGTTGGTATCATCGTGATTGCCGCGATGGAAATGGTGTTGGTCCGTACGAAAAAAGGGAAAAGCACAAGTGCCATGTGGATATTGTTCATCGTTGCGTTTGTATTCGTCCTTTATTTAGGATTATCCCTGCCACAGGGATTGTACATTTTTTAATAAAGAAATGAAAAGCGGGTAAATGAGGAAATCTCATTTACCCGCTTTTTCAATAGGCTATTGTGAATTCACTTTTTCAATGACGATCCTTTTTCCAGTGTTCAGGGTGAATTCAAAACGATCGTGATCCTTTTTTCCATAAGAAAAATGGTGCTGAACGAGACATATTTGGTTCTCGTTATCAAAGGTGAAGAAGTTCACGCCTGACTGATTTGGGACGGCTCTTAAAAAAGTGAGCTGGTTATAGCTATATATACAATCATAAATAGAAAAATCAAGTGAATTCAAGGTCGTTACAAATTGGAAAAAGGAATCGTCGTTCAATTCTTCCAATAATCGTTCAAAAGAGTAGAGCAGTTTTTTGCGGATCCGAATGGGCTCATTTTCCCTTAAGAAGGTGATTTCCCGGTGAAGCAGGATTTTTCCCTCTTCTTCTACCACTCCTTGCTGCCAGCGCCCACCCCTATAAATTTCAATGATGCCATCAACATAGTCTTCAATGGAGCATGCCTCATCGGTTTCATCATCGAAAAAAATCCATTGTTGATTGATATTTTCCACTGTTCCTTCGGTAAAAGCTCTCGTTTGTCTATTCATTAACTTGGTTCGTTGTTGCTGACTCATACATATACCTCCATAGTGGAATCCTCACCTACTTTTTAGTCAAAATACAATGAAAATATAACTGTATATTTTAAAATATTATGGACAAATAACCATCTTTCCGTCTTTGCATAGGCTATGTTTAACACGGGATTCTTTGCTCAACAATTCATTATCAACGTCGGGCGCTGATGGGCAGGGGTTCTTACGGAATGATACTGATCAATACTTAAATTTTCTTTGCAATGGTCTTCGAATTTAGAAATGAGGGACGGTAAATCTTTTTAAGACAGGGAGCCAATTTTTTTAATAGTCCCGATAGAAAGGATGAAGTGTAAAATGTGTGGGATAACAGGCTGGGTGCATTTTCAAAAAGATTTACGGACAGAAACGAAAACACTAGAAAACATGACGAAAACGTTGGCAAAGCGGGGTCCAGACGAAGATAATGTTTGGAGCGAAGCCCATGTTGCCTTTGGTCATAAACGGTTAACGGTTGTCGATGCGGAAGGCGGAAAACAGCCGATGACGAAAAATCACAAAAACGGCAGATATACACTTTGTTATAATGGAGAGCTATATAACACCGATGATATTCGTAAACAGCTATTATTAAAAGGATATTCCTTTAACGGTCATTCTGATACAGAAGTTTTACTAACTTCTTATATAGAATGGAAAGAAAAATGCGTAGACCTGTTCAATGGGATTTTTGCGTTTGCTATTTGGGATGAAAAGGAGCAGAAATTATTCGTTGGAAGGGATCGGATGGGCGTAAAGCCATTCTTTTACGCGGAAAGGGACGGGGGGTTCATTTTTGGATCGGAATTGAAGTCGATTCTAGCCCATCCAGATGTTAAAACGGAGATTGATCGTGAAGGGCTGTCTGAAGTTTTTGGTGTTGGTCCATCCCGAAAGCCTGGTTCAGGTGTATTTCATAATATCCAGGAATTAAGGCCAGCCCATGCACTTACCTTATCAAGGAAAGGCCTCCGAATCTGGAGATATTGGAATGTTAAAAGTGAAGAACATCATGATACCCTCGATGAAACGGCCGAGAAGGTCCGCTTCCTTGTCGAAGATGCAGTGACGCGGCAACTTGTATCAGATGTTCCCCTTTGTACCTTCTTATCAGGAGGGCTTGACTCAAGCGCGATTACGGCCATTGCTGCAAACGCGTATCAAAAAGAAGGGAAAGGGCAGCTTCATACGTATTCCATTGATTATGAAGATAATGAGCGTTATTTTAAGGCAAATGATTTTCAGCCTAACTCTGATGGGCATTGGATTAAAAAGATGTCGGATACCTTTAACACGGTACACCATTCATCAATTATCACTCAAGAGCAATTAACGGATTATTTAACAGAAGCTGTTCTTGTAAGAGACCTCCCCGGCATGGCAGACGTGGACTCTTCATTACTTTGGTTTTGTAAGGAAATCAAGCAGGATTTTGTCGTGGGCCTATCCGGTGAGTGTGCCGACGAAATTTTCGGCGGATATCCATGGTTTCATCGTGAAGATGATTTGAATCGTGCTGGGTTTCCTTGGATGAGATCGACCCAGGAGCGGGTATCTTTATTGAAATCTGGATGGCGTGAGAAATTGAAGTTGGAAGAATACGCGCAGGAAGCCTATTTGACAACCCTCGCAGAAACGCCAAAGTTGGAAGGGGAAAACGGTGTTGCAGCTAAACGCCGGGAGCTTTTCTACGTGAATTTATTATGGTTCATGACTACGCTTCTTGACCGGAAGGACCGGATGAGTATGGGGGCCAGTTTAGAGGTCCGTGTGCCATTTGCCGATCATCGCCTTGTGGAATATGCGTGGAACATACCTTGGGAAATGAAAATGGAGGGCAATCGTGAAAAGGGTATACTGAGGAAAGCGTTGGAGGGGCTGTTACCGGATGAGGTATTGTATAGGAAAAAAAGTCCATATCCCAAAACTCATAACCCTATATATACAGACCGTGTGCAGGGATGGTTAAAAGACTTACTCAAGGACAAAAATTCGGTCCTGCATGAGTTTTTCGATAAACAGAAGCTAACGGATATTGTCGATTCCAAAGGTGCCGCCTTTAAAGTGCCCTGGTTCGGGCAATTGATGTCGGGTCCTCAGTTACTGGCTCACTTGGCACAAACCCACGTGTGGTTCAAAGAATATGATATCCAAATAATAGATTGAAAAAAAACGGGGCAGGATAAAAATCTTTGCCCCGTTTTCCTTTTCTCAATGATTGAATGCGATAATTTTATATTGATAGCCATCCAGTGCAAATTGGCCTTCCTGCGTTGTTTCCTTTGTTCTTAAATCCGTTAGTTTACGCCCTTTCAAGTCCAAAGGGAGGGTGAAGGATTGCTTGACATCCGTCGGATTAATCAGGATCACGACAGATCGTTCTCCGTTATATTTTTGGTAGGCAACGATACTTTCGTTTCCGGCTGTATCAAGGAATTTGAACTTGCCGTCATTTGCAAGTAATCGTTCTTCTTTTCGTAATTTGATCAATGCCTTAATTTCATTGAAAAGCTCGGCATTTTGTTTTTCATCATCCCAGACCATACATTTTCGGCAACCTGGATCCATGCCTCCGGTCAAGCCGATTTCATCTCCATAGTAAATACAGGGACTGCCATTGAAAGTCAAGAGGATTGCATGGATGAGCTTGGCCCGAGCTAGATCTTCCCCACAATCCGTGAAAATCCGGGGGGTATCATGACTTCCGAGAAGGTTGAACGTCACGTCAAAAACATTGGTCGGGTAACTTTGGTAAATGGCTGTCATTTCTTCGATAAACGTGCGGGCATTAATGGTTTGTGAAGCGACCAGGCGAAATACTTGGTTGGTAAAAGGATAATTCATGACAGCATCAAACTGATCGCCGCGAAGCCATGGCATGGAATCATGCCAAATTTCACCAAGAATATAAAAATCAGGCTTTAAATTTTTAACCGTCGTTCTAAATTCACGCCAGAATGGTTGGTCCACTTCATTGGCCACATCCAATCGCCAGGCATCAATATCGAACTCCTTGATCCAATAGGCTGAGACTTCGAGCAGATATTCTTTCACCTCTGGATTTGCTGTATTCAATTTTGGCATCGATTCAAAGAAACCGAATGTTTCATAATTTGGCCTTTCCCCTCCTTTTAGAGGAAAGCTGTGTGGATGGAACCAATCCTTATATTTCGAATTCTCTCCTTTTTCGAGTAAATCCTGAAAAGGGGGGAAATAGAAGCCACTATGGTTAAATACGGCATCCAGCATGACGCGGATATTCCGTTTATGGCATTCATTTATTAGTGCTTTCAATGTTTCCTTCGACCCGAATTGCGGATCAATTTCCCGATAATCAATCGTATCGTATTTGTGATTTGAGTATGCGTGGAAGATTGGCGTAAAATAGATCCCGTTAATGCCAAGCCCTTCTAAATAATCTAAATGTTCAATGATTCCTTCGAAGTCCCCGCCAAAAAAATTATCAACGGTCGGTTCCTCACTACCCCAAGGTTTTGTACCTTCTGGATCGTTGTCAGGGTTGCCATTGGCAAATCGTTCGGGAAAAATTTGATACCAAATTGTATCTTTGACCCATTCAGGTGCTCCGAATACTTCGTTTTGATGAAGGTAAGGGATGGCGAAATAGCTCCCGGGATCTCTTGGAGGTTCTTTAAAAAAGCCTTTTTCCGTGTAAGTGGCACTTTCACCTTCTGAGATGACTTTGAACCCATATCGAATTCTTCGGTAGGGAGGCTTCACATAAATATGCCAATAGTCATAATGGGTATCGCTGCCGGATAAACTCATCGGCTGTTCCTCGTACTGCCATTGTCCATTATCTGATATATATGGATCCCCAAAAATCAATCCAGCCGATGAGATATCTTGTTTTTTCGTGCGAAGTCTGATATGTAGGGTTTCGTTGTTGATGGTATAGGCGTAATTGTCATTAGGTCTATGGTGCATGGAAGAAAATTCCATTAAAAACCACTCCAATTCTATAAGTGTATTTTGGGGAAGTGAAATTGAAAATGGGAACTTCAGGCTGTTTTTGGGAGGGTGTTCTCTATGTAGTTGAAATTAGCCTGGATTAACTGTTTTTTTCAATATGGTTATATACCCAATTCTTATTGAAGGAAGCACCTATTAACTAAAAAATAACAAAAAGTATTCATCACTACAAGGAAATAAATACGTTGAGGAAAATGTTGTAAAAATCAAAGGCGCTCATATAATGATAACAATAGCTTTGGTATCGCTTTCATGAATGGAGATTTATTTGGTTTCCTGAACTGACAAACAGTATTGTAAACAATTTGGTGCTTTTGGACATGATAGAATAAACATTTTAAAAAGGAGAATGAAAGTGAAGAAGCTGATTTTTCATTTGTTCATGTCCATGTTCCTGATCATTATTGTAAGTGCTTGTGGATCCAGTTCGGATTTGGAAAATAAAGTCGTTAAGGAAAATAAGAAAATCGACAATGAAGCCAGCCATGAGGCGAAGCCGGAAAAATTAATCATTTGGGAGGAAAAAGGTAAAGCAGAGGCTCTTAAGCCTGTGATTGAATCATTTGAAAAAGAATATGGAATCAAAGTTGAGTATGAAGAGATAGAATTAGCTAACGAGATGTATGATCGACTTCGTCGGGATGGACCAATCGGAAACGGAAAGGCCCCGGATGTCGTAACTTTTTCTCATGAAAAAGTTGGGCAAATCGTGAAAGAAGGCCTGATTCAGGAAGTGAAGGTGAATGATGATGTATTAAATGCCTTCAGTGAATCCTCAATCAGGGGGGAAATGTATCAAGATAAGGTATTTGGATTGCCGAAATCCGTAAACACATCCGTTTTTATTTACAATAAAAAGTTAATGGCTAAAGCTCCTGAAACTATGAATGATCTTTATGTAATGGCAAAGAAATTAAGAAAAGGAAAAGTGTATGGTTACTATGCCAAATGGAATGATTTTCATGATGCTTATGGAGTCATGGCTGGAATGGGAGGTTATATATTTAGAGATAAGGATGGAAATCTAGACCCTTCGGACATTGGTTTAAATAATGAGAGTGCCATAAAAGGGGCGAGGTACATCCAAAAATGGTATAAAGCGGATTTGATTCCAACAGGCGACAAGTCAGCGATCGAAAAGATGTTTAGTCAAGGGCAATTGGCTTCTTTCTTGAGTGACGGTAACTCGTTTTCCGAGAGAACGGATATAGGAATTGCCCCTCTGCCTGAATTATCTAATGGTCAGCCGATGAAAACGTTGTTGGAAATCAAAGGCTGGCATGTAACAGCGTTCACAAAACACCCTTACTGGTCCACCAAGTTAGTGGAATATATGACAAACGACGACCATGCTATGCAGCGCTTTGAAAAAACAGGGGAAATCCCTCCAAATAAATCAATCAAACACAATGCAGCCTTCAATGAAAATGAAAATGCACAAGCCTTAAGCATACAATTACAATACGCTGAACCAGTGCCGAATATTCCGGAAATGAATAAAGTGTGGGGCCCGATGAATTCTGCCATGGATGAGATTTCCACTGAAAAAGCAAACCCAAAAAGGGCATTGGATAAAGCGGTGAAGACGATAAAAGAGGATCTTTAATCGCGTTTTGTTTTTTCCATTTCATTAACCGTCATCGATATCTCCAATTTGTCCCTTTAGTGTAAAGTTTTTTATAATTTGGATTTGACCTTAAGGGGGCAAAAGGCTAATCTTAAAGGCGTAAAGAGATAGCTAGGAGGAGAGCGGATATGAGAAAAAGAGTGTTATCACTCGCTTTAATTCCGTTGCTTCTTTTTTACGCCATTCCAGTAGGAGCAGCTGAAAAAGAACAACGAACTTGGAAGGACGAAATCGTATATTCATTATTGGTCGACCGATTTTTCGATGGCAATATACACAATAATGGAGACGCGGATGTGAATGACCCTTCTGCGTTTAATGGTGGGGATTTTGAAGGTGTCACGAAGAAACTAGATTATTTAAAAGATATGGGTTATACCGCTATCATCCTTTCACCGATTTTTGCTAATGAAGATAATGGCTATCATGGGGATTGGGTGACCGATTTTTATAAGACAGATAAACACTATGGGACGATTAAAGAATTTAAAAAACTCGTGAATGAGGCACATAATCGCGATATGAAAGTGATCATTGATTTTCAAGCCAATAATGTGGGACCTAATTCAGCTTGGCTGAACGATCATGATAAAGAGAATTGGTTCCATGAAGAAAAAAAGATTTCCAAGGATTCTAATCAAAAGGATTTGGAAACAGGCTGGGTCGATGGACTTCCGGATTTAAATCAAGACAATGAGGAAACCCGGACATATATACTTGATGCTGCCAAATGGTGGATAACTGAAACGAATATCGATGGATACCGTTTAAATAAAGTCCAATACGTAGCAAAAGATTTTTGGAAGGAATTCGTGGATGCAGTCAAATCTGAAAAATCAAATTTCTATACAATAGGCGATGTTCAAGGGGATGCCGAATTGATATCAAGCTACAAGGAGACAGGGATCGATGCTTTTATGGCTTATCCACAAAATGTGGAGTTACGGAAAGCATTTGCTGCTCCCGATAAAGAATTGAAGCCAGTGTTTAAAGCGTTTACGAAGAGTGAAGATGAATTTGGAGGAAGTACTCCTCAGGCATTGTTCATGGACACTCAAGGTATGCCCCGTTTTACAAAGGATGCAGCCGATCATAATGAAAACCCAGGTTCCAGATGGAAGATGGCGTTGTCATATCTTTATACGATGCCGGGAGTGCCAATCGTATTTTATGGATCGGAAATTGCATTAAATGGCGACATTGCCCCGGATAATCATAAATTGATGAATTTTAAGACAGAACAGGAATTGGTGGAATATATTACAAAGCTCTCAGATCTTAGAGACATGTACCCTGCTTTGACAAAAGGGGATGTGGAGCTTTTATATGAGAAGGGCGGAACTTCGGTATTCAAGCGTGTTTATGGTGATGAAACGATTGTCGTCACGATGAATAATACGACTGAAACCCAAACGATTAATCTTACTGAAAAAGAACTTGAAAAGAATAAAGAGTTGAGAGGTATGCTGAATGGGGATCTGGTCCGCAGTAAGGACAACAGCTACTCTATCGTAATTGACAGGGAGACGACAGAAATCTACACACTGTCACCTAAGTCGATTATTAATATTCCTTACCTGTTAGTTATAGGATTGGTTCTTCTTATTTTTGGTATATTCATTGCTTTGGTTATTAAGCGTTCAAAACGGAACCAACCAAAATAATCATATACCTCTCGATTGTCGGTAGCCGCCAAACATTGTCCCTAAGGCTTTGTGGAAAACAGGATCGGGAGGTTATAGCATGAATAAGACCTGGTGGAAAGAAGCGGTTTGCTATCAAATTTACCCGCGCAGCTTCATGGATAGTAATGGTGATGGAGTCGGAGATATAAAAGGATTGATTTCGAAGCTGGACTATCTGCAGGATTTAGGGATAGACGTTATTTGGATTTGTCCATTTTATAAGTCACCCAATGCTGATAATGGCTATGACATTAGTGATTATCAAGCAGTTTCAGATGAATTCGGCTCGATCGAAGATATTGATCTGTTATTGAAGGATGTTCACGGTCGTGGGATGAAGGTGATACTCGATCTTGTTTTGAATCATACAAGTGATGAGCACCCCTGGTTCGTCGAGTCGCGTTCTTCCCGTGATAATCCGAAACGGGATTGGTATATATGGAGGGATGGGCAGGACGGTCGTGAGCCTAATAATTGGGAAAGTATCTTTTCCGGAAGTGCCTGGAAATTCGATGAAAAGACCAATCAATACTATTTACATTTATTTGCCGAAAAGCAGCCAGACTTAAACTGGAAAAATACTAATGTACGACACGCATTATATGAAATGGTCAATTGGTGGCTCGATAAGGGAATCGATGGCTTCCGGATTGATGCGATCACGCATATTCATAAGCGTGAAGGGCTGCCGGATATGCCCAATCCTTATTGGCATCAGTATGTACCTGCGTTTGAAATGCACACCAATCAGGATGGGATTCTGGATTACCTGCAGGAGTTAAAAGAAGAGACATTCTCTAAGTACGATATCATGACGGTCGGTGAGGCCAATGGCGTCCGGATTGAGCAGGCGGAAGAATGGGTTGGGGAATCGAATGGGAAATTCAATATGATATTTCAATTTGAACATCTTGGGCTTTGGAATAGGGGACAGAATCACGATGTTGATGTTCAGGGGTTAAAGCGTACAATGACGAAATGGCAAAAGGGGCTGAAAAACAAAGGATGGAATGCCTTGTTTTTTGAAAATCATGACCAGCCTAGGAGTGTATCCACCTGGGGAAATGACCATCAATATTGGTTGGAAAGCGCAAAAATGATTGGGGCACTATATTTTTTCATGCAAGGGACACCTTTTATTTATCAAGGTCAGGAAATAGGTATGACGAATGTCCAATTTGATTCAATTGATGATTATGATGATGTTGGAATGAAAAACTTTTACCGGATTGAGACTTCCAAAGGTCGTCCCCATGATGAGATCATGCACATAATATGGCATAGCGGCCGTGATAATTCAAGAACACCGATGCAATGGAATAATAAGGAAAATAGTGGATTTACAAACGGAACGCCTTGGATGAAGGTTAATTCCAATTATCGGGCCATTAATGTTGAACAGCAGAAGAATGACCCGTCATCCATTTATCATTTTTATAAAAAGATGATTGAACTTCGAAAAAAACATCAGGTCCTTGTTTATGGGGAATATGAATTATTATGGGAAGATCACCCTGAAATTTATATTTATACAAGAAACATGAATGAAAATTCAGTGATGGTAGTGTGTAACTTTAGTGTGAATCACCACCAAATCGACCTTTCCTATTGGGGGGGAATGGAACTTTTGCTAGCGAATTATGAAGAGTGTCCTGAGGGGTCCCTTATTGATTTACGTCCATATGAAACGAGGATTTATCGTTATTGAACTGTAAATCACTTCTATGGATTAGATTGAATTTCAGCAAAAGACCTGTGTAGTTAGTCGTCTGACTTCTTGATTCCCAATAGACCTTCCGTTTTTTAGAAGCTGATCCAACATCAGCTTCTTTTTGATTTTAAAAAAAGAACAAGAAAACGGAAAAGTATGTATTTTCTGAAAAATTCAACAAACATTAAAAAAAGTATGGATATAACTATTGAACTGAGTGTATTATGAATACGTACAAATGTATAAATATAAAATATATTAGAGAAGTGTTTATTGGTATTCACCTTATTATGAATGAAGTCAATAAAGGCTAAAGAAGGGAGAGGGGAAGTGCATGGCCATCACGATAAAAGATGTGGCACAGCTGGCGAAGGTTGCTCCTTCGACAGTTTCTCGGGTGATTGCAAATAATCCTCGGATAAGTGAAAAAACAAAGGTACGAGTGCGTAAGGCTATGGAAAAGTTAGGTTACCACCCGAATTTCATCGCGCGCAGTCTTGCTAATCAGTCAACAAGGATCATTGGCTTGGTTCTTCCAAGTTCGTCAAATGATTATTATCAAAATCCTTTTTTTCCTACAATTCTCCAGGGGCTTAGTGAAGGGGCCCAGGAAAACCACTATTCACTATTGCTGGGCACGGGAAAAACAGAAGATGAAATCTACGAAGGGGTCGTCAATATGGTGCAGGGGGGGATGGTTGATGGCATAATCCTGATGTATTCAAGGATGAACGATCAAATTCTGACCTATTTGAGAGCAAGGGATTTTCCTTTTGTCATCATTGGAAAACCCTATGATTTTATCGAGGAGATAACATATGTCGATAATGATAATGTTCTGGCAGCCGAACAGGCAACGGATTACCTCATTCAGCTAGGTCACGAAAGGATTGGATTCATCGGCGGCGATGTAACCCTTGTTATGACACTCGATCGCTTATTAGGATTCGAACGTGCATTAAAAAGGGGTGGAATCGTTCCTAGAAGTGAATATATCTTGCACGAAGACCTACTGCATGAAGGCGGACAAGCAGCTGCGAAAAGATTACTAACCATCGATGAACCACCAACCGCATTGGTGGTCAGTGATGATCTTATGGCTCTTGGCATCGTGCATTCTCTTCGCGAGATGGGTGTACGCACTCCAGAAGAAATGTCCATCGTCAGCTTCAATAATGTTCTTTTTTCTGAACTATCATTACCTGCCCTGACTTCAGTTGATATTAATATCTTCGATTTAGGATATCAGGCCGCTAAGGGAATCATTCAGATGCTGCAAACTGGGGATACTCCTTCTGGGTCAATCATTCCGCATCATTTCGTGGAAAGGCATTCTTGCAGATCAATCAAGCAAGGGTCGATGGCCATGTCTTATTAATCAAAAGGGCATTGCATGAAAAGTAATGCTTTTTTGCTAGAATTGTAGACTGAATCTTTTGAATGAGAACCGTTCGTTCGAGGCCTGTTTGGAAGTGTCCGGCATGCACCGACGAATTCACAAGGTATCCAAAGTCTAATCGTATGGTAAAATGCATAAACAGGAGTTCCAAAGCAGATTACCAGTAAATAATCTGTTTCATCAACAAACGGTGAACCAAATTTTGACATCACTCCTTTCCATACTTCTTATTATATTTCCGTGTTAACCGTCACTAGAAAAAAAAGCAGTGGATTTCAATATTTGAAATCCACTGCTTTTTTCGTTCATTTTTATCCGTTTACAACGGTACCGCCGTTTACATGGATGACTTGTCCGCTGACATAGGATGAATCATCACTTGCCAAATATACATAGGCCGGTGCTAATTCCTCTGGCTGCCCTGCGCGGCCCATTGGAGTATCCTGTCCGAATTTGGCAACATCCTCTTCACCGAATGAGGCAGGAATCAATGGTGTCCAGATTGGGCCTGGCGCAACACCGTTCACTCTGATTCCATCTTTTGAAATGGAGTTAGAAAGAGCTCTCGTGAATGCCAGTATTGCACCTTTTGTTGAAGAGTAATCGATTAGTTTTGGGTTGCCCTGATAGGCAGTGATGGAGGTTGTATTAATGATGCTGCTTCCTTTTTTCAGGTGCTTCAATGCAGCTTTGGTTAAGTGGAACATCGAAAAAATATTCGTGCGGAACGTTTTTTCCAATTGTTCAGCTGAAATGTCAAGGATACTTGTCTGCACATGCTGTTCTCCGGCGTTGTTGACTAGAATGTCCAACCCGCCGAATTCAGCAACGGTTTTTTTGACGACATCTTGGCAGAAGGCTTCATTACCGATATCCCCGGAAATGAGTAAACATTTCTGGCCTTCTTTTTCGATCAATTCTTTTGTCGCTTTGGCATCCTCGTGTTCATCCAAGTATGCAACGGTCACATTCGCTCCTTCTTTTGCGTAATAAATGGCAACCGATTTACCGATCCCGCTATCTCCTCCTGTTATGATTGCCGTTTTACCTTTTAGTTTGCCACTACCTTTGTAGGTTGCTTTAACTGAATCAGGGTTCGGTTCCATTTTTGTTTCCACTCCAGGTTGATGCTGTTGATGTTGGGGTGGAAATCCTTGTTTGTTCTGGTTTTGGTTTTGAGTAGTCAAGATTAAAACGCCTCCTGTTTAATTATCTACGCTTTTTCTATTCCTTCTTTTTGGTAAATGAAAACATGGGAAAATTAACCAAGGTTTGCTTTAAGAAAAATTTTGAGTGATTAATTGAGGGAACATGACTAGTCTTACCATGTTCGATGAAGGAGATTCATTTGAGGTAAAGAAGGTAATGCCATAGCTGCAACTACATAAAAAAAAAGCCCACCCAAAGCAGGTGAGGCCTTCTTACTTAGCGGTAATTTAAGAATTGTACATCAATGGAAAGGTCTGCGCCCCGGATTGCGGATATGATTCCTTGCAAATCATCGCGGTTTTTTCCGGTAACACGGATTTGATCATCTTGAATTTGGCTTTTCACTTTAAGACCGCTATTTTTAATGATGGTATTTATTTTTTTTGCTTGTTCTTTATCAATGCCTTGAATTAGCTTTGCCCGTTGGCGAACGGTTCCGCCAGAAGCTCCTTCTAATTTACCATAGTCCAGATTCCTGACTGGTACGTCCCGTTTAATGAGTTTGCTGATGAGAACATCCTTCAACTGCTCGAGCTTATATTCATCGTCAGATACTAAAATGAGGTCTTCCTTTTCAATGGTGATGCTGCTTATGCTCCCTTTAAAATCATAGCGGGTCTGAATTTCCTTCATAGCCATCGTAACTGCATTCGTTACTTCTGAGAAGTCTACTTTGGATACAATATCAAATGAATTTTCCTTTGCCATCACTTACCTCCAGCAGGTTTTATTTCCTTTATTATAGAGAAAGTGTGAAAGGAAGACAACCATATAGGCCTTATGTTAAATCGGTGACTGCCTATTAAACAAGCAAGGGGACAAGCCCCAAGCTTCATTGATGATCCGTTTTCTTCGAATAGGAGTGTTTACCTGCAGCGAGGTTTTTCTGATAAGCGCTATTTTTTTCAGCATTTATCGCTTGGTTATCTTTTGGTCTTTTATTGTTATCTTTTGTTTTTGACATAATGAAAACTCCCTTCCAAAATCATGATCAATATGTATTGTTCACAATTATGGAAGGGAGTATGTATGTTTATGATTTCTCAGGGGTATCGTTTAAGAAGAAGATGGCAATTGTACCAGGACCAGCATGTGCACCGATGACCGAGCCGATAGGATGGATGATGAAATCCGTTGTCCCGAATTCATTTTGGATGGCTTCTTTCCACTCCAATGCCGTTTCTTCATCATCTCCATGACTGATGGCAATCGTTTGGGTTGTTAAATTTTTGCCTCTTTCATGCATTAATTCGATTACACGTTTAATCAATTTCTTTTTACCGCGTATCTTTTCAAGCGGAACAAGCTTCCCATCTTCTACATGTAATAACGGTTTAATGTTTAATAATCCGCCAACAAGGGCAGAAGTTTTGGAGATGCGGCCGCCACGAGCTAAATATTCAAGATTATCTACAGTGAATAGATGCTCCATATGCTTAGTGTAAAATTCGATGTCAGCAAGAATTTCTTCTTTAGAGGCACCTTTTGCTGCTAGTTCTGCTGCTTTCTTTACGATTAAACCGACACCCATTGAAGCGCATTTCGTATTGACGATTTCAATGTCAAGGTCTGGGTACTCTTCTTTCACCTGATTATGAATCATCACTGCCGTTTGATACGTTCCGGATAACTCGGAGGAGAAGGCTATATAAATCCCTTGTTTTTTCTCCATGGCAAACTGTGTGAAAAGATCTATGAGGTATTCTGGAGAAGCTTGCGATGTTTTTGGAGTTTTTCCGTCAATCATCGCCTGAAAGACTTCATGAGAATTAATGGTAAGTAAATCTTCATGATTTTTCCCATCAAGATGCACTTGTAAAGGGATCAATGATACATTGTTTTCCTTATAGAAAGACAATGGCAAATCACACGCACTATCTGCAAGAATTGTGATAGCCATAATACACCTGCTTTCTTTTTTACAATTTTTAGAAAATGAGTGGTCACTCTTCTTTTTAGTGTAGCACGTAACGGTGAAAATTCAATCTCTACGTAAATAGAATAAATAATCAACGGTAAAAAGATAATAGGATAAGGGTGAAATGGAGGTTTTTAGGATGTATAGTGGTGAAATAAAGAAAATTATCATAGTTGTGGTCGGGGCGTTGCTGAATGCAATCGCAATGAACTTTTTTCTAATACCGGCAAATGTATATGCAAGCGGCTTTACAGGGGTGGCACAGCTTCTATCAAGGATGATAGGTTCTTTTGCCCCTTTTAATGTATCGACAGGTATTCTATTGCTTTTATTGAACATTCCAGTAACGATCATTGCTTGGCGGAAAGTCGGAAAATCCTTTACCTTTTATAGTTTTCTGAGCGTTGTCTTGATGTCCCTTTTCATGGAATTCATCCCCATTACGCGCTGGTCACCTGACATTCTATTGAATGCGGTGTTTGGCGGGGTCATCGCTGCAGTAGGTGTGGGAATCACCTTGAAGTATGGTGCATCGACTGGTGGGATGGATATCATCGCCATGCTTCTATCAAAGAAGAAGGATAAGCCTGTAGGCACATATTTATTTTTGCTGAATGGTGTGATCATTGTTACGGCAGGTGCAGTATATGGACCGGAAAAAGCTTTATATACTCTTGTTACCCTATACACATCGACACGTGTTGTGGACGCAATACATACGCGTCATGAGAAGCTTACAGCCATGATCATTACAAAGCAAAGCGAAGAACTTAAACAGGCAATCCATGCTAAGTTAGTTCGTGGAATTACAAGGGTACCCGCAAAAGGTGCGTTTACTAATGAAAATAAGGAAATGTTGTTGATTGTCATAACTAGGTATGAATTGTATGACCTTGAACGGATCATCAAAGAAGTTGATCCGCACGCGTTCACAAATATCATAGAAACTTCGGGCATCGTCGGTACATTTCGCAGGGAGTGATATTAACAGGAAATTAAGGCCATTACACTTCGATTACAATTGGGGATATTTCGGCGTTTTAAGTTTATTGCTGGAGCAAAACGGCTAATTTTTATAGTGTAGCGCCAATATAAAATCTTATGAGGAGTGATGAAAAATGGCTAACGACGAAAGAATGAGCAGACAAGAAGCAGGACGTAAAGGCGGGGAAGCCACTTCTAGAAATCACGACAAGGATTTTTACCGGGAAATTGGACAAAAAGGCGGAGAAGCGACATCGGAAAATCATGATAAGGATTTCTATCAAGAAATTGGACAAAAAGGCGGAGAGGCAACTTCCGATACGCATGGGAAAGATTTTTATAAAGAAATCGGTGGAAAAGGCGGAAAGGCACGAAATAGCTAATCAACAAAGTGAAAGCCTCCAGGATTTCCTGGAGGCTTTCGCTTTATTTAGAGTGGTTTTCCAGCTCTTCCTGGAGTTCTCGTAGTTGTTCTTTTTCGGCCTCACTCGTATTGGCAAAGGCTGATGAAAGAGCATTTTTAGCGATTTCCTCTGTCTTTTGCTGGTCACCGCCATGCTCAGAGTGGAGAGCTTTTTCAACGATTTCCTCTGTCTTATGCTGGTCACCGTCATGCTCAGAGTGGAGAGCTTCTTCAACAAATTCTCTAGCTTTTTGAAATAATTTGTTTCCCATCAGAAGCCACCATAGCTTTGTTCAGACATAATTCTTAACCTGTCTTTTTCAGCCTCTTCAAACGTAGTGTGATAAGGGATTTTTTCTGCATGCCTGGCAATACTTTCTTTGCCCTGCTGTACAAATCGTTTAGATTTACTGCTTTTACCCATGCTTATCTCCTCCGATTCTGAGCGTTGTTGACAACAGAAAGGAAGCTGTTGTCCTTATTAGTTTGGCTACAAAGAGAGATTTTATGAAGGTAAAAATTGACGAATCAGGATTTTATATTAAATTTTTCTTCGAGGAAGACGGCTATACCATCTTCTTCATTCGTCAATGTTGTCGTATTTGCCACCGTTTTTACAGGTGAGATGGCATTTCCCATAGCAACGCCCGTTCCCGCGTAATCAAGCATTTCCAAATCATTATCTTCATCTCCGAAAGCGATAATCCTGTTTTGGGGGATTTCCAGATAGTTGGATACCCGTTGTAGACCCACAGCTTTACTTAGGCCGCTCTTAATGATTTCAATGATATGAAAAGGCTCTGCCCAGCGCCGATGATCGACCAATTCTGCATGGACATCAGATAAATGCTGGCGAATCTGTCCTACAAATTCACTATCTGTATGAATTAGCATAGAAGTTGGGGAATCCTGAAGGTAATTGCGCAAGTCACCCGTCTTCATGACCGGATTTCCTACATTGAACATGTTCATCAACTTTTCATCATGATAATGGACATAAACCTCATCCCGGACCTCTGCGATGATGTTGTGATATTTAAACTGATCACACGCTTCAACAATATCTTTCGCAACACTTATATCCAGTGGAGAGTGGTATACCCCCCAGCTTGTATGTAATGGGTGATGGACGAAAGCGCCATTGAAATTAACGATTGGTGTATTCAACCCCAATTCCCGGTAATAAAGTTCACTTGAGCGAAAGGGACGCCCGGTAGCAATCATAATTTCGTGTCCATCTTCTTTTAATTTTAGGAGTGTTTTTTTAGTCCTTGAAGAAATTGTTTTGTTATCTGTTAGTAAAGTACCATCAAGATCCAATACGATTAAATGTTTCTCAGCCATGTATACACCTTCTGTTCTTTTTGATTTCATTATATGCAAATATTGTTAAGACTATTTTAAAGTAAATGTAAATCTTTTTCATTCTTTATGCATTCCTGTATGATATTACTATACGCTGGATGATAATACTTAAAAGCGAAGTACAGGTCTAAAGGAATGGAATTAGGAGCATTATCAAAGTTCATTTGAGAAGGCTTTTGAAAAAAGCCTTTAGGTAAAAACCGGAACAAACTATTCGGAGGGGTTATCTTGATCATAATTGAAAAAGAACAAATTGGAACTATTCCTGTTTTACACGTAAGTGAGCAGACCACTCACCATCAGGAATTGCCGCTAATTATTTTTATACATGGTTTTCAAAGCGCAAAAGAACACAATCTTCACTATGCATATTTAATGGCTGAAAAGGGGTTTCGCGTGCTACTTCCCGATGTGATTCATCATGGTGAAAGGGAAGCCAGTTTAAGTGATTCTCAAATGATGCCCCGTTTTTGGGAAATGGTTTTACAGACCATCAAGGATATTTCATTTATGAAGGAGGACTTTTTGTCCAGAAAATTAATCGATCCTGACAGGATTGGTGTAGCGGGCACCTCGATGGGTGGAATTGTGACTAATGGGGCCCTGGCAGCATATGACTGGATAACGGCCGGTGTCAGTTTAATGGGGAATCCTTCATATGTCGCGTATGCAGAACTCCAAATGGAGGAGATTAAGAAAAGGAAAGTGAAATTCCCTGTTACTGATGAGGAAGTAGCCAAGGTGATTGAACAGCTCAAGCCATTTGATTTGAGTCTTAACCAGGATAGGCTTTCCAACCGCCCGTTACTTTTTTGGCATGGTGCTAAAGATCCCGTTGTACCTTATCAACATGCATACAGCTTTTATGAGGGAGTAAAAGCAGGGTATAATGAAGCAGATGAAAACATTGATTTTATCCTGGACCCTAAAGCTGGACATAAGGTCAGTAGAGAAGGTGTGCTTATGACAGCAGACTGGTTCGAGAAACATTTACAGCCAACTGTGCAAAAAGCTTAAGTACTCACTCGAAATCTGTTATGATTCTAATACGGTCATAGTGTAAAGTCTAAATTGGACAAATAATGATCAAAACCGACTTTTTCTAAAACGAGAGATTTATCATAAAAGGAGTGATTGAAGTGGATCAAGATACAAAAGACATTATTTTAGGAGCTTTGGAGCAGGTCATTGACCCGGAGCTTGGTATAGATATCGTGAATTTAGGTTTGGTGTATGATGTGGATATGGATGAAGCAGGCCTGACTACAGTATCAATGACATTGACTTCTATGGGATGTCCACTTGCTGGGACGATTGTCGATCAAGTGAAACTGGTTCTGGAAGATATTCCAGAGGTCAAGGAAACAGATGTGAAGATTGTCTGGAGTCCGCCATGGTCGAAAGACAAAATGTCCAGATATGCTAAAATAGCATTAGGAATTAAATAATTACCAAGTAATAGAACTTAAAGCCAGTCAAAAAACTGTGAACCCAATATGTGGTGCCACTGTTTATGAACTGGTTTTTTTCTAATTCTTTCGGATAGGAGTGGTTAATTGAGCCGTCATATTAAAGATTCATTGAAAAGACCACTAAGGGATTTAAGAATTTCCGTCATAGACAGGTGTAACTTTCGCTGTCAATATTGCATGCCGGCTGAAATTTTTCATGAAAATTTTCAATTTTTACCTAAAAGTGAGCTCTTGTCTTATGAGGAAATTGTAAGGCTTTCTAAAATATTTGCAAGCTTGGGGGTTAAAAAACTAAGATTGACAGGCGGGGAGCCTTTACTGCGGAAAGAACTTACAACACTGATTTCAGAGCTCATTAAAATTGAAGGTATAGAAGATATTGGGTTGACTACAAACGGTGTGTTTCTGAAAAAACATGCCGCGAATTTAAAGGCAGCTGGTTTACAGCGGGTGAATATCAGTTTAGACAGCCTCGATGATGACCTTTTTAAGAAAATGAATGGCAGGGGTATCGGGATAAAGCCGGTTCTTGAAGGCATGGCTGCTGCAAGAGAAGCAGGTCTTGGAGTAAAAGTGAATATGGTGGTGAAAAAAGAAGCCAATGAATCTCAAATCCTGCCGATGGCCCGTTTTTGTAAAGAAGAGGGCATTCCATTACGTTATATAGAATTCATGGATGTCGGACATACAAATGGCTGGCAGTTGAAGAATGTCATTACGAAAAAAGAGTTGCTCGAGATACTCCAGGCTGAATTCGATCTTGAACCAGTTGAAGAAGATTATTATGGAGAAGTGGCAAAACGCTTTAGGTATAAAGGATCTGCTGTCGAAGTGGGGTTCATAACATCCGTATCCGAGTCTTTTTGTTCCAGCTGTACTCGTGCACGTCTTTCTGCCAACGGAAGTTTATATACATGCCTGTTTAATGGAAAGGGACATGATTTGAAGTCATTGCTCCGTTCTGACATGGCAGATGAAGAATTGACTGACTTCATCATATCACTTTGGAACCAGAGGGACGACCGCTATTCAGATGAGCGGGCAGCGGGAACCGTGAAAAAACAGGGGAAAATCGAAATGTCATTCATTGGCGGGTGACAAACAATAAGTACTCAAACTCCTGGAATATGAAAAAATCAAGGGATGGCACTTCAACATCCCTTGATTCAATATGCATATTGTATAGACAGTGGATGCCTGTGGATATTGAAATGATTTTTTTATACTTTTTTTATGCATTTTATCCGTCATGAAAATTATTCCATGGTCCCAGGGATGAATGAGCCTGAAAAATAATCCGATCATTTTAAGATAAGTATGGAATTATGTATTCTCACTTTATTGTGGAGTTTTTAATCGATGGTACAGATTTCGATTGGACAGTTTTCACAGTCGATTTCCTGTTTTAAGTAGTCAACGTCAAGAATCGTGATGTGTCCCTTCTTGATGGAGACGATATTGTTTTTCCTTAAATGAGCGAGCAAACGATTGATGACCTCACGAGATGTGCCGCAAAAATTGGCGAGTTCTTGATTTGTAAAGGGAAGATTGATAACTTTGCCGCCTTCAACTACTGTGCCATAGCTATTGGATAAACGGATGAGAGTGGAGTAAAATGCACCTTTCTTACCATGTAGGAACATATCGCGGAATTTAGCATGATTTTTACGGTTTAGAGCGGATAACCATGTCATCATATCAACAGCAAGATGGCTATCGGAGGCGATTTTCCCTTCTAATGATTCTTTGGAAATAACCGCTACAGTTCCATCTTCCAACATTTTTGCATTCATCATATATTTCGGATTCTGAGAAAAAAGGACTGTTTCCCCAACCAAATCATTCTCCGAACAAATGCGCATAGTTAATTCCCGGCCGTCGGGCACAACCTTGCTCACTTCTACTTTGCCTTTTAAAATGTAATACAAATCACTGGCTAGGGTGCTCTCCTGAAAAAGGAAGCGCCCTTTTTCTATATGTTTAACTTGCTGATTATTATCTAAAAGTGTATGCATCCGATTAGAAAATGAAAATTCATTCATGTATATGACCACCTTTCAGTTACCGTTATTACGCTATTACTACCTTTGATTTAAACGGAAAAATCACTAGTAGTCAACATTTTTGGATAAATATAGAAGTTTTTGTGAGGTTTTCCCGGTTAAATGCTAAGTTTTAAATTTTATAAAAATACATTTGATTTTATTTTTATTCAGTCTTATAATAATAGAATCAAAGAATGACAGGGACTTAAAATTATAGGAGATGGTTTAATGAACGTATCAATAGTAGGTGCAACAGGCTATGGAGGGGTGGAACTAATAAGATTATTGAATAACCATCCGCAATTAAAAATAAAATCATTACATACTTCATCTCAATCCGGTCGAAGTTTATATGAAGAAAATGCACATTTAATGCATATGAATGATAAATTAGAAGAAATTGATCCGGAAGTGATTGCAAAAAACTCTGATATTGTATTTCTTGCAACTCCTTCGGGGATTTCCTCGCAATTAATTTCGGAATTTTCAGACCTTGATATTAAAGTAATCGACCTATCAGGGGATCTCAGGCTTCAAACCCCAGGAGAATACGAACATTGGTATAAAAAACCAGCCGCACCACAGCATATTATTGAAAAAGCCGTATATGGATTGACTGAATGGAATGAAAAATCAATAAAGAAAGCAAAGATTGTTGCAAATCCAGGGTGCTACCCAACAGCTTCACTTTTAGGTCTTGCCCCTTTATTCACTGAAGGATTGGCTGGTGCATCCGCAGAGGTGATCATCGATGCAAAATCCGGGGTTTCCGGGGCGGGAAAATCACTTTCGGCCGTAACACATTTTAGTGAAATGAATGAGAACTTTAAAATATATAAGGTGAATCAACATCAGCACATACCGGAAATCGAACAACAGCTTGGACGGTGGTCATCAGAATCAGATTTACAGCCGATTACCTTCAATACCCATCTAGTTCCAATGACTAGAGGAATCATGGCAACGATGTATATCAAGGTAAATCGGGAAACCTCAAATGCTGAATTAAAGGATTTATACGAAACAGTATACGAAAACCATCCATTTGTCCGAGTGCAGCCGCTCGATCGCTTTCCATCCACGAAACAGGTATATGGATCGAACTTTTGCGATATTGGTGTTTCATATGATCAAAGAACAGGTAAGGTAACGGTTGTTTCCGTTATTGATAATTTAGTGAAGGGTGCTGCAGGGCAGGCCATACAAAATGCAAATATATTAATGGGTTTAGAAGAAACGGCAGGACTATGGAACAGTCCACTATATCCGTAAAAACTTTGGAGGGAAATATGAAAACACTACAGCTAGTTGAAGAAATCAAACAAGTTCAAGAAGGAAATATTTTAATGCCTCAAGGGTTTAAAGCATCAGGAGTGCATGCGGGATTGCGCTACTCCAAAAAAGATGTTGGTATTATTTTTACGGAGGTCCCAGCATCAGCCGCGGCTGTTTATACACAAAATGTAGTTCAAGCCGCTCCTATCAATATAACAAAGGATAGCATTGCCGTTACTGGAAAACTGCACGGAGTTGTAGTGAATAGTGCTTGTGCGAATGCTTGTACAGGAGAGCAGGGTTTAAAGGATGCCAAGGAAATGAGGAAACTTGCCGCTCAAAAGTTCGCCTTGGAGGATCATTCATTTGCAGTGGCATCAACGGGAGTCATCGGGGAATATATGGAAATGGAAAAAGTTAAAAAAGGCATAGAGTCATTGCAACCGGAAAATACACTTGAAGCAGCAAAGGATTTTGGTACCTCCATTTTAACAACGGATATCGTAACGAAGAGTTGTGGTTATGAAACAAGTATTGACGGTAAAACCGTGAAAATGGGCGGAGCTGCGAAGGGATCGGGGATGATTCATCCAAACATGGCCACCATGCTAGGTTTCATTACCACGGATGCTGTCATTGAACCGGATGATTTACAGCAAGCATTATCTTCGATTACCAATGATACATTCAATCAAATCACGGTTGATGGTGATTGTTCAACGAATGATATGGTGTTAGTGCTAGCGAATGGAGAAGCGAACAATGAACCATTGACACCTAACCATCCAGAATGGTCTGTCTTCTTGGAATTATTAAAACAAACTTCCGAAAATCTGGCCAAACAAATCGCGAAAGACGGAGAAGGTGCCACGAAACTGATAGAAGTGAATGTTCATGGCATGCATACGAAGCAAGATTCACAGATGATGGCGAAGACGATCGTTGGATCAAATTTAGTGAAAACGGCAGCTTTTGGAGCGGATGCAAATTGGGGGCGAATCATTGCTGCGATGGGGAGAAGCGGAGTTGGGTTTCATCCGGATCAAACAACGATTATGTTTGGAGATATCGTCGTTCTTAAAGATGGTGAGCCAATCCAGTTTTCTGAGGAAGATGCCAAAGCATACTTGGAAAATGAAAGTATCATCATTCATGTTTATTTGAAAGATGGTAATGAATCAGGGACGGCATGGGGCTGCGATCTAACTTATGATTATGTGAAAATAAACGGAAGCTATCGTTCATAAGGGGTGTTGAAAAATGAACATATTGGTCATAAAGTGCGGAGGCAGCATCATTAATGAGTTAACGGAGTCGTTTTTCAATAGTGTTAAAGAGTTGCAAAAAGGCGGCTGCCAAATTGTCTTTGTTCATGGAGGCGGCCCTGATATTAATTCGATGCTTGAAAGATATGAAATTGAACCCGTCTTTGAAAATGGTTTAAGAAAAACGACCACTGAAGTGATGGAAATCGTTGAACTTATGCTTGCAGGCAAATCGAACCGAAGTCTCGTTCATAAATTGGAAGCACACGGCATTAAGTCGGTGGGTTTAAATGGTTCTGACGGCGGAATCCTGATAGGTGAGTATATTGATGAACAGAAACTTGGGGCAGTTGGTGAGATACAACAAGTCGATACGGAATTACTTGGAATGCTATTTGAAAAAGGGTATTGTCCGGTATTGACGCCGATAGCCACTACAGAAGAAGGAACAAAATTAAATGTGAATGCTGATATGGCTGCAGGTTCCGTGGCGAAGGCACTATCGGCGGATATGTGTTTATTTGTCACCGATGTTAAAGGAGTATTAAAGAATGAGCGGATCATTGAGAAATTGACTGAAACGGAAACGAAGGATTTGATCATGGATGGAAGCATTCATGGAGGAATGATTCCAAAAGTCACTACAGCGTTGTCCGTGCTGAATAAAGGTGTTGAAGAAGTGATGATCGTGAGTGGAAAAGATCCATTTTATGAAGGCGGACAATTCATCGGTACAAAATTTCTGCAGGAAGAAGGGGTATTTCAATGAGTTCTTTATTTCCGACATATGCAAGGTGGAACATCGAGCCAGACACGGCGATAGGAATGAAGATTACGAGTACAACAGGTAAAGAGTATCTGGATTTCACATCAGGAATCGGGGTTTTGAATCTTGGTCATTGTCATCAAAAGGTAAAAATGGCTGTCACGGAACAGCTTAATAAATATTGGCATGTCTCGAACATGTTTCAAAGTTCCATACAGGAACGGACAGCCAAAATGCTGGCGGATGCCTCTGGTTTAAGTCAGGTGTTTTTTGCCAACAGTGGTGCCGAGGCGAATGAGGCAGCTATTAAACTAGCACGTAAAGCTACTGGGAAAAGCAAAATTGTCACATGTCTACAGTCTTTCCACGGGCGTACGTTTGCAACGATGGCAGCAACAGGGCAGGAAAAAATCAAGACTGGTTTTGGACCAATGCTTACTTCATTTGAATATGTTCCATTTAATGACAATGATGCCGTGAATGTAGCCATAGATGAAAATACGGCGGCTGTCATGATTGAAATAGTTCAAGGAGAGGGTGGCATCCATGTTGTGCAGCAATCGTATTTAGACGCGATTCAAACTCAATGCGAAAAACATGGAGCCCTACTTATCATTGATGAAATTCAGACTGGGATAGGGCGGACAGGGAAACCTTTTGCATTCCAGCATTTTAATATCCAACCGGATATCATCACTTCGGCAAAAGGGCTTGGAAATGGCCTGCCTATAGGCGCAATGATTGGAAAGGACAACCTAGCAGAGTACTTTAACCCTGGAAGTCATGGTTCCACTTTTGGCGGTAACCCGGTTAGTGTCTCGGCTGCGGAAGCGGTTTTAAATGAAATCTTCCAATCAGGGTTTTTAAAAGAAACTGTGAAAAAGGCTGAATATCTTGAGAGTGCATTGACAAACGCACTGAAGGATACGGAAGAAGTGAAAGAGATACGCGGGCTTGGTATGATGGTCGGAATTGAATGTAAACAAGATGTTCAAGGTTTTTTAATGGAACTTCAAGAAGAGGGGTTGCTTATATTGAGTGCAGGACCTAAAGTCCTTCGTTTACTCCCACCCCTGACAGTTACAGAAGCGGAGATCGATACAGCGATTGAGAAAATTAAAAAAATATTGGCAATAAAACAAACAATCTAAATTTATTGAATTTTTATAGAATAAAATGAATAATTATGCTATCCTATATATAAATATACGTCATCTACAGAGGTGAAAACATGAAAAACTATCTACATTTAGAGAATGGTTCCGTTTTTGAAGGGGAACTGCTGACTAAATCAACTGAAAAAGCAATCACTGGAGAGATTGTTTTTTTTACAGGAATGACAGGATATCAGGAAGTATTGACGGATCCTTCATATAAAGATCAAATTGTCATTTTCACATATCCTTTAATCGGAAATTACGGAATTAATGAATATGATTTTGAAAGTAAGAAGCCGCATGTTGCCGGTGTTATTGTATATGAAGGAAAAATGAGCCATTCTCATTATCAAGCTAAATATTCCCTTGGTGAATATTTAGACAAATGGAATATTCCTCTGTTGAGTCATGTGGATACAAGAGCTGTCGTCAAGAATATAAGACAGGAAGGCTCCATGCAGGCAGCCATCACAGCTGAAACTGCATTCACGTTCGAATCCTCTCTGAATGGTTTAGAAGCGCATGTAGCCTCAGTTTCCACTAAAGAGATTGAAAGCTTCGGGGAAGGTTCCAAACATGTTGTTATGATGGATTTTGGTTATAAAAAATCCATATTGGATTCATTGGTTGAGCAGGGCTGCCGGGTCACTGTCGTGCCATTCGATACTGAGTTTGAACAAATCAAGGAATTGAAGCCCGATGGTATTTTGCTTTCAAATGGGCCTGGGGATCCAAAACAGCTGGAATATCTTTTAGATAACATAAAAAAGGTCATTACCAATTTCCCAACAATGGGCATCTGCCTCGGTCATCAATTAACGGCCCTTGCCTTTGGGGGAAATACAAAAAAAATGCTGTTTGGACATCGCGGTGCGAACCAGCCCGTGGTCGATTTGAAAACGAAAAAGGTGTATATGAGTTCTCAAAATCATAGTTATGAGGTGGATGAACCGAGCTTACAGGGAACATCGCTCCAAGTTCGCTTCAGAAATGTGAATGATAGCACAGTTGAGGGGCTCATGCATAAAGACCTGCCAATCTTCACTACCCAGTACCACCCAGAGGCAAATCCAGGTCCCATTGAGAGCTCATCACAATTCAACGACTTTTTACAAATGATAATTGATTATAGCGGGAGAGAAAAAGCATATGCCTAAGGACAACACGATACAGACCATTTTAGTGATCGGCTCGGGGCCGATTGTCATCGGGCAGGCCGCCGAATTCGATTATGCAGGTACACAGGCCTGCCTCGCTTTAAAAGAAGAAGGATATAAAGTCATACTGGTAAACAACAATCCGGCAACGATCATGACTGATGATATGAATGCGGATGCTGTCTATTTCGAACCTTTGACAGTTGATGTACTGGAAAAGATCATTGCCAAAGAAAAACCGGATGGCCTGCTCGCTACATTAGGCGGTCAGACAGGATTGAATCTTGCTTATCAATTGGATGATGCAGGAGTGCTTGAAAAACATAATGTCAAATTATTAGGAACTCCGATCGACTCCATCAAAAAAGGGGAGGATCGTGAACTGTTCCGTGAACTGATGTTTGAAATAAATGAACCCGTTCCCGACAGTACAATTGTTCATACTCTTGAAGAAGCGCTGGCTTTTGCCGACAAAATCGGTTTCCCCATCATCGTTCGTCCCGCTTATACACTTGGCGGCACAGGCGGTGGGATTGCTGATTCACTGGATTCATTTAAGGAGCTTGTACGGGGCGGACTCCAAGAAAGCCCGATTACACAATGCTTGATTGAAAGAAGCATTGCCGGGTATAAAGAAGTCGAATATGAAATTATGCGAGATGGTAACAATACTTGCATTACGATCTGTAATATGGAAAATATCGATCCGGTCGGTATCCATACAGGTGATTCCATTGTCGTGGCACCATCACAGACTTTATCTGATGATGAGTTTCAAATGCTGCGTGCTGCTTCCATAAAAATCATTTCTGCATTAGGAATCATTGGCGGCTGTAATATTCAATTCGCACTTGATCCGAATAGCAAACAATATTATCTAATAGAAGTAAACCCACGCGTCAGCCGTTCATCGGCACTAGCTTCCAAAGCAACAGGTTATCCTATAGCACGAATAGCCGCTAAGCTAGCCGTCGGATACCAACTATCGGAACTCATCAATCCTGTAACGAAAAGTACTTATTCTAGCTTCGAACCCGCTCTTGACTATGTAGCCGTGAAGTTCCCGAGATGGCCATTCGATAAATTCACGAACGCAAACCGGCAATTGGGAACTCAGATGAAGGCGACAGGTGAAGTGATGGCTTTACATCGCAGTTTTGAAGGTGGAGTCCAAAAGGCCGTCGATTCGCTGGAATTAAAGACGAATGGACTGCAACTTTTATCGTTAAAAGATAAAACCGTTCCTGAACTATGGGAAAAGCTTGCTGAGAAATCTGACGAACGCATTTTTGTCATTTTTGAAATGCTGCGTAAAGGTGTGACAGTTGAAGAAATCCATGAAGCGACCATCATTGATTATTTCTTCCTTCAATCCTTTGCATCGCTGATTGGGGTTGAAAATGATATCACCGCCAAGACAATCGAGTTGGTCACAAAAGAAGAACTTCAGCTGTACAAAGAAAAGGGCTTCTCTGACAAATATCTTGCTTCCATATGGAATGTAAGTGAGATGGAAGTGAGGGCACATCGGAAATCATTAGGCCTCACGGCTGTTTACAAAACGGTTGATACATGTGCAGCTGAGTTCGCATCCCATACGAACTATCATTATTCAACATATTTTGGGGAGAACGAACAGAAAAAAACGGATAAAAAGAAAGTTTTGATGATTGGCAGCGGTCCTATCCGGATTGGGCAGGGAATCGAATTTGATTACTGTTCCGTTCACGGGGTTTATGCACTTCAGGATGAAAATGTTGAAACGATCATGATCAATAATAACCCTGAAACGGTAAGTACGGATTTTGCAACAGCCGATCGTCTTTATTTCGAGCCTTTAACTCTTGAATATGTTCTTAATGTAATAGAAGCGGAAGATATTGAAGACGTCATTGTTCAATTTGGTGGGCAGACTGCGATAAATCTTGCAAAGGGCCTGGAAGAATACGGTGTCAATTTATTGGGGACGTCCTTCGATACACTTGATCAATTAGAAGATCGTGATCGTTTTTATCAGCTACTTCAAAAACTGGATATCCCCCATGTACCGGGTTCAATGGCTAATGGTGAAGAACAATTAATTGCCCGTGCAGAGGCAATCGGTTTTCCAGTTCTCTTACGCCCATCCTATGTAATTGGCGGCCAGGGAATGGAAATCATCCGCTCCAAGGAAAGCTTATTGAATAGAATGGTAAATGGAACGGCACTTGTATATCCCGTGTTGATCGATTCCTATATTCCAGGAAAAGAAGCCGAAATCGATTTGATTGCTGATGGAAATGATGTATATATTCCCATCATTGCCGAGCATATAGAGAAGGCAGGCGTCCATTCAGGCGATAGCATGGCAATATTGCCAGCTCAATCCTTAACGGATGCTATCAAAGATAAAATGACCCTTTATGCTAAAAAACTAGTAAGGGAACTTGGTTATAAAGGACTTATGAATATCCAATTCGTGATTGAAGGAAATAGTGTATATGTTTTGGAAGTGAATCCTCGTGCCAGCCGGACGATTCCAATCATCAGTAAAGTCACTAATGTTCCTTTAGTACAGATTGCGACAAAAATATTGCTTGGGAAATACTCGTTGTCGAATGTATTCGAAAAAACTGGTTTAATGGAAGAAATTCCGTATTCAGTCGTCAAATACCCAGTATTTTCAACGTTTGCTTTAAGCGGCCTTGATTCAAAAGTAGGGCCGGAAATGAAATCGACAGGTGAAGGAATCGCCATTGGAGAAACGGTAAAAGAAGCATTGACTAAAGTATTCCATGCTCAAAAGGCTAAACATGCTTCGGGTGTATATCAATCCGGATCTGTCCAATTAAGTGAAGATTTGCTTAAGCACATTAATGAGGCGGGTTTGACACTGGGGAATTCTGATTTTGATAAATGGTTAAATGAAGGAAATGCAGCGGTCGTTTTGGCATATGGAACGACAGAAGAAGATAAGAGTCTAAGGTTACTTGCAGCGAAATATCGACTTCTTGCGTTTACGGAAGAAGAGACTTTCAAGGCCTATCTGCAATCGTTAAAAAATGCTGATCCAAGCGTTACCTCGCTTCAGGAATGGCTTGTAACATATTCGAAAGGAGTGTCACACGTATGAGTTCAATGACGGCACCGGTACAAGCGAAGATTTTAAATGGAAAAGATTTTTTGACCATGAAAGAGTCTACACCCACAGCCATTGCAGATCTGTTAAAGCTAGCGCAGACTATTAAAAGCAAATTGAAAGCTGGAGATGAATATACGCCTTTAAAAGGTAAAACACTGGGGATGATATTTGAAAAATCGTCCACCCGTACCCGTGTTTCTTTTGAAGTGGGCATGATGCAGCTTGGTGGACACGCTTTGTTCCTAAGTGGTAATGACTTGCAAATTGGACGTGGTGAAACTATTTCCGATACTGCAAAAGTCCTTTCTGAATATATTGATGGCATCATGATTCGTACCTTCGAGCATGAAAAAATCCTGGAATTGTCAGAAAATGCCTCTATTCCAGTCATCAATGGGCTAACGGACCTTGCCCATCCTTGTCAGGTGCTTGCAGACTTCTTGACGATAATCGAGATAAAAGGTCAGCTAAAAGGCTTGAAGATGAGTTATATCGGGGATGGCAATAATGTTGCCAATTCATTGATGGTCGGCTGCGCAAAAATGGGAATGGATTTTTCCATTGGTTGTCCTGAAGCATACAAACCAGACGAAAAGGTCGTTGCCTATGCTCAAGAGGTTGCAAAAGAGACTGGCAGTGAAATTGTCGTGACAACCTCAGCATCAGACGCAATACAAGATGCGGATATCGTCTATTCTGATGTTTGGACCTCTATGGGGCAGGAAATCGAGAATAATATCCGCTTAGAAGCTTTTAAAGATTATCAAATCAATAGTGAACTTGTAAAATATGCTAAAAATGATTATTTATTCATGCATTGCCTGCCTGCACATAGAGAGGAAGAAGTAACCTCTGAAGTCATCGATGGACCGAATTCCGTCGTGTTCCACCAAGCCGGAAATCGTCTTCATGCTCAAAAGGCGGTTCTGGTGGATTTAATGTCTTAACTAAAAAGCGTCTGCTCATTGAGCAGACGTTTTTTGATTCAACCGATTTCCTGTATGTTCTTAATTTTTCTGACATGAAAGAAAGGAACCTGGTAATAATAACAAGGAAAGCATGTAAAGGGGTGAAATCTATGGGGCAAAATCGTCAATTTAAGCCAGGTCAGAAGGCACCTAATAATGGGACCTACGTAGAAATCGGTGAAACGGGCAGCACGGTTGTGAATCCGAAAATGGTAAAGCTTGATGCAGGGGATGCGTTTCCTGAGACATCCAATCATAACCGGATATGGACATATAAGCGGAAGCCATGAAAAAAACGAAAGCAGGAAAAGGGACGATCGGCCCCTTTTTCCTGCTTTTTTTATTCTTCGGAATAACCGAAAATCTTCGAGATTTCCGAAAAGCTCTTTCTTAAATATTGACTCAAAGAATCATCATAATGATCCGGAATACTCTCGGTGAATCCCACGGCAGTGATCGCGCCCAATAATTCCGCATTATAATTAAAAACCGGAATGGACATGGAAGAAACTGAAGGCACAAGAGGCTCTTTGGCAAAAGCGATTTTGTATTTCCGAATTTCATGATATTCCTCTGTTTCTTTTAGGAAAGCCCCTGAGACATTACGATCTTTTTCAATCCAGTCCGCCGTCAAAGAAGAATCCTGGAATACAGTGAATACTTTTCCGGAAGAAGATGAAGGAGGTAGACGTGTACCTAGCTGGGCCCCGATATTTAAGTTTTGATTGGAATTCCATATTTTTGCCGTGATGGGTCCATCGTAAGTCCAAACGGAGAATAGAACTGTGCAGGAGGTATGATGACTGATTTCCTGTAAATATGGAGTTATCCTGCTTGTGACGTCCTCATTTCCTATAGCTGCCATTCCATATTGAATCAGTTTGCTGCCAAGGTGATACATACCAGTTGTCTTATCACGATATAGTAACTCGAGTTGAGTCAACGTATTCAAATACTTATAGAGGTTACTTTTCGTTATTTCCGTTGATTCCTGAATATCAGAGAATCTTAAAGGATTTCTTTGGGAAGCAAGTAAATCGATAATGCTCATCCCTATTTGTAATGATTGAATCGTCGAACCAGATTTTACGATTTCCATATGTCAATCTCCTAATCTGTTTTAATTTAGGTCTAGTATATCAGAATCTGTAAAATTTAATGAAATGAAGCAAGAAAAAAGTAGGTTTGTAAAAGCTATTAGATACTTTCCGTCGAAAATAAATATTGGTTCAAGAGGTCTCGTAATGGTGTAGATGATAACATTTGCACAAAAATTTGCAATACTTTCTTGACAATATTCCGAAAATTACGTTATTATGTATATAAATAGTGAACAATGTTATCTATAAGTGGAATAGGTGTTGCGGTTATCAACCATATTCTGTTGGGGAATCTAGCAGAATTAGTCCACAAATAAGGATAAAGAAAATTAAATCAAGATTTCAAAAATTAAAGATAATAAAGGAGAATGAAATATGAAATTAGTAACTTTCAGCCGTGATGGTTTTAAACGTATTGGAGCTCTTTACCCGAATAATGAAATAGTAGACTTGAACTATGCTTATCAAGCTCTCCTTGAAAGTGAAGGAAAACTTCGCAGTGAACAAATCGCTGAAGCATATGTACCTGCATCTATGGAAGCGTTTTTACAGGGTGGTAATGAAAGCCTTTCCATCGCTAAAAACGCTGCAGACTTTGCCCTTAATAATCGTGATTCATTCAGACATAAATTGATACATGAGGTTGAAAATATAAAACTTGAGGCACCTGTCCAAAAGCCAGGAAAAATTATTTGTGTCGGACATAACTACCGGGAGCACATTGCTGAAATGGGCCGCGAATTGCCGCCATTCCCAGTGGTATTCGCTAAGTTCGCCAATACAGTAATCGGTCCCCAGGATGACATCCCGTTCTTCCCTGTATCTGAACAGCTTGATTATGAAGCGGAATTCGCTTTTGTAGTCGGACAAAGGGCACGTAATGTTTCACAAGAAGATGCTCTTGATTATGTCGCGGGTTATACAATTGCGAATGATGTTACGTATCGTGATATCCAACGGCGTACGCTTGAGTGGCTTCAAGGAAAAACGGTTGAAGGAAGCGCTCCTATGGGACCTTGGTTAGTCACTTCCGATGAGCTACCCGATCCATCTGGTCTAAATGTTCGATTAACTGTTAATGGAGAAGAACGCCAAAAAACGAATACATCCAACTTCGTATTCGATGTGAAGTATTTAGTTGAATTCCTATCGAACTTAATGACTCTTGAACCTGGCGATATCGTCCTCACTGGAACACCGGGCGGGGTAGGAGTAGCCCGTGATCCACAAGTATTCTTAAAAGATGGTGACGTTGTCAAAATCGAAATCGACAAAATAGGTTATCTTGAAAACCGTGTGAGTCGTGCAGGGGAGGGAAAATAAGTATGGCTTTTCAGGAAATCGGGACATCGATCAAATCGGTTCAACAATCAATCGATCACATACTGGAGACAACCAATAAACTCAAGGAAGAAACGATCCGTTGTAACCCCGCAGAGGATGAATGGTCAATCATGCAGATTCTTTCCCATTTAGCGGAGGCCATTCCTTATTGGTTGGGTGAAGTGGAAACGGTTGTGGCCGCGCCTGGATCCAAATGGGGACGTGGATTGCAAGATCCAGCTCGGCTGGCAGCAGTTACTGATACGGAACAACTTTCTGTAGAGGATGTCTTTAGGCAAGTGGAGGCGCTTAAATTTAAAGTGGAGAGCGTGCTTGGGGAATTAGATGAAGAAACACTATCTCAAGAATCACCACACCGGAACTTCGCCAAATTCGGAAACAAACCCGTTTCTTATATTGTGGATCACTTCATCGATGAGCATGTTTCAGGACACTATGGCCAAATTAAGCGGAATCTTTCTAAAATCAAATGAGGATAGATAAAAAAGAAAGAAGGGATTATTGTGGCTGAAAAATCAGAATACATGAATAGTACGATCGTAAAAGATTTTACAAAGGATATCCAGCAATATAACCTTGGGCCACTTTGGGAAGCCATTCCCGCTCTGATGGACCATGAACCTAAACCTCATGCCCATGCTTATTTATGGAAAGAAGAGCTTTTGACAAAAAAATTGATGGAAGCAGCTGAAATCTTCACTCCTGATCGAGGAGGGGAGCGCAGGGCCATTTATTTTCAAAACCCTGGCTTAACTTATCGCCAGCCTTGGGGTTGGGCTTCGACAACACAAACGCTTTATGCAGCGGTTCAGCTATTGTTGCCAGGTGAAGTGGCCCCTTCCCACCGTCACTCCCAAAGTGCACTTCGTTTCATTACGAATGGTGAAGGTGCCTACTCCATCGTGCAGGGAGAAAGGATCTTCATGGAAGAAGGAGATTTCTTAATCACGCCGAAAAACCTATGGCATGGTCATGGACATGTTGGCGAAAAACCAATGATTTGGATGGATGCCCTTGATATCCCAACTATCTATTCCATAGGCGGCACTTTCTTTGAACCATATCCAGATCGAATTGAAACGCCTAAACGTCCGGATAATTTTTCAGAGCTCCGTTATCAAGGCGGAATGGTTCGTCCAGTATCCGACCGTTATTCGCAAGTGGCACCGCTTGCCAATTACAAGTGGAAAGGCACCAAAGCAGCGATTGAAGGATTAATGAATTTTGATCCAGATCCATATGAAGGTTTTGCCGTTGAATATATCAATCCATCTAATGGACAAACAGCCAATCCGACGATGGGGGCATGGATGCAAAAGCTGCCGAAAGGATTTCATACGAAAGCACATCGCCATACCCATTCCACAATTTATCAAGTGCACCAAGGGTCAGGTTATACGGTCATTAATGGCGTACGTTTTGACTGGTCCAAGGGAGATTATTTCGTCGTTCCGAATTGGGCATGGCATGAGCACGTCGCAGAAGTGGATTCTTACTTATTCTCGGTAAACGACCTACCAATAATGGAGAGATTCGATTTGGAACAACAACAGGCATTTGATGCAAACAAGGGGTACCAAAAGGTTGAAAGTGAATTCAAGCCTGTTTTGGTATAAAAATAATCTGTTTGAGTGCAAACAGCCATCCTGATGAATATTTGAGAATGCCAGTCGAATGAAAACGCTTACCGCGATGCTGGTCTGCAACTTTGGCTAATGACAACTAATTTAGGGGGGAATTGATGATGAACACAGTAAAAAAACCATTCATCGTTATTGGTGGAGGAATAGGCGGATTGGCAACGGCTCTAGGAGTAGCAGAAACAAAACAATACGTGAAGGTTTTGGAACAAGCACCTGAATTTGGTGAAATCGGTGCAGGGATTCAGCTTGCTGCGAACGCAACCAATGTACTACAGCGCCTAGGCGTGATGGATAAAATCAACGAAATTGCAGTCTTTCCAAAAAGGTTGGTGTTGATGGATGCCTTTTCTGGCAAGGAACTTTCCGCTTTGGATTTAGGTGATGTTTATAAAGAAAGATATGGGGCCCCGTATATTGTTTTGCATCGTTCCGATTTGCATAGAGTACTAGCCGAAGCATGTGAAAGCAACCCATTTATCGAGCTGGTAACCAACCAAACCATCATTGAAACAGTAGAAAATGACGGTGAAGTTATCGTTACTGCTGCTGACGGGTCCCAACATTCAGGAACGGCTGTCATTGGTGCTGATGGATTATGGTCCAATGCGCGTAAACTATTCGTGGATGATCAACCGGTCTGCTCGCAATATGTGGCATATAGAGGGGCAATCCCGATGGAAGAAGTTACAAGCCATGGAGATCTAGATGATGTATATATGTGGATTGGACCAAATCTTCATCTTGTTCAATATCCGGTCAGAAGGGGAGAACTATACAACCAAGTAGTGGTCTTCAAAAGTTCTCAATATACGGAAGAAAATGAAAAAACGAATCTATGGGGAACACCCGAAGAAATGGATCGTGTCTTTGCAGGAACTTGCGAGCTTGTTCAGAATGCAATTTCATTCATTCAACGTCAACGCCGCTGGCCGATGTATGACCGTTTACCAATTGATAATTGGACAAAAGGCAGGATTACGCTTACGGGCGATGCTGCACACCCGATGCTTCAATACTTGGCGCAAGGGGCCTGTCAGGCTTTAGAAGATGCGGCTTATTTAACGGATATGCTTCATAAGCATGGAAATGACATTGAACAAGCATTTGTAGAATATCAAGAGGAACGCATTCCGCGTACGGCTAATGTTCAGAGGAGTGCAAGAATGTGGGGGGAAATCATTCACAATACGACTGATACAGGCATTCTGCTCCGTGATACGATCCTATCAAGTCGAACGGATAAGGACTTCCAATTTCTTGATGAATTCCATGGTTACAATAAAATGGCCGTGAAAGCGTAATTTGTTTGTTTCATCTAAGTATATGTTTAAGGTTGTTATACCTTTTACAAAGGGTTTTTGCCTTTCTTCTTTATGAAGAAAGGCTTTTGTCGTTTATACATTCATAGTTCCTGTATTTTTTATAACTTTCCTTTACAAGGGGAGAATTAGAAGTATAATGAAAATATAAAGGTCAAAGTTGGTCAAACTAAGTGGGGATTCGTTCATGTTATAGATGAATGGGAGGTTTTTAGATGGATATTAATAAAATGACGGAGAGAACCCAGCAGGCATTCATTGGCGGGCAGGAGCTTGCCAAAGATAGAGGGAATCCCGAGCTGACGGAGCTTCATTTATTAAAAACCTTAATGGAACAGGATGAAAGTTTATTAATCAGGATTTTATCGGAGTCTGATAAACCGATTGATCAATTTGAAATAGAACTTAATAAGGAACTGGATCGATTGCCGGAAGTGAGAGGAAGTGTTTCCCAGGTTTACATGTCATCATCCCTCCAGCAAATTATGACGGCGGCCGAAAAGGAAATGCAGATGTGGGAGGATGAATATTTATCAGTCGAACATTTGCTGCTGGCGTACTTGAAAGGCAATAAAACGAATATAAACAAACTTTTTTCATCATATGGAATCGATTACGAAAGAGCAAAACGTATTATACAAGATGTAAGGGGGAATCAGCGAGTGACTAGTCAAAATCCTGAAAGCACATATGAAGTACTGAAAAAATACGGCAGAGATCTCGTTGCTGAAGTTAAATCAGGGAAGGTAGATCCAGTCATCGGTCGTGATACGGAAATCCGAAACGTCATTCGGATCCTATCACGTAAAACAAAAAATAACCCTGTATTAATTGGGGAACCTGGTGTTGGTAAGACAGCCATTGTCGAAGGATTGGCGCAAAGGATCGTCAGGAAGGATGTTCCGGAAGGTTTAAAGGACAAAACCGTATTTTCACTAGATATGAGTGCGCTTGTCGCAGGGGCAAAATTCCGCGGTGAATTTGAGGAACGTCTTAAAGCGGTATTGAATGAAATTAAAAAGAGTGATGGAAAAATTCTTTTATTCATCGATGAACTGCATACTATTGTCGGTGCAGGCAGAACGGATGGCGCACTTGATGCGGGGAATATGTTAAAGCCGATGCTTGCGCGTGGTGAGCTGCATTGTATCGGGGCAACAACCCTTGATGAATATCGACAATATATTGAAAAAGATCCGGCTCTAGAACGTCGTTTCCAACAAGTTCTGGTTCCTGAACCGGATGTGGAGGATACGATTTCAATTTTGCGTGGGTTAAAGGAACGGTTTGAAATACACCATGGTGTCAGGATTCATGATCGGGCGATCGTGGCTGCCTCTGTCCTTTCGAACCGATATATAACGGAACGTTTTCTGCCGGATAAAGCGATAGATCTTATTGATGAAGCTTGTGCGATGATCAGGATGGAGATTGATTCCATGCCGTCAGAGTTGGATGAAATCACGAGAAAGGTGATGCAACTTGAAATTGAAGAGGCTGCCTTGAAGAATGAGGAGGATCCTCAAAGTAAAGAAAGGCTGGAAGTGCTACAAAAAGAACTCTCAGAACTTCAAGATCAAGCGAATAGCATGAAATCCAAGTGGCAAATGGAAAAGTCGGCGCTTCAAAGAGTGCAGGATCAACGTGAGGAACTTGAGAAGCTGCGTCATGAACTAGAACAGGCAGAGAACGCCTATGACCTTAACCGGGCAGCGGAACTTCGACACGGTAGGATTCCACAGCTTCAAAAAGAATTGGATGCCATGGAAGGTGAATTGGAAAAAGAAAAACAGGAGTCACGGTTACTTCGCCAGGAAGTGACGGAAGAGGAGATTGCTTCGGTCGTTGCGAGGTGGACGGGAATTCCTGTAAACAAGCTGGTGGAAAGTGAAAGGGAGAAGTTGCTCAGGTTGTCGGATATCCTTCATGAACGCGTAATAGGTCAAGGGGAAGCGGTAGAACTTGTATCTGATGCTGTTTTAAGGGCAAGGGCGGGAATTAAAGATCCAAACAGACCGATTGGTTCATTCATTTTCCTGGGGCCGACGGGTGTCGGTAAAACAGAATTGGTAAAAGCCCTGGCAGAAACGTTATTCGATAGTGAGGATCATATGATTCGAATCGATATGTCTGAATATATGGAGAAACATTCCGTTTCCCGTCTTGTTGGTGCACCTCCTGGATATGTTGGATTTGAAGAAGGCGGGCAATTAACCGAGGCAATTAGGAGAAACCCATATTCAGTCGTATTATTGGACGAAATTGAAAAGGCACATCCTGAGGTATTCAATATCTTGCTGCAAATGTTGGATGACGGAAGGATTACCGACTCCCAAGGTAGAACGATAAACTGTAAAAATACGGTAATCATCATGACTTCCAATATCGGTTCCCATTTCTTGTTGCAGTCAAACCGTATGGATGGTGGGATTGAAGATGAAATAAAAGATCAAGTCTTTAAAGAATTAAGAGGGCATTTCCGTCCGGAATTTTTGAACCGGGTAGATGATATTGTTTTATTCAAACCTCTTACTAAACAAGAAATCGTTGAAATCGTAGAAAAAATGGTTCAGCAATTACAGGTAAGGTTAACTGAACAAAATATAATCCTGAACGTCACCGAGGCAGCTAAGGAATTCATTGCCGAACAAGGATATGATCCTGTATATGGAGCCAGACCGTTGAAGAGATTTATCCAAAAGCATCTGGAAACAAAAATCGCCCGTAAAATCATAGCAGGAACAAAAGGGCTAAAAGAAGGAATAACGATTGATATCGATCATAATGAGTTGGTCCTGATTTAAAAAATATATGAAATGTTGTTTAACCGAAAGTAAAGGACGGTATAACAAATAGGACATCCTTGTCAGGATGTCCTATTTTGCTTATTAATGTTGATGGGAGTCTTTTGCTGGCCCAGCAGGCAAAACAGCAGGGATGATGCAAATAAGGATAGCGGCAGCTAGTCCTAAAATCGTTCCCTGTTTAGCATCGTATGAAACTCCGATCATGGAAGAAACAACATATACAGTCATATGCACTAATAAGAATGTCCAAAAAATTGCCCAAGCATAACGCATCGAATTTCACCTCATTCCACTACAATCATTTTTATCTTACCATAATTAATATACAGTTAAAACGTGTTTTTAATAATAACAATTAAATAATTCAATACATTAAATCATAGGGTAACTTTAAAAGCAATTAAGTTGGTACCAAAAGTCAATAAGGAAATTATAGGGACTCAATAATAAACAAAACCACCCCTGCTTGGTTAATTTAGGATAAGAAGTTAGGCGTTTCCACTGACCCTTTCTATTTTTCTTCATAAATTAATATAGTAGTAATATTCCTTAAAGGAGTTTGACCGATGGAACAACGAACTTTTCAAATTGATGACCAATGGAATATCGTCCATTATCCAGAACGGCCCAGTGGCTTTTCTATAATGGTAATTGGTGACCGAACCCATTTTGTCGAAAAAGACGGCAGCTTTTGGCTTCAGCATCCTGGCAGGTTTCGGATATTGGAATATTTAAAGGAATACGGATATACGCTATTTTCATCCAATTTTTACGGAGCCAACTGGGGCAGTCCAAAAGCACTGGACCTTTCCCTTAACCTATATATGCTCTTCATAAAAAAAGAAATAGTCAATCAAAGGGTTCATGTATTGGCAGAGGGGACAGGCGCACTCCTCGCTTTAAAATTAATGAATGAACTTGGAAGTAACATACGGTCAGTCGTATTGATCGATCCGGTTTTTTCCTTGAAAGCACAGCTTGAGAAGGAAAAGGATAATAAGTTTTTCTATAAAAAGTGGCTGTCGGAGGTTGCGGCTGCATATGAGCTCGACCCAGCAGAATGTGAACAGCATATTCTGGATGCTGAAAATCCAGTAATCGCGGAAAATATCCCTATGAAAGTGATTCAGGTTTTTGGAAGCATGCGGAAAGAGCAAGCCGAACTATATCGACAAATCCAGCTGGCTAGGAAAGCAGACTTGCAGCTAACATATTTATTGCCTGAAAAACGTTATAAAATCCCCTATCAAATACAGAAATTTTTCAATGAGAATGAAGAGTCTTTATGAGAATGGATATATTTTTACAATAGTTTGCATACGATACAGCATCTAAAAAAACTAGACGTGCCGGATGAAGTGGGCTTGATGGCATACGAGGAGGCTGTATTTATGCAAACATACATTGTCATTGGCACTTATCAATTTGTTGGTTTCTATGTGACTCAACATTTTTTGAACCAGGGTGAAGAAGTGATCGGAATTGATTGGACTGATTCAAAAGCAAACCAACATATTATTGAAGAAAAAGAACTTGAAATAGGCAGAAGTGCCAATTTTATATACTTTCCGATAAATAAGCTTAAATTATTGGATATTTCACAGGAGGACACTGTGTTCATATCTTGTTACGATTTCCAACAGGGAAAAATGGATAAACCCGATTCTCTTATAGGCGAAATCGTTTCCTTCATTGAAAAATGCAAAAAAAATGGCATGAATGAAACGCCAAATTTTGTTATTTTCATGCCGGTAGAAGAAGATGCGGGTATTTTTCAGCCGATATTAACCGCGATTCGTGGAATAGATTCTGCAAAAATCATATTTTTACCGACGATTTATGGACCTTGGCAATCGGAAGGCATGAGCTTTGAAGCCGGAATCAGTCAACTTGGACAGTCTGATATCAAAAAGGCAATTGCTCACGAATATACTGGTGATGCTCTCTTCATCACAGATTTTGTGCATGCATTGGAAGGGGTTCTTACTTCTTCTTCAGATAAGAACATCCAATTGTGCAGCAGCATAGATGATCACTGGGATAAATGTGCACAGTTAATATTTGGTGAAAGCATGGATTCATTAATGAGTAAATCCACAACCAAAATCAATAAAGGAACTATACTTGAAGTTCATAGTAAAATGGATCCGGCAGAAGGCGTTGCCTTACAAAGAAAACATAATAAACGATTAAACTTACTTAAAGAATGGAGAAAGCGTGATTAAAGTGATCAAGGATTGGAGTATATTTTGAAGGGGAAGCTACTTATTCACTAAATAAAAAACATTCTAATGTATGTAGAATATATGATCACAATTTGTGGTAAAGCACGGAAAATATAAAGGACAAATCTGTACATTTGCCTCTAACCAATATGTCTTGTACTATAATGTACAAGGATAGGAATGAACATCAATTGATATTCATTATTTTATGATTACGGCCTTTACGAAAGGGCCATGGACAATTATGATGGAATGGAGATTTCTTTGGGTTCCACTTAAATCAATTGATGAAAATTCAAATAGATAGGGGGAAACGAAAAATGAGTTCAGATAAAACGCTTGAATTTATGGGAATCGCTATGAAGTACTTCCCTGAAGCTAAAGCAAAGCTTGAAGCGAGCGGGATTCCATTCTCGATGGAGATGGCAGAGCCATTCATGGAGCTGTTTAAAAGCGTTATGCAAGAAGCTTATGAGCTAGGGAAACAAGATGCGCAGCGTTAATTAAAGGTAGGCTGTCCAGGTAAACGGGCAGCCTCATTTTTTATCCTTTCTTCAAGAACTTGGAAATTAATGGGTTCAGATTCATTTTATCGATGGCCGGTTTGTATTGACCGTATAAGCCCATTAATGTTTCAACGCTCTGCATCAATTGAATGTAATCAACCTGCGAATCCTCATTCGCAGGCTCAGGTTCAAGTTCAAATTCAAGTTCCTCTTTCTTGCCAAACATCAAATTCGAAAAATGATCATCCTGGCTTCTCTGATTGTTGTTGCGATTGAAGATGTCCACGCTAATCTCCCCCTTTTCTCATTTAATAATAATGTATGTCCCTAAAATCCCATTGGCATAGGCACTTGTCCAACTTGGGAAACAGATTCTTTTAGACTTTAAAATTGTTAGCTCTTGCAAGGAGGTGTTTTTTTATATAAAATTAGTACCAGGTAATAATAGATGCTTATAATAACTCATTAAAATATAAGGGGATGGCAAAATGAATGCTGGAATATTAGGTCTTGGCCGCTACTTACCCGATAAAATCGTTACAAATGCGGATTTAGAGAAAATTATGGACACTTCTGACGAGTGGATTCGTACTAGAACAGGTATCGAGGAAAGAAGAATTGCCAATGATGAAATAAATACTTCCGATATGGCTTATGAAGCTGCAAAAGCTGCATTGGAAAATGCGGAAATTTCAGCGGAAGAAATAGATTTAATTCTTGTAGCTACTGTGACACCGGATCAGTCGTTTCCTACTGTCTCTTGTATGATTCAAGAGAAATTGGGAGCAAAGAAGGCTGCTGCAATGGATGTAAGTGCGGCATGTGCTGGCTTTATGTATGCAATGATCACCGCACAGCAATTTATTCAGACAGGTGCATATAAGCATGTGTTGATAGTCGGTGTCGAAAAGCTATCAAGAATAACCAATTGGGAAGACCGCAATACTGCTGTTCTCTTTGGTGATGGAGCAGGTGCAGCTGTACTTGGCCCTGTTGCGGAAGGTAAAGGGATCCTTTCCTTCGAATTAGGGGCAGATGGAACTGGTGGACAGCACTTATTACAGGATGGAGATTTTATTCATATGAATGGACGTGAAGTTTTTAAATTTGCTGTCCGTCAGATGGGGGAATCCAGCCTGAGTGTACTTGATAAAGCCGGATTGACGAAAGAAGATGTGGATTTACTTGTACCACATCAAGCGAACATTCGGATTATGGAAGCTTCAAGAGAACGTTTAGGTCTGCCGATTGAAAAAATGACAAAAACGGTTCATAAATATGGAAATACCTCTTCAGCGTCGATTCCTATTGCCCTAGTGGAAGAAATGGAAGCAGGAAGAGTCAAGGACAATGACCTAATCATCATGGTTGGTTTTGGTGGAGGTCTCACTTGGGGAGCAATCGCTCTAAGATGGGGTAAATAAAAGAAGAAGAAAAAAGTACGAGCTTTAAAATAGAAAGGAGCCATTTCTAATGACTAATCGCCGTGTAGTTGTAACAGGTATTGGAGCAATTTCCCCAGTTGGTAATGATGCAGAAACTGGATGGAAGAATATAATCGAGGGAAAATCGGGGGTAGGGCCATTAACACGCTTGAATGCCGAAGAATATCCCGTTAAAGTGGCAGCTGAAATAAAGGACTTTGATATTGAGACATATATCAACCGTAAAGATGCACGCAAGATGGATCGTTTTACTCATTATGCAATTGCTGCATCTGTAATGGCATATAATGATAGTAAACTGGAGATAACTGATGAAAATGCTGCTCGTGTCGGAGTCTGGATCGGGTCTGGTATCGGTGGGCTTGAGACACTTGAGACACAACATGAAAACTTTTTAAACAAAGGGTATAAGCGGGTGAGCCCATTTTTCGTACCAATGATGATTCCGGACATGGCAGCTGGCCAAGTATCTATCTTACTTGGTGCTAAAGGAATAAATTCATGTACTGTAACAGCCTGCGCAACAGGAACAAATTCAATTGGTGATGCGTTTAAAGCGATTCAGCGGGGCGATGCCGATGTGATGATCACAGGTGGAGCAGAAGCACCAATCACAAAAATGTCGGTTGCAGGCTTCTGTGCAAATACGGCTTTATCGACTAATCCTGATCCTCAGACTGCGAGCCGTCCTTTTGATGTGAATCGTGATGGATTCGTAATTGGAGAAGGAGCGGGAATTATCGTTCTCGAAGATTTGGAACATGCATTGAACAGAGGAGCAAAGATTTATGCGGAAATAGCTGGTTATGGCTCAACTGGGGATGCCTTCCATATTACGGCTCCGGCTCCTGGTGGAGAAGGAGGGGCAAGAGCAATGAAAATTGCCATTGAGGATGCAGGCTTGAGCCCGGAAGAAATCCAATATGTAAATGCCCATGGAACAAGTACACCTTACAATGATAAATATGAAACGATGGCAGTCAAAGAAGTCTTTGGCGACCATGCTTATAAACTTGCAATAAGCTCTACTAAGTCCATGACTGGCCATATGTTAGGTGCAGCAGGTGGAGTAGAAGCTATATTCACGATTCAAGCAATCAGGGACAGTATTCTGCCTCCTACCATCAATATTGAAACACCAGACCCTGAGTGTGATTTGGACTATGTTCCGAATCAAGCAAGAAAATTGGAAATCAGTGCCGCCATCAGCAATTCACTTGGATTCGGTGGACATAACGCAACCATTCTTTTCAAGAAATATCAATAATTAAAGGGAGAGCAGATTCTTTTGGAATCTGCTCTTTTTGTGTAGATGAAAGGGGGTTCTATCTAACTGTTAAATCAAAGTAGATTGGAACGGGTGTACGAGACTCCTGTGGGAATATGGGGAAGGGTGGCCCCGCAGGCACAAAGCGAGTGCATGGAATGGAAATTAACTACCATCCTCAAAAAACTGTAGTCAAACTCCATTATTATCGAGTTTGCCTGCAGTCTGAGAGCAGATTCTTCAGGGATCTGCTCTTTTTGTGTGGAAAACATACAAGGAAATAATATGTGTCAACCGCCTTTTATTAATCATACGATAGTCAAAAGGAGCGGGGGTGTATGGGAATTGGGAGTTATTTCAACAAATGAATGGTTGAAGGAAGATTTCAACCGTCCGATCAAGATGATGGAAAGACTCAAAGGTACATTCAACTATACGCTTGATGCGGGTATGATCTATCAACACTTATTGAAGCACGGCATGTATTCGCCAAATCAAAAAACGAAACTCACTTGGGAAGACTTAAAAGAAAATAATGTTTGGAAAAAAACACAAAGCCTGTTTACTTCTTATAAAAAGCTATGGGGAGGTCCTGATGTTCCCATATATATTTTTCCGCTCATGTCTTCAGGTATGTGGAAGAAAACGGTTGAAACGAAGTCAGGGTTGGCATTTAAAGATAAACTATTCCTTTTTTATGATAAGGGGATAGCTGAAAAGGAAATGGAAGCGCTATTGATTCATGAATATCATCATGTTTGCCGCCTGCATCTTTTGAAAAAAGAACAAAAAGAATTTACACTTCTTGATACGATGATCATGGAAGGACTGGCTGAAAGAACAGTGGAGAAATATTTAGGAGCTAATTACTTAGCGAAATGGACTAAGTTATATCAGGAAGATAAACTGCGGGAATTTTGGAGCAAGCATCTAGAAGAAAAGCACATGATAAAGCGTACAGATCCTCAACATGATGTTCTTCTGCTTGGAACGAAAGGGTTTCCATATATGCTGGGATACTGTAGTGGCTATTACTTGGTGAAGAACTTTGAAAAGCTCTCCGTGAAAAAATCATTCATCATTCAATCTGAAGAATTCTTATCAAAAAAGAACTAATATATACGTTCTTTTTTTCTTAATCTGTTTTCTAGAATAGGAATAAATTGTCTGGTTCCTGCCTATACTGAGTGACAAACAGAAATTTGTTTAAGTGAGGGATGAATGATGCTATATCTTCATGATGTATGGGTTAACTGGTTTGAAGGAGAAGAAAACGGCTATAATATTTGTCATTTTCATGAATGGAGGAAGGATGATGGGATTGAACTACTAGATCAAGTTCCTTTGTTGAAAGTGTCATCAACATTGTTCCACTACATAGAAAACGACTTATCGGAATTACCTAAGCCATTGCTAAATGATGTGTATCAAAAAGCATATGCAAGGAAAAATCATGAACGAATTCAGCTTGACTATTGTTTTATCGTTACTGATGGAAATGGAATTCTGGCTGTTGATACGATAGGTTATCATATTCCGATTAGGAAAAGCAGAATAATTCCCCGGCAGGAGCAAATTGTTTACGACATGATTGAAAACCAGGATGAGATGGATTACACCTTTACTGAAAAACCTGCATCTGAGAAAGAATATCATATTTTATCGCCGTCTCCCTTATTCATGAATGGGTTGACAAGAAAAGAAAGACAGTTGAAGCAATTACTATTCATGGCCATGGACCAGTTATTTACGGCGAAAAACACCGCTGAAATTCGCTATTGGTATACTGAGTGGGCTCCTGAAAAATATGAGAGCATTCAAGAAATGGATTTTCAAATAGCTTGGCTTGAGTTATATGAAGAAATGAAGGAAGGCTGGTCAGAGAAGCACCTTCAACTTTGTGAAAACTTGGTGAAGGGCCAGCCTTTTTTTGAAAAGCTTTGGCAAGTGGAGGCTGGCGATAGTCCATCGATATTATAGTGGAAATGAAAATTTGAATGAACAAAAGAAAAGACGATCCGATGAGGATCGTCTTTTTCTTTTATCTCTTTCTGCCAAGTCCCATGCCATTATACATTTTTCTGATCATTTTATTGGCTTCCTTGTTCGCTTTTTCTGCACCATGGTCAAGAATTTCATCCAATTCAGGCGAATCGATCAATTCATTATAGCGTTCCTGGATTGGGAGGATTTCTCCTAGGACCACTTCAGCCAAATCACTTTTAAAGTCGCCGTACCCTTTCCCTTCATACATCTCTTCTATTTCTGAATAGCTTTTTCCACTGAAGATGGAGTATATCGACATCAAGTTGGAAACACCGGCCTTGTTTTCCTTATCGTAACGGACAATACCTTCAGAATCGGTTACTGCGCTCTTGATGTTTTTTTCAATTTGCTTCGGATCATCCAATAGGGCAATCGTCGCCTTTTTGTTAGGATCTGATTTACTCATTTTCTTGGTTGGTTCTTGAAGGGACATGATACGTGCCCCCTCTTTAGGAAGGCTGATTTCCGGGATTTTGAAAATGTCGTTGTGCTTTTTATTGAATCTTTCAGCCAAATCTCGTGTCAATTCAAGGTGCTGTCTTTGATCTTCCCCGACAGGAACAACATCTGTACTGTAAAGGAGGATGTCGGCAGCCATCAGCGGCGGGTATGTAAGAAGTGCTGCAGATACTCCTTCTTTGCCAGCGGATTTGTCTTTGAATTGTGTCATTCTCTCAAGCTCACCAATGTAGGATATACTTTGTAAAATCCAGCCTGCCTGAGCATGGGCAGGTACTTCTGATTGAATGAAGATGGTATTTTTTTCAGGATCAAGACCAATGGCCAAATATAAAGCGGCTAATGATTTAATGCTTTTCCTTAGCTTTAGGCGATCTTGTGGAACTGTAATTGCATGCTGGTCAACTATACAAAAAAAACACTCATATTCATTTTGTAAGTTAACGAATTGTTTCATGGCTCCGATGTAATTTCCTAATGTAACGGAACCGGATGGCTGAATGCCGGAGAAAATCCTTTTCAACTGCTAGTCACTCCTCTAATTGCGTTTATTGATAAATGGATATTCGTTCTTCATTATTGTAAGGATAAATAGAAAATGAATCCACTTTCTTTGAAAGAAATGTGCGGTGCTCCCATGATAGGAAACGCTCATTTAAATCTTGTGGAGGGCCGTTTTGTCCTGTATCGATGACATTTTTGAGAATTCGAATTGTCCACTATATCTGTATTTTAGCATTTATTCATATTAAATGTATAATCGAAACGGCAATCAAGCCAATGGAACCGTAAGTTTTCTTTTAAGTGTTAATTTGGTCATCCAAGTTTTAAACCCAGCTACCTTTACATTAGAAGTTTAACGGGGTTTCTTCATTTTGCTTTGATTGGCTCAGTCTTTTTTGAACCTGTTTCTAATTGGTTTTGTTAAGACTAGACCATGTGGGTTATTGTAGACTTTTGGGAATGAATAATCTATAGTAGTTAGTACATTAACTGCTAAGAAGGTGAGTTTATGGAAGACAAGGCGATTATCGAATTGCAAAAGCATGGATTTTCTAAATACGAGTGTAAGGCCTACATTGGTCTATTGAAATCACCCGCCATCACTGGCTATGAACTAAGTAAACGTTCTGGCGTCCCGAGGTCAATGATTTATGAGGTATTGGGTAAATTGCTTGATAAAGGAGCAATTCATACTGTTCCCTCCGATCCGATTGTCTATAAACCCGTTGATCCAAAACAATTGCTTTCTCGTCTTAAAGAAGAGATGAATATGTCATTTGAATTGTTAGAATCATCTCTTACAGTTTTAGAAAGTGATCAAAAAATTGACGTCGTTACGAGAATTGTCGAGTACGAGCATATTGTTCAAGAAATGGTCTCGATGATTCGATCCGCAGAAAAAGAGATTTGGCTATCAATTTGGGCTCCTGCGGTAAAAGATATTGAAAAGGCTGTGAGAGAGAAAGAAGGCTCGATATCGATTTTCACGGTTTTATTTGGAGCTGAGAATGAGACATTGGGTCATACCTACCATCATAACTACATGGCCCCAGACATTGTGAGCAAACGAATGGGCGGATATTTGACTATTCTTGTTCGAGATGAGGAAGAAGCGCTGATTGCTAAATTTAGCGATAGAGGTTCTGAGTGGGCTGTGAAGTCAACAGATCCTGCTCTCGTCCTAATTGCTACTGAATATATTAGGCACGACATTATGGTAGAAGAAATTACAAATGCATTCGGTCCTGAAAAACTAGATGAGTTATGGAAAGCGCGAGAAGATTTAATTCATGTAATGACAGGAAAAAACAGCCTAAAATAAAGCTGTTTTTTTATCACAAAAAATAATAGTAGTTATAATAATAACCACTTAGGGGGGGTTAAATGTTTGCCAAATTAAAGTTTGCCATCTCCATGGCCATATTCGGTTCAGTAGGTCTATTTTCAGAAAAAACAGGTCTGCAATCGATTGAACTAGTTTTTGTACGTTGCCTATGTGCAAGTATTCTTTTAGGAACAATATGGGGAGGGAGTACTTTAAAAACACAAGGAATAGGAAAAATTTCCATTCCTCGAAAGGAGTATTTACTTGCCTTATTATGCGGTTTATTCCTTATCATAAATTGGGTGTTTTTCTTCCGTTCTTTAGAGGTAATGCCTATTACTGTGGCTGTATCGATTTATCATTTAGCACCCGTTATTGTACTTCTCTTAGGATCCGTTATTTTTAAAGAGAAAATAACAAAAATGGGATTGGTCTTTTTCTTTGTTTGCTTTTTGGGAACATTGTTAGTCGGCGGAATTCATCAACATACAACGATGACCGGATTTTTATCCACTGGTGTTTTATGGGCGTTTGCAGCAGCATTCTTCTATGCACTTACTTCAATCATGGGAAAGGGAATTCAAATACTTAGCCCGTTGTTAACAACCGTTATTCAAACGACTCTGGGTGTTTTATTATTGATTCCGTTAGTTGAATGGTCAAATTTTGTGCATCTTACCTTTGAGAATTGGCTTTATATACTTGTTACAGGATTTATTCATACAGGATTTGTGTTTTATTTGTTTTTCAGCAGTTTACGGGAATTAAAGGCTCAAACAATTGCTATTTTAGTCTTTATTGATCCGATAATCGCAATCTTACTGGATGTTACGATTTTGAACTACCATCCTGATGTCTATCAGCTACTCGGAATTTTTCTAGTGTTTGTTGGGATCAGTTATTCTCCAAAAGATGAAAGAATTTTAGAGAAAACGTAAATTGTTCGCTTAAACTTATCATGAAGTTTGAGGTATGAAATGTCATGCCAAAATATGGGTATCTAATCCAGAAACTTAGGTATGTTTATGTGACCCTTTTTTCCATTCACACAAAATATGTACAAAAAAAGTGCGAAATAATTAAAAAGTTACACAATAGAACGGATTTTCCGTTTTTTTTGTGATATGGATGAAATGAGTGGTTCAAGGAAAATCAAACCGATTAACATATTTCACAATGAGCAGACCATTTTAGGGAAGGATAAACACAAGGGAATACAGGAGTGTTGAACGTATTCTTAAAGTTGAAATTTTGTAAGGCAGGTTTTTTAATTATTTATAATATATAGGAGTAAAGTTAAATGGTTGTGGTATTAAAGAAAGGGGTCTATTATATTGTTGAATATGGATGACTGATGGCGAATGGGGTGGAGGATATGAAACCAATGAGTAAATGGCTGATGACAGGTATGTGCATATTCCTGGTTCAACAGCCTGTTCATGCACAGAGCATGAACGAAACTAGGCAGGTAGCATTAGAAAATAAAGAACTGCCAGTGAGTGCACCGCGGTTTGTTTTTGAATCGGGGTTAAAATTCGACTATCCGGATGCGGTGCGGGGAATATATGTGACCGCGCCCGCAGCGGGTGGCAATAAAATGAACGAACTTATTAAATATGTAGATGAAACCGATTTGAATGCTATGGTCATCGATATCAAGGATGACTTTGGGAACATTACGTATAAGACCGAAGATCCTGATTCCCCATATGCTGGGATTGGTAAAGACTACATAAAAAATCCAAAGGCAATGCTGAAAAAACTTGAGGATAAACACATTTATCCGATAGCAAGGGTGGTTGTCTTTAAAGACTCCCTTCTGGCTAAAGAGAAGCCTGAATTGTCATATTTAAATGGTGAAAAAGTATGGAAAAATGGTCGTGGGGAAGCCTTCGTTAACCCATTCTTAAAAGAGGTGTGGGATTATAATGTTGGCATTGCCATCGAAGCGGCAAAGGTGGGTTTTAAAGAAATTCAATTTGACTATGTCAGGTTTCCAGAAGGGTTCGAAAATAAAGAAGACGATTTGAAATATGATATGGGTGAATATGATGAAGCGAAAGTAAGTCATTCAGCTAAAAGGGTTCAGGCAGTGACTGATTTCGTAAGTTATGCGAAGAAACAACTGAAGCCTTACGGGGTGGATGTGTCAGTTGATATTTTTGGATATGCGGCTACATTGCCTGAAGCTCCCGGGATTGGCCAAAACTTCACTAAAATCTCAGAGAATGTAGATGTAATTTCCTCAATGATCTATCCAAGTCATTGGACATCTTATTTTGGCATCGATAAACCAGACTTGGAACCATATGATCTTGTTAAGGAATATGCGAAATTGGAGAATGGGAAGCTGAAGGAATTAAAAACGCCACCTACTTCCAGACCCTGGCTTCAAGATTTCACTGCTTCGTATTTAGGAGAGGGAAATTACCAAAAGTATGGTAAGGAAGAAGTGGAAGCCCAAATAAAAGCGTTAAATGATAATGGGATAGATGAGTATTTATTATGGAATGCAGCCAATCGATATACAAGAGGAGTCGATTATACCCCATGAAAGATAGATGACCGTAAGGGAGATGCCTTTCGGTCATCCAATTTCTTTCTGAATTACCGCTTTTTATTCCCGCCAACTTGATTCCACCCTGACTGAATTCGTTTCGATTGATCAAAAATATGGGAGTGACGTTTCCCGCCAAACCATTTTTCGCCGATGCCATTCGTCACTACGCCATTAACAGCCGTAATGCCTATAACGCAAACCGCGACTAAAATAAAGTCCGTAAAGTAATTGATCATCAAAACCCTCCTAATAATATTTTCATGTTGTTTAAGTACTATTGTAGTGGAAAAGCAAAATTCTGGAAAGTATAAACTGGTAAAAGAGGAGATTAAATAATGAATTGGTATGAAAAATTAAATCAGTATTTCCCCATTGAAGAAATGAAATCCAAAGAGCATATAGAAGTTCTTTTAGAAGATAAGCAGGAAATATATAAAAAGGATGAAGGTCCAGACCATGTTTTATTGTATGTTGAAGGGGAAGAGTTTATATTCGTTGATTATCTATTTGTATCCAAGCAATCAAGGGGGCAGGGACTAGGAAGGAAATTGATTCAAAAATTGCAAAAAAAGCAGAAAACGATCTTGCTGGAAGTGGAACCAGTACAAGAACACGATGATGATACAATTAAAAGGCTGAAATTTTATAAAAGGGAAGGTTTCCAGCATGCCTCTTCAATTTCCTACAGCAGAAAATCGCTTGCCACCAAGGAGAATACTCCCATGGAAATCTTATATTGGCCGGCAAATCCATCTGTTGATGAAGAAGACGTTTTTGACTTCATGAAAGAGATTTATTCTGAAATCCATACTTACAAAGATGATGATCTTTATGGGAAATCATATCAAGATGTAGAGGATGTACTAAGCTTGAATGCAGGTCAGGAAACGGATATTTTTAAAGAGGTGCAAATTTAAGGAAAAGGGTCGGTTGTTTCACCGGCCCTTTTTGTGCATTTTTTTCGGCAAATGAATATCTTTAAATTCTTGCAAGGTAGATTGTTCCACTTATTAACGATTCACTCCAATTACCACTTTTACTTTTGGGATTATATGTGCTAAAAGAATGGTTTTTCTTGTAAAAGAAGGAATTTGCATTTTGTTAAAGAAAATATATTTACATGATCTTGTTTATTGACAAGGAATGGGGGGTAAATAAAAGTAACGAACTAATAAAAATAATATGAGGGCCGATTGAGAGTTAAATGAGAATGGTAGCTAGGTATTTTCAATTAGAAAAAGTGGTTTTAATGTATTACATAAAAAAATGAAATAGCTATAGTACAGGCTAAACAAGAAGTTTTAAAGGATTTTTTCAAATTTCAAAAAGGGTATTCATTTTAAATAAATTAGTGTATAATAAGGAATATGAAATACTTAATTAAAATTATTTCAAATTAGAGTGGTACTTATGAATACTAATAGTAGATTTCCCCTCATAGATCACCGATTCTATATTTAGGGAGTGTGAGTAAACATGGTAACATTATATACATCACCTAGTTGTACTTCATGCAGAAAAGCAAAAGCATGGTTAGAGGAACATGAGATTGGATATAAAGAAAGAAACATTTTTTCAGAACCGTTAACGATTGATGAAATTAAAGAAATTCTTCGAATGACAGAAGATGGAACCGATGAAATCATTTCAACACGGTCAAAAACTTTCCAAAAGTTAAACGTAAATTTAGAGAGCCTGCCTCTTCAAGAATTATATAAATTGATCAAGGAAAATCCAGGTCTGTTGAGACGTCCAATTATCCTTGACGAGAAACGGCTTCAAGTGGGTTATAACGAAGATGAGATAAGACGCTTTTTACCACGTAAAGTTCGTACTTTCCAGTTACGAGAAGCACAACGTATGGTCAACTAATAAGGTCTTTCAAGCTCTGCCAGGAATTGTGCAGAGCTTTTTCTTTATACATAACCGCTTTTTTCGCCTGATGGAAACGTTAAAATCCGAAACATGTCCGATTTCATAGGCAAAAGCTGATGTGTGGGATTTCCGGGAATATCCTATAGTCAGCATCATTAAAAGATAAAAGAAGAATGTAATACATCATGCTGTGTATATAATAAGGCATAAACGGTAGTTCGATTAAATGTAAAGAAAGCACTGTGATAGTTGCATGCGGATGAATTTTTTTATAGAATGAATGGAATATTAGGCAAACAATTGTTTTTTAGATAAGTAATGTTTTTTATTTCCCTTCTTCAAGGTTTTGTCATAAAATGATGTAAAATAGTCTGTTTTTATGACTAACATGATTTACAGTATTCACTTACGGGTAAAGAGCTTTTAAGAGCAATTTTCGCTTGGGGGTTATTATCCCTTCAAAATGAGAAAGGAAGGGAGAGGGGAATCATGGAAATCGAACGCATTAATGACGATACAGTTAAATTTTATATTTCCTATATAGATATTGAGGAAAGAGGCTTCGATCGCGAAGAGATTTGGTACAGTCGTGAGAGAAGTGAGGAACTTTTTTGGGAAATGATGGATGAGGTGCACCAAGAAGAAGAATTCATGATTGAAGGACCTTTATGGATTCAGGTTCAAGCTCTTGAAAAAGGCTTGGAAGTTTTGGTCACAAAAGCTCAGCTTGCCAAAGATGGTCAGAAACTCGAGCTGCCTCTTTCGGATGATAAGTTAAAGGATTTGAATGTATCAGATAAGATGGATACACTTCTTGATCAACATTTTCATGGTAAGGATGAAGAAAGCGGAATGACATTCGAAGATGGTATGATTGAGTTCATTACGACTTTCGAGGATTTTGAAGATGTCATTTCATTAAGCAAGCGTCATGGCTTGGATGACTGGACGACAAAGCTTTATGTTTATCAAAATAAGTATTATCTTTATATCGAATTTTCCGAAGCGGAAATTGACGAGGAAGAAATCGATAATGTTCTAAGTCTTTTATTGGAATATAGTCAAGAGTCACCGATAACGGTGCACATGCTTGAAGAGTACGGAAAAATAGTTATAGAAAATGATGTATTCGCAACGGTCGATAAATATTTCGCTTAACTGTTGGGGCCGATTTCAGTAGAAATCGGCCCTTTCGCCCTAGAATGAATATGTTTACCTTAGGCAGGGAGTTTTTTTTCCTGTCTCCCTGTGTTGTTAATTGGAGGTAGTCTAGGTGAAGAATATAGTTGGCATCAGTCTGCTTTTTCTCTTGTTGGTCGGTCCTTGGTATTTTATTACAAATGAAGTCAATGGCGGGCTAATGTTTTATTCCAGCCTTATATTGACCCTTTTCTTGGCGATAACTGGGTTTGTGATTTTCCTGGAAAATCGAGATCCCATCCAGACCATAACGTGGCTTGTTGTTTTTGGTGCTTTCCCTTTCATCGGTTTAATATTTTACTTTTTGTTTGGCCGCAATTTCCGGAAAGAAAGGATATTTCGCAAGAAGTACTTTTTGGATAAGCAAAGATTCGTGAAAGTAAGCGGCGAATTGGAACATGATGATCGGATGAAGGAAATGGACGAGAACTCACAACTGTTATTCGCTCTTGCGAACAGGCTAGGAAATAGCCCTATTTCATTTACAACCGAAACCCGAATTTTAAGAAATGGAGACGAGACATTTTTCAATATCATCGAAGAAATAAAAAAAGCCAGACATCATATCCATTTAGAGTATTATATCGTTAGGGATGACCGGATCGGCGGTGTGTTAAAGGAAGTCCTGAAACAAAAAGCAAGAGAAGGGGTAGAAATCCGTTTTCTTTATGATGCGGTTGGTTCTTGGAAGTTGGCTCGCGCCTATATCAATGAACTGAAGAATGCTGGGGTCGAAATGGTCGCCTTTGGTCCGTTGCATCTCCCGTTATTAAATAATAAATTCAACTTTCGTAACCACCGGAAAATAATTGTGATTGACGGCTCCGTCGGTTTCATGGGAGGCCTCAATATTGGAGATGAATACTTGGGACATGATCCGAAATTCGGGTCTTGGCGTGATACACACCTTATCGTAAAGGGGGAAGCAGTCAGGACTTTACAACTTATATTTTTGCAGGATTGGTATTATAGCACCAATCATAGCTTTTTAACGGATGAGTATCTCTTGACTGGCAGCCAGCTTCATCATGAGCATGGCGGAGTACAATTGATTGGTGGCGGACCGGATAGTGAGTGGACGATCATTAAGAACATTTTTTTTAAGATGATTACTTCAGCTGAAAAGTCTGTCTGGATTGCCTCTCCCTACTTCGTTCCTGATGACGATATCTTTCAAGCATTGAAGGTGGCGGCTTTAAGTGGTTTGGATGTCAGGCTGCTCGTTCCAAAGAACCCCGATAAGCGTATTGTATTCCATGCTTCGAGAACCTATTTCTCCGAAATGCTCGCTTCGGGAGTTCGTATTTTCCAATATAATGAAGGCTTCATGCATAGCAAAATCATCATCGTTGATGACCGACTGGCTTCAATTGGGACAACCAATATGGATATGAGAAGCTTTCATTTGAATTTCGAAGTCAATGCCTTTCTCTACGGAACGGATAGTACCCAACAGCTGGTGAATGATTTTTTGGAAGATATAAAGGTATCCCAAGAAGTGGAGATTGATGCATTTTCCAAGCGGAATATCGGTTTGAAAGTACTGGAGTCCACTTGCCGATTACTTTCACCCCTTCTTTAATTGTAACAAACTCTACTATTTGCCGATAAGGCATTTTTTTTTGCGAATTAAAAGGGATTCATAGCGGTACAAACGAATGTATTGGTTGAGGAGGAGATATATGCTAACTGCGATAAAGAAAGATGGGACTTGGATCACCTTACCTGAAAAGATGCCTGCAAACGTGCTTGCAAAATGGAGAAAGTCAGGGGATTATTACTGCCCATGTTGCAAGACGGAAATGTCCATCAAAGCCGGAAATGTCAGAATCCCGCATTTCGCCCATAAAAGTAATTCTTCGTGCCGTGCTTCTTCAGAACCGGAATCCGCTTATCATTTAATGGGAAAAAGAAAATTGTATCAGTGGTTTTTATCACACGATTATCAAGTCGATTTAGAGGCTTACCTGCCCCAAATAAAGAAAAGGGCAGATATCTTAGCTACGATAGGAGGTTATCGGTTTGCGATAGAATTTCAATGCTCAGTTATCCCGGAGAATGAATTCATTGAACGGACAAGAGCCTATCAAAGCGTTGGCATCAAGCCGATTTGGATCCTTGCTGCAAAAAGCTTAAAAAGGAAAAATATGCATGAATTCCGTCTATCCGGCTTTCAGTGGCTCTTTGTCACCGGCAGTTGCCATCATCCGTTTCTTTGGATGTATTGTCCAGAAACTGATCGATTATCCGTTTTGAAGAACCTCACACCTTTTTCCCCTAGAGTCGTCTTTGCCGAATTGACATCCGCTTCTTTAAAGCTTCTCACCCCTAACCGATTAACCCCCAAAAAAAGCTCCCGTTTCCCTTTTCTGCCTCTTTGGAGATATAAGCGAAAGGTTTGGTGCCTCCACCGTGTGAAAGCTGCACGTAGAAGCGACCCTTTTTTTAAAGGGCTTTATTTACATCATATTACACCGGCGACAATACCCATTGAAATAGGGGTACCAGTCAGAGGGATGCTTTTAATCGAGACTCCCGCGATAGAATGGCAGGCATGGTTTTACATGGATGTGTTTCGAGAGAAAAAACCTGGGGAAAAGATTTCTATGGATGATATAATCCGGTTTTTTAAGAAGCGGGCAAAAAACGGGGATATAAAGCTCAGAGCGCTGCCATTGCTTCATGAAAAGCCGATGGTGTATCCTGTAGGGCAATATATCCAGCTTTTAGAGGAAATGGGTTACATATTAAAGGCGGAAGAGGAGGTATTTAAAGTTGAAAAACGTTTATCTCTACCCTCCAACAGTGATGAAGGACAAATGATGGAAAGAATTTTTTATAATGAGCATAAGACAACGATAGAAAAGGGGAATATCCGTATAATCAGGGATAACATCTCAGGTTCATCTTGAATTCAGGTGAATTGGCAGGATTATTTTTGTCAATGGAGAAATAGTAATAAGAACGAGGATTTACAAACTAAGAAAGCATGAACGCCGTATGAAGATTGCAGCATTCAATCCGTTTTAACGATGAGTAGCTGACTGGCGAGTTTTCTATGGAATGGAGAGGAATATTTTATGGCACAGGAAACAAAAGTGAATACTTTACCCTCGAGAAGTGAAATTGCTGCTGAAGATACATGGAGACTGGAAGATATCTTCGCGACCGAGGAAGATTGGGAAGCTGCCTTTAAAGCAGTAAAAGAAGATCTCAAGAAAGCGGAGGCGCATAAAGGGACGTTGGGTGAAAGCGCAGAAAAGTTATTTGCGGCCCTGCAACTACAAGATGAAGTATTTGAGAATCTAGGGAAAGTTTATTCTTATTCACATATGCGCAATGACCAAGATACAACCAATTCTTTTTATCAAGGGATGGAAGATCGGGCAAAAGCTTTATACGCCCAGGCAGCAGCGGCGTTTTCTTATATGGTTCCGGAACTGTTGAGTATTGATGAAAGCAAAGTTGAAGGGTTTTTGGAAGAAAAAGAAGAATTGAGTTTATATAAACATTCATTAGAGGAGATTAGTCTTCAGAGGCCCCATATCTTATCTGCTGAGCAGGAAGAATTATTGGCACAAGCATCAGAAGTGCTCGATGCTTCAGGCAATACGTTCGGTATGCTAAACAATGCCGATTTGAAATTCCCTACCATCAAGGATGAAGAGGGAAATGAAGTGGAAATAACTCATGGAAGGTATATCCGTTTTCTTGAAAGTGAAGATCGCCGTGTACGTGAGGACGCTTTTAAAGGGGTATACAGCAAGTATGGAGAGTTCCGCAATACATTTGCCTCAACGCTGTCAGGTGAGGTGAAGAATCATAATTTCAATGCGACAGTTCGTAAGTATGATTCAGCACGCCAAGCTGCTCTAAGTAACAATAACATTCCTGAGAGCGTATACGATAATCTCGTTAAAACGGTTAATGACAATTTGCCGTTACTGCACCGTTATCTTGAATTACGTAAGAAAGTACTCGAACTAGATGAACTTCATATGTATGATTTATTCACTCCGCTTGTAAAGGAAGTGAAGATGGAAGTAACATATGAAGAGGCGAAAGATTATGTTCTTAAGGGTCTTGCTCCGCTCGGGGAGGACTATTTGAATGTTTTAAAAGAAGGATTTGAAAATCGTTGGGTCGATGTACATGAAAACAAAGGGAAACGAAGCGGTGCCTATTCTTCAGGTACATACGGGACGAATCCTTATATTTTAATGAACTGGCAGAATAACGTCAATAACTTATTCACGCTCGTTCATGAGTTTGGGCATTCAGTCCATAGCTACTATACACGTAAATATCAGCCATACCCATATGGGAATTACTCGATTTTTGTAGCGGAAGTTGCATCGACCTGTAATGAAAACTTATTGAATGATTATTTGTTAAATACGATTGAAGATGAAAAGAAACGGATTTATTTATTGAATCATTATTTAGAAGGTTTCCGCGGAACATTGTTCCGCCAAACGATGTTTGCGGAATTTGAGCATACCATTCATTTAAAAGCACAAAGTGGGGAAGCCTTGACAGCTGATATGCTTACGAAGGAATATTATGAGCTGAATAAAAAATACTTTGGCGAAAATGTGACCATTGATGAGGAAATCGGATTGGAATGGGCTCGTATTCCACATTTCTACTATAATTACTACGTTTATCAATATGCGACTGGAATCAGTGCAGCTACAGCATTAAGTAAGCAAATCCTTGAAGAAGGAGAGCCTGCTGTCAAAAGGTATCTGGAGTTCTTGAAATCAGGAAGTTCCGATTATCCGATTGAAGTACTCAAAAAGGCTGGCGTCGATATGACAAAAGCAGAGCCTGTACAAGAAGCAATGAATGTATTCGAGGAAAAATTAAATGAGTTGGAAGAACTTTTGAATAAATAGGATGTGAAAGGGACCCGAAAAGTTTCGGGTCCTTTTTTGGGGAGGTCCTCTATAATCCTTTAAAGCGATTTCTTTGATTTAAACTGTTAAGAATAATGAAGAAAACGAAAAATAAAATGGGTGAGGTAAAGTAAAGGGGAATGAGTTGCATGATTCCGAGTAGCTGGACGAATAGCGACCCTAACAAGAGTATGAGTAATATAATGGCTTTCAATTTGGTCACCTCCAACCTGATAAGTGATAATAGATAAAAGCTTCTTTATTAGATTTTATGTGCTAGAATAAGCAGTATTCTAAGAATATGACAATAATGTGAAATGACGCACAAAGTTCTTGCAATTAATGTGTGTAATCTGCTATAGTACAGATATAGAAGTTATCACATCCCAAACATATACCCCTTTGTTTGATCGTCGTGAAATTTCTCCCATCCCCTTTGTTCGTATAAATTGATGAAAACCTCAGCAAATTTCGCGATTTGCCGAGGTTTTTTTCATTGGATGATAGGCAAACGGTATAAAATGAGGCTGAATAAGCAAGAGAAGAAAAAATATGTAGATGATCAATTGAATAGAATTGTGATAGTTTTCACAAATTAACATAACCATTCTTTACCGAAAATCATCTAGAGCCAAATCGAAAAGTAATCGGGTTTGCTAGTATTGACAAGGTAAATGCAAGATTTAAAAATTATTTTGTGAACAATTTGTGAAAAGTTGCACATATAGTTGAAACATAAAAAGGTTACTGTTATATTATTAATTGTGAAGTGAATCACAAACAAACTTATACCCCTTTGTTTGATCGTGAAAATTTCTCCCTTCCCCTTATTTCATATAAAAAACCATGCAATCGTTTGATTTGCATGGTTTTTCCCTTTTAATATAACAAAAAGTTTAAATAAAAAAGACTGTAGGCATATGAAGTTCTATCTAAATTTATAACAAGGTTGAATAGAATGGGTGTGCGTGACTCCAGAGGGAAAAGCATGTCTAAGGGAGACCCGGCAGGCGTAGGCCGAGGGTGGACAACCGGCGGAAAGCGAGTTTGTCTACAGTTTGAAACCAGTCATTTTCATGACTGGTTCTTTGTATATCTCCAAAACGTCCCGTATTTAGCCGGAATTTTCTCTGCCACCTGTTTTAAAACAAGTTTCTTCATTTCCAACTCGACGTTATTCTTGTTCATATTGTAAACCGTTTCGATTTCCTTAGTGGCCACTAGTTTGAAACAGCTTAAAAACTCTTCTAGGGAGGGTGGTTTTGCAGGGGCGGGAAGACCATTCAGCATATCTTCTAAAATTTGAACATATACCTCGTAAGAATAGACACCGGAAACTTTTATTCCTTCTTCTTCAATATTTTGATTGAAAAAGACAAGGGAAGGTATTTCCGTCACTTCCATTTCATTTGTGATTTTCATGTCACATTGAAAACCCTTGGCTGCACTTGAAGAATTGATGTCATAAAGGAATTCCTCCACATCCAATCCAACCGATTTGGCACACTCGGTCAAGACCTCGATATTGGAAATATCCTTTTTCCCAATGAATACATATTCTTGTAGCTGTCTTAAAAAGCGAATGGCCAATTTACGGCCCTGCAATTCTGCTGCTTTAATTGCGATGGAAGCTGTATATGGAGAAGAGATTGGGTTTTCAGACCAAAGGCTTCCGTCACAGGACATTCCTGAGCGGCTGGCTGTCTTTTCCCAAACTTGAGCAAGGTTTTCATAATTTTTATTTTTCCCCATATTAAGAGAATCGATTTTACCGCTTAAAACATGGCGTAAACTGAATAATTGGCCATATTCTATCTGTAATTTTCGAATAATGGGTTCTAAGCCCCAGCACTCGGGACAAAGCGGATCAATAAAAACATAAATTTCAATTGGCTTTTTTCCTATATCATAGCAATGCTGCGTTTTGATCCAATCTGAAACATTGAAAACTGGTTTATGTGCGCTCAACTGTCTTCTCCTTTCCCGTCCGTACCGGATGAATTGATCATATGTTGTGCCGTCAAATAAAGGCGGTGATAGAAAAATTCCCTAATTTCACCCTCAAGGCCCACTTCGTCCATAGCTTGATACATGCATGATAGCCATGCTTTCGCACGTTCTGGTGTAATTTCAAAAGGTATATGTCGAGCCCGCAACATAGGATGGCCATGTTCTTCAGTATATAAAGAGGGACCACCTAAATATTGAGTCATAAATTGTTTTTGCTTACGGACCGTTTCTGTTAAATCGTCAGGGAATATCGGCTGCAGATCCGGGTGTTGACTAACGTTGGAGTAAAACAAATCAATTAACCTGTGTAATTGCCCTTCTCCAATTAATTCATATGGTGTAGGGTTCCCTTGCATCATGTTGATTACTCCTTTTAAAGAAAGATGGTTGATATTTATTCATATTTTATCAATGACGTACTGATATAACAAATATATAGCTTGAAGAAAATTTTACATCTGTAGTATGACACAGGGGAATGGTCTACAAAGGCCGCTTTTTTGGGGGGGCGATGCTTTTTTCCTGTTGGGTCGTGAAAAATAAATGAAAAAACTGACCCATCTAAAATAACAGGGTCAGCTTTCGTTAGCTTGAAAATGTGCCATACACTTTTTGAACATAATTCTGTGTTTCTTTAAAGGGGGGAATGCCGTTATATTTGTCTACATTTCCTGGTCCTGCATTATATGCAGCCAGGGCGATTTGGATGTCCCCATCATAACGGGCCATCATTTGACTTAAATATTTACTCCCGCCCATGATGTTTTGTTCTGGATCTGTGAGATCATCCACTCCAAGGCTCCTTGCCGTTGCCGGCATTATCTGCATAAGCCCTGTTGCACCAGCATAACTGGTAGCATTTGGGTCAAAGTTCGATTCTTGTTTAATGACCGACTTGATCAATTTTTCCGGGAGATTATATAAGGTGGCCGCCTTGCTGATGATTTCATCGTAATTTGTGCCGGATTCGCTAGTCTCATGGTTAGTATGGGCAGTGGCTATCGGATTGATGGATGTTAGGTTGCTGGATTGGAGTATGTTCCTCGCTTCCGTTTCCACATTGGTTAATAAGGAACCCAATGTCTGCGATGTACCTTCAAGACTATCACCCGAAACCAGTTCCGACAGCATGTCCTGGAAAATGGAACGGGATGAATGAGTATTTGTGATGTTTCCGTTTGTAAATTGCTGAATGGCCTGCAACTCCATAAATGTTTTGAAATCTTGGATTTTCAAACTCTCCACCTCCGAAAATGGGTTCAAGCAGGATTAGCCCTGGAATTTGGCACGAAAAAACCTCTTAACTTTATTTTCGGTTTCTCTTTCTGGAATTTGAAGGGTTTCAAGGAGAGTCTGGAAAATTTTTTTTCCAGCTTTTGCGTCCGTCACTTCATATTCAAGCTCAAAGTCTTCCTGATTCACATACGAACTATGATCCAAAACAAGTAAACCCATTTCATATGGAAATTCAAACCGGTCCGTCTGTAGGGTCCCAAAACAGGTAAAGTCTTTAGGATTGATTCCGCTTTCGAGGATAAGATGTTGGATCATGCCATCCGGGAAAGTGTTATGATTCAGAAACGCATGAGCGGTTTCTTCAGTGATATCTTGATTCGTTTCCAATAATCCTTCACTCGCAGGCTGCTTTAAAGTCAGCTCGAAATGCCCATTTTTTTCCCTGATCCTAAGGGCAGAGTTCTGATTTTTCAGATGGAATTCCACTGTATCGAAATAATGATTTTTCTGTGATGCAAAGCTCGAGACATCGATTTGAAAATAATCAATCAGTTGACGAAATTCATTTTCGTTTAATAGGTTTTTATATTCTATTTCAATGTGCTGGTCCATGTGTTCCTTCCTTTCTGACGGTTCTCTTAGGTTAATCATATAAGAACCTTACCAGCTGTCAAATCGAATGCAATAATTTTTTACTATTGTACTTGAATATTTAGGAATCAATTGCAGGTTATGATAAAATATAAACGTTGATCACGTGAAGTGATTATTGTTTAAAGAGGATATCATACATAATTTTTATTAGTGAAAGATTTTAGAGGATCAAGAAGTGAGGCAGTGTGTTTTAGGACCGCTGGATAAGGGAGAGCGTTCTGCCCATACCATAGTTGAACAGACGCTTTTTAGATAGATATAGGTGGTGTGGCAATGGAGAATTGGGACGATTTCTTGGCGCCTTATACTCAGGCTGTCGAAGAATTAAAGGTTAAGCTAAAGGGATTAAGGAAACAGTTTGAGAGAGAGAATATTCACTCACCCATCGAATTTGTAACAGGCAGGGTAAAGCCGATTGTCAGCATTTTGGATAAGGCCAGTCAAAAGGATATTCCCATTGATAAATTGGGAACTGAAATTCAGGATATTGCAGGCCTTCGCATGATGTGCCAGTTCGTGGATGATATCAAACAGGTAGTTGAACTTTTACGGGGGCGCAATGACTTCGATATAGTCGAGGAGAGGAATTATATTTCTCATAAGAAAGCAAGCGGCTACCGTTCTTATCACGTTGTCATCCGCTACCCGGTCCAGACAATACATGGCGAAAAAAATATACTTGCTGAAATTCAAATCAGAACACTTGCGATGAATTTTTGGGCAACGATTGAACATTCGTTAAGTTATAAATATAAAGGCATTTTCCCGGAAGATATACAATTGCGGCTGAAACGTGCGGCGGAAGCTGCATTTCTGCTTGATGCAGAAATGTCACAAATCCGTACGGAAATCCAGGAAGCGCAGCGTCTTTTTTCAAGGAAGAAAGACTCTTAAACCCATTAAAGGGTAAACAAGAAGAAATCTAATGGTAAGGGGTGGGATTACATGAAATTTGCGATTACGTCAAAAGGGGATGCGAAATCGAATACTTTAATGCAAAGGATGCGGACGTATCTTCAGGACTTTCAGTTGGAATATGACGAAGATCAGCCTGATATTGTCATTTCGGTTGGTGGTGATGGTACATTATTATATGCATTTCACCGTTATAAGAATCGTTTAGACAAAACGGCCTTTGTTGGTGTACATACGGGTCATCTAGGTTTTTATGCGGATTGGACCCCAGAAGAAATTGAAAAATTGGTCATAGCTTTAGCAAAGACGCCATTTCAAATTGTTGAATATCCACTGCTCGAAACAATCGTCCGATATCAGCATGGAGGACGTGAAACCAGATTTTTGGCATTGAATGAATCAACCGTAAAAAGTGTTGAGGGGACGCTCGTCATGGATGTCGAAATACGCGGTCAACATTTCGAGACGTTCCGAGGAGATGGTTTATGCATTGCGACGCCATCTGGAAGCACGGCTTATAATAAGGCTCTTGGCGGAGCCATCGTCCACCCATCAATCGATGCAATCCAGATCACGGAATTGGCATCCATTAATAACCGGGTGTTCAGGACAGTCGGATCACCACTTTTGCTTCCGGCACATCATACATGTATGTTCCGGCCTGTCAATGCGGTCAATTTCCAAATTACGATTGATCATCTAACCCTTCTTCAAGAAGATGTAAAGTCGATACAGTGCCGTGTGGCAGATGAAAAGATCCGTTTTGCCAGATTCCGCCCGTTCCCTTTCTGGAAAAGGGTACATGATTCATTTATTGCTAACTAAGGAGATAGACTTACCTCATGCCAAATCAAAACTTCTCTTTGACCTGGTCGGTTTTTGAAGAGGATTCCGGCTCTTTATTGCGAGATTTTCTCAGCAAATGCGATATTTCAAAACGTGCATTAACGGATATTAAGTTTAAAGGCGGGCATATCATGGTAAACGACGACATCGTCACTGTCCGGGAACGGATTGAAACGGGCGACATCGTCACTATCATTTTTCCGCCGGAGCAGTCAAGCGAGGGCCTTTTGCCGGAACCCATCCCACTGAATGTCAGGTATGAAGATGAATTTGTATTGGTGGTGGCCAAACCGCCTTCCATGAATACCATTCCTTCCAGGGAACATCCGAACGGCAGTCTTGCTAATGGCTTGGCGGGTTATTATAAGAAGATGGGAATACAGGCAACGATTCATATTGTTACAAGGCTTGATCGCGATACATCAGGTTTGGTTTTAATTGCCAAGCACCGGCATATCCATCACCTTTTAAGTGAACAACAAAAATCAGGACAAGTTAAACGGAGATACCAAGCAATTGCCGAAGGCCTTGTTGAAGGACCAAAGGGAGAGGTAGTTGCGCCAATCGGACGGAAATCGACCAGCATCATTGAGCGGGAAGTTCGGGAGGATGGCCGGTATGCCTGTACTTTATATGAGGTATTGGCACACACTGACACGCTTACCTTTCTCAAGTTGGAACTCCAAACAGGGCGGACCCATCAAATTAGGGTCCATATGGCTCATATTGGGCACCCGCTGGCTGGTGATGATTTATATGGAGGGAACAGGAGAGGAATCCCTCGCCAAGCCCTTCATTGTTTTGAATTGAAGTTTTTACATCCTCTCACGAAGGAAATGATGTTGTTTCAAGAAGAGTTACCTGAAGATATGACCCGATTGCTCGAGAGCAGCAAAGGCTGGGATTCCTGACAATAAAACAAGGCTGCTTAAATCGAAAGAAAGACTATGAATAATCGATAGACGCAAAAAAACTCACCAAGCTGGCGAGTTTTTTTGGTTAATCAAAAGAAGTCCTGAATTTTTCCGCTAAATATGGCATAGTTGATGGCACCTCTTGAATATCCAATTCAGGATAACGGACAGCCGTTAGTTTTCCACCGAAAACGCAGCCAGTGTCAATATTGTATGTATGATTGACTCGTCTTGCTTCAGGGACTGGTGTATGTCCATACACGATCCATGTTTCCCCTTTGTGGGATTGAGCCCAGTCCTTCCTGACCGGAGACCCGTCTGGATGTTTGGAGCCATTGATATCACCGTAAAGGACAAAGGTTTTTACCTTACTGCCATATTGACCAATATAATCACTGCGGATCCCGGCATGGGCAATGATCAAACGACCATCATCAATGAGTTGATAGAGTGGGGAACGCTCATACAGCTCCATGAATTTTTTACGGATCTTCTTCTGCTCGCGAATATTTAGGGATTCATATTCAGCTACTGTAGTCTCTAAACCATGTGAGATTTGAACCTTATTGCCTGAAAAATAGCGATACAGTTTATTGCAATGATTACCCGGGGCATATCTTGCAAGATTTTGGTTAATGACTAATTCATGGACAACCTCGATTACTTGTAGAGAATTTGGACCGCGATCGGTTAAATCTCCTACAAAGCCAAGGATTCTTCCCGAAGGATGGACTGGTATGCCGCTATCCCAGGTATAGCCCATTTTTTCCGTCAACTGTTTGAATTCGGTGAAACATCCATGAATGTCCCCGATGATATCGATGTTCATTTGTCACACCCTTTGTTTGTTTTGTATATGTTTATGGTATTAGTATAGTATTATTTAAAAAAATAAAATATAAACGAGGAAATAAAAAATAAGTTTTATTGGAGGTGTATAGCTATGGAAGAGTTGAAGGAACGGGATAGTAATCAAATGAATTATGAGCTATTACTTGACGCACTTAAAACGGAAAACCTAGATCAGTTCCGCACGGAGTTCCTGGAAATGCATCCATATGATCAGGCTCAATTTTATACAAGCCTGTCGGATGAATTTCGGTCAGTTGTGTACAAATATTTATCTCCGGAAGAAATGGCTGGTCTATTTGAAAACATTGAAATAGATGAAGAGAATTACGAAAGCCTGCTTGCTGAAATGAATCCTTCTTACGTAGCCGATATGCTATCCCATATGTATGCAGATGATGCTGCAGACGTTTTGAATGAGATCAATGATGAGCAAGCCGTTAGCTACTTAACGATCATGGATGATGAAGCAGCCAGTGAAATCCAGGAGCTTTTGAACTATGAGGAATCTACAGCAGGAAGCATAATGACAACAGAGTTCATAGCTATTGAGGCGAACGAAACAGCTCGCTCAGCGATGCAGATTTTAAAGCGTGAAGCACCGCAAGCGGAAACGATTTATTATGTATTTGTTACGGACCAAGATAAGAAACTGCTTGGTGTGTTATCACTCCGGACCTTGATTATCGCAGATGAAGAGGCTTTAATCAGTGAGTTAATGGATGACAGGGTAGTATCCGTTCCTGTATCTGAGGACCAAGAAGAGGTGGCCCGGAAAATAAGGGACTATAACTTCCTCGCAGTACCTGTCGTCGACTTTCAAAATCATTTGTTAGGGATCATTACAGTTGATGATATCATTGATGTCATGGACGAAGAAGCATCCGATGATTATTCTAAATTAGCAGGTATATCAGATCTCGACCACGTTGATAAGGGTCCATTTTCGGCTGCAAAAAAACGCCTGCCATGGTTGGTCATTCTTTTGTTTTTAGGCTTGTTGACTGCGAGTTTGATTGGTCGATTTGAAGAGACACTAAGCCAAAAAGCAATTCTTGCCGTTTTTATTCCATTGATTGGCGGAATGGCTGGAAATACAGGAACACAAGCATTGGCAGTAGCTGTCAGAGGAATCGCAACAGGGGAATTAGAGCAGGAAAGCAAGTGGAAACTGGTCCTTCGAGAGGCTGGAACTGGACTTATTATTGGTCTAACATGTGGAATTGCTATCATTTTTATCGTATATTTTTGGCAAAACGATTTAATGCTTGGATTATTGGTCGGAATTTCGATTTTCATAACGTTAATTGTTGCCACACTCGCCGGATCGCTTGTTCCGCTCCTCATGCATAAAATGAAGATTGACCCAGCCGTAGCTTCTGGTCCTTTCATTACAACCATAAATGACCTTATCAGTATACTGATTTATTTCGGATTGGCCACATTATTCATGGGGTATTTATTATAAGCGAAGTATGCCTTTGTAAGAATGATATTCCAAGGAGTTCAGAAAACGGTGTTTTTATAAAAGGAAATTTGATATACTGTCTTTAGTAGCAGGTACTAATAACTTGTATTAAAAATAGGAGGTCACATACGATGACTTTTTCATTAGAAGGAAAAACGTTTGTCATAATGGGTGTAGCGAATAAAAGAAGTATTGCTTGGGGAGTTGCCCGTTCCTTACATAAAGCAGGTGCAAAGCTGATATTCACGTATGGAAAAGATCGTACAGAAAAAAGCGTGAGAGAACTATCTTCCACATTGGAAGGAGAACCTTCCATCATTTTACAATGTGATGTGACGAAGGACGAAGCTATCGAGAAGTGCTTTGCCACAATTAAGGAAAAGGTGGAAGTCATCCATGGTGTCGCACATTGTGTGGCTTTCGCTAACAAGGAAGAACTTGACGGTGATTTCGTCAACACGAGTCGTGAAGGGTTCTTGCTTGCCCATAACATCAGTTCTTTCTCTTTAACGGCTGTAGCTAAAGCGGCAAAAGAAATCATGCCATACGGTGGCAGCATCATCACGATGACCTATCTTGGCGGTGAACGAGTCATGCCAAATTATAATGTAATGGGAGTGGCTAAGGCTTCACTTGAAGCCAATGTTCGTTATCTATCAAGTGATCTTGGTAAAGATAACATTCGAGTGAATGCAATTTCAGCCGGCCCGATACGTACGTTATCGGCTAAAGGAGTCCGTGATTTCAATACAATCTTGAAGAAGATTGAGGAAGAGGCGCCACTTCGTCGTACGACGACTCCTGAAGAAGTAGGGGATACGGCAGTATTCTTATTAAGCGACATGTCCCGCGGGATTACCGGGGAAAATATCCATGTGGATTCTGGTTATCATGTAATTGGATGACTATAAAAGAAGGGGGCCGTTATCGGTCCCCTTTTTTTATTGATTTTCCCCTGTTGTCATTCTGGCCATCAAGATGGTGTCTTGATGTTCTGCATCCCTCAAATGGATTGGAGTATGTCATCTTCCAAAGAGCCTCCTTTCGCTCTGTTATTCTGATTGGTGGTTTTTAAAAGTAACCACCAAATCAATATCTTCCCAAAGAAGCAGAACGGAAATCCACCCATCCCTCTTTGCTCCATTAATCCCCAACATATAAGAGCTTGGATGACGCCCTTATGTTTATAGCGGGACCACATCTCCAGCATAAAAAAAGTTGAATTTCATATAAATGATGCATAGAGCAGATATTCATTGTTTGGTGAGAATCAGCATAAACCTGCTTTCAACCTTATTTTGGGCCAATGAAAAAGGAGGAGGGCATCATGGACGTGAAGAAAATCAATCTGCCTTGTGCTGTTGGAAAACAAACCGTACACGATACGCTGAAGAGAAATTTGAAGTTGAATGAAAAAAGTATCACCACGTCATATAGTGCCGAGGAATTGGTGGAGCTATTGTCCCGACTTCCAGCCTTTGCACCTAAGCCTGTTTGTAAATTCATCATCAATGGTCGTACACTGTTTGGAAAATTGGAACAAAAAAAAAAATCCAGTCTGTATATAAGACATAAATTTGGAAAAAAGGTTGTTCAATACAATATCGAACAGCTGCAGTCTGTGGATATTCTTAAATATTAAGGGGGATTTTCATGTCAGAGAATAATGGCGATAAGGAGTCCAAACCAATCTTATATGTGGATCAGGCAAAAATATCCGATATGCGAGGGAATATGCAAACTGATTTCCGAACGAAAAAAGTCAAATCTCAAAATACGGCAGAGCCCGAACTTGAGGAAGTAAAGGATAATGAAGCGGAGCATAAAGAAGAAAAAATTGAAGAAGTTAAACGTGAATTTGGTGTATATGATGCGATGAAGGAAATTGAATCAGAGATGAGTGCAATTAGGGGAATTACCAATCAATATGTTCCTGAACAAACCCCTGTTGAACAAATCGAGCATCCTGAACAAATAGAAAAGGAAATCGAAAAGCCAGTCAAGAAAAGAAGGAAGAAGGTGGAGAAAAAAGAATCTTCCCGCGAAATCATTTCCCGATTATCCAATCATCAAGGTTATCCAAAGCCATTATGTGAGGCGACTATTAACGGAGAAACACTTAAGTTTCATGTGTTGGGAATGAAGGGGGAATCAGTGAAAATAAAAAGAGGAAACCATATTCGCTTCGTCGGTCTCCAGGATATTATCGATGCCAAAATAATTGAAGAATCCAAATGAAGGAGTAATCTTGAATGTTTCTTCCACAAAATGAGTTCACCTTGTTTCTAATATTGGGCTTGGCCTCTTTTAGGCTGACACGTTTAATCGTTTTCGATAAAATCATGGAGCCGCTACGCCGCCCTTTTTTTAACGAGATAGAGGAAAAGAATGAAGCAGGAGATGTGGAAATATATTTATTGCCCAAAGAAAGGGGCCTGCTTGGCTGGGGCGGACAATTGCTTAGCTGTTTTTGGTGTGTGGGTGTCTGGGTCAGTCTTTTTCTGGTTTTCCTTTATCTAAATCGTTGGTTTTTGGGGGATGTCCTGATTTTAATCCTTGCCGTAGCAGCTGTAGGAGCGATCATTGAGGTGACAATTAGCAAAATTATGGGCGTATGATTGGAAACAACTTGTCTCTTCATTCATATAATATGTTAGAGACAGTAAAGGAGGAGTCATACATTGTATAATAAACAGAATCCATGGGCTTATGCCAAACCGATGAAAAAAGATCAGCCGGTCAAAATCAAGAAAGACTGTGGCTGTAACAATAATAATAATAATAATAATAATAATTATAACAATAATTATAACAATAATTATAATAATAATAATAGAGGCTATTGAGTAAAAAAAGAACCTTTCCAATTAGGAAAGGTTCTTTTATTTCCTAATCCTACCATTCATAAAAAACCGGTTAATCAAGAAAATAATACTAGAACGATAAATTAGGATGTGATTCTATGTTCAGACAAGGAAGATATTTTTATGGCAGCTTGATTTTTTTTGTGGTTGCTTTGTGTTTACTAACTGCCTGTAGCAGTCAGGAGGACGGAAAAACAGAGAATTTAGCGTTGATTAAACGTACGAATCCTGAACCTATGGATATCATTAATGGGATGGATCATGAAGATGAAAAAGGTCTGATTTCAAAGGTCAAGGAAGCAGTTGCTAATGAAGATACCATTTATGACGTGATTGTGGTGAAAAATGGAAAAAAAATTATCGTCGCTTATAAAGTTAAGCACTTACAACGTTTTCATATGAAGAAAATTGAAAAGACTGTGACAGGAAATCTTGAAGAAAAGTTTCCTAAGTATGAATTTATCGTATCGAGCGACTATAAAATCTTTTTGGAATCTGTAAGATTGAACGAATTGCTCAAGAAAAAAGATGTTCCCGAGAAAAAGGCAAGAGAGAAGTTCAAGGAAATTGAAGGACTACAAAAAGAGTTAATTTAGAAAGAGAGGTTCTGCACTATGAGTGGCAAGGAGAAAACGACACCCCAGCAGGATGCTTATCAACAGCTCCAAGGGAAGCATGAAATCAAAAGACCCATAGTGAAAAATTGTTTGAAAGCCTTTTTAGTAGGTGGGATTTTTTGCATAGTGGGACAAGCCATTTCTTACTTCTATATTTATTTTTTTAACTTTACGGAACAGACAGCTGGAGGTCCAACAACTGCAACCATGGTATTTCTGGCCCTTTTAATGACCGGTTTCGGGTTTTACGACCGCATTGGCCAGTTTGGTGGGGCAGGGAGTGCCGTCCCTGTTACAGGCTTCGGTAACGCAGTCATATCAGCTGCTATCGAGCACCGGACGGAAGGATTTGTCCTTGGGGTTGGATCCAATATGTTTAAATTGGCCGGATCGGTGATTTTATTTGGAGTTTTTTCAGCCTTTGTCGTGGCGCTGATTAAAACGATTTATCTCATGATTGGAGGCTAAGCGATGTTAAAGGGAAAACAAACATGGATGTTCGCCAATAAACCGGTCATTTTGGAGACAGGGGTAACAGGTGGTCCATTTGAGGCAAATGGAGAAATCGCGGGTGATTTCGATATCCTGTACGACGATTTGTGGATGGGGCAGGATTCATATGAGAAGGCCCATCGTCATTTGATGGAGAAAGCGGTGGAGCTTGCATTGAAGAAAGGTGAGATCGACAAGGAGCAGGTACAATTTTTCTTGGCGGGTGATTTAATCAATCAGATTACACCAACAAGTTTAGCAGCTAGAACCAACGGCATTCCGTATTTCGGTTTGTTTGGAGCCTGTTCCACTTCAATGGAAGGGCTCGCTCTAGCTGCCTTCATCACCAATTATGGTGGGGCGAACTATGTGTTGACAGGCGCCTCGAGCCATAATGCGGCTGTTGAAAAACAATTCCGCTATCCAACTGAATATGGAGGACAAAAACCTCCTACAGCTCAATGGACCATAACGGGTGCAGGAGTGGCGCTTGTTGCTCCAAATGGAAGCAAGCAAGGGGAATTTCCCCAAATTGTTTCAGCCACTATCGGCAAGGTCATTGACATGGGGTTGAAAGATCCCTTCAATATGGGGGGAGCGATGGCTCCGGCAGCCGTCGATACGATTCTTGCACATTTCAATGATACGGGAATGACCCCGGATGATTATGATTTGATCATTACTGGTGATTTAGGACAAATAGGCAGGGAAACAGCCATGGACTTATTAAAGCAAAAGGGCCAAGATATCAATCAGGAAAAATTCAAAGATTGCGGCTTGATGATCTTTAAGAAAGACCAGCCTGTTTTGGCAGGCGGAAGTGGCGCTGGATGTTCAGCAGTGGTTTTATATGGCCATATCCTTAATGAAATGATTCAGGGTAAATATAAAAAAATTCTGCTTGTTGCAACAGGAGCATTATTGTCACCACTATCCGTCCAACAAAAAGATACGATACCATGCATTGCCCATGCGGTGGCCATAGAGTATGGGATGAATTCATGAAAAAGGAGAGATTTGGATGTTAGCAATGTTTTTTTGGGCCTTTGTCATCGGTGGCTTGATTTGCGTAGTCGGCCAGCTTCTATTCGATGTTGCTAAGCTGACACCAGCACATACGTTAAGCTTGTTCGTTGTAATTGGAGCGGTTCTTGGCGGGTTTGATCTATATGAACCACTTGTCGACTTTGCAGGTGCAGGAGCAACCATACCAATCGTTTCATTTGGGAACTCGCTAGTGAACGGGGCAATGATGGAATCGGAAAAACATGGTCTTGTTGGAGTACTGACAGGTATGTTCGAAATTACGAGTTCCGGTATCTCTGCAGCTATCATCTTTGGATTTATCGGGGCTTTAGTTTTCAGACCAAAAGGATAAGATCAACGGAAATAGGCAGCCTGGACTAGGACATGGCCTATACATATTTGTCCAGACCTACATATGTTATCAGTAAGCTATAGCGAGAGCGAGGTGATTTTATGTTTGGTTTTGGTGGCTACGGTTGTTGTGGCGGCGGTTATGGCTATGGCGGCGGCTATGGCGGAGGAGGCTCTACTTTCGCGATAATCGTTGTGTTGTTTATCCTATTAATCATTGTAGGGGCTTCTTTCTGCTAAAATAAAAGGAATAGGCGGAAGAGGCCTATTCCTTTTATTTTTATTTATAAGGGCCTAGCACCATTTTTCTGATCATGCCATAGGATAGGTACAGAAAAGGGAGGGGCTTAGGTATGGATAATAACTTTTTTAAAAACATAGAAGGTAAAACGGGCGTAAATATGAAGGATGTATTAGAATTGGCAAATTCTCTACAAGGAGCCAATTTCAAGGATGAAACGACTGTTAGAAACGTTATAAAGCGTGTTTCAAAAATAGCTAATAAACCGGTCAATAAGGAAACGGAAGATAAAATCGTCCATTCCATCGTGGCTGAAGGAAATAAACTGGATTTCGGTACGATTTCCAATATGATCAATAAAAAATGATAAACAAAGGGGCCTGCTATTATGCAGGCCTTTCCTATTTGCAGGGAAACTTCATTCAATCTTGGTCAAAGCTTCAAGAAGCGAGATGGATGGGCGGTTCGTCCACGTCTCGTTTGCAAGATCGAAAGGTAAAGATCCTGTTTTGCCCGGGTTGCTGCTACATAGAGCAATCGTCTTTCCTCTTCAAGAGGGGCAAGTTCCCCTTTTCGGTATGATTCTAGTGCGAAATCATGAGGAATGCTGCCGTCGACAGCAGCAAGAACATAAACGGTTTGATACTCAAGCCCTTTGGAACGGTGTATGGTTGTAAGCTGTATCGCATCCTTAAAATGTTTAGACAGCTGTTTTATCTCTTGGACCATGGCAGTCATATGGTCGACATGTTCAAGGAAAGCAGCGACTGTAGGAAAACGATTTGCTGCCACCTTTAGGTCGCGGATGTCATCGGAACCTTTTTCAAGGTTCGCTTCATTTCCGCGTTTTTTTACATATTCCTGGTATCCTAAATCTTTCTCGATGATTTCTAAAGCTACGAGCGGCGACATAATTTTTAATGAGCGGATCAGCCCTGGGATCGTTTTTAATTTTCGTTCTTGAAAAGCATGTCCCGTCTTAACAAAAGCAAATGCATCAATAAAATCACAGTCCTGGAGGATTGTCTGCGCTTTTAACTCCTGTAATATACTTTGTTTTAAAAATAAGGCGGAAAGGACATCGGATGCTGCCTTGCTATCATGGGGAAATAAACTCAAGCGCATAAAGGCGAGCATGCCGCGAATGACCCTGCGCTGATAAAACGAATCCGCATCTTTTTCAATGACAAATGGCAGGTTGGAAGCGGCTAACCTTTCAAAGATGGCCCGCGACATCGTGTGTGTCCTGTACAAAACTGCGAAGTCCCCAGGGTTCGCTCCTTTGGATATTTTTTCTTGGATATCAGATACGATCATCGTTGCTTCCAATTCCTCATCATAAGGATAAAACAATACAGGAGGATTCCCAGAATCATGCTGTGCCCGCATCTTTTTCTCCATCCGGTTCTGGTTGCGCTTGATCAAGCGGTTCGCAGTTGCGACGATTTCATGAGAAGAGCGGTAATTTTCGGTTAGCTTTACAACTTGTGATCGAGGAAAATCATGATTGAAATTCAAAATATACTTTGGATCGCTTCCCCGGAAGGAATAGATGGATTGGTCATCATCTCCAACCGCACAAACATTTTTTGATTCAGCAGAGAGGAGTTTTATCAATTCATATTGAACTTTATTGATATCCTGAAACTCATCAACCAAAAAATATTGAAACCTTTGCTGATATTTCTTTAAAAATTCCGGGTGGTTTTTTAAAAATACATAACAGCCGACAAGCATATCATCAAAATCATATTTTCCTGTTTGTAGTTTATACTCTTCATATTTCTTATATAAAAATAAACAGGATTTCTCCCACTCGTCAATCGGTTGAATATCTTCAGGAAAAGCCAATGAGTTTTTCCAAAGTCCAATTTGTTGAAGTGCTTGATCATATGCAAATTCCTTATCATCAAGTTCCAATTCCCTGCCAGCCTGTTTCAATACCTTTTCTTTTTCCCACTCCCACTTCAATAGGAAATCGCGCTGCCATTTGGATGGTTCGTGAAAAATCAGGATTTTATAAAAGATGCTATGAAAGGTCCCGCTAACAATTTGAGAAACAAGGGAAGGAGTCATATAGGGATAGCCGAGCAGACGCTGCTGCATTTCCTTTGCAGATTTCGCCGTAAAGGTTACAAGCATGATACTTTTTGGGTCAATCTTTTTCACTGTGAGCATATAGGCCGTACGGACCGTCAATACTCGGGTTTTGCCGCTGCCGGCTCCTGAAAGGACGAGAATTGGTCCATCGATCGTCATTACCGCTCTTAGTTGCTCTGCATCGAGAACAACTCCGGATGAAGATAATTCCTGAAAGTATGGTTCCTCTAATTGTGCCTGGGCATGATGTTTATCTGAATATTTCGGATTGCCGGTTATGGGCCGGCTTTTTAGGAAAGGTTCCGTAATGGTTTTTGTTTCCGTAATGGTTCGTGATGTAGGAATCCTAAACCCATTCTGTTCCTTATATTCTAATGGCTTGTCCTCAATTATTGGTGCGGAATTTGGCATTTCACAGGGCGCCTGCGATGGGTCACTATGATAAAAATAAGGTGTCTCATGGATTCCAATAAAAAATTTCACTGGTTTATGACAAATGATACAAGAAAGCTGATCACGTTTTCCTTTTTCAAAAAGTGTCTGCAGCTCACCAGCTGAAACGGTATGTAAATGTACGATTTCATTGCCAGATTTTGCTTGATTCATATAAATGGATACCTCTAATCTATTAAAAATATCGGCAATACTCATCATACCAGAAGATTAAGAAAAAAGAATGTGGAAATCATGTTTAATTATTGTTCCCAGAAGGGTAATTAAATGACAACGTGACCATTTAAATAAAGGAGGGATTACGATGGGATACATAGCACCTGTCGCACAATTTGATTATATTCAATATGCCAACCGGACGGTCGAAGCTGCAGAGAAAGTAAGAATTGTTAATGGGACGACACCCATTCAGCCTATCCGTTTTGATCAGGTGTTGGAAGAAGAAAGGGGAGGCATTGAAGAATTTAAGCAAGTTCAATATCATAATCGGGAAAGAACGGATGGAGATGGCACCTATAAAATTCAAATCGGCAGGAAAGTTAACGAAGAAATAACGGCTGAAATGACTGGAAAAGGTAGGTACTTCAACAAAATTGTGTAGTGTTGCAATGAAAAACAAAAGAGGACACGCGAAGTGTCCTTTTTGTGTTGATTTCTTATAGAATGTCAACTTCCACGATTAGAGCTAACAATAGTTGCAGTAATAATTGGATGTTAAGAGCGACTTGTGCATCAGTTGTTGTAATGTCGATATCACGGCTGTTTTCAACAATTGTTTTTTGGCGCGTGATTTGTTTAACATTAGAAGATTGGATTAATTGTTGAGTGATTCTTTCAGCATTATCAGCATCTGCAATGGAAATGCTTACGATGACCGCAATTGCTGCTTGTAGAGCTGCTTGTAGAGAAAGAGCCGCTTTAACATCTGTTGAAGTGATATTTACATTACAAGAATCTTTAATGTAAATAAGTTCTTCAGAAAGCTGTAATTGCCTATTATCCTGTCTTGCCTCTTGATCAATCCGTGTGTCATCGTCGTTACAGAATCCTGAAAGGGGATGTCTGGAAGCGGAATCTAGAGCCGACCATGATCTATCAGAGTCTTCATGTGTGTTACAGTTGCTACGAAATACATTTTGGTTCATGTTGTTTTTTCCTCCTTAGGTTTTATTCCCTATTAAAATATGCTTTGATGGGTAATCGGGTTGGACGAATAAATCAGTTAATTCGTCTATTTTTTAAATACCTAGATAAAAAGTATTTGTGTGTGGGGGATGCATGATAAAGAAGCTGGAGCTTTAGGAATGAAATGTAAGTGCTGCTATGTCTTGGTTTATTTATTTCTCGCCAGCAAGTAAGGTTTGATTAGGTGATATGGTGCGTCATTTATCTTTGGAATCAGTGAATTTGTTGTGAATGGTATTTGTAACTGGATTAACATCATGTTCCGTGATGTTCTTTTCTTGGTTTATGATTTTTTGTGATTGCTCTTGTAAATGGCGAACGGTTTCTCTAAGATTGTTTCTCTCTCTTTCAGTTAGATCGACAGTCCCCTTTTTGAAACCATGTTTTCTCATAGTCCTCGAAACCAGCAGTTCCATCAGTCTTTTTTGAGACTCCTCCAGGTTAAATTCATTGTTACCCATAAAATTTTCCCTCCTTCTTGCTTTCTATATATAGACTATGTATTTTTGCGAAGATTGCCATTGAACGGAAATGGTTTTTTTTATAAAACGATAATTTAAGATCATGAACGAACAAAAAAAGCTGTCCAATCAGAAGTCTGAAAGGACAGCTTTTTTATATCATAAAATGGTTTTCATCATCGTTTTATGCGGAATGCCAGCATCCATGAATTCATCGGAAACGATCTCATACCCTAATTTCGAATAAAAAGGAATCGCATGCACCTGGGAATCAAGCTTCAATTGAGGTACTTCCTGTTGGATTGCGTATTCCTCAATAGCGTTCATGATCATGGCACCGGCACCGCTCTTTCGGCCCGATGACAGTACACAAATGCGCTGGACTTTACCGATGTTATCGATGACCCTGAAGCGGCCTGCACCGATTGGTTGTTCCTGCTCGTTATATAAAACGAAATGGGTAGAGACGTCTTCGTATTCATCAATCTCTTCTTCAAGAGGAACGTTTTGTTCTTGGACGAACACTTTTCTTCTAATCATATAAGCATTTTCATGATCTAGGGTGGTTTTTGCAATTTTTACAAACACGAAATCATTCAGCTCCTAATCTAAATGTTTCATATACGGTCCAAGCACCGTCTTCAAGCTGGTATAACAAGTGAATTCGCTTAACTTCTTCCTCATGGCTGACATCAAGCATGCTTAATTGGCCTAAAACATCAGAATGCTCATTATCGGATAAATCTTGAGCGATGGTAATATGCGGGACAAATGCATGTTCACTTTCACTTTTCATGAAGTCCTCATTGTTAAGTGCATCATGCAGCTCTTGAAGCCCTTCGGATAATTCGACTTTGAAATAAATGGTATTGCTTACGGGTTGGAAAGACTTCACTTTCGTTACGTTCATCGTAAAGGGCCTGCACTTTTGGGCAATACCTTTTAATTGATCTGCAATCGACGAAATTTCCATATCCGTCGCTTCAAACGTTGGTTTAAGCGTTAGATGCGGTGGAATGAAAGCATATTTCGTATCATATCTTTTTCGATAGGAATTAGCTAAATCCTGAAGTTTTTTTGAAGGGAAGATTGCAACACCATATTTCATAAATAAAACCTCCTGATATTTTTAATTGTTGTATTTTAGTTGGAGATGTTTTCCTGAAACATTTCTAAAGAGATGATTTCAAAAATGTTAGAACATTTCCAATAGTGCTCTTTTTAAATCCGCCTGCCAATATTTCCAGGTATGGTTACCTTCAAATTCTTCATAGAAGCATGGAAATCCTTTTTTGTTTAATAATTCATGCAATTTCCTGTTAGGGTCTATGAAGTTTTCCCGATTGCCATCCGTAGTCGGAACATCTGTTTCCCCAGTCCCGATTACATGGTAAAGTTCGAGGAGATGCGGATCCTCAAAATTATGTACAGCATCCATTACGGCTTCATTGGCAAGTGGAGATTGCATGATGCACTTCCCGAATGTATGGGGATATTGCAGAGCGGCCAATAAAGAAACTGTACCACCAAGAGAGTCACCGATCAAAGCTCTGCCATGTCCCATTTGATAGGTTGGAAATTCATCATCTAAAAACGGGACAAGTTCATGGGCAAGAAAGCGTATGTATGCAATGTGCTGTTCCCCGTCAGGATGATATTTGCGCCTTCGGTCAAAGCGGTCTTTATAAGGAATGCCGACAATGATAATATTTTCAATCTCATCGTTCCCTAACAGCTCATCGGCTACGCGACCAATTCGGCCCATTTGAAAATAATCACGTCCATCTTGAGCAATGACGAGCGAGTATTTATACAGTGGCGAATAATTAGCTGGCAAGTAAACAAGTAGTTCCAATTCTTCTGCTAATGCTTCACTTTTAAACATGTACTCTTTAATCGTGCCTTTGCGTAAACTCATTTTCCCGCACCTCAATGATAAATAATAATGAAAAACAACTTACTAGGCTATTTTAGCATAGCCGCGCGACTTTTTCCCGTGACAAGAATTTGGAATAGAAAATTTTCATTATATTTTCTAAAAATTTAGATAATAAGATGGTATAATACAAGGATATAGAAAAATAATACAATAGAAGAGGTGGCGAAATAAATGGCAGATGTACACGTACACAGCAGGGAAGTAACAAAGGCGGCTAAACTTACATTAATAGAGCGCGGTGTCAGTGTGGAGGCCATCGCTAAAATTGTTTATGAATTGCAAATCCCATATAAAGCAGATTTAAAATTGGAGGAATGCATCCGAAGCGTGGAACGTGTCCTTTTGAAGAGGGAAATTCAACATGCCATTTTAGTCGGTGTGGAGCTGGATAAACTGGCAGAGCAAAAAAAGCTATCAGAACCGCTGCAATCCATTGTTGAATCTGATGAAGGATTATTCGGAGTGGATGAAACGATTGCTTTTGGTGCTGTACTAGGATATGGAAGCATTGCAGTAACGACCTTTGGCCATTTGGATAAAAATAAAATAGGCGTCATTCACGAACTTGATAAGAAGCAAGAAGGAATTGTGCATACCTTCCTGGATGATATCGTTGCAAGTATTGCCGCGAGTGCCGCCTCAAGATTAGCTCATCGTCTGAGAGATGAAGAAGAATCGCTAACTGAACAAGAAAAGGATATTCAGGAAGAAGAAGAGTTAATCGGGTGAATCTTTATGGAATAATCACGAATTTTCATCCGGATTTATCATATTTAGCCTTAATGAGGCGGGCAGAAAGGATATTGTTCATTTTAAATGTTCTTTTTGTCTGCCTTAGAAAACAGAAAGCGTGAATATGGCCTGGATATATTTCAAGCACCTGAATTTTCCGTTGCGTAATCTTTCCTTTTTCGGAGAGATAAATAATCTCCAATGGAGCGTTTTCTTCCAGATGTTTACGAAGTATATATTTCATTCCTTGTCACTCCTTTGCTAACTTACTTGCTTTTATTATATGCGAACGTACGTTTTGTATGCAAGTAAAAAAGAGAACGTTTGTTTTGGATTCGTTGGCAGGAGGAAAATAAAAGTAAGAAATTAAAACTTTATTAATATAATACGTTGACTTTTTATCAAAAAAACTTATAATAAAATATGTACTTAAGTAATTAACCAGCTAGTCATTACATACGACTTGTTAGCTCAGTGGGAGAGCACTTCCTTGACAGGGAAGGGGTCGTGGGTTCGAATCCCTCACAGGTCATCCGAACGAGGCGTATCAAGGGTTTACGCGCTATTAGTGCTTACGAGTTGAGAAGTAGTCAAGTATAGACCTTCTCAGCTTTAAGCTAACGACTTCACTTATAATAAACTACAAATCACTTTTCTCTTTTGATTTTAAAAAGAGAGAGGTGATTTTTTTTGTTGATTCGATTTGCTTTCAAAGAGTTCATTTCTGATAAGGAATTAGAAGGATTGAGGGAGACAACTCTCAGTGGTTACAAAATGCTTTTTAGTGATTTCCTGAGCTGGACTGAGGAAGAAGGAATAACTCACGTGAAGGAAATTACTCCAAGGATACTCAAGAGTTATCTAAGCCATTGCAAGAATGCAAGAGGGAATAATCCTACGAGTTTAAACACCAAGAAAAAGCTATTCAATACATTCTTTAATTTTTTGATTACTGAGGAGCTACTGGAGAGCAATCCTACGAAGCAAATAAAAAAGGTCAAAGAGGATATAAGAATCAAGAGTTTCACTGACGAGGAGATAAAGCAAATTCTTTCCCATCTCAGGAGGAACAAGAGAAGAGAGAACGACCTCCACTCTATAAGGAATTACACTATTTTTATTGTTCTCCTTGGAACTGGCTTGAGGGTTGGAGAGTTAGCTTCCTTGAAATGGCATGATATTAACTTTCATAATGGCTCCCTCAAGGTATTTGGAAAGGGAAGAGAGGAGCAGCTTGTTCCAATGACTGAGAAGGTCGCTCATGAGTTCGCTTACTGGAAAAGCTATTGTGAAAACAAGTTTGGAACTCTTTCTTCTCATGTCTTTATTAATCAAAAGAACAAACCGCTAACGGTCAATGCTGTCAAATGTTTCTTTCAGAGATTGAGCTCTGTAATGGAATTTGAAGAAGCGAGGGTGTCAGCTCATACATTACGACATACGTTTGCTCGAAAGTTTATTGAGAATGGGGGTGACGTGAGCGTTCTCTCGAAGATTTTACGACACTCGAGTATAAGCACCACTGAGCGTTATTTGAATTTCTTTTCAAACAAGCTTTCTGAGGATAATGAAAGGTTTAATCCTTTGAACGATTTAAGAATCTGAGGAGGAACTGGAATGGTTATGACAAAGGAAGAACTACTGAGCCAGCTCAAGAAGCAAGCAAGAACTCTTGAACTTCTTATTTCTACTGACGCCAACGAGGAAAGCAAACGGGTTCACTCAGAAGCTTTGGAAGCTATCAGAGGAGTAATTAAATAGAAGAAAAACGTAAAAAGGAGCTACTTCTCCAAGTTTGGTCGCTGGGAAGAAGTAACTCCTCAAAAAACTCAGAGGATTGCTCCTCTTATTTAAGTATACAAAAATTACGATATGGGAGCAACCTCCATACTTGGAGGAAGTCATGAACGAGTTAAGAAAATATGAGTCTTTTAAGTCTGTCTCTGAGATGGACAAGGCTATCAATGAAGCACTAGTATCGTTTGAACTTAAAGACAGCGAGAGAGCTGTCCTATTAAAGCTGGCTCAATATAGTTGCAAGTTCATTGGTGTATCTTACTTGAAGGTAAGCTCACTAGCTGAAGCTATGGGTGTATCTAAGAGGACGATACAGCGTTCACTGAAGACTCTGGTTGGTCTAGGTATTATTACAAGAATTAAACAGCTAAGAGCCGTCTCTGGAGGGTGGGGAAGCTCAATAACGGTTATCAATAGACCTGAGAGTCACCTCGATTTGACACTACGTGAGAAGGTTCCAGAACCAGAGCTGACAGGCACTGAGGAGCCAACTCAAGAGGACGAAACCATTCTTTCTAAATCTAAAAAATCAAAAGCTCTTAAAGAACGTAAGACTGAGCTGGATTATACATACTTGGAAAACTCTAATGTTCCTACTACCTTCATAGACGCTGTTAGACCGTTCTTTGATTCAGCCGTGGAGATATATTCGCTTTGGAGAAAGTCTGTTAGTGCTGGCTCCAGGTACGCTCCTGATGTCATTAATTATGATGAGATAGCTGTTCAAGCTTTCAAACAGACAGTATTTGCTCATAAGCTCAGCAAGATAAAAGGGAACTTCAATGGATACCTATATGGGACTTTGAGAAACATGCTGAGCGTTGAACAAAGGAGAGCAGTTGAAGCTACCTCATGGGACTGGCTTGAAGAAAAATAGTCATTATTTGTCTAATAAGGTTATAATTTATTCATAAATAAGCCTTAGAGGGGAATTAGTATTATGATTGATTTAAAAAGTAAAAAATGGGGTGCTTTTATAGTTTTTGTTGTTACTGGTGTTGTTTTGCTAGCTCCGGTTATTTTGAATATGACTCTTTTTCAATTCACTACACCATGGACATATGGTGATGGAGACGAATGGCTTTCTTTTTGGGGAAATTATTCTGGAGGTTTAATCAGTGCTGTTGTTGCTTATATTGTAGCTAACTTCCAGATAAAAAAACAGCAAGTTATTAATGAGCACGAAAAAACAATAGCCCAGTTACCCTCTTTAATGAGGATTAGAATTGAACTAAATAAATATATTTTGGAATTGAGAAGAGTTAACCAAGAAAGAGCTACATTTGTGCTTACAGATAAGGTAAAGTCTGATTTTGGTATAAAAGCTGAGGGGCCTTTTCTAAGTAAATATACTATTCTATTGTTTAAGGAAGAAAACTATAGTCTTCTCGAGAAAATTGAGGATGATGATTTACACATAAAGCTAATTAGTTGTTTCGAGTTTTATGATGACTTTTCAAAAACAATTAGTTTGGACATGTATAGCAATAAAGAGGATAATTTTTATCAATTGCAAACCAAATCAAAAAAGGAAATTGCTTGGCATAGTTTCCTTGAGGAAGACAAACTAAGTTTCTTTCAAAGTGTGTTAGAAGAAGTTTACGAAGAAATTGGTGTTATACAAGAAAAGAAAAAGACAAAGTAAAAGCTGAGCATGCCGCCTCATAAGGAATAAAAGGTTCATTATAAAATGGTTCTGTGAATGTGTGTTGTTAATTTTCTTATTCAAGTCACTTTGGAGACTAATTTAATAGTGTTTTTTAAAAGATTGTTCTAGTCTCTATTAGAAATAATATAATTTACAAAAAAAGGGGTGGTTAATATTTTGAATAGAAGTAAGGCTGGTTTAAAAAAACAATTAGATGAATGTCTTGAAATACTTTCCTTTAATCTTGATAATGTAAACAATAACAAATCACTCAATAAGGTATTAGCTGGACAGTTAAGAATACTACTGTGTGATACCAAATTTAACGTAGAAAATTCTTTAATTAATAAGGTCATTCCAAACCCTTCATTAGATTGTGTTAACAATAATTTTATCTCATATAAAAATAAAAGGTTAATTGAATATATTCCACCAGAGTCTCTTTTTAAGAAAAATGAATCTCAATTACCTTTAGAAACATGGTTAAGTCAGAAAGTAATTAAATCAAATATTTCATATGGAACATTAGATTGTAAATGCCCTCATTGTGATATAGTAGTGGGCACTATGAAAGATGCCAAATGCTTAGTTACAATGATTTGTCAAAATTGTGGTGCTTCCTTTAATGTAAATATGGGCGATATAGTTAATGCTTATGAAGGTAAGATAGAAAATGTAAAAAGAACTACTATCACTATAAGAGATATCATTAAAAACTATGCAAATAAAAATGGTGGAACTCACGTGGATTCCGTATTAGACAACAAAGGATTCTTGATTGCTGAACTCGGAGATAAATATATCCAAGCTATTTCAAAGTATATTGTTGAATATTTTTCGAAAATAAAGATTAGCTAACAATATTATTAAGCTAACTAGTGCATTGCTTTAAGATAGGAGCTGTCATTTCGACAGCTTTTTTGTTGTTCTAATGGGGCAGGTTGAAATTAAAAAAGAAATCAATTAAGAAAAAAAGTTAATAATGCACGTAGGTTTTTTGAAAAATTGATGAGATGTAATTTAGTGAGGTGAGCTGTTAGGTGCAACTTAACATTGCCTCATTTTTGCATGGTGAATATTCCCTTTGAAAGTATATAATTCTATTAGCATTTAAAATGAAAAGGAGATATTTATGTTTAATTTAAAAAGTAAAACCTTTTGGAAATACGCTTTAATAATTTTACTCTTTCCTGTTGTAGTTAATTTTCTTTTGTTTCAGGCCAAGCTTCCTTGGGTGTTTGGAACATCAGACAACTGGCTTTCTTTTTGGGGAAACTATACAGGAGGTCTTGTAAGTGCATTCGTAGCATATGTCGTTGCTTACTCTCAGATTGAAAAACAACAAATTCTTGCCGACTCGCAGATTAAAAAACAACAACAAATTGAATTGCATAACAGAATAATAGCTCAGTTACCTTCTTTAATGAGAATTAAAATTGAGCTAAGTAATTATAGTATGGAATTGAGAAAAGTTAAACAGGAAAGAGAGGGTTATATTGCTGTACAAAGCAGGTTTCATGAGGAGAAAATGGAAGACCCAGAATATAAAGCTAATTTAGGAAATTATATAATTGAATTGTTCGATAAAAACAACTATAGCCTTCTAGAAAAAATTGAGAATGATGATTTACATTTGGAGCTTATTAAATGCTTCAATTTTTATGATGATTTTTCAAAAGCCCTTGCCTTTGACTTATCTCCTCTTGGGGAAAAAATGGATGTAGCAGACGAAGAGCTAAAATTAAGCTTAACAACTACCTCCTCAGTTGATATGAACAAAGTTTTACAATCATCTGTTGCAAGAATTGAAAATGCGGATTATGTATCAAAAAAACAGAGTGTTTGGAATAAACTCTTTGAGGAAAGCCAAATAAGTAGCTTTGAAGAAGTACTAAAAGAAGTTGACATGGAGATTGCTAAAATAAAAAGAGAGAAAAAAACTCCACGATATTAAGTAACTTAGAATAAAAACAAATATATATGGGAGGAATAATATGAGCAAACATACAACAGATGATATTTTAATTAGACAAGTTCCAATTCTACGTGACTTTTTATATCATTATTCAACTTACAAGGAGTTAATACATAATGTGGAAAACCTATCGGGTCCAAAGCTTTTTTGGAAGTTCACAGCTGATGCACACCTCTTAACATCCGTAAATTATTGGTGCATGGTATTTGGTAGTAAAGGTAATCCAACACATTATAGTAAAGTGGATTTTACTGAAGAATATGATTATGTACCTTTTAAGGAATACTTCTTGGAAGCTCTGAACATGACGCATGAAGACTATGAAAAATATTGGCAAACGATGAAAGACTTCAGAGATAAATTTTCAGCTCACAGAGAGATTAGTTACAAAGAACCTGCCCCCTACTTTGATATTGCGCATAAGGTTGCACTTCATTACGTTTCTTGGCTTGAAAAGTTTAATATAATGCCTTCACTTGAAATGATGGTAGAACAATATCAAGAAGAATTACAACCCATGATAGAAAGTTTTAAAGTGAATAAATAGAAGGAGGAAACAAAAGCTAAGCCACACCATTTTGGCCAAGAGAAAGAGGGGGTGTATGAGAAAGCTTGTTTAATAAATAAATAGAAACGAAGAAGAGGTTTCTAATTGTTCGCTCTTGAGACTTCTTTTGAGATTGTTTTATTATTTAGCTCTTGAACTTGTATTCTTGAGTCAGCTTCCTTGCTATTCTTTAGAGTTCAAACTCATTAATGGGTGAGTAGTGAGGAAACTAAATGGGTGGACTCTTGAGAGATAAGGAGAGGACTATTGAGATTACATCGCCCTCCATATGCTCCTTTTTCACTATAAGTCAATCAGAACTATGTACATATACCACAGACGTTCATCTCTATTTGTTCTCCCTCAAAAGTCCTTGAGTTGACAATTGAGTCAGAGTACTAGCCAAGCAGACTCTCCTCAAGGTACCCTCTGGAGTAAGCTTAAGAGTTCACTTACAATAATGACCCTCCCAAAGAGTTGAAGCTTATCAGTGAACCTCTCAAGCCCTTCTCTGGAGTTTGTTTTGGAGTTCCCTTCTCAGAATAAAGGATGCAAAGAGAGCGAAGAGCTTCCTCTGGAGTTAACTTATTCAAGACCATTGGAGCCAGCTTCTCTTCTAAATTACTTTTCCCCTTGATTCTGTCACCCTCTGGAGCTACCTTCTGATTTTATTCTTCTAAAAGCTCTTCTTGTTTCCCTTCTCGTTCCCTCTTCCAGAACGATTTCCACCCTAGAACACCAATCCGGAATAGTCGCTCCTGAGTCCGCTCAAGCGTTGGACGAACGAGGAGAGCCTTCCAGATTAGCGCAACTCTTATTACATAAGAGAACCCTTGTGTGGTGTGAGAATGAAGCGGAGAAGTTAATACGTATCAAGAGAGAGGAGGTTGCTCTGGAGTGAACTTACATAAAACCTTCGAGTCAGCTTTCTGTTATTTCCTTTTATCCTTTATTGAGGGAGCCACTCTGGGCCTTCCTCTGGAGCTTGCTATTGAGAGCCCTTGAGAGAGCCGCTCGGGAATAAGCCAGCAATAAAGGGGGCTATGAGTAAGCCTTCTCAGTAAAGTCATGAGAGAGCCTTCTCAGGAGCGGTTGCTCTGGAGGTAGCCATATAGACCAGCCTCAGGAGAGCCCTTATTTTAGCCGCTCTGAGTACGCCCTAGAAGAGGGCTTATGAGTATGCACTGAGGGAAGAGATAATAAATAATGATGAGGTGGCTGGGTGAGTGTACCGCATAGACCCTTATACATTACGCAAGTTAGACAGCTCAAGGGATAGAGGTCTCTAATGTATAATGTATAGCGTACTCATAGTACCACTTGACATATGGTGGATGAGGTGTGAACCATTGGTGTTACTGAATTTGTTTGTCATAAGTAGTTTACATAATTATGTTTATCGGAAGTTGATTAGACTTAAAAGAACTTGTTTTACTTATATTTATACATATTTATTGTATGTTAAGGATGGCGAAAGTATTTTTTTGAGTGTGACTAGTGAGCGCACTCGGAGAGAATAGTTAAGCGAAAATTACAAGGGGTAGGGGGTCTCTTGGAAGCGGTAGCGAATGTTTTTACAAACTATGAAAATTAAAAAAAAATTTTCTCCCTAAAAGTCACCTCTGGAGGAAGTAGTTCTGGATTTGGAGCTTCCTTCTCATGGGAAAAGGGGAGGGCGGCCCCATATAGAAGTAAAAAACCCGTTAGTTCTATAAAAAAAATCACTTAGCTGTAACTCAAATACAAATTATATTAGGCTCAAACTTATTCTTTTGTTTATTTCTTTAAGAATCAAATTAAATATTTAAAATTTAATTTTGTATTAGTATTTCGTTAAAATAGCTTTCTTTCAAAAACTTGTTTAATGTTTTATTCGAGCTAATCTTATATACTGCCTTTTCTACATAATTACTATCTAGTAATTTATTCGCTAATCCTTTAGAAACTTCCTCTTTCAAATTACATAGATTAAGTAATTCTTTATAACGGTTTTCTTCTAAATATTTATCAATTTCACTTGAAATATTTGTATATTCTTCATGAACATTAACAAGTGTATTTAGATTTTTATATTCGTTAGTAAGTTCCTCTAAAGAATTTGTGTTTTGGATCCTATAATTTTCTAATTTGGAGTCAATTATTTTTTTTATTTTGGCTACTATAATTTTTTCTTTATTTCTTTTAATTGATTTATAAAACTCTGCTTTAAATTTCTGGATCTTTTCATCAGCTGTGATTTGTCCCAGAACATCCTTAAGATAACTTTCCATCACTTCCTCTGAGAATAAAAGTATTTCAATTTCATTAAAAGGCAAAGTAAAAATATTTTCTTCCTTGTATTTGTGAATTATCTCATTAGTCAAAAGGTCTCCATCTATAATACCCACTGCTTTATTATTATGTAGGGAATTTAATTCATTGAACGCTTTAACGTACTGGATAACTTTAGTATGCCCACCCGCTGGAATAATTGTGTAATTTTCCAAAAAGATACTAGAATATATTTTAAAATCAATACTATTTTTATCATCACCTTCACAGAACAATACTCTTTTTCTGCTTCCTAACAGCTCCGCTAATATGGAAGTAGGAAGTGATGTATTATGAGGTACATATTCAATATCCCAATTATTAGGGAAGCTGAATTTTTTACTCCACACTAATGTACTATTGATTCGAGATGTGATGAAATCTACAGTGTGTGAGCAAAAAATAAATTGACAATCTTCTCTGTATTTAGATAACAGATCCCATAATTTATTGTATATTGATGGATTTAGAAAAGTCTCAGGTTCATCCACTATGATATAGCTATTTGAAGGAGCTAGTAGTATATTACCTATATAATAAAATATACACTTTTCTCCATCACTTAAAGAATTTATATTGTATTGGTTCCCATCTACAACCGGATATATTGTCCGTGATGTCGAGTCAATTTTTAAATCTATATGTGGTAATAAAATTCCCCAAATTTGTCTCAATTTATTGAAAGTAATTTTATCCTTCGGTAGAGCATCTTTATCTTGTTCAGCAATTTTCATTCCATGTTGTATATAATCGTTTGTTAAAGCAGTTACTAACACAGGAAAATTTTCTAGATACTCTTGTCTAAGAGTATATCCTTGCATATCCCCTTTAGAAAAAGAGATAAAATCTTTCCTTTGATAATTTTCGACATCCTTAATAGATGTTTTGTATAACGTATTATTAGACGCATCTGGAAAATAAAATAATGATTTTTGTGCAGGGATAACAATCATATTAGATATTGAAGAATTTAAAAGGGAACTGACAAAAGAAGATTTTCCAGATCCATTAGCACCTATAATTACTATATTATTTTTAGTCTCAGCTAGTTTATCTAGTATTTCAATTATATTGAATTTTGAATTACAGGATTTGATAGTATCCATTATTGATATTAAATTACTTAAATCAACACTTGCCAAGGAAGAATTAACTTGGTGAAATATATCATTTAAAGCTTGCATATATTGTGCGGATTTATTTTGGTTTCCTGTACTTATTTTCTCCTTATAAAGCAGAACCTTTCTTTCTAGTTTTTTTATTTCGTCTTTAAAATCACTTGTATCAAAACTAATCTCTAATCGCTCTTCGTCCGGTATATTTTTAAATTTTTGTATATTACTTATAATTACATCATAGATATTCGTATTAGTATGTAGCATCATTTGCTCCTTTATTATCGCTTAATATAATCCCTACTATATTATATCGAATAGTCACACTAATTTTACCACATTAAATAGAAATAAGTTCCAACTCTTATTGAACTAACTGCCCCGTTTCTTTTAACAGAATCAAAAAATATATTAAGGTTCCTACTGATTCACCTTGATGACTGATTCTTTTGTTCCTTCGTCCGCGGGATTCAATGGAGTTTACTTTATAGCTTACTCCCAGATACCACTCAAGAGCGTTCTCGGAATGTCCTTCCTCGGCAAAGCGAATAGAAATGGCAAGGATAGTTTACCTTAAACGAAAACTGTACCAGTTATTATTGAAATCTGTACTAGTTTTATTTCCTCTCCTGAGCCTCCTCCAAAAATGATTAATAAGTCCTGGAAGTTCCTCTCAAGTCCTTGGTGCTATTGAGTTTCCCTTCTCAGTAAAGGGCGAAAAAGACAAAAAAACATGTCGCACTCAAGGGAAAGACTAAAAGAGCTTTACTAATAAATACTACTAGTAAACACTTTCTCCAAAAGACTAAAGAGCTTTACTAATAAGCTTTACTAATAAGCCACCTCTTGTATTTATTTAAATTAAAACAAAGTATTAAAAGATAAGGTGTCTATTAGTTTACTCCAGAGCCGCCCTTTTGTTTATCCTTGAGACAGCCAAAATAAAATATAGATAAGGTTCCACTTGATTCCTTGAGGACGGATTCTTTCCAAATTGTATATAAGAGTAAGAGAAAACTTTAAGGGTTAAAGTGCCTTGGAGCTTACTCTCCCTAAGATTGAGGGCACTTTTGATACCGCTGATTTCATGGTCTCAGAGTGGCTGATACCGCTGATTTCATGGTCTCAGAGTTCAATTTGAGGACGGTTCTTTTAATCATAAGAAATAAGAGCATTTCTGAGGTGAAAACGCTTGAATCCCTTGGGGATCTAAGGCTGAGTGCTGTTTTAATTGGCGCAGGATATGATACTGAAGCTCGTGAGATTTGGAGAAATACCGGAAGTTTCGAGTGCATGTCACCAAAATCAGGATGGGGTGGGAGTGCTTTTGAGGCGGTAGCTGGCATTTTTCCAAACTATAAAATTAGAAAAATTTTTTTCTCCAGCAAAGTCCTCACTCTCTAGAAGCCCTCAGGAGGCTCTCTGAGTGTTCTTAGTCATTTTACATACAAATACCCTAGTAGGTAATTTAGTGAGCTAGGAGGACCCTTCTAGAGCTTCTCAGACCCATTCAAACTCCTCTTTGTTTTAGCATTACTCCTGAGAGGCGTTTAAATCCCTCTCTGAGCGTTCCTGGTCAATTGGAATACAAAATACCCTTGAAAGTCATTCAAAGAGCTAGGAGAGCCCTCTGAGAGCTTCTCAAGGGTATTCAGACTCCGGTGCTTCACTCTCGGTTGCACTCGGAGCAAAACATGAGGCAGTCGCTCCTCAAATAGCAGGACCTCTCTATAAGCCCTCAGAGCGCCCTCAGGGAGCTTTCAGTATGTTCGAATACAAATTATCCCTTGAAGGATAATCAAAAAGCAAGGAGACGCTATCAGATCCCTCTCAGGTTACTTAATTCGTGAAAGGAGTGATAAGGTTCATTCCTTCTCTTGAAGTTGACTCGTGAGCTTGACCTTACAAGTGAGCAAAACAGAGAAAAACCACCTGTTTGACAGCCTTTTAAAAAAGGTACAAAAGACCCATTATCTAGTCGTACCAAGGCTTGAGAGTACCTCGGAGGATAAAAGAGAGCTTTTTTATGAAAAATTATGTCTCACTCATCTAATAATGTCTAATAAGAGCTTCTTTTTTAAAACTGAGCCGGAAGCAAGAAATAAGGTTGCTCAATAGTCTCCTCGAATAGATAAAATGAGTGTGATTTTAAGAAAACTTGGAAAAAAATTTAAGCCAGTCGTACCAAGGGTTTGAGGTACTTCTGAGGACGGAAAACAGTGTTTTTCTCTCAAAAAAGGTAATCAAAGCTTGATATTATACTTATGAGAGCTTCTTTTTTAAAGTTGACAACCAAAAGCAAGGAATAAGATTTCTCCATATTCTCCTCGATTAGACAAAATGAGTGTGATTTTAAGAAAACTTGAAAAAATTTTTTTATTCAGTGATACCAAGGGTTCAAGGTACTTCTGAGGACGAAAAACAGCGGTTTTCTCTCTGGTGAGTAAACAGGGCTGGCACATAATTAATAAGAGCTTCTTTTTTAAACTTCGTTTATCTGGCTCCTAGAGCCGCTCGTACTTTTTTGCTCACCTCCTGCTGGGTGCTTCAACCAAGCTTTTCTCTTTTACTTCTGTCATTTAATACACAGGAGCTATTAATTAGCTCCACTCCATCAGTCTCCCCTCCACAGGAGACACTCAGAAATTCCTTGCCATGACCTCCCCAAGAGCGAGCGAGGGTTTCCCCTATCATTCAAACTGATACAGGCACTAAGAAACGACTAATACAGTTTGGAAGAATATCTGGTTCTCTCAATTCTTTCTTGATTTAATAAAACTCCATTTAGGGAGCTTCCAAGTGAAGCTTCTCTTTTTGGCGAGTTTGTCTTAGATGTTAGAAAGGTAATAAGAACCAAAAAAAACTGAGGAGGTAAGAACTTATGAATGGATATAGATTATATTTTGATGTATTCCAAAAGCAAAAAGGGCTTTCTGATAGTGAACTAGCTCAAAGGTTGAACAAGAGCCGCTCAAATATTAGTCACTTAAGGAATAGACGTTCAATTGATTTTGATACGCTTTACAAACTTTGTGCAATTCTTGAGGTGGAACCAAAAGATATTATTGTCGAATACGAAATTAAATGAGCTCTGATGAAAGGAGCAGGGGGAAAACAACGTGGGAAAAATAAATTTGGAGTCAACAGCTAAGGATTTACTGGAAAGTGGCTATACAATAACTTCTCCAGCACAAAAAGAAAGAAATGAGCAGTTCAAGAGGCTTCATAAGCCAAAGGAAAAGGGGTTTGTTATGTTGCAAAGAGATAATTTCAACTCAGTAAAAGGAAACTTGAAAATTGGTCAAGTCGGCATGTATTTGTTCTTAGTTAGCTACATGAAATTAAACGAGGAAGGCAAGCTTTACAAGAGCAAGACTGACAGACTTTCAATGGAGGACGTTTCCAAGTTGGTTGGAAAGAAGCCAGCTCAAGTGAGAGCGATTATTTCAGAACTAGAAGCAAACGGTTTGCTAACTCGTGAGAAAGTCGGAAAGAATGTTTATATTAACATTTCAGAAGGCTTCCTTGTATGCGGAAAGAGCCGGAATGATTCAATGTTTGTAAAAGTATTCAAGACTAGATTGAGTGAGATTGCTAAAAAATTGACAATGAACGAGTTGGGGCTGTTTATGCTGATGCTTGGTCACATGCATTATAAAACTCACATTCTTTGCGACAACCCAGACCAAGAGAAAACTAATGAGCTGGTGATTTGGAAGCGAAAAGATGTTGAAAACGAGTTTGGTCTTTCAAAGAACTTTGTTGGAACAACTATTCGGAAGCTCAGAGAGGTAAGAGCAGTTGCAGAAGTGAGAACAGTGAATGAAGCTATTGTCCTTCACCCAAGCGTTGTAAGCCGGACAGAAGCTCCTACTTGGGATAAGATTGTTGACGCAATTGACAACGGACTCACTAAGGACAACTACAAAAAATAAAAAGCAACCTTTCCAAGCGCTTAAGGCGGTTGGCTATTTGAGTTGCTCAAAAACCGGAGGTTTTATTAAATGACGAAAAATATTGAGACACACGAGAAGGGCTTTGAGTTTACTGAGAAGGTAACTGTCAGAGGGAGAGACAGGTACTTACTGAATGGCGAAATAGTTGGTCTCAGTTGTACGACTTGCAAGGAAGCTTTTGGGTTGGATGGATTCAACAAGAACAAAACTAGAGTTGCTGGAAAGGACAGTACTTGCAAAGGGTGTAATGCAAAACGATTAAGTAGCTGGGCGAAGAACAACCCTGAGAAGAGGAAGGAAGGAAACACCCGCTGGAATAACTCAGTTCAAAAGCTTGCTAGTACCCACAACTTGAGAGCAAAGCAAGCAGGCACTCAAGCTAAGCTCAAAAGTGACCATATTGACATTCTACTTGCAAGTGCTGGGCTTAAAATTGAGAACGGTAAAAAGATGGCTCGTTGTCAAGTAACTGGAAAGTGGACTAGTGATTTTCACGTTTGCCACGTTCAACCACTCAACGCTGGAGGTAATTCTGAGAACGGAAACCTCTTCATTGCAACCTGCCAAGTCAACATTCTCCAAGGAAACACTCACTTCTTTGAATGGATTGTCTCAGATAAAGCGAAAGAAATTGTCAATAAGGAATATGTTGAGTGGCTACTCACAGACCTTTCTCACAGGAACATGAAGGATTTAAAGACAATGCTTGTCGTTGAGGTGGGTCATGAGACTACTGACAAGATACTGAGAACGTATTTTCCAGAGCGCTCTAGAAACACTCTTAATATTATTAAGTAAATACCACTAAGCAAACAAGAACAAAAGGAAGCACGCTTGGAGCCACTAGCTCGAAGCTTATTTGTATTGGTCAAAAAAAAACACGCGCCCTCAAGGGGTAGCATATGGAGGTTTTACACATGGGATTATTCAAAAAAGGTAACGAGAAGGAACAACTACAAGGACAACAAGAGAAGTTAGCTCAACAAATTGCTGAGGTGCAAAACAAGCTTGCTCAAGTACAAAGTGCGAAAGTATTCGCTGACACTGATTTAATGCTTGAGGACAACGCAACAAACAAGAAAAGGGTTGATAAGTACGCAAAAGCAATTGAGGGCTTCCAAGGTGAGTTGGAGAAGCTTTCAAGCAACGCTCAAGAGGTCGCTTCTCAAATTGAAGCAATTAACCAAGCTGAGAAGCAAGCTGAAATTGATGAAGCCGCGAGCTCCATTGAACAAGAGACTTACCTAGCTCACAAACGAAGAAAAATGGAAATGAAAGCTGAGCAACTTCAAAGCCAACTCTACGGAAAGTCCGGATATGGCTACAACACTAAAATGAACCGCTTGGCTGGCTTAGGAAGCACTGACCAGCTTGACCCAACAAACCCAACTCACGAGCCATTCATTGAAGCGTCAAACAAAGCGTCAGCTTCCGGAGTGGCGAAGGCTGAGAGGGAATTTGAGAAATTGATGGCTGAAATAGAAAAATTCGTTGAAATGAAGCTGTAAGAATTAAGACATTGAGGGAGCTGAAAGGCTCCTTCTCATAAAAACGAAAAAGGGGAAACTAAAAAAATTCTGAGGTGATTTTTGTGGAGAGGAGACTGGTGGATTTTAGAAAAGAAATGTTCATTCAGCAATTACGATTCGATGAAAAAATGTTGGAGCTGACTCTTAAGCAAAACCATAATGAACGCATGATTGCCAGCATGAGAAAAGAAGTAAATAAAACCAATGAGCCGGCTTGCTGGCTCTTATTTAAATTCAAAAAATGAGGTGAGTTGCTCAATGGAGAACGTTATTGGAAATTATAAAAGTTTACTTCTGGACTACTCGGAAGCGAGTAGGATTGCACTTGAGACAGGTCGAATGGGGTTGCTTGCTCTTGTCTTGGAGAAGCTCGAAGAGTTTGAACGCTCTTTTATTAATGCCTTCTCTTTTGAGAAGCTTCTGGAGCTACAAAAAGAGCTCAACTCTCAAGGTTTACTTATTGCTTAAGAGCAAACAAAAAAATATGAGGTGATTTAATATGAAGGGTTCATTTAACAATTATTCAGAAAGATTTTCAACTGACTTCAACGGTCAGAGTTTCAGCGAAGTAATTAATGGAGCGCTTTACAAAGACGCTGAGTTGTTCTCGGTAGGTACTCACAGGGGAGTTGAATACACAGAGGAAGACCTTCAAGTCTTGGTTGATACTTTCTTCCCTGAGGATGACATTCCGGTTCAACTTGACCATTCGGACTCAGCAAAAGATACGGTTGGCTTTCTCCAAGAGGTGAGCTTGAGTGATGGAAAGCTATTCGGAAAGCTCAAGATTATTGACGAGGAAGCTCAGAAAAAGGCTAAAAACGGATTGTATAAGAAGCTGTCTATTTCCTTTTACTTGGAGAACTTCAATGGAAAAGTGAAGCCTTACCGGATTCGAGAAGTTTCCTTGGTGGCTTTCCCACAAGTGAAGAGTGCTCAGATGTTCACTGAGGATGGAAGCTTGATTTCAAACTACGAAGAAAATGGAGGGAGCAAGATGAACACTAAAACTGAAAATAAGAATTTGGAACGGTTGGGATTTTTACTAAACAAAGCTCTTAATACAAACGAGCCGCTCAGTGTAGCAGAAGTGAAAGAACTACACGCTTTGTGGGCTCTGATGGAAGAGATTGAAGAGGAAAAGAGGGAGAAAGGTGAACGAGAAGAGCTGGGTGAGAAGATTGAGAGGACGATTAATAAGTCAATGATTCAAATGGCTTTGAAAAAGAATGAGAAGGCGCAATTCGATAAGCTTCCTCTTGGAGAGAAATTCAGCAAGCTCAAGAAGGACGTTGAAAAGCTTCAGAACTCACCTTCAATGAAGGCTCTCCTTGCTAAGAAAAAGGAGCAGGAAGAGAAGGAAGCTTTCGAGCGTTTCTATGAGGAACATGCCAAGAAACATGGAAGAAGCTTGTAATGAGGAGGGAACTTTATGAGCAAAAGCACTGAGGAGGAAATGATTTCAATTCATGCGGAACTCATGGAGCTTCTAAAGTTGAAGTGTCAACTAGGGAACTATGAAGAGAAGAAGAGAGAGCTAGAGGAACGATACGACCAGCTCCAAAATAAACAGAGGTGATAAGGAATGGGGAACAAAAGAAGCAAGCTCCCAAAGGAACTGAGAGAACTCATTGCTCAGACTGAGGGGGAAACTAATGAGGACGCGGTAAAGATACTCAAGAGCAAGCTCAAGAAAGAGCCTTCAATTTGTGGAGCTAAACAGGGGAACGGTTCAATTTGTGTTCGCTCTCCTCATATTAAAGAGGACGGTTCAACAAACGGAAGGTGTAAGACCCATGGAGGCAACTCTACAGGACAAAAAACTGAGGAAGGGAGGAGAAATAGTATGAAAAACCTGAATAGCAAGGCGGCTCTAATTCATGGAATTTATAGTCAGAACTTCAAAGACCAGCTCACAAAAGAAGAGGTTGAATTTTACAATGAAACTGTCGAGTGGTTCCTTGAGGGTAACGAGATTGACCCAGTGAACCTTGCAATGCTTGACCGCTACATTTTCAACTTCATTAAACAAGCTCGAAAGGACTCAGCCGACTTCTTGAGTGAGTCTCCAAGCTACAACGATTTCGAAGTCAAAATGGTTCGACTAGCGGAAAGCTTGGGATTGAACAGGAAGTTTACCTTGAGCAAGGAGAACAAGGACAACGCTTCTATACTTTCTCTTACTGACTTATTTATGGATAACGAAGAAGACAATTAATAAATAATGAGAAGCCAAGCTTGAGAGAGCTCATGAGAAAACAACGAAGAAGGAGCTTCCTTTTGAGGACGCTTTGGAGTTGAACTCTTGGGAGCTCCTTACTCTTGGCTTCCTTATCGGTTCGACTATAAATGAAAAGGGAGCTGGTTCTTTAATGATAAAAGGTCATTTTATGATGGGTCCAAGATTGGTCATACTAATAAAGGGGATTGATATTGATTCTCCTCAGGTACTCAATGAAGTGAATAACATTGCTTTTGGTCAGTATAGTGGGAAGTTCGCTGAATTGGCTGTCATTGGGGACGACCAAAGCTCCAGACTTTTCAAAGGCATATAAATAGGAAGGACCTAGGCTGGCTCTCTGAGCTGGCTTTTTTTTGTCTATATCAGTTGGAAGAAAATGTTTAGTATTATATAATTATTAGATGTAATGAAGGGAGAAAAACCATGTCTACATATTCTATTGAACAAAGTGCTGAACAAATTTATCACCCAAACATAAAAGAGTATTTCAATGAAGTTCTTCAATCATATATAAATGGAAGCTACCGCTCAGCAGTTGTAATGCTTTACTCTGTTGTTGTTTGTGATTTAATTTATAAATTAAAAGACCTTAAAGAATTATACGATGATGCTACAGCCAAAGATATATTGACAAAAATAGAGGAAGTGCAAAAAAAAGACCCCAAAAGTGGTGGCTGGGAAGGAGTGCTTATTGAGGAAGTTAAGGAAAGAACTTTTTTATTAGAGCCCGCAGATAAAATAAGTATAGATGCTTTAAGACTTCACAGACATTTGTCAGCTCACCCAGTTCTGACTCAACAAGATTTACTCTCTACACCAAACAAAGAGACAGTAAGAGCGTTGATTAGAAATATGCTCGAAGGTTTACTTGTTAAAAACCCAGTTATGTCTAAGAAAGTTTTTTATACACTTCTGGAAGATTTAGAGCAACATAAGAATTTCTTCTCAGATGATTCATCACTTGAAAAATACATTGAGTCGAGATACTTGAAGAATACTAATGAACAAATGATAAATTCAATTTTTAAAGAACTATGGGGTATTACTTTTAATTGTACTAGTGACGAATGCAAGTCAAATAGAAAAATAAACTTTCGTACTTTAAAAATTCTTTATAAAAGATACAGAACAAGCTTATTAAACTTTATAGACCAGAATAGAATTCCTTTTAATAAGTTCGCTGAGGATGACGAAAATATTATAATAAGAATAACTGAGTTTTTTGGTGATAATGCAGAGTTGTACAGCTTTTTTGAGAGTCATAATCGTACCAGATTAAAAGAGAAGATAGAAAGTAAATGGAAGTTTAAAGTTCGTTCTCCTTTTTTACGAGAAAACATGGAAAAGCATTTCGATTACTTGATTGAAGAAATACACTGGACTGAACTTACTTCTGAAGAAAGGTTTTATGAGCAACATATACTAGATAAAGAGGAAAGAGAATTATTGCTGAAGTGGGCTACAGAGAACGATTGCGTAGATAAGTATTATGACTTGCTCATCAAACAATTTGTACATAGCAGTAATTACGATACAGCAGACCATAATTACGATGTTTTTATCCAACCAAACTTGAAGCAATTTAATCGAGAACAATTTCTTGCTATATATGAGGGTATTAACAGAAACCGTCAATGTTATGCGCATAGATTTGCCAAAAGCAACAATACAGGTATAAAAAGACAATCAGACTTAATACTCGGTTCGGAATTTGATTACAAAGGGAAATATCCATATGTTCAATTCAATGACGGTAAATAATCGTGAGAAGGTAAGATTTAGGTAACAGTCCGTTTGTTGACCTATTAAAGATTATCCATTAGAAGCCAGCTTAATGCTGGTTTTTATTTTCTCTGAATTTTATTTCATAAAAGTGAAAAACTGAGGAGGACTCATAGTGAAATTCGAAACCATTGTTTATATAAATTCCAAGGAAACTAAAGAGCCGCCATATTTCAATGTAAAGATTAAGCTCGGTGAGGAAGCTGTTCTTTTTGCAATTAACGAGAAGGAGCACCCCAAGCAATTTAAACAGCTTGAAAAGTTCTGGTTTATAAACAACCCTCCAAAGTTATACGAGGAAGAAAGCTCCTGAGGTCTCTCTGTTCGAACTGAGGAAGCGCAAGGTTGAGCCGGCACTTACGAGTGGAAATTGTCAAAAAGAAAAAACTTCTCAAGACCACTTAACGAGTATTTAATATCTTATTTTATAAAACTACTTGTCTAATTAGAAAGACCACTATATAATGAATCTTAAATTCAAAAGAGAAAAGTAGTCAACAATTAAGTAAGGCTTAAAAGTTAGCTCTAATAGCCAGATATGATACGACTTGTTAGCTCAGTGGGAGAGCACTTCCTTGACAGGGAAGGGGTCGTGGGTTCGAATCCCTCACAGGTCATCAACTGCCAAAGGCTCAAATCCTTGATATCACAGGGATTTGGGCTTTTTTTATTTATTAATACTGGATGCGATGAGAACAACTTGTAGAAATTTCAACACTTCATCATCTTCGTTTGGCATCAAATGGACGTGATTTGTTAACGTGATTGTAGAATCCGAATGTCCTAAACGTGCCACAAGACGTATCTCCCCCTTCAGAAATCAAGATGGAGTGCTGGATATCTTGAGACCTTGAAACCTAAAACTAATGGATGTACATATGCCTCTTCAAAATGAAACGTATCATTACGCGTAACATGTTCTCCGTGGATCTTGTAGGGTCCCGGTCTCCGTAAAGCTTAATCTCTTTATCTGTAAACATCTTTATACACATTGAACATTTCCCCAACTTCTATTTTCTTCATTATTAAACTACCTATAAGAAGCCTTTTTTTAGTGTCTGGACTATAAATGAGTAATGAGATGGGCTTTTCTTTTTAATTTTCCCTTTCTCTCGTTGGGTTGCAAGAAAGGAATCAAGTATTGCAGCAAAGACGATATGCTCCTTTTGATTCAAGTATCGGTGGCTTCTTTCACTATAAGCATCTGGAGGGATAGGCTTTTTTCTCCTCTTTCTCATTCCATTACATACCACGGGTTCTCAGTTCTAAAAAAGCACTTCAATTAATAAGATTTTATAGTTGTGTGTGATAAGAGGAGGGGTAAGAAGCTCACTACGATCGAAGGATTACATGACGATCCTATGCAGCATGCTTTTATTGAGAAATGGGCTTTTCAGTGCAGGTATTGTACATCAGGATTTATTTTGAAAGCTCGTGCGCTAGTGAACCAATATCCAACGTTAGTATTCCACTGGTAAAGTACATTAATTATGAAGTTAGGTTATTTGGTTCCTAAAGAATAAGGCAATGGGTGATCAGATGAGTGAATTCTATCGATATATAAAAAAACTGAATAAACAAAAAGAGGATTACTTCGTAAGGGCAACTGTCTTTGAGGTATTGGGGTCAGCCTATCGGCATAAAGGAGCAATGATGTTCTTCGGAAAAGATGGTAAACAGTATGGTACTTTAAGTGCGGGCTGTTTAGAAGAGGATTTATCTTATCATGCTACGGAAGTGATGACTACTTTACATTCTAAGATTGTTGAATATGATCTATCTTCTGATAACGACATACTGTGGGGAATTGGATCAGGCTGCAATGGGAAGATCAAGGTCCTGCTTGAACCATTTGGGTGGAGCTATGTACCACCGAACCACAATCAGCCAGCATTGCCCGTAATAGAACGGCTTCTTGATGATGGAAAATCCATTTTTATTGTTAAAAGCATAGGAGGGAAAGTAGCAGCAGGGACTATGATTTATTGTTCAAATGATGAAATGGTGACCGGTCATATGGACCAAGGCGTTCAGCAAAGATTAGTATCCCATTTAAATGAGTTTTCTGATTTAGGTACCGAATTTCAGTATACAGTTGTACAGGATTTAGAAAGTGAATTTGTTTTCGAAAGAATCAAACCTAGGGATACGTTATACATTTTTGGTGCAGGTCCAGATGTGGAGCCTGTTGTTAAACTTACCTCGGCTTTCGATTTTGAAACGATAGTTATTGATCCAAGAAGCGTTAGGTGTAATCGAAATTTCTTTCCATCTGCCGACGTTTTAATCAATGAGCATCCCGAAGTTTTTTTAAAGGAAAACAGACTACGAGAAAATAGTTATGTCATAATAATGACCCACAATTTCTCTCGGGATAAACAAATATTACCGTTATTATTGGACCAATCTCCTCCCTGCTATATTGGAATATTGGGCTCAAGAGTCAGAACAGAACGTTTACTCCCTCCAAAACAATTGCTTGATAAAATCCATTCCCCAGTGGGCCTAAATATCGGTGCAGAAGGACCAGAGGAAATTAGTATTAGTATTATGGCTCAGCTTATACAATTCAGAAAGCTTATTTGTTGAAAAATGAAAAAGGAATATCTTTAATGCCCATCTTTATTGTTGGACTATAAATCCATGGTGAAAAATTTATGAATGATAACATTAGAATTTCTGCTGTAATTCTTGCGTCAGGTATGTCAAAACGAATGGGCACCACTAAACAGCTTTTAATGTTTCAAGGAGTGCCGCTCTTGGAATATACAATTCGGAAACTCCTTTTTTTCCCCTTTATAAAAATTTATGCAATTATCGGACACAATTCGAATGAAATCATGAATTTAATTGATATAAAAGATCGGCGGTTTGAATGGATTTTTAACAATATGTATCAAGAAGGACAAAGTGCGGCTTTAAAAAAAGCCATAATGACTATAGAAGATGCGGATGGGATGATGGTGTTCTTGGCGGATCAGCCATTGATTCTTGACGAAACAATCAGGCAAGTATTTAATGAAGCTGCAAAACGAATGAAAAAACAGGAACCGAAATGTGTCGTACAGCCTTCCTTTTCCGGAAAAAAGGGACATCCGGTGTTCTTTTCAACTACATTGTTTCCTTTTTTTAAGATGCTGCAAGGTGATGAAGGTGGTAAACGTATCATAAACCACTCCAAAAACCACCATATTATAACAGTAAGTGATCCAGGGATTTTGTTCGACATCGATACTCCGGAAGATTATCAGATCCTATTAAGTAAGGATAGTTCAGCACCCTTTCCTGAATAGAGGGATAATTTTTTTTTCTATTGGAATGTAGTCATTGTATAGGTTAATTGTTTACGTTGGAAGTACTGTATATGTATAGATCTATCGCAATTCAAATTTCATGCTAGATTCTTGAATTCTTAAATAGAGTCCGCTTTGGCTTCTAATGGCTGGCCGCCGTTTCTGATCCAATTCCACCTCTCTGTCCGCGATTTTCAACATAAGCATAAGGTGACATCATATCTTCGGGGCCTGCCATTTATGAAATATGACACGTATACAAACGAAAATCCCTGTTAATGAAAACGTATACGATGAATGTTACGGAAACAAGAAAATGTGGTCATTTAGGGCTTTGTAAGGTCTTTGGTTACGGTCTTCGGTCTTAACGGGATTTCTTTTTAAAAAAACAGGACCTTATGAAATGGTCCAAGTTCTTCTGTAGTAAATTGGAATAGTTCCTATTGGAGTAATCTGGATTGGAGAAGGGTCCAATACAACAGGTACAGGAGGAAGATGAGAAGGACCAACTTTTTTACATCTTAGACTTTGTTTATTTCTTTGACCATTATCTAATTTTGGAACGTGTTCGTTAAAGTAGTGGCTCTGATATTGAATGCCATCAATTTCATCATTACGACCCAATAAAAAATCATCAAATTTCCTTTTAGAAGTCATTTCGTCACTCCTGATTAAAAGTTTTTCAATTTGTATACCCGATATATACAAAAAATCGATTAATTGATTGGGCCAGATGGAGAAACTATTAAGAGTGTTTTCAGTTTTTAAACGTTTTAACAGGGAAAGGGCCGTGGGTTCGGGTCCCTCACAGTTCATCAACTGCCAAAGGGCTTAAATCCTTGATATAACAGGGATTTGGGCTTTTTTTCTGAATTTCCATCGATTTATTCCTTTATGTTTATGCATTGACCAAAGACTTCACAGTATCGGCAGGTGACGGTAAATCGTTCGTTGCGTGACGTTAGCCTCTTTGGTACACTATGCAGAAGTACATTTCACTTCGATTGCTAGGATTTGCTATCGAATGGCATAAATATGATGGATGATCTTTACATAAATCATGGTCCTTGTTAGCAGAGGGGTGCCCCCAAACAAAACCTGAAAGTGGGGAGCATATTATCCGGTTACTGCATTCGCTCTTAACTTGTGGAACTAGTAATGAAGTGCAGTTTAATCTGATATTCAAAGAGGAATGATGGGGCAAAAAAAACATTAATACAAATCCAATCTTACCTTAAACAAAACGTGTTTGGTAAGAAACAACCATATCTTCCCTCATACAGCAGGAGTTGTATGGGGGCTTGTATTATATGAGGAATTTTCTGTTTAGATACTATAGGAGGAAGCAATGAACAATTATAAATTGACCATTCAATATGATGGCGGGCGCTATAAAGGCTGGCAACGACTCGGTAATAGTGATGATACGATACAAGGGAAAATAGAAAATGTATTAACGGAAATGGCAGGGGAAAAAATTGAAATCATTGGTTGCAGCAGAACGGATGCCGGTGTACATGCCTTTGCTCAAATCGCCAATTTTAAGATCGGTGAAAATCTGACTGAAGCTGAAATCATGAATTATTTGAATAGATATTTACCAAGAGATATCAGCATTGTCGAGGTTAGGCTTGTTCCTGATCGTTTCCATGCCCGTTATAATGCTAAGGATAAAACTTATTTGTATAAAATCTGGAACGAGCCATATACAAATCCTTTCATGCGAAAGTACAGTATGCATGTAGAGGAAAAGCTGGATATCACAAGAATGAAAAAAGCATGTCAATATTTTATAGGTGAACATGATTTTACTTCTTTTTCAAATGCAAAGTCCAAGAAAAAATCCATGGTGCGTGAAATATATTCCATTGATATAGAAGAAAATGCCGGTTTCATCGAAATTACAGTGAGAGGTGATGGATTTCTTTATAATATGGTTAGAAAGATTGTCGGGACATTGATTGAAGTTGGGTTGGGTGAAATCGATGCTGAAAATATACCGAGTATTTTAGAGTCAAAAGAAAGAATCCAAACGGGCCGTATGGCGGAGGCAGCTGGGTTGTACTTGGTGAAGGTTGATTTTTAGACTAAATATTGCTGCATCGGTTAATGTATGTAAAGTGGGCAGGTAGTTGAAATTACGAAAGAAGGGGAGATTCGATGAGGTTAGCAGGAAAGAAAATTATCAGTCTTGTGCACCATGATTTTGAAGATTTAGAGCTCTGGTATCCGATCTTACGATTAAAAGAAGAGGGAGCGATCGTTCACCTCGCTGGAGAAAAGGCGAATGAAACATACATTGGAAAATATGGTGTACCAGCCGTATCCGATTATGAGTATGGCAGTATTAAAGCTGAAGAATATGATGCCATTCTTGTACCGGGGGGGTGGGCACCTGACAAAATTCGTAGATTTCCTGAAGTGATATCACTTATCCAAAGCATGGAAGAAAATAAAAAACCCATCGGGCAAATTTGTCACGCTGGTTGGGTATTGATTTCCGCTAAAATTTTACAAGGGAAAAATGTAACGAGTACACCTGGGATTAAAGATGATATGGAAAATGCAGGAGCAACTTGGATAGATAAGCCCGTCGTAGTTGATGGAAACCTTGTATCAAGCAGACGTCCGCCTGATCTACCGGACTATTTAAGGGAATTGATAACCGTGATTGAAAAACGTTAAAACATATTAGGGTGAAAAAGTGGTTTTTTCCTTCTGGAAAGACCACTTTTAATTATTCCTGCCCCGATATTAAGGAGTATTTTCACTCATTCAATCCGATTAACCAGCTTAATGCCAATTATTAATTTTTTCATTTTAAAAATCCTTCCCCTTCGAATGCATTGCACAAAGACTGCACAGAAACTCCACGAGTCGGTCAATTTGTCTTATTGCTTGCTGTTAAGTTCCTTCATGGGCGCGCATTTGGACTCAGCAATTGTTTACTTATATGATATTAGTCGAAAGTATTACCTTAATTGATCCTTAATCAAATCAATGTACAAATTTCCTTTTGTCCCTACGACAGCATATGAGATGTCAAAAACAGCAAGGTTTCTTTTTTTGAGTTCAGCCTTTAACCATTCGTCATCGTATGTATGTTTGGATAAGTTGTCATATAAGATCTTCCCATCATAGATCAGTTCTAATGGTACTGTTCCTACTGAGGGCAGTAGAGGCAAATCCTGCTTGGTGGCATTTTGGTATTGGTTTTTTTTTAATACAGAGAGGGATCCATTTATCTCTAAAATGGCACATTCCACTTCTTCTATGTTGAAGATATCTTTTCCTCGCAAAGCCTGTTTAAGAGAATCCAGTGAATACCCCAGTCGCTCCATTGACCCTTCAAGAATTTCTCCCTTTTGTATTAAGATTGCAGGTTCTCCAGCAATCCATTTCCCGAAGCGCGGATTTCGAACTGCTAGAAGATTCAGCATAAAAACGACGGTACCCATAATAATAAGTGCAATGATAAAATACAGGAATTTAATTTTAATATTGAATGCTAGATTCCCTGCAATTGTTCCCATCGTAATTGAAGCGATATAAAGGTGATAGGTTCTCTGGGCAATCGTCTGTTTACCGAGCAGCTGGACAAATACCCATAATAAAATAAATGAGGTAAAGGTTCGAAAGATGATTTCAATAAATCCTGACATGACTATTTCTCCCTTACAAAACTCCTGACAGTTCATTTTTGATAGTGTGTTCTTACAGCAAACCTTTTATTCTGTAACTAAAAAAGGAAAAAGACAAGAAACCGTCTTGAAATGGGGGCCCATCTAACATAAGTTGATAGATTTATTCCATTGGTGTGAGGTTAAGAAGAATTAATCAAATTATGAAACATACTTCCTTTTAAGAAGCAAGTGGCTCGCTACATGCTTTTTTTATTTGATTTGAATAATCCATGGATATGTTTACTTAGTATTGAATAAGAAATTTCTTCGAATAATAGTATCAAAATACGTTTGTACGGGGGTATGTTTTGAGAAATATTCGGGAAATTTTTATTGACGATTTAAAGAGCATTTATAAAAACTTCTTTGTTTGGATCGTTGTTATTTTTCTTATGTTCATCCCGTCCATTTATGCATGGTTTAATATTGTCGCATCTTGGGACCCATATGCAAACACGGAAGGGATCCTCGTCGGTGTTTCCAATAATGATAAAGGTGCGGAGCTAAATGGTAAAACGGTGAATTTAGGAAAGGAAGTCATAGAGGGTTTAAAGGGGAATAAAGATTTAGGCTGGAGATTCACAACTGAAAAAGATGCGATTGCAAAGGTGGAAAAGGGGGATTATTACGCAACTATCATTATTCCAGAGAATTTTTCGGAGCATATCGCGACCATCATGACGGATGACCCTATGAAAGCGGAGATTGATTACTATGTGAATGAAAAAATCAATTCCATTGCTCCTAAAATTACGGCAGCAGGAGCCAACAGCATTGTAGACAATGTGAGCAAAAGCTTTATTAAATCAGCTAGTGGGAGTATCCTTGCCATCTTTAATGAACTGGGTATCACGTTGCAAAATGAGTTGCCAACCATTCAAAAAATGAAAAATATGGTGTATTTATTAGAGGGGGAGCTGCCTGAGATAGAAAAAAATATCAAAACTGTTCAAAAACATGTAAAAAGGGCAGAGGATATCATTAAAATGGTAAATGATGGTCTCGGTGCGATAGAAGGAATAACGTCGCAGAAAGATAAATTGGTGTCTGACGTTTCTAGTTATGTAGATTCAACAAGGCAGGCTTTCGAAGAAATGAATCCACTCTTGCAAAATGATATTGCGAATTTAAGGAGTGATAATGAATCCATATTAGTGCTGGCAAACCGGTTAACGGCTCAGGATTTGCTGGGCAACGAGGCGGATCAGCTAGTTGATCAAGGGATAACGAGGATAAATAAAGAGTTGTATCTTTTGGACAGCATGTTTAACTTATTGGTGAGAGTCAATCAATTTAGTGCAAAAAACGGGCTACAACCAGAAATACAGCTAGTCGATGATCTTCGGGATAACGTTTCGAAACAACTTCAAGCGCTGAATAATCGCTCCTTCGGCTCACTTATAAATCTTGGTGAGAACAATGATCAAGTCTTGGCAAGCTTCCAGGATAACTATTCAAGTGATACAGGTCCAAAATTCAATGCAATATGGAATGAAACGGATTCCATATTGCAGAAAGTTCAGCTTACGATGACGGAGGGCAGCCAGGTTCTTCCAGAAGTGAAGACACTATTGAATGAGACCAATCGGACGTTGGAAACACGTACAGGAGAAATCGATAAATTACAGGAAAAGTTTCCGGAAATAGAATCGAAAATAACGGCACTAGCATCTAAAATGAGAGAAATCGATAAGTCTTATAATATGGAAGAAGTGATTGCGTTCCTGAGGAATGACATTGAACAAGAAAGTGACTTTTTTTCAGAACCAGTACTGCTCAATAAACACAGTTTATTTCCAATCCCAAACTATGGATCTGCCATGTCTCCTTTCTTCACGGCACTATCCCTATGGGTTGGCGGCACAATTTTGATTTCCATGCTTAGCGTTGGTGTTTCTCATAAAGTTTACAGCCCGTATCAAGTTTATATTGGGCGGTACCTTATATTCTTCATCATTGGATTAATGCAGGCACTTAGTGTTTCCATTGGAAATATTATTCTGATTGATGTGTATGTAGCGGATAAATTTGAGTACATCATGTTTTCTGTCTTGATAAGTACAGTATTTACACTGATTGTGTATACATTGGTTTCGGTTCTAGGGAATGTTGGAAAAGGGTTGAGTGTAGTCTTGATGGTCCTTCAAATATCAAGTTCAGGCGGCACCTTCCCCATTCAAGTGACACCGCCCTTTTTCCAACATATCAACCCCTTTTTGCCATTCACCTATGCCGTTGGCTTACTTCGTGAATCGGTGGGTGGAATAACTTGGAGTGTTGCTGGCAAGGATATTTTCATCTTGTTTCTCTTTTTATTAATCGCGTTCCTTATAGGTATCATTTTGAAAAAGCCATTGCATGCTAGGACGCAAAAGATGAAGGGTAAATTGTATGGAAGCAGGATTTTCTAGACACTCAATGTTTATGGGGCACCTTGAAATGCAAGGCACTCAAGGTGCTTCAAAAAATTATAAAATCAGCCTGAGCCTTAATAAAAGGGCTCAGGCCTTTTGTATGAAGTCAGGAATTTGTCAAGTGAGTTTTTTGATATGGTCATTGAATTGACAGCTAAATAGAAAGATATCAAAAAATTAGAATTTTTGCATTTTTATAGTTGACAAAAACCATTGGATTAATCATTATTAAGAAATAATGTTTTGTGAATCGATGCGATATAAAAGTGGGGTGACTTTATGTATTTAACAATAGATGGCATTGTAAAAAGTTTTTCGAATGAACATAAAGAACGCACAAAGGTACTCGACGAGATTAACATAGAGGTCGAGAAAGGAAGTTTCGTTTCGATCGTTGGACCATCGGGATGCGGGAAATCGACACTCCTTTATCTAATCGCCGGCCTTGATAAGGCTGATAAAGGTGAAATACGTGTAGCTGGAAAAAAGGTGATGAAGCCAGGACCGGAACGGGTGGTAGTTTTTCAAGAGGCGGGGTTATTTCCCTGGTTAACGGTACTTGAAAATGTTACATACGGCTTGAAGTTAAAGAAAATGCCTAAAGAAGAGGCTAAATCGAAGGCAATGGACATTTTAAAAATGGTTCATCTCAGCCGTTATGTGGACTCCTATCCACATCAACTATCAGGGGGCATGAAACAGAGGGTAGCCATCGCAAGAGCGCTGGTGATGGAACCGGATATTCTATTGATGGATGAGCCATTTTCTGCGCTAGATGAGCAAACGAGGATGGTCTTGCATAAAGAGTTGCTCGAAATCTGGAGAAAAACAAAGGTGACAATCTTTTTCGTTACCCATAATATTCGTGAGGCCGTTCAGCTTTCCGAAAAAATTATCGTCTTTGCAACCCGTCCCGGGAAAATTAAAGAGACGATTTCCGTCCCTTCCATGAAAGATGGAGTTATGCCAGATAGTGTCACTTTACATACTGAACAAAGGGTTCTATCTATCTTGCAGGAGGAAATTGAAAAAGTGTTGAAGGAGGAAATGGGGAATGATTACAGCTTTAAGACGAATCATATTCATCGCGATGATAGCGGGGATATGGGAAGTCACATCTAGATTATCCAGTCTTCCGGATTTCATGTTCCCAAGCCTGACTCAGGTTTTGGAAACTTTGTTTAAAGGGCTAGTAAGCGGACAAATAACCGAAGCTATCGGGAAAAGCCTCGGCCGTATCCTGATCGGCTTTACGATTGCCATTATAGTAGGTCTGATATTAGGCTATTTCATTTGGCGCTTCAAACTGGTTGAAGATACTTTAGGATTCGTCGTGACGGCCTTACAGTCCATCCCGAGTATCGTTTGGTTCCCTTTAGCGATCATTTGGTTTGGGTTGAATGATTTCTCGATTCTCTTTATCGTCACCATCGGTGCAACATGGACGATGACAGTTAATGCAACCAGCGGATTCCGAAATGTGCCCCAGTTGTATCAACGGGTTGCCAAAACATATGGATCGACAGGTTTTCACTTTCTGCGCACCGTGATTTTACCAGCTTCCGTCCCGCAAATAATTTCCGGACTTCGAATTGCGTGGGCATTTTCTTGGCGCGCATTGATGGCCGGTGAACTGCTTGGCGGAGGAGGCGGTCTTGGACAATTGCTTGAAATGGGCAGATCATTGGGTCAAATGGATTTGGTCATCTCCGTAATGATCATTATCGCAATTATCGGAACAATCGTCGATAATGTAGTCTTCTCCCGTCTCGAACGGAGTGTTCAACTTAAATGGGGAGTGAATCATCGGTAGTTTTATAAGATCATAGTTAAAAAGGAGAGAAAAATATGAAAAAATCATTTTTTGCCCTTATTTTGTCTGTATTGTTCATCGGAATAGTAAGCGGGTGCGCCCAGTCCACCAGTGAAGACGAGGGAAAGGGTTCTGGGAAACAAACCGTGAAAATCGGATATTTTCCTAATTTAACTCATAGTGCAACGATCATTGCGCTTGAAAAAGGCTATTTTGAAGAAGAGTTCGGTGAAGATGTTAAGATAGAAACCAAAACGGTGGCAAATGGCGGATTATTTATGGAAGCAATGGCTACAAACGCTATTGACGTCGGAACCGTCGGACCTGGTCCATTGCTTAACTTTTACGTTAAAAACCCGGAATACCACCTAATCTCTGGAGCTGTTAATGGCGGTGCCGTTCTTGTGGCAAGCGAGGGAAGCAAGGTTACGGATTTAAAAGATTTGGATGGTAAAAAGGTAGCGATTCCCGTCATAGGTAGTACACAGGATGTCATGCTTAGAAAAGCACTTCAAGATGTTGACTTAAAACCGACAACAAATGGGGGAACAGTTGAGCTATATGCATCAGCACCTGCTGATACAACTGCTCTTTTTGTCCAAAAATCAGTCGATGCAGCAGCGACCCAGGAACCATGGGGATATGTATTGGAAAACCAGGCAAAGGGAAAGTTAGTGCTTGACTGGGATCAGTTTGCATGGGGAAAAGATTCACCAAACACGGTAGTGGCTGCAAGCCAGAAGTTCTTGGATAAAAAAGGTCTCGCTGCTTCCTATTTGAAAGCGCATAAGAAAGCGGTGGATTTTATTCAAAAAAATCCTGAAGAAAGCCAAGAACTAGTTATTAAGCATTTGAAGAAACTGACCGGAAAAGAATTAAGTAAAGAAGAAGTTGCCTCGGCATTTTCACGCCTGGAAGTGACAACTGATGTGAATGAGCAAGTCATTCAGGAAATGGCTGATATAAGCAAAGAGACGGGTTATATTCCTAGCAGTGATATAAAAGGCCTGATCGATTTATCCATTCTTGGAGAAGTGACCAAGTAACTTGAAATAAGAAGGCGCCTCAGCCGTTCGGGCTTGGGCGTCTTTTTGTGATGAAGTTAGGAATTTTTATTTCTACTGCAAACAATGACTCCCCACTATGGACAGACTTGATCCAATGCTTGAATAACTTGATCAACCTCTTCCCAGGAATGGATGGTTGCACCTGAAGCCAGTGAATGTCCGCCTCCATTGAATTGACGGGCTACGGAATCGATGGGAATATTCCGTGAACGAATCCTGACACGGATTTCCTTAGGATATTCAATGAAAAACGCCCAGATCTTGTTGCCTCTAACGCTTGAAAGCGTATTGATTAAATTCGAAGCTTCGACTCGGTCTACTCCATACATATTGAACAGATCCTCCGTAATAATGAAGTAAGCTACCCCTTTGTTGGTTACCTTGTAGCTCATGAGTATGTCTTTTTGAAGCCTTGAAGAGTTTTTCGTTTTTAAATTAAGAAAGTTATGGATTCTTTCTGGCTGAAAACGATAAGTTCTTAAATGCGAAACCATTTTTAATGTTCTAGGAGTGATATTCCCATTCATGAAATTCCCTGTATCACTAAGTATCCCTGCATAAAGTGCTTTAGCCGTTTCTTTATTCAGGGTAAAGTCTTCATGAAATTCCATACTTAATTCAACAAGCATTTCGCATGTAGAGCTATAAGTAGGGTCGGCCCAAGAAATGTCGCCAAATAATTCATATTCGGGATGGTGGTCAATTTTGATCAGCATATCCCCGAGTTCATGGCGGGGATCACTGATTCGTGAAATGTTGGCAGTATCACACACAATGACTAAAGCCCCTTTATATTGGTTATCGGTAATGACATCCATTTCACCAATGAATAAAAGCCTATCCACTTCATCGCCTACCACAAAAACTTCCTTGGAAGGGAAAGAGTGCTTCAATAGCCGTTGTAAGCCGATTTGTGATCCCAATGCATCAGGGTCCGGATTAACATGGCGGTGAATGATTATCGTTGGGTATTTCTTGATCGCTTCGATTATTTCCTTTTTTTTATTGACCATATTGCCATCTCCCTTTGAATCTTTCCTTGCCTGTCGAGCGTTAATGGATCGAACGAATCATTTAAGTATCTCCAATCATCACATTTAACACGAATAAAGGCAATTTCAAATACTGTGTATTGTATAAGAATATTTAAGCATTATCAATCGACCGTCAAACAAAGTTATTGCAAAATTCAAACAATGGATTTATACTTAATTTACCAAACCGATGACAGCAAGTTACCTTGCTGCATGGCCGGCTTGTTATAAATCTGGAATTCATAAAAATTGACTTGGTTCACTTGATCTTCCTTTGCAGGAAGACAGTGCGTGGATAAGGGTCAGTGAAACGTTCAATGTATTAACATTGTTTGTTTTACTGGCTCTTTTTTTGTATCGCGATAGTTTGAAAGGGGTGATGATATGAATGGAGCTTTGGAAGGAGTCAGGGTCATTGATGTATCCCGTGTTTTGGCAGGGCCGTTTTGTACAATGATTCTTGGTGATTTGGGTGCCGATGTTATTAAAATCGAACATCATGAATCAGGTGATGAAACGAGAGGATGGGGCCCGCCTTTCGCCCAAGGAGAAAGCGCTTACTATTTATGTGCGAATCGAAATAAGCAAAGCATGACCCTGAATTTAAAGTCGGAACAAGGGAAAGAGATTTTCCGAAAGTTGGTGTCTTCCGGGGATATAGTGATTCAAAATTTTAAGACGGGTACCTTGGAAAAAATGGGATTAGGTTATGAGGAATTAAAGGAATTCAACCCCAAACTGATCATGGCCTCGATTACTGGATTCGGTTTAACCGGTCCTTATAAAGATTTACCTGGCTATGATTATATCATTCAAGCGATGAGTGGTTTGATGAGCATTACAGGAGAAAAGGATGGGAGCCCCGTAAAAGTCGGTGTGGCCATAGCTGACATATTGACTGGCTTATATACATGCATTGGCATTTTATCAGCTTTACATCATAGGGATAAAGCGGGGGAAGGACAGGAAATAGATATTTCGTTAATGGATTGTCAGGTATCTTCACTAGTGAATGTCGCCAGCAACTATTTATTCAACGGTTTGACTCCTGAACGGATGGGAAACCAACACCCAAATATCGTTCCATATCAAACATTTCGTACAAGCGATGGAGAGCTCGTGGTGGCTGTAGGGAATGATGAGCAGTTCAGGCGATTCACAACTGTTATCGGCAAACCCGATTTAGCGGAGCGGGAACAGTTTAAGCATAACGAAAATCGTTTGCTGAACAAGGAAGAATTAATATCTCTAATAGAGGATTCATTGAAAGGAAAGACAAAGAAAGAGTGGAAAATGATGTTTGATGATGCAGGGATACCGAATGGTCCGATTAATGATATTGCAGAGATGTTCGAAGATCCACAAATCATTGCAAGGGGCATGTTGGTGAAAATGGAACATCCTACAATCCAAGACCTTAGAATGACAGGATCGCCCCTTAACCTTTCAAAAACGCCTGTCACGATGAGAAACCACCCACCGCTGTATGGAGAGCACACCGATTCCATCTTGGCTGAAATAGGGTATGACCCGGACCAAATAATCAAATTTAAGCAAAATAAAATTATTTAGGAGGAATTTTGATGATGAATTTCGAATTAACAGAAGAGCAGCAAAGCGTGAAAAAAGTGGTAAGGAAATTTGTCGATAAGGAAATTATCCCATATATTCAAGAATGGGATAGGCAAGGTCAATTTCAACCCCATATTTTAAAAAGACTAGCCGAATTACAATTGATGGGCGTCTGTATACCCGAAGAGTATGGCGGGGTCGGAATGGATTATAATACCCTGGCAATCGTTTGTGAAGAGTTGGAGAGAGGCGATACGGCTTACCGAACTGCAGTGTCTGTACATACAGGCTTGAATAGCATGACTCTGTTGCAATGGGGGACGGAAGAACAAAAACAGAAATATTTAGTTCCGCAAGCAAAAGGGACCAAGATTGGTGCTTTTGGTCTGACTGAACCGAATGCAGGGTCTGATGTAGCGGCCATGAAGTCAACGGCAAAGCGTGTTGGGGATCATTATATTTTAAATGGATCTAAAACATGGATTTCACTCTGTGATTATGCGGATCATTTCCTCATATTTGCCAAGACCGATCATGATCTTGGTTCAAAGGGAATTACTGCTTTCATTGTAGAAAGAACTTTTGAGGGAGTGGAGTCGAAAGCCATTAAAGGTAAATTAGGGATTCGTGCAGGGAATACAGGCGAAATCTTTTTAACGGATGTAAAAGTTCCGGTGGAGAATAGGCTTGGTGAAGAGGGAGAAGGCTTCAAAATTTCCATGTCGGCATTGGACAGTGGTCGGTTTACAGTGGCCGCTGGTGCTGTAGGATTAATTGAAGCAAGCCTGGAAGCAAGCTTGAAGTATTGCCATGAACGAAGTACATTTGGAAAAGAGATTGGCAGGCATCAGCTAGTTCAACAGATGATCGCCAAGATGACTGCAAATTTAGAGATATCAAGATTACTTGTCTTTAAAGCGGGGACTTTAAAAAACCAAGGAAAACGGAATACGAAGGAAACATCGCTTGCTAAGTGGGTTTCATGTAATGCTGCTAACGAAGCAGCCAATGATGCCGTTCAAATCCATGGCGCCTATGGCTACTCTGATGAATATCCGGTCGAACGTTTTCTGCGGAATTCAAAAGCTCCTGTCATTTACGAGGGAACCCGTGAAATTCATACTATGATGCAGGGTGAATACGCACTTGGCTACAGAAAAGATAAAGAGCTTCGAAAGCAATTGCCTGCATGGCCCTTCGAGCAAGTTTCCGTACATTAAATATATAGAGGAGATCAGATGATGAACACATATTTAATTGCAGGGCATGCAAAACTTCCACAAGGTATGGCAGCGAGAAATATATATGATTCCATCACGATAACTGTAGAACTGGACTTTAAATATGGTGTTATCGTCGAGGCATCCTGTACACTTGCCACAGAACATGGCAGGGAATTCATTCGTCAATTGCTGCGCGGTTACTGTCTGAAAGATGGGATCGAAGAACTAATTGATCGCGTACAAATGTATTATCGTGGAAAGGCTGGCCAAGCCATACAAGCCGGGCTGAAAGATGTGTATGCACAATTCGAACTGGTCTCCGTTAAATAAAGAAAAATAGAAGGATCCTACCGATATGTAAGAGGGTAGGATCTTTTTTTGAGGATCTTAATTATAATAATCCTTCATTTTTCGGGATATAAAAAAGAGGTGTTGAAGAAAACACCTCTTTGCCCTTCAGTATATTTTTGTACAAATACATTAAAAGGGTTCGTGAACCTAGAAGCCCCAATTCCATTTCCTACGGAAGTTTCTGCTGCTGCCGTGGCATCTGCAGTTGTGAGAAGAACACCGATTTCTGCTAGTGCGCCTTTGGGTGCTGCAAGTGGACCTCCTCCTGCTAGTGCGCCTTTGGGTGCTGCAAGTGGACCTCCTCCTGCTAGTGCGCCTTTGGGTGCTGCAAGTGGACCTCCTCCTGCTAGTGTGCCTTTGGGTGCTGCATGTAGATCTCCGTTTCCAGCAGGAGCGTCTTTGCGTGCCGGAAGTGGACCTCCTCCTGCTAGTGCAACGTTGAGTTCTTCTGCGGGAAGTTCGTCTATTATTGTTGTTTTTACGTGAAGAACGGCCTTTTGAACATGGGTCATTATACATGAAATCGCCTAAGCCGAAGGAATTGGCTCTATCCACCGCATTTTGTATATTTTGAATGATGTCAGACATATTTATATATCCCCCTTTCTATACGTTAAACTATGCCCTTGTACGTAATATGCCAGAGGTAATAGCACAATTTTATTTAAAAATTTGTTTTGGGTGACACCTCTTGCTTTTTTTCCATAATTTAATATGAAAGTGAAAGGGAAGGGTTAGGTTATATGAATGCTGACAAGAAGCTGCCTGTGTATCAGCTTTTTATTCCACCTGTAAATTTAAAGGATCTTCGCAGCGATATATGGTGTAATGATCCTGTACCTGCAAAGTTAACCATCAACAAAAAAAAACTGGATATTGATATTGTTTACCGTGGCTCACATATCCGAAGTTTTCGGAAAAAGTCTTATAATGTAGTTTTTTATAAACCTAATACATTTAGGAACGCCAAGGAAATTCATTTAAATGGAGAGTATAAGGATAGATCTTTACTAAGAAATAAATTATCTTTGGATTTTTTTGCGGATATAGGGACCTTATCACCGAAATCCCAGTTCGTTTTCCTGAATCTGAACGGAAAGGACGAGGGAATATATCTAGAATTGGAATCAGTGGATGAATATTATTTGAGGAAAAGGGATTTACCAAAAGGGTCCATTTTCTATGCAGTGGACGGTGATGCCAATTTCTCATTAATGAGCGATTTGGATAAAGGAATCAAAAAATCATTGGAGATGGGATATCAAAAAAAATGCGGCGCAGCAAAAGATGAATTATATTTACAAGAATTGATTATGCAAATCAATACAATTCCAAGGGTGGATTTTGAAAAGGAAATTGTAAAATATGTCGATGTGGAAAAGTATCTGCGGTGGCTTGCTGGTGTCATATTGACGCAAAACTATGATGGGTTCGTTCATAACTATGCCTTATATCGGAATGGAAATACAGGACTCTTTGAAATCATACCCTGGGACTATGATGCGACATGGGGTAGGGATGTCAATGGGAAAGTGATGGAAGAGGACTATGTGGGAATCGAGGGGTTTAATACATTGACTGCTAGAATACTGGATATAAGGACATTTCGTGTTCGATATCAAAGTCTTCTAATGGAGATTTTGAACACCCAGTTTAACGTTAAGTATATGAAACCTATCATTTCTGGAATGCATGATCAAATAAGACCTTATGTTTCAAAAGATCCATATATCAAGGATGAAAAGGAGAAATTTGACAATGAGCCCGATTTTATCCTGAAATTCATAAAGGCCCGTGCAAAGTATATAAATAGTCGGCTATATAAATTGGATTAATAATTTCCCTTACTTTAGATGGAGAGTATGATTGGACAATGAAAAAAACAGCAGGAGTGTTGAAATAATAACACTCCCTGCTGTTTTCCGCTCGATTCCATTTGCTTTTCTAACCTATTACAGCTATGTTTGATAGAAAGATATAATCTAAAGTAAAATGAAGGATGGGAATGGATTGACTAATCACAGCCGTATACCGGCATATATATATACCTTTACCTGCAGCCCTGACGAACGCTCATTATCTAAAATGGAGATGCGCTCGTTTTTTGGCTTTGAGACTACGGAAAATATTTTGAAAAGTGATATAGAAATTGAGCCGAGCAGAAGTCCTTTTATTAAAGGGCGGGTCGATGTCATGTTTGAAGGGGATAGCATATCCGACATTGTTGAGCAAGTAAAGGATATTCAATTGCCTAATTCAACATTCAAAGTATTATTCGTAAAAATTAATGATTTGAATAAAGAAGCAAAAATAGATTATGATGGACAGCGTGAAATTGAACGGGAGATTGGCTGGCACATTCAAGGAAATGCGGATGTGCGTAATCCTGATCAGGTCTTTGGAATAGTGACCTTAGGAGGCCGTTGGTATTTTGGGAAGTATGTCAAACCCGAAGCGGTTTGGTTACATCATATGAAGAAGCCGCGTGAATATTCCACAGCACTTAGCACAAGAGTTGCGAGAGCCATTGCCAACATTGCCGTTCCACATCCAGATGGAATCAAAGCCATTGATCCATGCTGCGGAATCGGTACGGTATTGGTAGAAGCACTATCAATGGGGATAAATATTGTTGGCCGAGATATCAACCCACTTGTTACTGATGGCTCTAGAGAGAACATTGCCTATTTCGGACTAGAAGGTGATGTAACTACTGGTCCGATTTCGGAGGTCACCAATAACTATGATGTAGCGATTATCGATATGCCTTACAACTTATATACACATGCGACACCGGATGATCAACTCTCTATCCTTAAACATGCGAGGCGCTTTGCAGACAAGGTCGTTGTCGTAACGATTGACACGATGGATCATATGATTTGTGAAGCGGGTTTTGAAATTGCTGATCGCTGTGTAGCCAAGAAAGGAATTTTTTCCAGACAAGTTGTAGTTTGTGTGTGAATTTGGTCAGGGATTGGAAAAGGCTGAAATCTAAAATGGATTTCAGCCTTTTTGATTGTTACATAGCTTGATAATGAACTACATTTTCGATGGTTTGTTTCTTGACCTTTCCCTTATATTCTAAGTAATCCAATTGACCGATGATTTCTGACATGACAAGCGGGAACTCTGTTACATACTTTTGTTTGTAAAATTCCTTTGCTAGTTCATTGCCTGTAGAAATTCCAGATTCTATCATTGCCAAGATTTTTTGTGATTTTCTCTCAATGCTATTGAGTCTTTTTTCAATCAAAGGACCAGGCTGTTCAATGATGTTACCATGACCAGGTAAGAGGAGTTTCACCTGTAAAGCTAAACACCGCTTTAATGAGTCGATATGATCCACAAGAGTCAGCATTCGATTGCCGTTTTCATCAGGTTCGATCAAAGCATTACTTGATATATGTTCAATCAATAAATCACCGGCAAGAAGCTGTTTCTCCTTTTTGTCAAGGAAGGCAATTTGATCCGGGGCATGTCCGGGAAATTCGATCACTTCGAAATTCAGCATTTGTTTTTCCGTGATTTCGAGGATGTCACAATTCAGTTTTTGGTCTTTGTTATTATCGACTGCATTGAATAGGTATGCTACTTGTTTTTCACCAAGTTCACCACAGCCCATCTCAAGATAAAGCTGCTTATAAAATTCAATTCTCATACTTAAGAAGTCAGGATCCCGTTTTAAACGAGGAACGGATTTAGTATGGGCATAAACGGGAATCGGATAAAGTGATGTAATCCGGTTTACCAAACCTACATGGTCTCCATGGTGGTGGGTTAACAAAATTTCCGTTATGTCCTTAAGGGTATAACCATTTTTCTTTAATGTTTCCTGCAATGCATTCCAGCAAATGTCATCATTCATACCAGCATCGACTAATGTTAAGGATTCATCCTGTTTAACTAAATAAAAGTTTATGCTTTTTAAAGATAAAGCACTTGGAGCCATAATTGGAAAAATTTTAATTTTTGTATTAGTTTTCATGAATGTCCCATATCCTCCTAAATTGAGATAACCTTCATTGGAAAAATTGCATTTGACTAAATATTGAAATTTAAAGGGTTATTATTCTATGATTAGTTAAATGGAATGAAACTGTCAAGCTGAAATTTCCAGGATCCAGAGAATTTAATAGACAGAACGCGTGGAAATGAAGGGTCTTATCATTAATCATTGAAAGCTAAAAGGCGTAAAGTACAATTGCTGAATGAATAAAGCTGTATAGGAGGATATAGAATGAAGCCAAGGATCTATATTACAAGGAAATTGCCAGAACAAATCATCGATGGTCTATGTAAGAATTATGATGTAAGGATGTGGGACCAGGAGGATATACCGGTTCCTAGAGAAGTCCTTGAAGAAGAAATGAAAGAAGTCGAGGGGCTGCTTTGCTTGTTGACGGAACAAATCGATGAGTCACTGATTGAAAAGGCCACTAATCTGAAAATCATCGCGAATATGGCAGTTGGCCATAATAACATTGATGTTATTAGTGCCACAAAAAGGGGCGTCATGGTAACGAACACACCTGGTGTTTTAACGGAAACGACTGCTGATTTAACCTTCGGCTTGCTGCTTGCAACCGCAAGAAGGCTGATGGAGGCGGAAGATTATTTAAAGAGTGGAAAATGGGAAACGTGGTCCCCAATGCAGCTGACCGGACAAGATGTGTACGGTGCAACGATGGGTATCATCGGGTTAGGGAGAATTGGTGAAGCCCTTGCTAAAAGAGCAAAGGGCTTTGATATGAACTTAGTTTATTTTAATCGCAGCCGTAAATACGAACAGGAAAAAGAATTAGGAATCGAATATCTGCCACTTGAAAAATTGCTACAAATCTCTGATTTTGTTTGCGTCATGCTGCCGCTCACACAGGAAACCGCTTATATGATCGGCAAGGAGCAGCTGGAATTAATGAAAGGGACCGCTGTGCTCATTAATACGGCAAGAGGTGGGATTATTGATGAAAAGGCGTTATACAAGGCGCTGAAGAATCGTGAGATTTGGGCGGCAGGATTGGATGTATTTGAAGAGGAACCAATTCCCGTGGATCACCCGCTGCTTACATTGCCCAATGTAGTTACATTACCTCATATCGGGAGTGCAAGCATCGCCACAAGATTGAAAATGGCAACTCTCGCTGTGCAAAACTTGATGGAGGGATTAGCTGGTGATACTCCCCGTAATTTAGTTGTGGTGAATAAAAGTAAATGACCCCCTTAGGGTGTCGTTTTTTAAAATTGAACTTTATAATCATTTTTATTAATGAGCAGGTGAGGGAATTATTCATTAACATCATTGATACCCCATGTCATTTTATCTGGAGTTGGAGGATTGCTTGGTCCTTTAATGGTGAATCGAATAAATGTTTCTAGTGATGATGACCACCTCATTGTTTAGTTTCGCAGTATGATAATGAAATAGACGTTTTAGCTTGGAAAACAAGTTTGAATTTCCGGTAGGGGTAGATATTCGGTGACGTGCACTAGAAAAGGGTGCTGCCAGGAAGCATACTTATCGTAAATTGACAGGTTTTTTTGTAAAATAAAGAAAGTCAAGTGTATTTAGGAACAACAACTAGTTGAAAGGGATAGGGGCAATAATGATTGAAATGAAGGAAAAAATATCATCACACAACGAAATGACAAAATCCAAACGACTGCTGCTGGCACTTATGCTAGGGTCTTTTGCAGCGATTGGACCACTGTCACTTGATATGTATTTACCGGGACTCCCAACACTGGCAGTTGATCTGAAAAGCAGTACGTCTTTAGCCCAGCTGAGTTTGACAGCCTGCTTGTTAGGATTGGCTTTAGGCCAAATTTATTTAGGGCCACTAAGTGATGCTAAAGGAAGACGGACACCGTTAATCATATCGTTATCCATTTATTGCATTTCATCACTGTTATGTGCTTTTGCTCCAACTATTGAATTGCTTTTATTATTACGTTTTATCCAAGGGATTGCAGGAGCAGGTGGCATCGTCATTTCAAGGGCCATCGTTCGTGACCTTTTTTCAGGAACGGATTTGACCAAGTTCTTCTCCATGTTAATGCTGGTAAATGGTGCGGCGCCGATCTTGGCTCCAGTTTTTGGTGGTCAACTTTTGCAGTTCACTTCTTGGCGGGGAGTTTTTATCGTCATTTCAATATTAAGTGTCCTTATGGTTGCGGCCGCATTTTTGGGGATAAAGGAAACGCTATCTCCTAACCTCAGGAGTGCCGGGGGAGTAAGCGATACAATCATGACCTTTGGGAACTTATTGAAGGACCGCATATTCATGGGCTATGCTTTTTCACAAGGATTTATAAGTGCCGCTATGTTCGCTTATATTTCCGGCTCGCCTTTTGTTCTCCAGAACATTTATGGGGTCTCCCCACAGACATTCAGCCTGATCTTTGCCATAAACGGAATTGGCATCATCATTGCTTCCCAAGTGGCCGGAAAGCTGGCAGGAAAGGTTAAAGAAGAAAAGCTGCTTCAAATAGGATTATGTCTTGCTTTGTTTGGAGGAATGCTCCTTCTTTTTTCAGTCCTTCTCGAAATTGGGTTAGCGGGAATCTTGGTCGCTTTGTTCCTTTCGGTTTCCAGCGTCGGTATTGTCGGTACAACGAGTTTTTCTTTAGCGATGCAAAATCAGAAAAAAACAGCAGGCAGTGCTTCGGCCTTAATTGGACTGCTTCCTTTCATATTAGGATCACTGATGGCTCCGCTGGTAGGCTTAGGCTCAGGTGATTCCCCCTTGCCGATGGGAATGGTCATGATAGGTTGTCATATCCTGGCCATGTCCGCTTATTTAATACTTGCCCGCAGTGGCTTAAGGCGAGTTGCTTAAAAAAAGAAAAAGCTGAAGTCCCATTAGAGGATTTCAGCTTTTTTCTTTAATGGATTCTTTCGATCCTTATGGCTGTATGAATCACAATAGTGATTCTGCTCCATCGATATAAACTTCCGTGCCTGTAATATGGGAAGACATGTCTGAAGCGAGGAATAATACTAGATCACCTGCTTGCTCGGTAGTTCCTGCTTTCTTAGCCAAGGGTTGTGAGCCTTGCGGATATTCAATGGGTATCCTGATTTTTTTTAAGTTTTCATCTTCCGGGAAAGTGTTATCGTGTATATTCGTATCGATTGAGCCTGGACAAATGGTATTGACCCTGATTTTATATTTTGCCAATTCGAGTGCAGCCATTTTACCAAAAGCGACTTGACCAGCTTTGGATGAACTATAAGCGGAAAAACCAAAATTTTTGAAAAATCGGTTTCCGTTGATGGAGCTGTTGATTACGATGCTGCCACCCGTTTCCTTCATATATGGAATGGCGTATTTGATGGTGAGAAAGGTGCCTTTGAGGTTGATGGTATGTGTTTGATCCCAATCTTCTGGCTTTATATCTTCTATAGGGGCGATCACTCCGTTGATGCCTGCGTTGGCGAATACAAAATCAATTTTTCCAAAATGATCGTAGGCGGCCTTGTAGGCATGTTCAACTTGATCGGCCTTTGATACATCCGTTTTAATGATTAAAGCCTCTCGACCGAGGTTTTCAACTTCTTCCTTCACTTTTTCTGCATTTTCGACTGTACGGTCAAAAAAGATGATGTTCGCGCCGTTTTCAGCTAGTTTCAGTGCAGCACCCCGGCCAATTCCCGATCCTCCACCGGTAATGATGGCCACTTTGTTTTTCATTAAATCTGTCATAAACTTCACACGCTCCTTTTTTAGTTTTCTTTCCCGTTTAGGGAGTATGTAGAAACATCATGGCAGTGGTAATACAGGAAAATTATAAACGAATATTGCCTAAAAAATCCAATTTAAACCGTTGCTCGTGTTCATTTTACTTTGTTTTTCAGTGAAATGTCTGTATATTGAGGACATGATTAGTTAGCTTGAAAGGGGATAGGGTGTTGATACGATTAGGTGTAATAGGAACAAATTGGATAACGGAACGATTTTTGGAGGCTGCAAAGCATATAGAGGATCTATCGTTAACGGCTGTGTATTCACGTACAGAAGAGAAAGCCAAGGAATTTGCGAGTAAATATGAAGTACATACAATTTTTACAAATTTAGAAGAAATGGCCGCAAGCGATGAAATCGACGCTGTATATATAGCCAGTCCTAACTCCCATCATTGCAGGCAAGCGGTGTTGTTTTTACAAAATAAAAAACATGTATTATGTGAAAAACCTATGGCCTCAAATGCGTCCGAAGTGAAGGAAATGATAGAGGCTGCCCAACAAAATGGAGTGCTATTGATGGAAGCGATGAAATCGACCCTCATGCCGAATTTCGAAAGTGTAAGAAGCAATCTAGGTAAAATCGGTAAAATACGACGTTTTACAGGGAGCTTTTGTCAATATTCATCACGCTATGATGCGTATAAACAAGGCACTGTGCTCAATGCGTTCAATCCTGAATTCTCCAGTGGTTCTTTAATGGATTTAGGGATTTACGTCCTATATCCGCTTGTTGCACTGTTTGGTAAACCAAACAAGGTGCAGGCATCGGGAACAATGCTTGAATCAGGAGTTGACGGACAGGGTACGATCTTGCTTTCCTATGATGAAATGGAGGCAGTCGTCATGTTTTCTAAGATTACTGAATCGAATCAGCCAGCGGAAATTCAAGGCGAACTTGGGAGTATCCTAATAAAGAAAATTTCAGGACCGCAAGCGGTGGATATTCAGTATCGGGATGGAACGGCTGATAATGTTTCGGTTAAACAGGACATGCCTTCTATGTATTATGAAGCGAAAGAATTTGTTGAATTGATACAGCAGGGAAAAACGGAGTCTGATATAAATTCATTTTCAAATTCACTTTTGACTATGGAAATCATGGATGAAGCAAGAAGGCAAATAGGCACTGTCTTTCCGGCAGACCGATTATAATTGGTCATCGCCAAGTAGGAAGGGGATAAATGGATGTTACTGATACCCTTTAATTGGGTAGAATTTATACATGGATAATTTTATTTTTGGAGGAATGGACATGAAATGCAAAATTAATCGTAATGCAGCAAAGGTTTTACAAAATATGCTGAGCACTGAAGAAGCCGAAGGGAAAATGATACGTGTATATATCACGCATATGCATGGCGATCATGCTCATTATGAGATGAAATTAGATACACCGACAGAGCATGATGAAATTGTCAAAACAGATAAAGATATAGATATTTTACTCGATTCACGTGAGGAATTTCTGGATGGTGTCTGGATTAAATATTTTTACGTACCTCAAGAAGGCTTTGAAATTACGAACCCTTCTAAAGAACCGCACGGACATCATCACCATTAAGAAAAAAAGGGGGAGAATTGGCATGAATCAAAAATACGAAAAGATCTTTCAACCATATAAATTTTCATCAGGTGTAGAAGTGAAAAATCGTATCATGATGGCTCCGATGACCACCTATTCTTCAGATGATCAAGGGCTGATAACCGATGATGAACTGGCTTATTACGCGGAACGCGCGGCAGGTGTAGGTGCCGTTATTACGGCATGTGCCTATGTAACTGCCGGAGGAAAGGGGTTTCCAGGTCAATTTAGTGCAGCTGACGATTCCTTTATCCCATCTTTGAGAAAATTAGCGGAAGCGATTCAATCTAACGGGTCAAAAGCGATTCTACAAATATATCATGGTGGTCGCCAAAGCCCGCCGGAATTATTACCTGATAACCAGCCAGTTTCTGCAAGTGCCATTGCTTCAAGCGAGAATGAACCGGTACCTCGGGAAATGAGTGAAGACGAAATTCAAGACGTTATTAAGGCATTTGGTGAAGCAACAAGAAGGGCCATCGAAGCAGGATTTGATGGTGTTGAAATACATGGTGCCAATACGTACTTGCTTCAACAGTTCTTCTCGCCACACTCGAACCGACGTACTGATAAATGGGGGGGAACACTAGGGAAACGATTGATTTTTCCGCTCACCGTTGTGAATGAAGTGGAGAAAACAGTGACCGAGCATGCCCAAAAGCCTTTTATGATTGGTTACCGCATATCTCCAGAAGAAGGAAGCAACCCGGGAATCACTTTAGATGATACGCTACAGTTTGTTGATAGATTAGCGAACCAAAACCTGGATTATCTACATATCTCGGTAGGTCACTTCTGGAATGGATCATTCCGTGAGAGTGATAGGACGAAGTCGCGCATCGTTAAAATTTACGACAAAGTAGGCAATCGTGTTCCGGTCGTCGGTGTAGGGTCTCTGCACAGTCCAGATGAAGTGGCAGAAGCGATGGAAACGGGCGTCCCATTTATCGCCATGGGCCGTGAACTTCTTATGGAACCGCATTGGATTGAAAAAATCAGGGCCGGAAAAGAATCCGAAATACGGACAACCCTTTCCAAAAAAGATCAGGAGGAACTTGTCATACCAGATCAGCTTTGGCAAAAATTGATTCAGATAAAAGGTTGGCTCCCGGTAGTGGAGTGAAGTGAAAGTTTTTGAATAAATGGGTAACCCGTCCTCTTTTTATCGGAGGACGGGTATTGTTAGTGATGTTTATACGATTGTTGTGAAGTATGGTGGAAGTGCTAAGTGATAAGATCATAAAGGGTTAATCATTCCATTACTGTAGATACTATCTTTACACCTTTTACGAAGTTTAAGTAGTTAATATCCAAAAAAACTAGATAATCACAGTACTATTTGTACACATAAATAAAGCTGGTATAAAGACGGAGGGTTTATAATGCAGTTTCCACATGATTTTTTATTCGGAGCGGCTTCTGCTTCTTTTCAAATAGAAGGGGCATGGGATGAAGATGGTAAAGGTATAACGAATTGGGATGTTTTTTCAAAGATTCCGGGGAAGACATATGATGGTACAAATGGAGATGTAGCCATAGACCATTATCATCGTTATAAAGAGGATATTAAATTAATGGCAGAAATGGGACTCGAATCGTACCGGTTTTCCATTTCGTGGGCGCGTATCTTGCCTACAGGTGACGGAGATGTAAACGAAAAGGGCTTGGAGTTTTATAATAATATTATTGATGAATGTTTAAAATATGGGATTGTTCCATTTGTTACGCTGTATCATTGGGATCTGCCTTTGACGCTTGAAGAAGATGGTGGATGGACGAATAAGCGAACAGCTGAAGCCTTCGTCAAGTATGCGGAAATTTGTTTTCGAGCATTCGGAGACCGCGTCAAACATTGGATTACGTTTAACGAAACGGTAATGTTTTGCGGATTAGGCTATTTAAAAGGAGCGCATCCGCCTGGTATACAAAACGATGAGATTAAATATTTTCAAGCGACACATTACGTGTTTTATGCACATGCAAAAGCCGTAGAAGTCTATAAGGCACTAAAATCTTACGGCGAAATTGGTATTACCCATGTGTTCTTACCAGCTTACAGCATAGATGATAAACATGAGAATGCATTAGCTGCTCGACATGCTAATGAATATGAAACCTTTTGGTATTATGACCCAATTTTAAAAGGTGAATATCCATCTTATGTGGTTGAGCAATTAAAGGAAAATGGCTGGACTCCAAGTTGGACTGAAGATGAACTAGATACGTTAAAAAGGAATGCGGAAAAAAATGATTTTATTGGACTTAATTATTACCAGCCCATTCGCGTGGAAAAAAACCAAGAAGTATTTTCAGCCCTGGAGCATTCACGAGAAACTTCTACTCTAGCTCCAGGAAACCCATCTTTTGATGGCTATTATCGGACTGTGAAAATGGAAGATAAAACCTATACTAAATGGGGATGGGAAATCTCACCTCAAGGATTTTTAGACGGGCTGCATATGTTAAAAGAGCGTTATGGTGATATTAAAATGTATGTTACAGAAAACGGACTTGGTGATGAGGATCCGATCATTGATGGTGAGGTAGTAGATGTTCCTCGTATTAAATATATTGAGGAACATTTAAAAGTGATTAAGCGTGCGATTAAAGAAGGCATTCATTTAAAAGGGTATTATGCATGGTCTGTCATTGACCTATTAAGTTGGTTAAACGGGTATAAAAAGCAATACGGATTTATTTACGTGGATCATCAAGATCATTTAAATCGAAAAAAGAAGCTGTCGTTTCATTGGTATAAGCATATTATTGAGACGAGAGGAGAAGAGCTCTAAATAAAAAGAAACCTCTTATTAATCAAGAGGTTTCTTTTTATTTAGGTTTTTATAATATGACCGTTGATTTCCACTCCAGGCACTCGCTTTCCGAGGGCGGCCCGCCCTCGGCGCCTTTGCGCCAGCGGGGTCTTCCTTGGACGCGAATTCCCGCAGGAGTCTCGCACATCTGTTCCAATCAAATTTGTTTTAATAGATAGAAACTCTTTTGTCTACTGTCTTTTTTGTTTTAAAAATAGAAGTATTTGATAAGGATGCTTCCGAACATGATTCCATTCAGCGAGATCAACTTGAATTGAAGGGAAAAATTATTAAACTGTGTTATAAAAGCATCAATCCATCTAATAAGTTGAGAGCATGTTTTGAGTAACTTTTTTCAAAACATGCTCTTTTTATTTTTCTAAAGTTTCTTGTTTGAGTTTGGACAAATTTGCTTCAAGACTACATTACGGAATGGATAGGGAAATAGTCGAAAGTTCAAACCTCCTGTTTCATAGTCAATAGTTCCGGCTTCAAAATAACTAGTCTGGAAGTATCGTCCTAGATTGTAATCCAAACGTAAATATATGTAAACAAATGTTAACATTTCTAGTAATGTACAGTTTTACGTTTTACTGTATAATGTTGAAGCGAAGTAGAAAACCATGTCACATAACTTAACAAAAGGAGATTATATATGACGAGTATATTTTAGTTTGTATGAGCCCTCGCATTTTTTATTGTAAACAAATATTTAGCTTACACTTCACTAGTAATTGATCGAAAAACTCCTCTAAGAATCTATTTTCCTGATGTTCGTACGTTCCAAACATAAAAATGATTAAGGATGTGAGAAGGATAATAATGATAAAAGATACTAGATTTCAAGGATATAACATGAAGGGTGTTCAAAAAGATGTAACGGCAGGATTGGTTGTAGGTGTGGTGGCCATCCCTTTAGGATTGGCTTTTGCAATTGCTTCAGGGGTCGAACCGATATATGGGTTATATACGACGATCATCGCTGGAATCCTCATTTCCCTTCTGGGTGGATCCAAGTATCAAATTGGAGGGCCGACTGGAGCGTTTGTTCCTTTATTATTTGGGATCGTTATGCAATATGGATATGAAAGTCTGCTCATTGCCGGTTTTTTGGCGGGGATGATATTAGTCTTGATGGGTCTTCTTAAGCTAGGGGATTTGATGAAGTTCATTCCCCGTCCTGTCATCATCGGGTTTACCACAGGGATAGCGATAATAATCTTCTCGGGGCAGATTGCCAGCTTCTTTGGTATGAAGGTGGAAAAACATGAAGCGTTTATAGATAACATGAAGGAACTGGTGATTAAAGCGGATACGATCAATATATATAGTGTGGGTGTTGCGGTTATATGTTTTATCGTCATTCTGTTCGCACCAAGAATTCTGCCACGGGTACCAGGGCCACTTCTGGGTCTGCTCGTATCAACGATCGCAGCCTACTTTTTATTTCCCGATAAGGTGGCTACAATTGGTTCCACGTATGGAGCGATTCCGAAAGGATTTCCTGAATTTAAAGTGCCGGAGCTTTCGGTGGAAATCATTATCACCCTCCTTCCTGTTGCGGTCATGATTGCCTTGTTAGGCGGTGTCGAGTCTTTGTTATCCGCTACCGTTGCCGATAACATGGGGGGGACCAAGCATGATAGTAATAAGGAATTGGTTGGACAAGGAATCGCGAACATCGCGACTCCATTTTTCGGCGGGATACCGGCAACAGGTGCCATTGCCAGGACAGCTACCAATATAAAAAGCGGTGCAGCCTCACCGATGTCTGGGATCATTCATGGAATTGTCGTGTTGTTGGTTTTGCTTGTACTATCTCCATATGCAGCGCATATACCTTTGGCAAGCATGGCACCCATATTGATGTTTGTAGCCTGGAATATGAGCGAAAGAAAGGAATTCGCACATGTACTGAAAACGAAGACAGCGGATTCCATCGTTTTGCTAGTCACCTTTCTCGTCACGGTCTTCACTGATTTAATCATGGGGGTAGGAATTGGTTTATTGATTGCATTCGTGACTTTCATTACAAAAATGAGCCATACGTTAAAGGTTAGAGAAAGAAGTCATGAGATTACAGAGATTGTTCCAATTGATAATTCGGATTCAATGATCAATGTGTATAACTTGGAAGGCCCTCTGTTCTTTGGTTCAATAGATGTCCTGGAGTCATCGATATTAGCGAACCTGGATCATAAGACGAAAGTTTTGGTATTAAGCATGCGCCGTGTAACATATATGGATACGTCAGCAGAGGCAGCACTTTTGGCGATTGTTAATCGAATCGGAAAATATAAAGGGAAATTGATCATTTCTGGAATCCAGCAGCAACCAAAGGAATTGCTTCTCAGCACTGGGTTGTATCATAAAATAGAAAAACAGCATTTCTTTAAATCGAGGGAAGATGCCCTGTACTTTGCCAAGAAACAGTTGAATGGTAATTCGGATAAAGTAGTCTAATAGATTCATTCTCGAAGTCACCTTATTGGATTGTTATGTTATAGTATCGTTAACAGTAGATTTTAAAAGAAGGTGACTATCTGGGTGAAAATCTATCGGATTGGCCAGCTTGCTGAACTTGCGAATGTTTCGAAGAGAACCATCGACTATTACACACAATTAGGAATGCTGAACTATGAAAAAATGGGGTCAAGATATCGTTATTACACCGAAGATGCTCTAAATCGTCTTCAAATGATTAATCTGTATAAAGAACAAAATATGCCGTTGACGGAAATCAAAGAACGGTTGCTTGTATGGTCGGACACCAACGTGGATTCGAAGCAAGTGCTCTTGTTGGTGGACAAGATATCTACGGACCTTAAAGAACTGGAAAATGAACTGCTGGAATTAAAGCCTTTACTTGATCAGCTCGATGAACAGCAGCTGACATATGCTGCACAACAGCTTTCCGTTCGGGGCGGGTCGTTACTGAGCATCATTGCCATGCTCTCCTAAGCAGGCTGCCGCGTTCAACAAAAAAAGACCAGATTGGGTCTTTTTTTGTTGTCTTGGTCATTTAATAATACCTACTAAACAATGGCTTTCATTGTGAAGGGGGTATTCATGTTGGCACCCCTAAAGTGGTATATGCCCAATTTGCGTTTCTGTCCATTAAGCATGACCTGAACTTGTATATATGGTAGTAAAACTTGATTTTATTTGAAATGCCTGATAAATCTTTTTTCGATAAAGTTGAAGGATATAAGGGAATGGAAAAAGAAGAACTTAAGTAACTACAACTATTTGTGAGGTGGGAGTGAATGATTGGGTCAATCGTAACGACGGCAAAAGGACATCTTCAAGGTACTATGGAAAACGATATATACGTTTGGCGTGGAGTCAGGTATGCGAAAGCCCCTATTGAAGCTTTGCGTTTCCGTTCACCTGAAGAGGTTGAAAATTGGAGCGGAGTCTTGGATGCAGTGGATTTCGGTGCCATTCCGCCACAGCCGATGGATCGGGCAGTCAGAACCGGACTGGCAGGCAATGAAAAAATGGATGAGGATTGCTTGTTCCTGAATATTTGGTCGCCAAGAGCTGATGATAAAAAGCGTCCGGTCATGGTTTGGATTCCTGGTGGAGCATATGTAACAGGAGCTGGATCTATTGATATGTACAACGGACACTTATTGGCTAAGAATGGAGACGTAGTCGTTGTAAGCATCAACTATAGGTTAGGGGCATTGGGATATTTGGATTTTACAGAGTTGGCAGCAGATGGGGAAATGTTTGAAACCAATTTGGGTTTACGTGATCAAGTGGCGTCCCTGAAATGGGTCAAAGAGAATATAGAAGCGTTTGGCGGTGACCCTGAAAATGTTACGATATTTGGAGAATCGGCTGGAGGGAATGCCGTAACGACCTTACTAACCGTACCTTCGGCGAGGGGGCTTTTTAAACAGGCCATTGCAGAAAGTCCCGCTCCTACATCTGTTTATGGAAAAGGATTTGCGCAGCAATTCAGTGAAAGGTTCCTTAATATCTTAGGGATTGGCAAAAATGATATCCATCGGTTAAAAACACTTCCAGTCCAAGAGATTGTCACAGCGTCCTACCAACTCCTACAGGAAAACTCACAAGCCATGCCAGGCTCCCTTTCATTTGGACCGGTCGTCGACGGTGACTTCCTGCCTGATTATCCACTTGAATCGATTCGATCCGGTAGTGCTAAAGGGATTTCCTTGCTTATTGGAACAAATAGGGACGAAGCGACGTTATTCGATCAGATGGATCCCCCTTTAATCCCGACTAATGCAGAGATGATCCATAAAATGTTTGAAAATACTGACCCGGAGGCAAAAGAGAGAATTACGAATGCTTATTGGAACTTCCCTGAAAAGGGGGCGGTCCTCGGCATTGGCCGTGATGCAACTTTCCATATTCCTTCGGTTTGGTATGCGGAGGCATACAGTCGCTTTGAAAAAACATGGATGTACCGTTTTGACTATAAAACGCCGGCAATGCGCCTAAGTAAATTAGGGGCGACACATGGTATGGAAATTCCATTTGCCTTCCAGACTCTCGACTCGGCACTGGGCAAATGGATCACTTCCTATGGTTGCAGGCCAGCAGCGCTTAAGGTTTCCCATAGAATACAGGGTCATTGGGTTAACTTTGCGAAATATGGGAACCCCAATCCCCCAGAAGGGGAAATCTGGCCGAGATATGATGAAACCAACCACTACACGATGATTTTTGATAAAAAAGATTATATTGAAAAGGATCCCAACAAAATGATAAGGCTGGCATGGGAAGGCGTAGGGATTTATAAGTAAAATGTAAATATTGGAATAACGCGAGGGGGACATGGATATATATAATGGCTCACTTGAATTGTTTGCAGAAGTGAAAATGTAAAAAAATAGGAGTGTGTTATTGAGGCTGACGCAATATCTAATGGATTTATTCGAATCGGAGTTGTCTGAACCTGGATTTGAAATGGGCAGTCCAAAGGATGATTCGAAAAGGGGCGAGCCTATCATTCCTGAACATCAAGAGTATGCTAGAATATGTAAGGCGGTGAATCTAGAAGATCATTCCTGATCATCGTGAGCCGAACATGATTCGTTTAGCATCTGTTCCACTTTACACCTCTTTTCAGGAAGTGTATGAAATGGTACAGGTCCTTAAAAAGATCATGGAGGGTAGGTTATATGAAAATAAAAGGGGAATCATTGCCTAGGATGGGAGCAACATATGGAGAAAAATAAGCTGCGTCGTGAATTATCAACGAATCAAATAACAATGATTGCAATGGGATGTGCAATTGGTACCGGATTATTTCTGGGCAGCGGCCTTGCGATTTCGACGGCAGGTCCCAGTGTACTGATCAGCTATGCATTGGGTGCATTCATTGTCCTTCTTTTGATGGGCTGTTTGGCGGAAATGACTGTTGCTTATCCAACGTCGGGATCTTTTGGAACCATTGCCGAAATATATATAAGTCCATTTGCCGGTTTTGTTGTGAGATATTCATATTGGATAGCGAATGTCCTTGCAATTGGCGTCGAGGTGAGCGCCATCGCTGTTTATATGAAATATTGGTTCCCGGATGTACCTGGAAGTGTTTGGATCTTCCTTTTTGCTGCCTTGCTTATCTATGTAAATGCAACGAGTGTCAATGCATTCGGGAATTTTGAGTATATTTTTTCCATGATCAAAATAAGCGCCATTGTCATTTTCATTTTACTGGGTGCTTACGTGGTGATTGGAGCCGAACCTTCAAGCGGAATCGGTTTAGAGAATTATGCCAATGATGGAGGCTTTATGCCATTTGGGTTTTGGGGGCTATGGATCGCTATATTTATTTCTCTCTTCAGCTTTTTGGGAACAGAGTTGATTGCGGTGACGGCGGGAGAAGCAAAGGACCCTGATATTGCTGTACCTAAAGCTTTGAAGGCAACTGTTTTCAGACTTGCCACTTTTTATGTACTGACAATCGGAATCATGTTAATGATTGTTCCCTGGCAATCCGCTGGGATTGATAAAAGCCCATTTGTTAGGGTAATGGAGATCCTCAATATTCCTTTTGCATCAGGGATCATGAATTTCATTATATTAACTGCAGCTTTATCTGCAATGAATAGTCAATTATATGCCTCCACCAGAATGATATTTTCTTTATCCGAGGGGAAGCAGGCACCCGCCTTATTTCAAAAAGTGAGCCGGAAAGGGGTCCCGATAAGGGCACTGCTCATTTCCTCTTTAGGCATATTTCTTGCTGCGGGTGTAAAGGTCCTGCTCCCGGATACTTCGTATGCATTCATGATGGGGATATCGATGTTCGGAGCCATTTTTACCTGGTTCATGGTGTTCATCTCCCATTTATATTTCAGGAAAGGCTGGGAGAAATCAGGAGGACGTAAATTACCGGTTAAAATGTACGGTTTTCCGTATTTAACGATTCTTGGTGCGTTCCTTTTGTTTGCTTTGACTGTATCTACTTGGTTCACTGGTCCATTTAAAATCGTCCTTCAGTTCGGTGTTCCTTGGCTGATCTTTCTGTGCATCGTTTATTTATTCATGTCGAAAATGAAAAGAACGTAAGGGAGGATTGGGATAGCATGGATAAGGAATCAATGGATAAACATCGATTGGAAGAAGGTATGGTAACTGATTTTGAAAAGGAAATGTCCTATGGCGACTACCTGCATTTAGATCAAATATTATCAAGTCAGCATCTGCTTTCTGGTCATCACGATGAAATGTTGTTCATTGTGATTCACCAAACCAGTGAATTATGGATGAAGCTAATCCTCCATGAAATGACTGCAGCGACGGACCATATTCAATCAGGGTGTTTGGAGCCTTCCTTTAAAATGCTATCAAGAGTGGCCAGGATCCAACAACAACTTATTCAATCTTGGAATGTACTTTCGACTTTAACTCCCTCGGATTATATGGAATTCCGCGAGAAACTAGGAAACTCTTCCGGATTTCAATCATCTCAAAATAGGTTGATAGAATTTGCAATGGGTCAAAAGAATAGGCAAATAGTAGCCGTTTTCCGTCATCAGCCTGAGCTTTATGAGAAGATGATGGCTGCTTTGAATCAACCAAGCATTTATGATGCGGCTATTGGGGCATTGGCACAAAGGGGGCTCCCTGTTGATGAATCGGTTTTGAACAGGGATTGGTCTGAATCCTATCGGATAAATACCAGTGTTGAAAGTGCGTGGCTGACGGTTTACCGTGATGTCCATAAATACTGGGACTTGTATGAGTTAGCCGAAAAACTCGTTGATATTGGCAGTCAGCAACAATTCTGGAGATTCAATCATATGAGCACCGTAGAACGGATCATCGGCCAAAGAAAGGGAACCGGTGGATCGTCCGGTGTTAGCTATCTGAAGAAAGTGGTCGATCAGCCTTTTTTTCCAGAGCTTTGGACATTAAGAACGAAACTGTAAACAATGACTGGAGAGAAAAAATATATGAATCAATGGTTAGATATTTCTCAGAGGCTGAATGAAAATACGCCATCTTGGCCAGGTGACACAAAGTATTCATATTCCCTGAATTCATCAATAGAGAAAGGATCATCTGTAAATGTAGGGGAAATTCGGATGAGTACCCATATAGGAACACATATTGATGCTCCCTTTCATTTTGATGGAAATGGAAAAAAAGTCATTGAACTTGATCTTGATTTATATATGGGCACTGCACTTGTAGTAAAGGTGGACGCTACAGAAAGTATCAGCATTGAATCCTTCAAAGGCATCGAATTGACAGGAGTCCAACGATTGTTGCTGGCAACAGGACAATGGAAGGACCTCAGCCGTTTTCCGGATTGGATTCCACCTGTTGAACCAGAATTAGCGCCTTTCCTTGCAAATAAAGGGGTGAGGCTGTTAGGCCTGGATTTACCTTCCGTTGACTATCTCGACAGCAAGGAATTGCCGGCCCACCATGCCATGTCAGACTGCGGCATTCATATCTTGGAAGGCCTGGTCCTTGAAGGTTTGGAGCCAGGGCTGTACGACCTGGCTGCATTGCCCCTTGCTTTAGAGGCAGGGGACGGAAGCCCCGTCAGGGCAGTAGTGAAAAAGAAGGGCTGATGAGGGGGATATAGGGGATGGGCAAAATTGGAGTTTATGGATCTTCCTTCGATCCAGTCACAAATGTACATTTATGGACAGCATCCACCATCGCGCATCGTGCTAAGCTAGACAAGGTGATTTTTTTGCCTTGCGCAAATGGGCGCATCGATAAACAGATGAAAACGAGCAATGAACACCGTTGGGATATGCTTGGATTGGCAATAAGGGGCAACCCGATATTCGAAGTTAGTGATTATGAAATTAATGAACGGGCTGGGACGAGTAAACAATATACTTGGTATACGATGGAATACTTTAAATCACGATACCCAAAGGATGAAGTTTATTTTATAATGGGTGCCGATTTACTTGAAGATATTGATAATCAGGAGTTACCGGTACACCTGCGATGGAAATTCAGGGAAAAATTGATTGCTAATCATAAATTCATCGTTATGGCACGGGACGGGATAGATATGTTGAGAATCATATCCAGAAGTCCATTGCTTAGGAATTATGATGATGGCAATACATTTCACCTTATCGATAAAGGCCTTTCCATGGAAATTAGTTCAACATATATAAGAGATGAATTCGCGATGGGCGGGGAACCAAGATATTTACTGCCTGATCAATGTTATCAGTATATTTTAGACAATAAGCTGTATCAAAAAGAATCAAAGCCTTAATGGCTTGGTTAGGTAATTAAAGGGCTCGATCTCTCCGTTGAGATTGAGCTCTTTTCATTTCAATAAATTCTTTCGCCTTATATATGAGAATAAGTTTAAAAAAAGGACATATTCATTAATGAAAACACAGTTGACAACTTGGTATACTTTGTTTTATGTTAGTGATACATAAAATCAGAATATTCTCTGATCAGAAAACTGAAGGCATACTATCTCCTTGAATAAAAGTATAAAGTAGGAAATAGTATGCCTTTTTTGTTGCAAAAAAGTGAAAAACAGGGGGAAGTCCATGAAAAAGTTGATGGTATTGTCAAGTTTGATTTTAGCCTTCGGAGTACTGGCAGGATGCAATTCGGAAAAAACGGGAGGAGAAGAGAAAGGGAAATCAAAGTCTGTCGAGTTATTGAATGTGTCATATGATCCGACACGCGAACTGTATCAGGAATTCAATGAAGCGTTTGTGAAGCATTGGAAAGAAGAATCGGGTCAGGATGTAACCATTAAACAATCCCATGGCGGTTCTGGTAAACAAGGCCGGGCTGTTATTGACGGATTGGAAGCGGATGTCGTTACATTGGCATTGGCCTATGATATTGATGCAATACACGAAGCTAGTAACCTATTAGCGGCGGATTGGCAGAAACGCTTACCGGAAAACTCTACACCTTACACATCAACCATTGTGTTTTTGGTAAAAAAAGATAACCCAAAAGGAATTAAAGATTGGGATGATTTAATCAAAAAGAATGTATCCGTCATTACACCAAATCCAAAGACAAGCGGAGGGGCAAGGTGGAATTATCTGGCTGCCTGGGCATATGCAGAGAAGAAGTATGATAATGACGAAGCAAAAGTGAAGGATTTCATGAAAAAACTATATCAAAATGTGGAGGTTTTGGATTCGGGAGCACGTGGTGCCACGACCACTTTTGTGGAAAGGGGAATTGGTGACGTGCTTATAGCTTGGGAGAATGAAGCCTATTTAACACTGGAAGAATTCGGTGATGATAAATATGAAATCGTCAATCCTTCCATCAGTATATTAGCTGAGCCTCCTGTAGCCGTAGTCGATGAAGTGGTCAAGAAAAAAGGAACCAAGGAAGTGGCCGAAGCCTATCTGGAATATCTATACACCGATGCCGGACAAGAAATTGCCGCGAAAAACTTCTATCGTCCGAGGGATGAGAAGATACTCGCTAAATATGAAGATCAATTTGCAAATATCGATATGGTGACTGTTGATGATAAGTTTGGCGGGTGGAAAAAAGCCCAAGAAACACATTTCAATGACGGTGGTACATTTGACGAAATTTATCAACCGAAATAAGCATGGGGGAGAAGGTGTATGTTTACATCTTCTCCTTCATAAATCATAAGAAAGAGCTGGGGCGAAGCGATGAATATAGTGACAGAAGGTAAACGAAAGAAAAAGAGGACCATACCCGGTTTTGGATTGACGATGGGTTTTACGCTGCTGTATCTCACCATCATCGTTTTGATCCCATTATCCATGGTTTTTCTAAACACATTTTCAATGGGATTTCAGGATTTCTGGGCGACCATAACAGAACCAAGGGTGATCGCTTCGTATAAATTAAGTTTTATGACAGCGTTAACTGCGGCCTTTGTGAACGCAGTTTTTGGCGTTTTAATTGCTTGGGTGCTTACTCGTTATGAGTTTCCTGGCAAACGGATCATCGACGGACTGGTTGATTTGCCTTTTGCCCTCCCGACTGCCGTGGCAGGGATTACTTTGACCACATTGTACTCACCGAATGGATGGATCGGCCAACTTTTTAGCTTTAAGATCGCTTACACTCCTGCCGGGATCATCATCGCCCTTATATTTATCGGTCTTCCATTCGTGGTGCGGATGGTTCAACCAGTGCTTGAAAATATTGAAAAAGGAATGGAAGAAGCATCTGCTTCATTAGGAGCGAATCGAATGCAGACATTCATTAAAATTATCTTTCCGGAATTGGTTCCAGCGATATTGACGGGTTTTGCCCTTTCTTTTGCAAGGGCACTTGGAGAGTATGGATCCGTTGTCTTCATTGCAGGAAATATGCCGTTTAAAACGGAAATTTCCCCGCTCATCATCATGACAAAGCTCGAACAATATGATTATGAAGGGGCAACCGCTGTAGCAGCCGTCATGCTTATTATTACATTTCTAATTTTGTTCACCATCAATATCTTACAATGGTGGACTGGCAAAAGATTTTCTGGGAAGTAGGAGGGGACATGATGGAACATGAACATACAGTGGTTGGAAAAACGAATGACCCAGTCATTATAACGAGAAACGCGACAAAAGAGCCTAAATCCATACAATGGATCCTTATTTCCATTGTGTTGTTATTCCTGACTTTGTTTTTAGTTGTCCCATTAGTCGCGATCTTTGTAAAGGCCTTTGAAAAAGGTGCCGAAGCTTATTTTGCCGCCATTGCCCATCCGGATTCCTTGGCTTCCATTAAATTAACATTGATCGTTGTCCTCATCACCGTACCCCTCAATGCCATATTTGGGGTAGTGGCTGCATGGACCATAACAAAATATGATTTTAAGGGAAAAAACTTCTTAATAACGTTGATTGATTTACCCTTTTCGGTTTCACCCGTCATTGCCGGTTTGATTTTTGTCCTTCTGTTCGGCTTACATGGGGCACTTGGTCCGATGTTGCAATCCTTTGATATTAAAGTGATCTTTTCGATACCAGGGATTGTCATCGCCTCCATTTTCATTACTTTCCCATTCATTGCGCGTGAATTGATCCCGCTCATGCAAAGTCAGGGGACGTCTGAAGAAGAAGCCTCTCTCACACTAGGTGCAGGAGGGTTTAAGACATTTTGGTACGTAACGCTTCCTAATATTAAATGGGGATTATTATATGGGATCATACTTTGCAATGCAAGAACAATCGGGGAATTCGGAGCTGTATCGGTCGTATCGGGCCATATACGGGGGATGACCAACACCATGCCGCTTCATATTGAAATCTTATATAATGAATATCAATTTTCAGCAGCCTTTGCCGTTGCATCCTTGATGTCCATTTTTGCAATCATCACCTTGATCATTAAAAGTTTCATAGAATGGAAAACTGACTATAAATCAACAAAAGCGAGTTAGGAGGGAAAGAAATGAGTATCATCATTGAAAATATTACAAAATATTACGGTTCTTATGAGGCTCTTCAAAACATCAATTTGGAAATAAAAAGCGGGGAACTCGTAGCTCTTCTCGGCCCTTCCGGATCGGGAAAGACGTCATTGTTACGTATCATTGCGGGGCTTGAACAGGCAGAGAACGGAAATATCCTGTTCAATGAAGAGAATTACACGCATAAGCATGTAAAAGATCGAAATGTCGGTTTTGTCTTTCAGCATTATGCCCTTTTTCGTAATATGACCATCTTTGATAATATTGCCTATGGATTAAAGGTCCGGCCAAGAAAAATAAGGCCCAATAAAAAGGTGATTGAAGAAAAAGTTACCGAATTGCTTCAACTCGTAAAGTTGGAAGGATATAAAGATCGTTATCCATCCCAATTATCAGGCGGCCAGCGTCAGCGTGTGGCATTGGCAAGGGCACTTGCGGTTGAACCGAACATTCTTTTACTTGATGAACCATTCGGGGCATTGGATGCAAAAGTTCGGAAGGAACTTCGGCGTTGGCTAAGAAGGCTACATGATGAATTCAATGTTACGAGTGTGTTCGTGACGCATGATCAAGAAGAGGCGATGGATGTTGCTGATCGGGTCGTTATCATGAATGAAGGGAAAATTGAACAGATCGGAACTCCTGAAGAAGTATATGAACAACCGAAAAATCCATTTGTTTATGATTTTCTCGGGAGTGTCAATCTTTTCAAGGGTAACGTACAGCAAGGGAAATTGGTAACGGGAAATGTAGAAATGAATGCCCCTGACAGTGAAGATGGAGTGAGTACAGGTTATGTAAGGGCCCATAATTTTATCATTGAAAGAGAATCATCTGAAAAGGATTCGATTGCATCCATTATTGACCACATTCATGCAATTGGTCCCATTGTCCGTATAGAAGTAATTCGTCAGGATACAAACGAACCGCTTGAAATCGAACTGACGAAAGAACAATATATGAATCTGGAATTAAGGAAAGGTGAAGAAGTGTTTGTTCGACCAAAAGAATTGAGAGTCTTTGTCGACTATATGGCTGGAATTTAAACATAGGTCGAAAATTGACGAAAAAACCGCTGATGAGCGGTTTTTTGTTTTTTCCGAGATGGGAATATTACTAGCTTTCCTTAAAAGAACGGTAATAAGCTGTCGATTGCTTTAAAATGTGCTGCTATGCTTTCGAAATAGAATGTATGACCTGCCAATGGTCTGTAGCCCTTAGGTGCTAAACACTAGATAGAAAGTCTTGTATAAAGTTATGAAGAGGCACATGTAAAATAATGGTCCTAATATCACGTGAAAAAGTCGAATTTTTACGTTTAATGTTAAAAATGAAATGTAATTGTAACATTGTTATCACGTATTTGACAAAATGTGATGATATACTACGAATTAAGTAAAAACATAGTGAAATTTTAGAAATGTATTTAATATAGTTACAACCTTAGAAGATTACATAACGAATAAAAAAATAGAGAAGAGTTCCCAGCAATTTATTTTGACTAATCATTTTTCATAGAGAAAAAGAAGTGGGTCGATGGAAATGCAAGGGGAGGAAAGCAGGGGAAATGAGTTTGAAGAAAAAACTTATCATATTGAACACGACAATTATGCTCGGATTAGGAAGTGCTTTTGCCATACCGTCAGTAAAGGCTGAATCATCTATCTCGGATATTCAATCAGAACGTACAGGAGTACAATCAGATATTTCAGAGGCAAATCAAGTTATTCAGGAACTGAAAAAAGAACAATCGAAAATGAATTCCCAAATTGCCCAGATCGAAACGGCAATGAAAGAAAATGATGAAAAAATTAAAGATACTAAACAAGAAATTACAGACACGGAAAAAGATATAGATTCATTAAAGAAAGAAATTAAAGCGTTGGAAGAAAGAATCGCAAAACGCGAAGAAGTATTGAAAGAGCGCGCCCGTTCATTCCAAGAGAGCGGTGGAGACGTTGAGTACCTGGAAGTTGTTTTAGGTTCTAAAAGCTTTGGTGAATTTGTTAATCGTGTTGGAGCGGTAGCAACTATTGTGGAAGCGGACCAACAGATTCTAAGTGAACAGGAAGCGGATAAAGCCGACTTAGAAAAAAAACAAGCAACTGTAGAGAAAAAATTGCAAAGCCTAAAAGATATGGAAGTAGAACTTAAAGGCATGCAATCTCAAATTGAAGATCAAAAAGCAGAAATGGTTAATATGAAGGCAAAGATTGAAAAGAAAGAATCAGAAACAGAGGCCCTTAAACAATCTTTAGAGAATAAAGATGCAGGGTTAGAAGCGCAAATTGCATCAATTCGTGAAAACATCAAAAAAGAGGAAGAACGTAAAGCATCTGAAAAAGCGGAACTTGACCGTGCTGCGGATGAAGTGAAATCATCTTCAAATTCTTCTAGTAACGAATCATCAAGCTCGTCTAAAGGAGAAGCGTCAGCAACAAGTTCGTCTAAAGGTGAATCATCTTCAAATTCATCTAAAAACAGTTCTGCTGATAAACCTAAAGCCAGTAAAACTGAAACATCAAGCAAGCCAAGCAGTGCAAATACAGGCTCTGCCATTACAGCAGGCTATAAATATATCGGTAACTCCACATATAAATTTGGTGGCGGAAGAACGGCATCCGACATTGCGAACGGTCGTTTCGATTGTTCAGCGTTCGTTGCATGGGCATATAAACAAGCTGGTGTGAATCTCCCAGCTAGTACGGGAGCATTGACAAGTGCAGGACGTCAAGTATCTAAAAGCCAAATGCAACCTGGAGATCTAGTATTTTTCAATACCTATAAAACGGATGGACATGTTGGTATTTATGTTGGTGGCAACAAGTTTATCGGTTCTCAAAGTTCAACAGGTGTTGCCATTGCTAATATGGGAAGCGGATATTGGGCAGAAAAATTTAATGGCCGTGTTGTTCGTGTAAACTAATAGTTAAGAAATAAGCAGGGAAGCAAATGCCCTGCTTATTTTTTTTGAAAAAAAATCGAAAAAAGTGAAACTTATTTTGATATTCAACGTAAATACTATAAGATAAAACAAGGATAGGTGATGTGGACTTTCAGTAAAGTTAGGAAAACATATAATGAAACAGCATTCCATACTATTAAACGGAGGCAAAAAAACATGATGAAAAAATTTATGGCTGCATTACTTACGATTACACTAGCATTCTCGCCAGTCGGCACCTATGTATTCCAAGATCATTCTGAGTCAGTCGATGCAAGAGGCTACAAATCAGGTAAAAGAAGTTTTAATAGCAACAACAATAATAATTCGAATTTCCAAAATAAACAAACGAACAAATCAGATGCTACTACTAAAGCAAAGACGGATACGAAAAGTGGAAGCTCATTTGCTAAAGGCGGCTTAATGAAAGGAATTATGCTAGGAGGACTGGCAGGTTTACTTTTTGGTGGCCTATTCGCCAATATGGGAGCGCTTGGTTCCATTCTTGGTCTATTAATCAACGTGTTAGCGGTTGTTATATTAGTGGTTGTAATCCGTAAAATATTCACATATTTCAAAGATAAGAAGAAGAAAGAGGATACAAACCCATGGAGAGGCTAAAGATTTCCGAACAGGATATCATCAATGCCGTTTGTGTCTACATTGCTCGTAAAAAGCAGGTAGAACCTAATGAGGTAGAAGTTGAGTTAATGTATGATGATGATTATGGTTTTTCGGCTGAAACGTTTGTCGATGGCCGGAAACAAGTTTTAATTACCATCAACTTGATTGAAGCGCTTCGCTTATGGCTTGATGAATATTTGAATAAAGATCCATATTCGGGTATTGAGCTTGTTTTGGATGATGAAGAAGGCATAGTCGCTTTAATAACTGAAAGTAATCGATAAATAAAAAAAGGGTGCCGTATAGGCACCCTTTTTTTATTTTGTAGGTTAGTCGCTTTGTAATAAGGGAGTTTATTAAGAAAGTAGAATAATAGTCAAAACTACTAAAAAACTCGGCATCAGATAGGCTGCCCTTTATTCAGTAGGATATAGCAACATCGTCTCACCACTTATTTTGTATTAATGGAATAGTTTTATAAGCATAGTCGCGTTTTGATTCATTTATATTCCATTTGTTGCAAAACATGGTCGGTGGAAGTAGGATGGATATATGCTCAATCCAAAGGGGGAGAATGTGTGACAAGTTATATAGAAGATATAACTTTCTTGAATGAGAAGGCCATAAAATTCGGTAATGAAGAAGTGGAGGCGATACTTGTACCGGAATTAGGAAGCAATCTTATTTCGTTGAAGTTCAAGAGAAAGGATGTTGAAGTGCTGCGTACACCTGATAGTTTGGAAGACTATAGAAAAGTGCCCATTTTATTCGGAATGCCCATCTTGTTTCCTCCCAATCGGATTGAAGATGGCCAATTTACATATAAGCACACCGTTTATAAATATCCAATCAATGAAAAGGAAAAATCCAATCATATCCATGGCTTTTTGCATGATAAGCCATGGCAAGTCGTTAAAAAGGAAGTGGAAGGGGATCAAATCTTTATAAAGACTGAATTTTCAAGCAATGTTTTTCCTTATCTAAGAAGTTGTTTTCCACAAGACCTCATCGTGACTATGTCTTTGTTTTTAATGGGTGAAACACTGGATATACATTTGGAAATCACCAATAAGGGCATTGAACCCTTTCCATGGGGGGCGGGTTATCATACGGTATTCAATTTTCCATTTGGGCCAGAAAGTAAGTTAGAGGATTGCAAAATAGCACTTCCCATCAATAAACAATGGAAGTTGAATGATAGGTCATTACCTACCGGTGAAATTCAGGAAACGGCCAATGCGTTGGAAATCCAAAACGGGTTCAGCATGGATGGTCGGCTGTTTGATGATCTATTTGGCTATGAAAGTGATTTGAAAAACGAATGTACACTTACTGACCAGAAGGCAGGCGTACAAGTCGTGTATCATGGCGATCAACATTTCAAGTTTTGGGTATTGTTCAATCAGGAGGGATTTGTATGCCCTGAACCATACACATGGGTAACGAATGCTCCCAATCTTGATCTACCGGCCGAATTGACTGGTTTAAGGGAGTTAAGCGCAGGGGAAACCGTTCAGCTTAATACAAAACTGGTGATGAAAGAAATATAAAAAAAACACCTTGGCAGATATGTTTGCCAAGGTGTTTAGGGTTATGCTTTCTTTTTCATCCAGAGTGGGTATAGAACGATTCCAAGGACATATAAGGCAATGCCAAGTATGAATGTTTTCAAATCAGCTGTACCTGTCTTGATGACCCAAATCGAGTAGACTAATGCCAGGATGGTGATAATGCCATCGCGAACCCTTGAGCCCTTCATGATGTCATACGTTTCCCCAGTCATGACTAATTTCAATTGATACAAAACAGATGCAAGATAAGGAATCAAATAAGCGAGTGTAGCGACGATCATTGAGAATTTATAAGCTTCTAAAATGGTTCCCGAAATAGTGGAGAATAAGAATATCTGTGTCATGATATTTGTTATTGTCATAGAACGGACAGGTGTGCCATTTTTGTTTGCTTTTGCAAAATAGGACGGAAAAAGATCGGATTTCGCTGCCTGATAAGGAACTTCAGATGCAACGACAATCCATCCGATAGTAGATCCTAATAAGGAAATGACGGCAAGAGCGGCCATTACATACGTTCCGCTTGAGCCAACTACAGCTTGTAATGCATCAACAAGTGGCTTTTGTGAAACTTTCAGATCTTCTTGTGATATAGCACCCATTGTCAATAACGTAATGCCGATATAAATGGCAACGGCGATAAATAAACCAAGAATCGTCGCTTTCTTTACATCATTTTGCGACTTGGCACGATTTGAAAGCATGACGGCAGCTTCAATTCCAATGAAGGCCCATAATGTTGAAATTGCAGCAGCATTAACTTGAGCACCTAAAGAGATGGAGGTACCAGCTTTATCGTAAAATTCAGCACCATTTCCTAGATTGGAAGAATCAAATATGAATATCGTGACAATGATGAAAAATAAGAAACCAAGCACTTTTGTAACTGTAGCAAAAAGATTCATTTTCCCAGCACTGTTAAAACTTCTTACCAAGATTGCCTGAATTCCCCAAAGGGCAATGGAACATACTGCAAATGTTAGGAATTTACCAAGTTCGAGTTGAAACGAACCTGCTGTATAAATCACTTTCGTACTATGCATCACCGGGAAAAACGTCGACAGGTAGCCAGCAAATGATATGATGACAGACGCTGTCGCAGCCCAATTCGCGGCCCAATACCCCCAAGCCATGCTATAACCCGAGATCCTTCCTTTAGCAGGTGATTTAAATAATGCTTGAGCATAACTTTGAGGCCCTGCCTTCAATTCAGGTTTCCGGACAGCCAAGTTACCAAATACAAGTGCTATTAAAAATACTCCCAGTCCAGTAACGATCCATGCAATTGTGGCTCCTAATGGACTGGATACTTGTGCTAATTGAGCGGGGAGCATAAAGATTCCGCCGCCGACCATATTTCCAATTACGAATGTGGTCAAAATCAATAAACCCCATTTTTTATTTACCATTTATAATCGAACCTTTCTTAAATGCAATATGTGTGTTTTATCTACGGACAACTTATACTAAAATAGTATATCTCAAATAGTTTAGTTTGGTAAAGTGGTAAATAAGTAAAATGTAAAACACAGATTAATCAGAAAATTAAAGTATGTTATTGACAAAAGGAAGAGATTGGATTATAGTAGTTAATACCAAGTTAGTTGGTAAGAATAGTGTATTTTATCGTGTTGAAACTCCTATTGCATAAGCAACTCCTGAATATTGCCGATTAGTCAACTAAAGGCACCCTTACATCTAAACTGTTAGATGGTGGGTGCCTTTTATTTTTTATAGTGAAGGGAGGGGAATATGGAGTTCCTATGAACGGGTTATTCTTATTCGCACATAAATTGATGAGGATATAACAGGTAAACCAAATTCCTCAAGAAGACATTGAAAGTGGGAAGAGTACGTGTGGTTTTCGTACGATCTCTTTTTGACATTAGGTATGAAACAGTAGCTTTATTACCAGTATTAAAGGGGAGATATTATGGAAAAGCAAGAAGAATTGAAAATCAGGCATATTATTTCAAGTCTGGAAGATCTACAATATGGATCCGTCATAATAACCGTACATGATGGGGAGATCACACAGGTGGATACAACTGAGAAGAAACGATTCCCGTTAGTGAAGGGGCGGGCTGTAAAAGCTAGATGAATACCAGTTATTAAAGGAGCTTTCGATACGAAGGCTCTTATTTTGCGTTCTTAAATAGAAATTTATTCAATCTGGAATTTCGAAGAAGATTGTACTGCTTTTTACATGGTAGAATAAGTTAAGGGATAGAGAAGTTTTTAAAGGGAATTAGATGTTATCTTAAGGAGGAATAGGGAATCGATGACCTTACAAACGATAGAAAACGATATCTTAGCTTTAGTTGAAACATTTAATGGAAAAATTGCTTTTAAAATTGAAAATGGTCATGGGGATGCGATTGGTTATCATGAGACAGACTCCTTTCAATCGGCAAGCTTGATCAAAATACCAATGATCATCGAAGGGTATCGACAAAGTGAACAAAAGAAAATCTATTTGAATCAACCAGTGACAATCCCACCTAATGAAGTGACTGGGGGATCAGGGGTCCTGCATGTCTTGTCGAATAAAGTTTTTTTGACTGTTGAAGATTTATTGACCTTAATGATAACGGTTTCTGATAATACATCGACAAATATGATGATGAGCTTGTTGGGAATCGATGAAATTAATCAATGCATCAAGGAGCTTGGTTTGAAAAATACCATCCTTGAACGGAAAATGCAGGATTTTAAGGCATTAAAGGAAGGGCGGGACAATATCATTTCCGCGGAAGATACGATTACTTGCCTTAAAGCTATACATACAGGTGACTTTTTAACGAAAGAAAGCCAGGAAAGAATTATGCGTGTATTTGACAATCAGCAATTGAGAGATAAACTTCCATCCCTGATGGGCAGAGGAGTGAAGATCGCAAGCAAAACAGGTGGAATTCGTGGAGTTGCCCATGATTGTGCAATCATTCGGTCAGAATCTCAAACTGTTTATGCTGCCGTTCTTACTGAAGATATAAAATCAGAGGAAGAAAGCCGTCAAGTAATCAGTAAAATTGGTAAGTTGATTTATGATGATATGGTCGCCGAATAGATTGTTTCCGATCCAGTACTCTTGGAATGGTTAAAAGGGTAGCACTATGATAAGAAGAAAGAGCGGGAAGTCAATCAGATTTCCCGCTCTTTTAAGCCTTACTGTTATATGTTGAAACGAAAATGAAACGGGGAATAACATTGAAAAAAGCAAGGAAGTTCTGTCTGATTAGTGCTGTTGTGTTACTAGGATATTTTAGTTTTTTACATATGAAGATTCAAGAAAGCATTCACAAGCCTATTGCGGATGATGCCGGTTACCTCATTATTCTTGGGGCAAGGGTCAAGGGATCGGTTCCATCATTATCTTTACAATACCGGATCGATAAAGCTGCTGAATACCTTATGGCGAATACACATACTGTAGTCATTGTATCCGGCGGCAAAGGACCAGGAGAAGACATTTCTGAAGCCAAGGCCATGCAACAGGGGCTAATCGAACAGGGAATTGAAGAAGGACGTATCATCATGGAAGATAAATCTACCACAACATATGAGAATATTGTTTTCTCTAAAGAACTCCTTCCTGATCCAACTGCTACCGGAGTGATTGTCAGTAACGATTATCATATTTACCGGGCAGTTGAAATGGCCAAAAAAGAAGGATTGGACATAAAAGGAGTGCCGGCTAAGACACCAAAAGTGGCATTGGTGAAATCATATTTACGTGAATATCTGGCCATTACCAAATACTATTTAAAAGAGTATATCGGGTGGTGACCATTGTTTAGATCATAATGTAAATTCCCTCTCTTTGGGAAAAAGGGAGTGGTAAATTTTCTTATTCGACTTCTACGAGAACATTAGGCACTTCCCAAAAACCTTTCTCTTGGTAAATCTCCTGAAGTGTCTTATAAACGGGATACCCAATGTAGGAAATCTCGACTCTTTCATCAGCATCTACTTCTTCCACATCTATAGCATCAACAAAACCAAGTTGATCATCGATTTCCATTAAGTAAAATCCAAGTGCCTCATACCCGCTATAGGCTACAATAACCTTACTGTCAAAACCGCTATTAGAAACTTTGTAATATTTCATTGATAGACCTCCTAGGTTGTTTACTCTTTAAGTGTAATGGTACTGTTTCTTATTCTCTGATATACCCGTTAATCAATATCTGAATCCAGTGATTGGAAAAATAAAGAAAAATGTTGAGAGGGAACCAAGGATATCAATTTAAATGGGCAATGATTAACACAAAAAAGGACAGGACGATTGTCATATTTTAAATATCTCTGGATAATTTGCTATCTGGATCATTTCATGTTAATCTAATAAAGAATTGTTTTTGATTGTGGAAGAGGATACAAGTTATTTTCCAAATGATTGAAAATAGTAATACATTGTGTGTTATGCACTAGGAGGCAACAAAAATGGAACAAGGTACAGTTAAATGGTTTAATGCAGAAAAAGGTTTTGGATTTATCGAGCGTGAAAATGGAGACGACGTATTCGTACATTTCTCAGCTATCCAAAGCGAAGGCTTCAAATCTTTAGACGAAGGTCAAAAAGTAACTTTCGACGTTGAGCAAGGTGCTCGTGGAGCTCAAGCTGCAAACGTTCAAAAAGCTTAATTTTAAACTTAAAATCGTAACCCAATATGAACAGACTCCTCGATGAGGGTCTGTTTTTTATTGTGCCTAAGAATGAAGGCAATAAAAAACCCACTCTGAGCTGAGTAGGGTTTAAGGCACGTATTTTTTAAGCTTTTTTTAATTCTTCTTCAAAGAAAAAAGTAGTTGGATGTTCTTTTACAGTATAAGAATATCGTTTCATGTTTTTTACATATGCCCATTTATTAATGGTTACTAATTCATCAGTATCCTGAATAGTTACTGTTTCGCCAGTATTATACTTATTACTTTTCAATTTATACACCCTCTTTACTAATAGTATAACATATTTGGATATAAAAGATGTGTCCAAGATATTCCACGTCGTCTTTTGTGACTATCCTAAACGGTATGGAAGGATGTTATGATCGATCGGAGCTATTTGAAAAGCTGTTGTACATTCGGAAATGATAAAGTGGGAAAAGAAAGGATCAAGGGTAGATCGCCTGAACCCATGTAATGAGAGGGTAGAGGGCAGGAATGAAAGTAACAGTTTGGGAATAAATGGAGTCTGGACTTGCTCAGTTAATATTCCTCATTAAATTAAAAATAGCCATATGTTCCCAGATATACTGGTAACACATGGCTAATGAATAATGTGGATGGTTTCAAGTAAAAAGTAAAATGCCCAATTGAAAGGACGCTTAAAACCCCTCTATATCCCCCTGTTAATTAAAACGCCCAATACCCTTTACGGAAGACAGGTTCCGAAGAGCCGTCCGGTTTGATGCCGTCGATGTTGGCTGAAAACGTTGATATATAAGGGTTTTGTGGTTTTTGAATAAAAGGATAAAAATGGATAAATGCTAGAGGGGCTACTTTTCTGTGACCACTGCGTGACCAGAGAAAGTGCAGTTAAATTAAGCCTAAACAATAAATTTGTTCCCTTACACAATAAGCCTCTCCCAATCTTAGAGAGAGGCTTATTTGTATTGAATCATTGTGTTTCTTGATCGGGTGTGCTTTTCACCAAAACCATGGTCTCGTTTTTATATTCAATGAGTAACCCTTCCACATCCACACTCGAAGTGCAATCTGTAATTAGGCGAATTAGAGTTCTTTTTCTCTCGCTGTAATACTCCGATTCATCGTACGTTTCCTTGAAATAAGGGTTTTAAAGCGGACTTATAAGTAAATCTGTATATATCCGCCCAAACCTTAAAACACACTTAAATCAGACGCAGTGGCTTCGACGACTTGGTGGATTTCAAAGTGTTCCTGGATTTCCCTTTTGTCGCTCGTTTCCTTTTGAATAAGTTGCTAGAAGTTTTCTTGAATAATCAGATAATAAATTTGCCTTTTTTTTGTGTTGCATGACAAAAGAATGAACCAAGCTGTCTGAAATTGCATTAAATATATTAACAATGAAAAGAGGTGAATTATATGTCTGGTTTAAGAACTGTTGATGTAGTTACGATTCTTTGGGAAAGAGCTTCGTTAATACCTTTAACTCAGCGTACAATTGTACAAGCTACAGTGATTGGAAGTGCTGCTCCTTGTGATAACAAATTAAATCCTGGTGATTCCTACAGAGCTGCTGTACTTTGTTTACTTGGACATAGATTTGTACAAGTATTGAACCTTGACTCGGGGCTAACCGGAGTTGCCGTGTTCATACGTTTATTCTAGGATATTAATTGGGGGACAAAGTATTTTTCATTTAAAATACTTTGTCTTTTTTATAAATACACAAAAACCACCAGTCATTAAGATTGGTGGTTTTATCAATTTTACTAATACAGGAATGTTAAGAAGGAAGCGGAACATTATCTTAGTGAATTTCTAGCTGGTGTTGATCCGATTACATTACATTTTGATCAATTTATTCAAGACATGTCGATTCAAATGAAATTGAAAGTAGCGGTAGTACATATCAAAACTTATATTTGCTTTAATAATTGTTGTATTAACCCTAGACTTGGTAGTATAGAATATTTTCAAAGCGGGTTGGTTATACCACTATTCAAAATTACGTTATATAAATAGCCAAGTGCTTCCTAGTATGCAGAAACACTTGGCTGATGAATAGTGACCATTTCTGTGTACACTCAAGGTATTAGACGTTCAACACCCTTCTAAATCAATGCTCTTCTTAAAACGCCCAATCCCCATTACGGAAGACAGGTTCCGAAGTGCCGTCCTGTTTGATGCCGTCGATGTTCATTTTCTCTGAACCAATCATGAAATCAACATGTGTAAGGCTTTCGTTCAGGCCATTTTCTGCAAGCTCTTCTGGACTCATGTTTTTTCCACCTTTGATACAGAACGCATAGGAGCTGCCGATAGCGAGATGGTTAGAGGCGTTTTCATCGAATAAGGTATTGAAAAATAACACATTCGATTGGGAAATCGGTGAGTTGAAAGGAACAAGTGCCACTTCACCAAGATAGTGTGAACCTTCATCCGTTTCAACCAATTGTTTCAGGATTTCTTCGCCTTCTTCAGCTTTTACTTCAATGATTCGTCCTTCCTTAAAGGTCACGGAAAAATTATTAATGATGTTGCCGCCATAACTAAGTGGTTTCGTACTGGAAACCGTACCGTTAACACCTGTTTTCAAAGGAACCGTAAACACTTCTTCGGTTGGCATGTTAGCCATGAATTCATGACCCTGTACGTTAACGCTTCCTGCTCCGACCCAAAGGTGTTTGTCGGGTAACTCGATTGTCAAGTCGGTTCCAGGAGCCGTGTAATGCAATTTTTGGTAATGCTTATCATTTAAATAATCTACCTTTTCATGCAGGGTATCATCGTGTTTTTTCCAGGCTTCGACAGGATCCTTCACATCAACACGAACTGCTTTGAAAATGGCTTCCCATAGCAAATCAACGCGTTTTCCTTCTGCCTCTTCAGGGAATACTTTATCAGCCCAAGCCTTTGAAGGGACGGCAACAATGGACCAGCTTACTTTATCCGATTGCATATATTGACGCCACTTTTTCAGTGCAGTCCCAGATGCTTTTTGGAAGTTAGCAATCCTTTCAGGTTTTACATTTTTCAATAAGTCAGGGCTTGAGGAGATGACGGATAGATAAGCAGCTCCGTTTTCTGCAAGTTCGATCGTTTCTTCTGCGCGCCACTTTGGATACTCATTAAACACTTCATCCGGAGCCAGTTCATATTTGGTACGTGAAACGATATCGTCATTCCAATTAACGATGACATTACGCGCACCGCTTTCATAAGCTTTTTTAACAATGAGACGGACAAGGTCAGCGCCCTCTAATGTAGTGTTTACGACTAAGGTTTGATCTTGTTGGATATTAACGCCGACTTTAACGGCAAGTTCTGCATATTTTTCTAAATTCGCTTGAAAATCACTCATCATTTCAAAACTCCTTTTCCATTTTCTACATTTATAATTGTACTTATTGTCATATAAAAAAGAAACTTTTTACGTCGTCTTGAGGAAAAACTTAAACCTAAAATCAATAATGGAGCTCTTCATAATCAGGAAGAAGCTGAATTCAGGGGATCATGATTATTTTTTTAGTACATCATGCTCCACATAACATTCAATAAGAAACTCTAGGACGATCCACCGGGAGTGACTATCGCATGAACAATTCACCGGCACCAGCTCTTTTTTTTACCTTTATTCCTATCTTTCATTCTACCAAAGCTAAAGAGGGAAAGACTATTGAAAAGGTTTGAATAATCTAAAAAATTCAATTAGTAAAATTGGTGAATCCACTTAAAGAAAGAGGGTCCCTTTTGAGACCCTCTTTCTAAATAAGTATTCAGAAAATCATTTACTTAAATTGATCCAGACGCTTTTCACTTCTGAATAGTTTTCAAGTGCATAAGATCCCATTTCGCGTCCGATTCCGGATTGTTTGTATCCGCCGAAAGGGGAAGCTGCATCGAATGCATTGTAGCAGTTCACCCACACTGTGCCTGCACGAAGTTTTCCTGCTACATAATGGGCATTGGCTAAATCGCTTGTCCATAAGCCAGCAGCCAATCCATATTCACTGGCGTTTGCACGGTCAATGACATCGTCTAGATCTTCATATGGCATTGCGGCAATGACCGGACCGAAAATCTCTTCTCTGGCAATGGTCATTTTCTCTTCAACACCAGCGAATATTGTAGGGGATACAAAGTAGCCTTGTTCACCCGGTTTATTGCCACCGACGAGAACTTCCGCACCCTCGTTTTTCCCTTTTTCAATATAGCCCATTACCCGATTTTGCTGCTCCTGGGAAACAAGCGGTCCAATTTGTGTGCTTGGATCTAAACCTGCCCCTTGTTTGATGTTTTTGGCATGGCTGGCCATATCGGCAACAACATTGTCATAATGTTTCTTTTGAATGTAAACCCTGGATCCGGCGCAACATACCTGTCCTTGATTAAACATGACCCCATTCAAAGCTCCAGGGATGGCTTTTGAGAAATCAGCATCTGGTAGGATGATGTTTGGAGATTTTCCTCCAAGTTCCAATGTGACACGTTTCAATGAATACGAAGCGGAACGCATGATTAATTTTCCAACTTCGGTCGAACCGGTAAATGCAATTTTATTTACCTGAGGATGGTCGACAAGTGCTTGTCCAGCTGTTTCACCAAAACCAGGTACGATATTGACGACTCCATCAGGGAATCCGGCTTCAGCGAATAATTCAGCTAAGTATAGGGCGGACAGAGGTGTTTGCTCAGCTGGCTTCAAAATGACTGTACAGCCTGTGGCAAGTGCCGCTCCAAGCTTCCACATCGCCATAAGAAGCGGGAAGTTCCAAGGGATGATTTGGCCAACAACACCAACGGCCTCGTGTTTTGTGTAGTTAAAATAGTTTCCGCTTACCGGAATGGTCTGTCCAACGATCTTGGTGGACCAGCCAGCAAAATATCTCATATGTTCAATAGCTAAAGGAATGTCAGCGTTGGTAGTTTCACTGATTGGTTTTCCATTATCCAAAGTTTCTAATTGAGCGAGTTCAGTTTTATTTTCTTCCATTAAATCTGCCAGTTTATACATAAGCCTGCTGCGGGTAGCTGCGCTCATTCTTGACCAAGGGCCTTCATCGAATGCTTTGCGTGCGGCTTTAACGGCTAAGTCAATATCTTCTTTATCTGCTTCATATACATCGGCAAGTTTTTGTCCTGTAGCAGGATTCGGTGTGGAGAAGGTTTTTTTTGAAGCACTTTCTACAAACTGACCATTAATAAAGAGTTTCTTTGGTCCTGTTAAAAACTTTTGCAACTTTCCACTTACTTCTAACGTTAGATTTGTCATAATTACCCTCCTGAATATAATGATTACCTTGGGCAAAACATGATGACTTATTGATAACGCTATGATTTATGCCAATTTTTATAATAAATGAAAAAAAAGGAATATTCAATCTTTATTATTCGACATAATATTCCAAACTTGATTAATTCACTATTTAACAAAGGTGAAGTTTTTTGTCATGACATGTGTAAATACTATAGCAAAAATGAAAGTTAATAGTTAAAATGAATAAGGATAAAATAACTAGAAGGTCTAAAAGTTTCAGGAGGATCATATGGGAAATAACGCTAAAACGATATCGCAGCGTAAATTACTTGGTGTTGCGGGGCTTGGATGGATGTTCGATGCACTAGATGTCGGCATGCTTTCTTTTATTATTGTTGCTTTGAAACAGGAATGGAGCTTAACCAGTGAACAGGTCGGCTGGATTGGAAGCATTAACTCCATTGGGATGGCTGTTGGAGCTGTTGTCTTTGGAGCGATGGCTGACAGGGTCGGACGCAAGAATGTCTTTATCATTACATTATTATTGTTTTCAATCGCGAGTGGCCTGTCTGCAGCAGTCAGTACACTCAGTTTGTTTTTGATTTTGCGATTTTTGATTGGAATGGGACTAGGGGGAGAGCTACCGGTTGCCTCGACGTTGGTCTCTGAAAGTGTTGAAGCAAGTAAAAGGGGGAGAGTCGTCGTCCTTCTTGAAAGTTTTTGGGCGGTTGGCTGGATATTGGCAGCACTCATTTCCTTTTTCGTCATTCCTGCTTATGGCTGGCGGGTTGCATTGATATTAAGCGCCGTTCCCGCTTTATACGCGTTGTACCTGCGCTTGAAACTACCAGATTCACCTAAATATACGGAACTTGAAAAAAAACAGAGACCTACTGTATTGAATAATATGAAAAGTATCTGGAAAAAGGAATATTCTCGTCAAACCCTGGTCTTGTGGATTCTATGGTTTTGTGTGGTCTTTTCATATTACGGGATGTTTTTATGGCTGCCAAGTGTCATGGTCCTAAAAGGGTTCAGTATGATTCAAAGCTTTGAATATGTTTTGATCATGACGCTTGCACAGTTACCAGGCTATTTTTCAGCTGCATGGCTGATAGAGAAGATGGGGCGTAAATTCGTTTTGATCACATATTTGGTTGGTACGGCCATAAGTGCTTTTTTCTTTGGTTCAGCAGATGGGTTAGCACTACTGATCGTATCGGGAATGTTCCTATCCTTCTTCAACTTAGGGGCTTGGGGGGCGCTATATGCGTATACTCCTGAGCAGTACCCAACCGCAGTTCGTGGTACAGGCACTGGTTTAGCTGCCGGTATAGGCAGGATTGGCGGTGTCTTGGGGCCATTGCTTGTTGGGTATTTAGTTGCTGCAGGCACCTCGATTTCAACAATTTTCACTGTATTTACAATTGCTATTCTAGTGGGGGCTGCTGCCGTTGCTTTTGGGAAAGAAACGAAGAATACTGTTTTGACATAAACAAAAGGGAGGGGACTGAAATTCAGTCCCCTCCTTGCGTTACTTAAAGTCTTTAATTATTTCTAAAAGGAATTCGGAGGCATTTTTCGGATTATCTGCATTCATGATGGCTGAAACGACTGCGGTACCCGCTAGCCCTCTATCAGAAAGTAAGGAAATGTTATCAGCCGTAATACCTCCGATGGCTACGGCAGGAATTGATACGCTGCGGCAAATTTCCTCCAGATCCCCAATTGCCATCAGGGTTGCATCTTGCTTCGTCTTTGTAGGGAAAACGGAACCAACCCCGATATAGTCCGCTCCATTTCGTTCGGCTCTCTGAGCTTCTTCCAGGGTGGAGACTGAAACACCGATAATCATATGGTCAGGAACCATTTGTTTGACGACGGGAAGTGGAAGGTCATCTTGCCCAATATGAATTCCGTCCGCTCCAACAGCAAGTGCTATGTCCACCCGGTCATTAATGATCAGGGGAATGGACATTTCGTTCAGTAACTGTTTTAATGCAACAGCTTTTTTATAAAAGGAGAGGGAGGAATTGTTTTTCTCTCTAAGTTGTACGATCGAGACTCCTCCTGAAACCGATTCTGCTATGATTTTGGTCAACTTTTCTATGGCGATCGATTCCTCTGTAACTAAATATAGGCTTAAATCAATTTGGGACTTCTTCATTTATTTTCACCTCATTCAGCCAAATTTCCTTATCCATTCTCGATATTGCATCGATTAATCGCACACGAAACGTTCCAGTTCCCTCATCTTTTTGAAGCTTTGCAGCAGCCAGTTCCCCTGAAATGCTCATGGTCGAGATCCCTGCAACTGCTGCAGAATAGAAATCGTCCGTAACTCCGGAAAAGGTGCCTATAAGAGCAGTGGCCATGCATCCCGTACCTGTAACATTAGTTAAAAGGAGATTCCCGTTATGGATAATGGACGTATTTTTCCCATCGCTGACAGCATCCTTTGCTCCGCTGACTACGATAACACTATTTAGTTTATTTGCAGCACATGCAGCCAGCTCTGCATTGCTAATCTGAAGTTCCCCTGAATCCACTCCGCGTGTAACGATATCCCCACCCATCAATCGAAGGATCTCACTCGCATTTCCGCGAATGATTTGGAAGGTAACCTTCTTCAGGAGCTCTGCAACTTTCTCTGTACGATAGGAGGTGGCACCAACTCCCACCGGGTCCAAAATAACTGGGATATTATTGGCATTTGCCGCCTTGCCGGCTATCTCCATTGCCTCCAAAGCTTTATCATCTATCGTACCGAAATTAAGGACCAATGCATCTGCTAAATTGACCATTTCCTCCACTTCTTTAGGGCTGGATGTCATTACAGGTGAACCACCGATGGCAAGAGTGGCGTTTGCACAGTCGTTGACCGTAACGAAGTTGGTGATTTGGTGAATGAGTGGTTTTCTTGCTCTTACCTTCCCGAACAAGTCAGCTGCAGAAATCTTCATATTAAGTCACTCCTTTCTTTTTTTAAAAACGAATGAAAATGATGGACAGGTCCATGACCCTTACCGATTGAAAAGCTATTACGTATCGCTTCAGAAATATAGGCCTTGGCCAGTTCAATCGACTCTACCAATGATAGTCCATTTGCCAGGTTGGATGTAATGGCGGAAGATAGAGTACAACCTGTTCCATGTGTGTTTTTTGTGTGAATGCGTTCTCCCTCGATCCAGTGGAAGTTCGTCCCATCATAAAAAAGATCGTTTGGATTGCCAGCTGCATGGCCTCCTTTAAGTAAAACGGCTTTAGGCCCTAGTTCTTGTATGGACATGCATGCTTTGTAAAAATCTTGTTTCGTTCGAATCGACAAGCCAGTGAGAGCTTCCGCTTCAGGTACATTCGGGGTTACAAGTGTTGCAAGCGGAAGCAATTCGGTTTTTAGAGCAGTGACAGCCTTTTCGTCGAGCAAATGATGGCCGCTTTTGGAAATCATGACAGGATCAAGGATAACGATGTCAGGTAAGAAGGTATTAAGAGACGCAGTGACTGTTTCCACGATTTCTTTTGAGCCTAGCATGCCTATTTTTACTGCATCTACATGAATATCTTCAAAAATAGCTGCTATTTGATCTGTGATGATAGCGGTTTCGATAGCCTGAACTGAACGCACTTCCATTGTGTTTTGTGCCGTTACGGCTGTAATGACAGACATGCCAAAAACCCCATGTGCAGAAAATGTTTTTAAATCTGCTTGTATTCCTGCACCGCCCCCTGAGTCAGAGCCTGCGATGGTTAATGCTGTTTTCATAAAAAAACCCCTTCATATAATTATTTTTGAATAGTATTTTCAGTAATATGAAAGCTAAAATGGCACCCGCAAATGAACTAATCATAAAAGCTGGCAAAAACCCAAAAAGGGCTGCTTTATCTCCCAAAATGAGAACCGCCAGTGGATAGCAAGCTAGGGACCCAAGAATCCCGGTTCCTATCACTTCCCCTAAACAAGCGAAATTTAAGCTTTGTGTTTTTCGATATAGAACGGCAGCCAAAAGTGCACCGATCATGCTGCCCGGAAAGGCGAAAATTGAACCGGTACCAGATATGTTTCTAATGATGGAAACTAAAAAAGCTTGTGTTACAGCATAAGCAGGTCCCAATAATACGGCTGTCATGACATTTGCGAGATGCTGAATAGGAAAGATTTTTGCAAATCCGGCAGGGATGTATATAAAGGAACTGGTTAGAGTCGTGATGGCCGTGATCATGGCGGTCAGCGTCATTTTCTTGATTGGATTCATCATCATGTCAACGACCTACAGTGGCCAATCCTGCTCGTTTTGAACCATTTCCCAAAATAAATATTCATAGCGGGAAGTCACCAAAAAGTGCTTTTCTAATCTAAGAAGTTCATTTTCAGGCATGCCTTCGATTAATTCTTCTAACAAACCAATTAGCCACTTGTGTGCTTCGCCGAATTCAGGAGATGAATAGGATTTAATCCAAGCGGCATAACGATTATTATCCAATGCTTCACCATTTTGTGCTTTTAATTTCAAACCGATTTCATAATAATCCCAAGCACATGGTAGGAGACAGGCGATCAGGTCTGCTAAAGTCCCATGCTGAGCGGCATTTAGCATGTAACCTGTATAGGCTAGCGTGGTTGGAGTTGGTTCTGTATTTTCTAATTCCTTTGAACTTATACCGAATTCCAAAGCATATTGCCGATGAATGTCCATTTCCACTTGAAGGGTTTCATTCAAGATACTCGCAAACTTTGCCATGGTTTCGACATTATGAGCTTTAATGACACCTAAGGCAAAGAGCTTGGAATAATCCATGAGATAGATATAGTCCTGCTTCAAGTAATAGGCAAATTTCTTTTCAGGAAGAGTGCCGTTGCCAATTGCCTGGACAAAAGGATGTGAATGGTTCCTTTTCCAAATTCCTTTTGCACGTTCGTGAAGTCTATCACTGAAGGTTCCTAAATTAGTATTCTCCATTGTTCATCCTCCTTTAGAATGGTCCCTTTTGTTTTAATCCAATAAAAAAACCCGATCCTAAAAAAACGGAACGGGGTAGATGGATAAAGTCAGTGTACGGACGATATCATCCACTTCCCTCCGCCGGTATGAGCCGGTTCAGGTTCAAAGGGTCCGGAACAAATTCCATCTCAGTCTTAAAAAAGACTCCCCTAGTGGTGTGAATTGTATGTAATTACTGACATCATATCAGAAAGCGAAGAAAATGCAACCCAAATTTGCATGAGGAAACCATATATAGCCTTGAAATAAGGGAAAACTGGGCAATTGACTTTTGTTGATAATTGGGATAAAATCATCTCTACATCAAATTATATAAATAGAATTCTTATCCAGAGAGGTGGAGGGACTTGGCCCAACGAAACCTCGGCAGCAGACCCATTTTGGGAACTGTGCTACATCCAACAAGCTAACGCTTGGAAGATAAGAAGAGCCGTACGGACACTGCAGCCTCTTCTTGAATTAGAAGGGGCTTTTATTTTTGTGAAATAACGTTTAGTGACATAATAGAAATGGTATATATAATTTGGTGATAATGAAATCTGTTACATTTTGAAGCAGGCTCTAAGATGAATAAGAAAGGGGCCATTTACATGGCAGAATTAATTAAGAGGATCGAACAGAGGAAGGCATTGCTGATTGAAGAGTTATTGGCAAATGGAGTATACAAAACTTCGGATGAAAGGCACCTTTATGATGCCCCGTTAAAAGTACTGGAAGATGAATATAAAATTGTTATAAATAGACCTAATAACGAGACACCTTCGGAATGGATGACTTAGTAAACGATAGATTATCTTGTGATAAGGGATATTTGAAAGCATTCGCAGTGTTACAAGGGGTGAATGCTTTTTTTATTTATGTCTATTTAGAGGGATGTCACAAAAAATACATATATTAAGAAAAAAGTAGGCTTTTTGTCACAATTATCATACAAAATAACACAATTAAATCCCTAAAAATGGTTGATTTTAACTATAAGTTTCATTATAGTGATAAGTGTAAAAAAATTGAATTAATGGGAGGTGTATATAGAATGCATTGTCGAAAGGTAACTGTTGAAAGAATAGAAGAGAAAAGACAGGAAATGATTAAATTGGCAGCAATTTATGGGTTTACCAGTTTTCTAACTATTCAAGCAAGTCAAGAACTGGATACCCTGTTAAATGCATTAGCCAAGAAAAGAGAATCTGAATATTTCGCGCATCAGAATGTTTATAGGCATTTTTAAACTCGCCGTTTGGGGTCAAGTTTCATAATAGACTTCTGCGTTTAAACTAAAAAAACTACTGCCGAAGGCAATAGCTTTTAAATAATTATATTTAAATATCGATACGTTTACCAAGAATGACCAAGTCCCGTTCAATGCCATCCAGTTCGGCAACTTGTGGTAAGTTTGCCCATTTTTCAAAACCGAATTTTGAAAAAAGCTTCAGGCTAGGTATATTGTGAGCAAATATGAAACCTAATAGAGTCTTCACCCCTAATTTTGGGCTCACTTCTATTGCCTTTTGAATCGAAATTCGTCCAATTCCTTTTCCCCGGAAATAATCATCAATATAAATGCTGATCTCCGCCGTAGAATTATAGGCGGGCCGACCATAGAAAGATTGAAAGCTCATCCACCCTGCAGTTTTTCCTTCTATAGTAATGATATACAGCGGTCGACTTTCTGAGTTATGTTTCTCAAACCATTCAATCCTCGATTGTACGGAAACGGGTTCCGTATCTGCAGTAACCATTCTTGAAGCAATTGTGGAATTATATATTTCAACAATTTTGGGTAAATCCGACCGTTCTGCTTCCCTAAACTCTATGTACTCGTCCATCATTTAAACTCCTATCTATCATATATTTTCAATTTCCGGAATAAAGAGTCATCAGCTCACGAATTATGAAGGAAAGGTGAGCGAAACCTATTCCATTGAAAGTTTTATATTATCATACACTTTTTACTCTTTATCTGACAATTTTTTTTATTGTTAAGAATGCAGAATTTTGGGTATTTAAAAAATGAAATACTTCATATTGAATATACAAAGGAGAAACAAAAATGAAAAAAATAGCAGGTTTATTAATTATTGTACTAGGTATTTGTTTTGTTGCGTATAAATTTCAAGCTTCCGAGTCGAAGGATATGCAAAGGGTGATGGCTTTTGGAGATTCATTAACCTATGGAAAAGGTGATAAGGATGGGGAAGGCTATGTAGAGGGGCTGGAGGATGAATTGAATAATCCTGACTCCAAACAAAAAGTGACTTTTTGGAATTACGGTATAAAGGGACAGGAAACGGATGGTGTTATCAAACAGCTTGATGACTATCGCATTAAAACGAAACTTGATAAAGCAAGTACTTTCATCGTTTATATTGGAACGAATGACTTTATCAATAGTAACGGTGGGAACTTGGAGGAAATAAGTGATCGTAAAATCGATAGGGGTAAACGGGAGTACATCAAACACCTGGATAAAATTACCTCAACTCTAATGAAGGAAAACGATAAAGCAATTATACTAGTGGTAGGACTCTATAACCCAATTAAAGACAATCAAAAACTTGAAAAGCACATCCAGGACTATAACCAATCAATAAAGAGGATAGTGGAAAAGGATAAGAACATGATATACATTCCTACCAATGATCTTTTTGAAAATAAAAAGAAATCGGAGTATTTCAGTGATATGATTCATCCAAATGAAAAAGGGTATCAGCTGATTACGAATCGGATTTTGGAAAGTTACGATTTCAAGTAATTCAATGCACAGAATTCTTTCTGTGTATTTGCCGCTTTTGTTAGTTCATTGATCTCCTCATCTGTATCAAATTTTCCATTCAGGATGTTATCACGAATTCAACCAGTAAATAAATGGATAGTTAGTGAAGGTTCAAAGGGATCTTCTTTGTCTCTGAGTTTTGGTTGTTTCTTCAAATTTCAGTGATCCGCGCTAAGGCGCAAAAAAGTATTATTATTTTACACATTCATATATAACATGGAATAATTAATGCAGACTAACCATGCCTAGAAGAGGGGATGCTAAAATGAATGATAATGAAAAAATCAGAGAAGAACTGTTAAATGCTGTAACCGGACTATCGGATGAACAGCTGAACGCCCATCCAGAAGAAGGCCGCTGGAGCATCATACAGGTATTGGATCATTTATATTTAATGGAGAGGGCCATAACAAAGAGCATTGCTGATAAATTGAAAAGCGATTCGAGGATTCCTGCAGGAGATAAACCGATCGAGCTCACTTTAAATCGCGAAGTGAAGGTACAGGCCCCGCCATATGTCATTCCGTCAGAGTCATTCCAAACTTTGAATGAGGTTAAGAATAAGTTATCCGAATCCCGTAAAGCATTTCTACATCTTGTTGACCATGCAAAAGAAAATGATCTCGAACAAAAGTCTTTCCCCCACCCGCTGTTTAAAGAATTAAGCTTGAAGCAATGGATTCCGTTTGTGGGACTGCATGAAAAAAGGCATTTAAAGCAAATAGAGGAATTGAAATCAAAGATATAAAGGAAGAAAAACTCATCCGTCTTTGGTTGAGTTTTTCACTTTCAGACAGTTATTCGTAAAGGAAGGATCGTTCAGTGAAAGTTAAATGGTTAAGGGCCTGTCTTGTATTGGGGTTATTCGGATTGTTGTTGGGACTCTTGATCAAGTATATGCTGCCACCTGATCTAGATGATATCAAACTGACTGACGAGCTGCACCCGGTCGTTGCCGAAAAAAAAGATGAACTCATTCAACAGGCTAATGCATTAGGCATCACGGTAATCATTACAGCAGGATTCCGTTCTTTAGACGAGCAAAATGCACTCTATGAAAAAGGCCGTTTAACTGAGGGGAACATCGTAACGAATGCAAAAGGCGGGGAGTCGCTTCATAATTTCGGCTTGGCAATAGATTTTGCCCTTCTAAACAAACAGGGCGAGGCCATTTGGGATATGGAATATGACGGCAATGATAATGGGAAATCGGATTGGATGGAAGTCGTCACAATCGCTAAAGGGTTAGGTTTTGATTGGGGTGGGGATTGGGCAGGGTTTAAGGATTATCCTCATTTACAAATGACATTTGGATTGAGCCTGCGAGAGCTGCAGCAAGGTAAGCAGCCAAATGGACAGTGAGTTAGGGGGCTGCTTTATTTTATGTCGAATAAATTTGACTGAAAGCAGGAAAATAAGCATGTGAATTGCTTTACAGGTAAGAATTCGATAAAGTGGACTAGTGAGAAATAGACATAAAGGAGTGCAGTCACCATGGAAGAAATAAAAAATTGCCGGGACTCTTTGGTCATAAAAACAAGCCTTGTCCTCCCGCCTGATACAAATAATATTGGTACGATGTTCGGAGGCAAATTAATGGCATACATTGATGATGTAGCAGCTATTTCCGCCATGCGTCATGCGAGAAGCAACGTTGTTACGGCATCAACTGATTCTGTCGATTTCCTGCACCCTATTCACGAAGGAAATGCAGTTTGCCTGGAAAGCTTCGTGACTTATACGGGCAGAACATCAATGGAGATCATCGTAAAGGTGATTGCAGAGGATTTAGTTACAGGGGACCGGAATTTATGCGTCATTTCCTTTTTGACCTTTGTGGCCATAAATGAGGAAGGTAAACCAATACCGGTTCCACGTTTGGTTCCTGAAACAGAGATGGAAATGAACTTAAATGAATCGGCAAAACAACGGGCACAAGTAAGGAAAAAAAGAAGAGAAGAAACACAGTTCATTGCAAGTACCTTCGGAGTGAAACTGCCTTGGACCGATCAATCGAATCCAGGATTATATAAATAAGAGACGAATAGCTCCACATTTCTTGTTTAATGAAAGAATCGTACCAATTGGAGACCAAATTGCATTGTGATTTGGTCTTTTAATCTTGTCATGGGAAGTAAAATGACTTGAGGGATATTCTTATCAAAGAAGGATGCTTTGCCAGTATTCGAACATTTACGTGAAAAGACGCTTGGTAAAAGTCCAAGCGTCCTTACATACTTTATCCTTTATAATTCACTTCATATTTAGTCATCGCTTGCTAAAATACCAAAGAAACGTAAGATGTTAATGAAAAGGTTAATGAAATCAAGATATAGATTCAAGGCCATGAGCGGTACTTCTTCAGCTGTCACCCCGTAATGCTTCATTCTATTGAAATCGTATAAAATATATCCACTGAAAACTAAAATCCCAATAAATGAAAAGATCAGCATCGCAGTAGAGCTTAAAGGAGAGAAAATGTTAAAAATACTAATGACCACTAACGCAAGCAAGGCCGCAAATAACATTCCTCCCAAGAAAGAAAGGTCCCTTTTGGTAGTTGTAGCATAAATTGCTAGACCGCCAAATACAACAGTCGTCGTAATACCCGCTAAGATAACCACATTAGCCCCTGCAACTGCTAAGTAATGAGCAATTATCGGATAGGTGGTAATTCCTGAAATAAATGTGAATAAATACAAGAATGTGTAACCGATCGCTTTTTTCCTCCGCATGATGAATGCTCCGATCAACATGGCAATTTCGAGGATCGCTAAGGGAAGAAACAAAGAGGGGGGAACAAGAGTGCCTAGTGCCATCCCTAATACGGATACGGCAAGAGATAAAGCGAACGTCCGCATGACGGATGGCATATATGTTTGTACAGTTTGAGAATACATTCAATCACCTCATTATTTATTTTATACCGTTTTCTACGAATTAGTTTCAAAAAGGTTTCATTGCCTGTAATTAAATAAAGGTGTTTTTTTCTAAGTCTTGAAATATATATGAAAGAAATGTGTATTTATGTTTGTCCTACCTTCGAACTAATTTTTCTGAAATATTAAAATATTTAACGTGTTTTTTTATTGATAGCAGTGGGAGCAACAAGTTCATTTAGTTCATACAAAGAGTGCTTTTTAATATCTTGAAATAATAAATTCAAAAATATTTATTCTATGCATTTTATATGACTGCATAACTTTACTGTATAACAGTTATAAAGGAAACGATTTTTTATACCAGAAAATTATTCCTAAAGTTATAAAAAATGAAATAAATGTAATTAATTTGCATCAAAACTATTGTGTAATTGTTAAAAATTGATTAAAATCTTAACTAATTATCAGAAGATTAATTATTTTCCCGATAAAATAGTTTAGGGGGAGCAAGGATGAATAAAGCTATATTGCAAATAGAAAACTTAACTACCTCATTTCGAATCCGGAACAAATATCATGCAGCGGTGGATGATGTTTCGTTTACAGTTAATGAAAATGAAATTGTAGCCGTTGTTGGAGAATCAGGTTGTGGAAAGAGTGCATTGGCCTTATCTATCATGCAATTACACAATAAACAAAGGACTAAATCCGAAGGAACCATAAAATATAAAAATCAAAATCTACTGACGTTGAATGATACGCAAATGAATAAGGTCCGAGGTAAGGAAATGGGGATGATATTCCAGGAACCTTTAACGGCTTTGAACCCACTAATGACCATCGGAAAACAGATCGAGGAAAATCTTGATTACCATACTGACCTTTCCGTGGATGAAAAAAGGAAAAGGACGATCGAACTTTTAACACAAGTAGGAATTCCTTATCCTGAGCGGACGTACAAGCAATATCCCCATGAGCTCTCGGGTGGAATGCGGCAAAGGGCAATGATATCGATTGCCATTGCTTGCAATCCAGCCCTGGTCATTGCCGATGAACCAACAACAGCCCTGGATGTAACGATTCAAGCGCAAATTCTTGATTTGCTGAAAGATATCCAAAGCAAGACCAAAATGGGGATCATTTTAATTACACATGATTTGAGCGTGGTAGCAGAAGTCGCTGACAGGATCGTTGTCATGTATGCAGGTCAGGTAGTGGAAACGGGAAGTGTTAAAGAGATTTTCAACAATCCGCTGCATCCATATACGAGGTCGTTATTAAATTCGATTCCTTCAGCTACAAATGAGAAAAATCGTTTACATGTTATTGAGGGAATCGTTCCATCAATCGCAAAAATGGATAGGGTTGGATGCCGTTTCCAGGATAGGATCCCATGGATTCCTAAACATGCTCATGAGGAAAGGCCTCAACTTCATGAAGTGGGCAAGGAACATTTTGTACGTTGTACCTGCTATAAAGAATTTTATTTCCAAGCTGAAGGAGATGCATCGACCCATGACATTACTCAAAGTAGATAATTTAAAAGTGCATTTTCCAATAAGGGGCGGTTTTTTCCGAAGAGTGGTCGATCACGTAAAGGCCGTGGATGGTGTTTCCTTTGAGTTGCAACAAGGGGAAACATATGGTTTGGTCGGGGAATCAGGAAGCGGCAAGTCAACGACTGGTAAGGCAGTTGTCAAGCTGAATGATGTAACATCGGGACAAATCCTGTTTGAAGGAAGGGATTTAGCAGCTTTAAGTAGAAAAGAGATTAAACCATTCAGAAAAGATATCCAAATGATTTTCCAAGACCCATATTCATCATTGAATCCAAAGAAAAGGGTGCTGGACATCATAGCTGAACCGTTGAGGAACTTTGAACGGTTATCACCTGCAGAGGAAAAGAAAATCGTTCAGGACTTCTTGGATAAAGTTGGACTTAGTCCGGAATCGATTCACAAGTATCCACATGAATTTTCAGGAGGGCAGCGCCAGCGGATTGGGATTGCCAGATCATTGACATTGAAACCTAAACTGATCATTGCCGATGAACCGGTATCAGCCCTTGATGTTTCCGTTCAAGCGCAGGTATTGAATTTTCTCCAGGATCTTCAAGCTGAGTTCAATTTGACTTATTTATTTGTAGGACATGATCTAGGCGTAATCAGGCATATGTGTGATCGGATGGGTGTTATGTATCGTGGGAGATTAGTAGAGGAAGGCAGAAGTGATGAAATCTATGAAAATCCCCAACATATATATACGAAACGACTGATTGCCGCCATCCCTGATTTAGAGCCTGAAGTTCGTGGGGATAAGGTAAAGCTTAGGAAAAAACTTACGGCAGAATATGAGTCTTCCTATTCAAAATTTTTCGATGAGAATGGACGTGCTTACGATTTGAAGCCAATTTCATCAACACATAGAGTCGCATTACTATAAGGAGGTGGAAAGAATATGTGGAAGTTTATCCTCAGACGTTTATTAGTTATGATCCCACAGCTCTTTTTATTGAGCATCATCGTTTTCATGATGGCAAAAGCAATGCCTGGAGATGCCTTATCAGGCCAGGAAATCAATCCTAGGGCAAATCCTGCCGAACTGGATAGGATCAGGGAAGAGCTGGGTTTGAATGACCCTTGGTATCAACAATATTTAAGGTGGGCATCCAATGCTGTACAGGGGGACTTCGGTATTTCCTATACACATAAAACACCTGTTATGGATGTTATCGAAGACAGGCTTTGGAACACGGTGTTCCTGGCGTTGGTCACTCTGATCTTTACATATATGCTTGCTATTCCATTAGGCATACTTAGTGGTAGGTATAATGATACCTGGGTGGATAAAACCGTTACAGGATATAGTTATGTAGGGTTTGGCACACCGATTTTCATCTTTGCGTTAATCATGTTATTCATATTCGGCTTTGCCCTGGATTGGTTTCCCTCTGGTGGCAGTGTCGATTCAAAAGTGGATGAAGGAACATTCGCCTATGTTGTTAGTAAGATCAATCATTTGATTTTACCAGCTTTAAGTACAGCGTTAATTGCAACAACAAGTACGATCCAATACTTACGAAATGAAATCATCGATAATAAAATCAAGGATTTCGTAAGAACTGCGCGTTCAAAGGGTGTACCTGAATCAAAAGTATATTCACGGCATATTCTTAGAAATTCCTTTTTACCGATAGCAGCATTTTTAGGGTATGAAATTACTGGATTGATCGGGGGCGCTGTCATAATCGAGACCATTTTCAGTTATCCGGGACTTGGGCAGCTTTTCCTTAGTTCAGTCAGTCTGCGGGATTTCAGCGTTGTCACGGCTATCGTCATGATGACGGGATTTGCCACTCTGCTTGGCACTCTTCTTTCAGACATCATACTTAGTGCGGTCGATCCGCGCATACGGATAGAATAGGGGCGGGGTGAGTCGTATGGAAATGAAAGTAGAAACCGGAAAGAACATACAAGTGAAAGATGTGAGCCCTTCAGGCATGAAAATCATTTGGCAGGAAATCAAAAAGGATAAACTTGCCATGGGCTCATTGATTATATTAGTGTCTATATTGCTTTTCGTTTACGGTGCCTCATTCTTCATGGATGCCAAGGAAATCGCTAAGGTAGATTTCCTCTCCATTTATTTGGAACCATCTTCAGACTATTGGCTCGGTACCGATTATGGTGGACGGGATGTATTCGGTCAATTGATCATCGGAACAAGGAACTCATTCACGATCAGTTTGTTCATTACCTTATTCACGGCTATCATCGGTTTAACATTAGGGCTTCTATCTGGTTACTTTGGAGGGGCCACCGATAATGTGATCATGCGTATTATCGATTTCGTGATTGCCCTTCCGCAAATGATGTTCATCATTGTTGTAGTGACGATTGTACCAGTCTTCAACGTATATGTTTTCATCATGATCATGACGCTGTTTTTATGGACAGGAAAGGCACGGCTGATTCGTTCAAAAGCTTTGTCAGAGCGTGAGTTGGACTATATCCACGCCTCAAAGACACTTGGGACGCCTCATTGGAAAATCATTCTTTTTCAGCTTCTGCCAAATGTCAGTTCACTGATTATCGTTAACTTCATTTTGAACCTCGCAGGCAATATTGGCCTAGAATCCAGTTTGACTTTCTTAGGATTCGGCCTTCCAGAGAGCACACCGAGTTTAGGGACGCTCATCAGTTATGCTCGAAATCCAGATGTTCTGGAAAACAAGTGGTGGATATGGGTACCCGCATCACTCATGATATTAGTGTTGATGCTGAGTATAAATTTCGTTGGTCAAGCGTTAAAACGCGCCGCCGATGCAAGACAAAGAAGAGGATAAAAAAAGGGGAGTGTATGATTTGAAGATCAAAAGCTATAGTAAGGTATTAAGTGCATTGGCCATTTCGTCTCTACTGCTTGCAGCATGCTCGGATGATACGGAGAAATCGTCAACGAAAGAGAAAAAAGGGAAAGCGGTCGAACAGGTCGATGCTTCTAAATTCCCGACAAAGACCACTAATCAAGGAGAGCCGATCAAAGGCGGCCACCTGACATATGGATTGGTATCAGATACCCCGTTTGAAGGGATATTAAACAAAGTTTTCTATCAAGGAGAACCGGATAACCAAGTTATCACATTCTTTGATGAAGATCTATTGGATACAGATGAAAACTATGTGTTCACGAATGATGGTGCCGCTACTTATGAGATTTCAGATGATCATAAAACGGTGACACTGACGATTAAGGATAATGTAAACTGGCATGATGGGAAACCTGTGACAGGTGAGGATTTAGAATATGCATATCTAGTCATGGGAAGCAAGGATTACAAAGGTGTACGCTATGATGAACAAATGGCTTTAATCGAAGGTATGGAAGAGTATCATGAAGGCAAAGCGGATAACATTTCAGGCATTAAGGTGGACGGAAAGAAAATCGTTTTCACTTTCAAGAAAGCGAATCCTTCGGTTACGACTGGATTGTGGACATACCCGCTTCATAAAGAATACTTAAAAGATGTTCCTATAGCAGACTTGGAATCTTCGGATAAAATCCGTAAAAATCCGATTGGTTTTGGACCATTTAAAGTGAAGAAAATCGTTCAAGGGGAAGCGGTCGAATTTGAAGCGAATAAGGATTATTACCGCGGTGAACCTAAATTGGACAGTATCACATTGAAAGTCGTGAATCCATCAATCGTCGTAAAGTCCCTTGAAAATGGTGACCTTGATGTAGCCGAGGTCTTGGCTGAGCAATATGATCAGGCTAAGGAATTGGATAATGTCGAATTATTGGGGAAAGTTGAATTGGCTTATTCCTATATTGGTTTCAATTTCGGCTACTATGATAAAGAAAAAGAAGAAAATATTATGGATGAGAATCCTAAATTCGGTGACAAACGCCTTCGTCAGGCGATGGCATATGCCATCAATAATGAAGAAGTGGGCGAAAAGATGTACAAGGGCCTTCGCTTCCCTGCCAACTCGGTCATTACACCAAACTTCAAATATAACAATAAAGATGTAAAAGCCTATGAATATGATCCTGAAAAAGCAAAAAAGCTTTTGGATGAAGCAGGATTTGTGGATACAAATAAAGATGGCATTCGTGAAGATGCGGATGGGAAAGAGTTTAAGATCAATTTTGCTTCCATGAGCGGTTCCGATGTTTCCGAGCCTCTTGCAAGGTATTATATCCAACAATGGGAACAGGTAGGTTTGGATGTTGAATTACAGGACGGTAGGCTGCATGAGTTCAATTCATTCTATGACCTATTGAAAAAGGATAATGATCAAGTCGATGTTTATTCAGCTGCATGGGGAGTCGCTTCCGATCCGGATCCATCTGGTCTATGGGCTAGATCTGCGGAATTTAACTATACTCGCTGGGTGAATGATAAAAATGATGAGCTTCTGGCTAAAGGGATTTCAGAGGAAGCCTTCGATGATCAATATCGGATCGATACGTATAATGAGTGGCAAGAATTGATCCATGAAGAGGTTCCAGTCATTCCGACATTATTCCGTTATCAATTGACGGGAGTGAATGAACGGGTTACGGGTTATGATTACCTTGCAGGTCGCCAATATCAATGGCATAATGTGGGCGTAACCAAATAATATTATTGATTGATTTCAATCGGCTGCCTGTATAGGTGGCCGATTTTTTGCGTTTCAACGGTGTGGTTTAAGGCTATATACATAATAGTAAGTAATTGGAAGGGTGATATGGATGGAAGTGAGAAATCCTAATGAAACAAAGAGAGAGTTAGAAATATTGTTTACTGAATCGGTTGGTCGATTGCTGAAACCTCTTGAAGAGGAAATCATTGCAGACATTGTAGCCTATCCAGACGAAAAGAGAATTGCCTTCTTGGAATTTATGAAGGAAATGTCCAACAACCAAAGACAGTTAAAGTAAGTTGAACGTTCATCATGGAGGAGGTTTCTTTATGAGTAACGAAGATATGAGCAGATATAAGGTATGGCGTGGAAAAGGAAAATGAATATGGAGAATGTGGCGTTATATGGAATTTCAACATTGGCTATGGCCATCATGCCTGTTCGTGCCCATATGAGTTAATTCAATCAAAGGACCGTCTTTTGGCGGTCCTTTGTATGTTAAAAGTTGGCATGAAAAGATATAATAAACAAAAGAGGAAAGGAGAGATGACATGAGTATAATCAAAGAAAAGGAAATCGTATCATACATAAAAGATTTAGTATCCATACCTAGTCCCTCCGGCTATTCGGAGCAAGCCATTAAATATGCAGCCGAATTCATGGAGAAAAGGCAAGTTGCATACAAGATTACGAATAAAGGCGCACTACTTGCCACATTAAAAGGCGAAGATGATAGCAGACATCGATTGCTGACTGCACATGTCGATACTTTAGGAGCGATGGTTAAGGAAATTAAGTCGAATGGCCGCCTGAAATTGACCATGATCGGTGGTTTCCGGTGGAATTCAGTTGAAGGGGAGTATTGTAAAATCCATACGGCTAACGGGACAACTATCACCGGAACCATTTTAATCAATCAGACCTCTGTTCATGTTTATAAAAATGCAGGAGAGGCCAAGCGTGATGATGAGACAATTGAAGTCCGTATAGATGCTGTCGTGAAAACTAAAAAGGAAACGGAGGCCATTGGCATTTCTGTTGGTGATTTTGTCTCTTTTGAACCAAGAGTGGAGGAGTCGGATACAGGCTTTTTGAAATCAAGGCATTTGGATGATAAAGCAAGCGTTGGCATCCTCCTTCATATCATTGACCTTATTTCTGCAGGAAAGATAAAATTGGCATATACGACCCATTTCCTGATATCCAACAATGAAGAAATCGGTTATGGCGGAAATTCCAATATCCCAGAGAAAACAATCGAATATCTGGCCGTCGACATGGGAGCGATCGGTGATGGACAATCAACGGATGAATTCAGCGTTTCAATTTGCGCAAAAGACTCCTCAGGTCCCTATCATTATAAATTACGTCAGCATCTTGTCGCACTTGCCCAAGCCAATGCTGTTGACTGCCGCGTCGATATTTATCCGTATTATGGATCGGACGCCTCAGCTGCGATCCGGGCAGGATACGATGTCGTACATGGTTTAATCGGACCGGGAATTGATGCTTCCCATGCCTTTGAGAGGACTCATATCTCTTCATTAAAGCATACAGCCAATCTGATTTTGCATTATATCCAATCGGAGTTGGTTTAATCATTAAAAACCCGCACTCATCTATGAGTGCGGGTTTTTAATTGGTTTTTTTAGCTGTAATTTTATTTTACTCGTGAATTTCAGTCATTTACTCGAAAGTTTTGCCTTATTACTTGTGGATGCCAAATACTAGTAATTTATAATGATAATTCTTGTGGAGCTTCGCCATTGTTGTTCATCAATCGGATGCTTTCAGGCTTAATTTGAAGGATTAAATAGTTTGGATCTTTCGGACCGTCAAACCAATTTTCAAATGACTCATTCCATAATTTATCCTTCAGTTCCTGTGAATCGTTAATTTTAGATGTCCCTGAGATTTCTAAGTAAGAATCGCCTAACCCTTCATTTTCGTAGCCGATCAGGATGTGAACATTAGGGTTCTTTTCAATTTCATCAATTTTTTCCGTTTTAGCACTCGTTGGTGTGTATAAAGTTAATTCGTCGTTAAAAAAAGTCATATAGCGTGAATGTGGTTTGTTATTTTCTACAGATGATAAAACTCCTATTTTATGATTACCGATGATGTTCAATGCTTTTTCTTTTAATTGGTTTTGGCTCATCTTTGCACACTCCTTATATTTTTTACTCTATTACTTTTCCTCTATTTTCATAAAGTTAAACAAATTTCTACAGTTTGCTAATTTTATGAATGAAGACTAAGGCAAGATGCCATACTAGTCATTATGTGTTCTTTAAAGAGCCATTTAATGATCTTAATCCATATGTAAAGGTGAGTATGAGGAATGAATTGTGGTGAATTACTTATCATTGGCGGGGCAGAGGATAAGTGCCTTGAAGGTGAAGTATTAAATAAATTTGTCGAGCTTTCAATCCGCTCCGATGGCGGAATAGGAATACTGCCGACAGCAAGTGAAATTCCTGAAGAAGTGAGTTTGGAGTATATCAAGATTTTTAGAGATTTAGGCGTGGGAAGGGTGGAAGTGATCAAGTTGGATTCTAGGAAAGATGCGGACGATCCGGCACTTTGTGAACAGCTGATTTCTTATTCCGCCATCTTCATTACAGGAGGAAACCAAAGCCGGTTGTCTGAATTGATCGGACAATCCAAATTCCACCATGCCCTTTCTAAAGCTTGGCATAATGGAATGGTGATAGCGGGAACTAGTGCGGGTGCTTCCATTTTAGGTAAAGATATGATTGTCGCCGCTGATACGATGCTGAATGATGATAAGTTAAAGGTAGAGCTTGGGCAAGGGTTCGGATTCCTGGACGGCCTGATCATTGATCAACATTTTTCCCAGCGTGGCCGCTTTGATCGTCTATTAAGCGCAATAGCGGCAAATAAAGAAATTATGGGTATTGGCATTGATGAAAATACAGCTATTTTAGTTAATGACGGCCATTTTGAAGTATTTGGACAACATCAAGTTTTAGTGCTTGATGGCAGTAAAAGCGATTATATCAATATCACATCTTCTGATAATGGCAGTGAAGAACTGACTCTCTCGGGATTTAATCTTCATGCACTTACCAGGGGCTATCGTTTTGACCTGCTTACCAGGAAATTGTTGATGAAGAAGGGGAGCCAACCATGATAATCAATCGAGTCCGTTATTTAAAAGGACCCAATTATTTTGCTTATACACCAACGATTTGCATTGAATTGGATATAGGTGAATTGGAAGAGAAACCATCTGATACCATTCCTGGGTTCAATGAAAAATTGTTAAAGCTGCTCCCTAATCTTGGAAGCCATACATGTTCAAAGGGGTATCGAGGAGGGTTTGCTGAAAGGCTCAAGAAAGGTACATGGATGGCCCATATATTGGAGCATATGACAATTGAGCTTCAAAACTTGGCCGGAATCGATGCCATTCGAGGAAAAACGATAATGATGGGAAAGAAGGGTCATTATTATGTTACATATGACTATCAGGAGCAAGAATCAGGTCTTCAAGCTTTTTTGGCAGCTAAAGAAATCGCGGAAGCCATCCTGAATGTTGAAAACAATATAAATGTACAATTATATGTAAAACAAATTGAACAGATCTATTATCAAAATAAACTAGGGCCAAGTACGGAAGCCATTTTTAAGGCAGCACAAGCAAAAAGTATTCCTGTCGAACGAATGGGTGATGATAGTTTACTGCGTTTAGGAACAGGTTCAAGGCAGAAGTATGTCCAGGCGACAATTTCAAGCCAGACTTCGAATATTGCCGTGGAGAACTCATGTGATAAATCATTGACCAAAGCGATCTTGAAAGGATGTGGCCTTCCTGTACCTGAAGGGGAAATTGCCCATTCCATTGAGGATATCTTTGACTCAGCGGACAGGCTTGGTTTTCCATTGGTTATAAAACCGTATAACGGTAGGCAGGGCCAAGGGGTCATCACTCATATCAAAAATAAGGATGAACTTTTCAATGTAATCAATTGTTTGGAATCGCATGTAGAGAAGTATATTGTCGAACGACATTTTGAAGGACATGACTACCGGTTATTGATTGTCAACGGAGAGCTTATAGCGTCAAGTTTGAGGCTTCCTCCCTATGTTATTGGAAACGGTAAAGAAACGATACGGAGATTGATAGAAAAGGAAAATCGTAATACGTTGCGGGGAGAGGGCCATGAAAAGCCGATGTCAAAAATTCCGCTTACACACACCGTGACTTGTTATTTGGAAAAGTCGAACAGGACGCTTAATACTATTCCAAAGCAAGGAGAATTGGTACAAGTTGTCGGCAATGCAAACCTTTCAACTGGTGGGAAGGCAATCGATGTAACCGACCAGGTCCATCCAACCATTAAGAACATGGCGGTTGCTGCCGCAAAAGCGATCGGGTTGGATATTGCCGGAATAGATTTTATCTGTGAGGATTTATCCAAACCAATCGACCATTCTCGGACAGCGATCATTGAAGTGAATGCTGCGCCGGGAATTCGAATGCATCACTATCCGAGTGAAGGGGAAAAAAGGGATGTCGGCAAAGCGATAGTGGATTATTTATTCCCGACTCGGGAAGAGGCCGCTATACCGATCATCGCAGTGACCGGAACAAATGGTAAGACGACAACGACTCGATTGGTTCATTACTTTCTTTCAAATGAAAAAACGAAGGTCGGAATGACGAATTCAGATGGAGTATATATCGGTGATGAGGTATTGGACCAAGGTGACTGCAGTGGCCCGATAAGTGCAAGGATGGTATTGGCCCATCCTGAAGTAGATTTGGCTGTTTTGGAAACGGCACGGGGAGGAATTTTGCGTGAAGGTCTGGCTTTTCGTCAATGTGATGTGGGCATCATTACAAATGTGAGTGAGGATCACCTCGGCAGTGATGGAATTGATACATTGGAGGATCTTGTAAAATTAAAGCGGCTGATTGCCGAAATCGTTCTGAAAACGGGATACTGTATACTGAATGCGAATGATCCGAATGTGGCAGCCATGGAAGCTTATACAGATGGGCAAGTCATTTACACCTCTACGGATGCCACTCAGCCACTGGTGAAGGCCGCAATTAAAGAAGGGTGTAAGGTTTGGTATGTCAATGAGCAAGGGATGATTCTTCATGCATCAGGTGGTATCATCCATCAATTTATGGATTGCAATAAGATTCCAATAACGATCTCCGGCATGGCACGTCATAATATCGCCAATTTACTTCAGGCGTTAGCCGCAGCTCATACACAAGGCATTTCCATGGAAGACCTAAGAAAGAAGGCTGTCTCGTTTATGCCTGATACGAATTTATCCAAAGGACGTTTCAATTTAAAAAAGTTAAAAGAGCGAACCATCATCATCGACTATGCACATAATGAAGCAGGATTAAAAGCCATATTCGAAACGGTCAGTGCCTATAACAGAAATCGTCTTATCACTGTTTTGGCAGGGCCGGGGGACCGGATTGATGAAGAGCTTATCAGGCTCTCCAAGGTGGCGGCAATGCATTCTGATTTGTTCATCATTAAAGAAGACGATGATCTACGGGGAAGGGAACCCTTTGAGGTAGCAAAACTGCTTCAGGAAGCTGCGATAGAAGAAGGGCTACATAAAGATCGGACTTGTATCGTGCTTAACGAATTGGATGCATTCGTTAAAGCTTGGGAAACATCACAACCAGGTGACCTATTATTATTCTTTTACACGGATTTCGGATATGTTGAACGGTTTTTCGAAAAAGTTTCAAAATATCCATTGCCGAAGAAATAAAAGACCGTGCATTTCGCCATGCGGAATGCACGATTTTATTTTATAATGTCCTTCCCAGAAATGAAGCAGTCAAGTTGATCTCGCTGAATGGAATCCTGTTTAGTAAGCATCCTCATCACCTCAAGTTTTAAACTTCTATTAAATAAAAAAGACTGTAGGAAAAAGGAGTTCTATCTAACTGTTAAATCAAAGTTGATTGGAACGGGTGTACAAGACTTCCGCAGAAAGCGAGTGCCTGGTGAGGAAATAACGGTCAAATTTTAAAAACAAAAAAAACTGTAGACAAACTCCATTATTATCGAGTTTGTCTACAGTCTAAAGCTAATCCATGGATTAGCTTTTTTTCATTACCGTTTCATTCCCAGCATGGACATTGACGTGGTCTTTTTTATATACTCGTTGCAGTACGATGGACTGAACAATCATGAACAATCCTCCAATTGACCAATACAGTGGCAATGCAGCAGGAGCGGAGAAAGAAATGAATAAAATCATTGCTGGTGATAGCAGGCTCATCAGCTTCATTTGTTTCTGCTGTTCTTCCGGCATTTGTCTCATGGAAATGACCGATTGGAAATAATAGATGATCCCAGCGATAACCGCCATGGCAATATTCGGCTGGCCAAGGCTGAACCAAAGAAAACTATGTGTCGCAATTTCATGGGACCCTTGAATCGCATAATAAAAGCCCATTAAAATCGGCATTTGTATTAAAAGGGGCAGACAGCCCATATTTAGTGGGTTGACTCCATGTTTTTGGTAAAGCTGCATCATTTCCTGTTGTAGGGCCTTTTGTTTAGCTGGATCTTTCGTTTCTTTAATTTTTTGCTGGATTGCTGCCATTTCCGGTTTCAGCCCATTCATCTTCGTTTTCATGCTGAGCTGTGTTTTATATTGCTTTGCAGTCAGTGGAAGTAAGACAAGACGGATGAAAAAGGTCATCATAATAATGCTTAAACCATAGTTACCATTAAATAAATCTGCATTGAATTCAAGCAATTTTGTCATAGGGTTAACCAATGCAGTGTGAAATGGGCCGCTAGTAGCTGCAGAACATCCTGTCAAAAGGGTTGTTGCTAAAAATAGTACGGTCATTAGAAACAAGTTTTTCTTCTTCAAAATAATTCCTCCTCGAATTGTTAATGATTAAACAACTAGAAGGAGGCTTGGCTCATCAGGATCATCGGGTGCATCCTTTTTCCTAATAAATGTGAAAAAGCGCTGTGCACCGCGCCAGTCAAAAATGCTGCCTGCATGAACAGGGGATTTACTTTTATCTGAATGAACGGAAGCTTGATGTTTATCGTTCAAGAGTGATTGATTTTTATTTAAGAAGTATAACGCAGCCAGTGGAAAGACAAAGGTAAATAAATAACCTGCCAATACCGCATGGCGAACGGTTTGATAATCGAACTCTAATAATAATTCCCACATAGGAATCCCTCGTTTTTTCTAAGATTAGAAAATTTAGTTCGGTTGGCCTCTGAATAATAAAACAGTTAGGGCCTAGAATATCTATCGATCTTACTGAACTTAAATCATAAGAACACTATATCAGATTCTAATGTAAGAAAGCTAAAAAATATAGGGATATTTTCAAAAAATACACAGGTAATATTTTCTGATAGAAGAATTTGATGCTAAAAGTGCATATAGAGTCAAGCTTCAAGTACTATGGAGCTTGATTGCACACATATTATAGAAGAAGCATTGTTTTTGCTTCTAATTCAAGAGTTTCAATCCAAAAGATAATCAGGGTAATCAGAAACGATGCCATCTAACTTCATCTTCTTGATCATGCGCATTTGTTTTTTATTGTTGACGGTCCATGTATATACTTTCATTCCATGCTCTTGGATTCGCATTTGCAGCTTGGTATTCAAAATCGTATGCTTAGGATTCAAAAATGAAGCAAACTCTGCTATTTCTTTTAATTTTTGGTCAGTAATACGCCGCTTTATCAAAACCCCAACTTGGATGTCAGGCATTAGTTGATGAAACCTTTTCATGGATTCCATATCGAACGAATGAACCATGATCCTATTATTATCTGACGGGTACTCGTGGAATTTACTTAATTCTTCTGCAAGTTTCTTTTCAATGCCGGGATAAAAAGAAGGATGTTTTATTTCGATCAAGATTCCAACTTCTGACCGGAAATGTTCCAATACCTCACTTAGTAAAGGAATCCTTTCGTTTTTAAAACGAGTATGATACCAGCTTCCAGCATCCAATTCCTGTAATTCAGCCGCTGTGTAATCACGGAGGTTCCCTTTACCGTTTGTCGTCCGATCCAGCGTAGGATCATGATGGATTACAAGTACACCATCTTTACTAAGGTGTACATCCACTTCTAGGAAGTCTGCTCCCAATTCAACTGCTTTATTATAAGATGCCATTGTATTCTCTGGGCAATATCCGGATGCACCGCGATGTCCGATTTTGAGGGGGGAATGTTGCTTAATGATGAAGTCCTCAGGGAAATCACGCTTCGTTCTATTAATGTAAAGAATGAACAAGACAAGGATGATTACCAAAATAATAAGAAAAAATACGATCACCATTTCACACTCCCTTTAGACAAATGATTGGAAACTCTTCGATATCCTATACCCTAACTTAAACGAAATAAAAAAAGTTTGTACTCTAACATCCTCATTTCATAATTTTACATGTTAGGCTGGGAAAAATCATGTTTTGATTCCTGATTCACGGAAATTCGGTTATCCATTTTCAGACTTAAAAGGATTTATTGGAAAGGTATGGAATACTTATAAATTAAGTATCAATAAGGGGGGAAAGCAGATGGAATTGCAAGTGAAACCGAAGTCTAAAAAGTGGAAGGGGAATCTTGGATTATATTTTTCCCTGCCCATTCTTTCTTGGGCCTTTTACGATTTTGCCAACACGATTTTTTCTTCTAATATCAATACGATTTTCTTCCCGTTTTTCCTCCAGGAACAGATTGGGGAAAATGCTGTCCTTGATCAGATCGCGAGCACCTTCATTTCTTACGCAAATGCAATTGCCAGTTTGTTTCTAGTTTTGTTTTCCCCACTTTTTGGGGTGATGATCGATCGAACGGGAAAAATGAAAAAATACATCATGATTTTCACACTCATTTCCGTTGCATGCACATTTACAATGGGGATTTTTGGGGGATTATCGTTCGATGGAAAAATTCTTGGCATTCCCATTTCGTTAGCGATCGTCATTCTTTTATTTGTGATTGCTAAGTTTTTCTATCATTCAAGTCTTGTTTTCTATGACGCGATGATGAGTGATCTGGGAACGAAACAGCAATTACCGCTTATTTCTGGGTTTGGGGTGGCTGTCGGATATCTAGGAACGTTAGTAGGGCTGTCCATCTATCCATTTATAAGTAAAGGGAGTTCACATGAAGCCTTTATGCCCACAGCCATTTTATTTCTGGTTTTTTCCCTTCCCTTATTCTTTTTTTTAAAAGAGACTCCAAAACAGCAAAAAGCAAAAGAACCTTTTATTTCAGGTTATAAGGAAATTAGGACAACATTTAAAGAGATGCAATCCTATCGATCGGTATTTACATTCATGATTGCTTATTTCTTTCTAAACGACGCAATTGCGACCACGATTGGTATGATGGCCGTTTATGCCAAGACTGTTGTTGGATTTTCTTCAAGCGGATTCATTTTGCTTTATTTGGTATCGACAGTATCAAGTATTGTCGGATCGTTTCTGTTTGGATACATCACTCAGTCAAAGGGACCGCGGCTCGCTGTGACATATGTGGGCATTCTGCTCTTAATCGCTTTATTTGTAGCGGTCTTTGCACAAACTTCTCTTTGGTTCTGGGTTGCGGGTAGTATGTTCGGCATTTCGCTTGGTTCGATGTGGGTGACATCAAGGACCTATATCATTGAATTGACTCCAAAGGAGAAGAGGGGACAGTTTTTTGGGCTATTTGCATTCTCTGGCAAAGTTTCTTCAATTATCGGCCCTCTTTTGTATGGAACGATTACGTTGATTTTCCATGACCTTGGTACATTGGCGAGCAGGATGGCATTAGGGTCATTGATCATCATGGCGGTAATAGGACTGGGCTTTCTGTTGAAATTAAAAAAATTGGAAGAAGTGAAATGAAAAAAAGGGAATGGAGCAAGCCTAATGCCGGGTCCATTCCCTTTTATTTTAATCCTTATACCAAATTTAAGGTGACGTCAATATTCCCACGAGTTGCTTTTGAATAGGGGCAGACCATGTGAGCCTTTTTGACAAAGTCTCCGGCTTCTTCCTTGCTTAGATCAGGAATTGAAACATCCAATTTCACAGCCAGCTTAAAGCCGCCGTCTTCCTCATCTTTACCAATTGTGACATTTGCCGTCACGGATGTATCAACTTTTTTCTTTTCTTTTTGCAGAACAAGATTCAAGGCACTGTCAAAGCAGGCCGCATAACCGGCTGCAAATAACTGTTCAGGGTTTGTTGCACTCTCGCCGGAACCACCTAACTCCTTCGGTGACCTTACATCGAAATCCAGGATTCCGTCCTCTGATTTAACATGTCCTTCGCGACCACCGTGTACGGTGACTGTAGCTGTATATAATGGTTTCAATCAAAACAACTCCTTTGTCTATTCTTACTATCATTTGTTCCCCACTGTAAGTCTGATTAAACAAAATGAAAGTGAGTTTATGAAGATTTTGCTTAAAAGTATTGTTTGAAAATGGTTTTAAATTGGAAAAATCTGCTTTATAATGGACTGTATTAGGAAGAATAATACACCCATTATTTAGGGGGAGGTCGATTATGTTTGAGTTGGATGTAGAAAATAGTAAACCCATATATGAGCAACTGATGGATAAGTTTAAGGAACTAATGATTAATGACGTTTTACAGGAGCATAATCAGCTTCCATCCATTCGAATATTGGCTCGGGAATTGACTATCAATCCAAATACAATCCAAAAGGCATACAAACAACTTGAATCTGACGGGTATATTTATACCTTACCAGGCAAAGGTAATTTCGTTGCCCCTCCTACATCTTTGAAAAATTCATTAGAAGAAAAGATTAGAAACGAGCTTGAAAAGGTTTTTGCCGAAGCTCTGTATATCGGAATCGATAAACATGAAATTTATAGACTATTAGAAAAGGGGGGAGATTCATGATTGATATAAAACAGGTGAGTAAACTATATGAAGGAAAAGAAGCTATCAAGAACGTCAGCTTGGTCATACAAAAGGGCTCCATATTCGGCTTGTTAGGTTCGAATGGGGCAGGGAAAACGACCCTATTAAAGATGCTTTCGGGTAATCTGATTCAAGATGCCGGTGAAGTTCTTATTGAACGATCACATGTGTTTGAAAACCGTGAAGTGAAAAGTCGTTGTTTCTTCCTGCCTGATACGCCTTACTTCTTGGCCAACTATACGATCTTGCAGATGGCGGCTTTTTACAGCCAGGTTTATAGTCAATGGAATCAAGAGCGTTTCTATCAATTACAGGAAGTATTCCCGATACCCTTACAATACAAAATACATAAACTATCAAAGGGGATGCAGAGACAGGTTGCTTTTTGGCTCGCTCTCTCGACGATGCCGGAAGTTCTGATCCTGGATGAACCTTTTGACGGGTTAGATCCGGTCATGCGTAAAAGTGTGAGACAGTTGTTGATTCAGGATGTTTCTGAACGGGATATGACGATTTTGATTTCGTCCCATAATCTACGGGAAATTGAAGATTTAGCCGATCATGTAGGCATATTGCATAAAGGGCAGCTTGTTATCCAAAAGGATTTGGACGATTTAAAAGCGGATGTACACAAAGTGCAGATTGCCTTTAAACATAAGATTCCCTATGGGTTATACCGCGGAATTCAAGTTCTTAACAAAGAAAGACGTGGCAGCGTGATCGTATGCATTGTGAAAGGAAAGGAATCCATGATTAAATCCCACTTTAATCAGTTTCAGCCAGAAATATTCGATATTCTCCCCCTTACTTTAGAGGAGATATTCATTTATGAAATGGGGGATATAGGTTATGTCATCCAGAATAACCTTGTTTAATAAAGAACTGATTATCTATATTTTCAGAAGCACAGGCTGGATTGGTTTCCTATATTTCATCGGCCTCATTTTTGCTTTGCCTCTGGAGATGCTAACGATTATTTTGAATGAGAATAATGAATATGTGAAATTCGAAAACCTTTTTTCCAGTCAGCAGATGATTCAATTTGTCTTGGTCATTGTTATACCAGTATTACTTGCCATCTTTCTTTTTCGATTTTTACAGTTAAAACAAGCCTCAGATTTTATTCATAGTTTACCGATTACTAGACGCAACATCTATTTTCATATGATTGGTACGGGAATTGGCTTCATCGTTTTGCCTATTTTACTTACAGGTTCAATATTGATGTTGTTCCACTCGGCAATTGATATAGAAAGGCTTTATACCATGGCGGATATTTGGTCCTGGATGGGAATTACATTCATTTTGGAAGCTATTATCTTTTCTGTTGCCGTTTTAATTGGAATGGTGACGGGATTATCTGCATTGCAAGGCTTGCTGACCTATGTTTTTCTTGCACTTCCGGTGGGTTTATTTATATTGACTACAGCCAACGTAAAGCTTTTGTTAGCAGGGTTTTCTGCAGATTATTATCTAAGTGCCAATATGAAAGGAATTTCACCCTTATTAGCTGCAACTGAGATGGAGAAAATTTCATTTTTATCGGTTAATACAGTAATCTACGCTGTATTGACCTTGCTCTTTTTACTTATTTCTCTTGTACTATATGAGAGGAGAAAGTTGGAGCATGTATCGCAAGCGTTTGTTTTTCCAAAGATTAAGCCATTATTTAAATTTGGCCTGACTGTATGCATGATGCTGTTTACAGGCTTTTATTTTAGCGAAACGACAGGAAAACTCGGATGGATTTTATTCGGATATGCCGTCGGTTCTTTGCTTGGGTATTATTTAGGGGAAATCGTCCTGCAAAAGACATGGCGAATAAGCTTCAATCTGAGAGGCTATGTAACATTTACGGTTGTGGTTATCGTGCTGGCGCTCATTTTAAAAATAGACCCCATTCGGTTTAAGTCCAAGATTCCTGAAGAGAAGATGATAAGCCAAATATATATTGGCAATTCTCCTTTGTTTATTGATGATGAAACAACGGATATTGCACCCACTTTTCTTAAAGAAAAGGAAAATATAGAAGCGATCCGGTTACTGCATCAACAAATTATCGAAAAGGGAAAAAAGGTTTCGTTTGGTGAATTGAATGATGGACAATCCGTATTCCTAATGTATGAACTCAAGAATGGAAAAAGGTTAGCAAGAGAGTATCATCTGCATAATTACGACTCATACCTGCAGCTATTGGCTAAAATTTATGAGTCCAGTGAATATAAAAAAACGGTGAATGAGTTATTGAATGTGTCAGCCAGTGACGTTTCCCAAATTAAGATAACCGCGAGCGGACAAGTGGACAAATTCGTATCGATCACGGATGGTCATCAGCTACAAGAAGCCGTGCAGGCATTGTCGGAGGATCTGAATAATCAGTCGTTGGCTCAAATGACAAATCCTTTTGGGGATTATGCCTCTATTGACATTCTTTTGAATAATAACAAAAGCATTAATCTGAATTGGGATTCTTCTTATTCTCGGTTTTCAAAATGGATGGAACAAACTGGGCAGGCAGAAGAAGCGAGGTTAATGGCTGACGATATCGATTATATTCTTGTGGTAAAGACCAATCCGCAAATTTATGATTCGATTTCTGAAAGTGAACTTGTACAACAGATTGAACAGCAGCGGAATCGTTTGAAAATCAACACGGCTTCAGAAATCGAAACAGCCATTGATCATGCTCAAATCAATTGGGATGGAGAGTATGCAGCTGCCTTTTATTATAAAGATAGCAGAAGTGTGGATATCAAGAGTTTTACTAGTGATCATGTTCCCGGATTTATTTTGGAACATTTTAACGAATGAAAGGGAAGGGGAAACCCGAGATAGAGCAAATTGATGATGAGTCCATAAAATATAAAGGATGCCACCGATGTCGGTGGCATCCTTTATCAGTGCATATGTTTGTGTGTCTATACTTTATAATTTTACGACGTTTTTAGCTTGAGGTCCGCGGCTTCCCTCTTCGATTTCAAATTCAACCTCTTGACCTTCATCAAGTGTCTTGAAACCCTCACCCTGAATGGCGGAAAAATGTACGAATACATCATCTTCGTTTGGTACTTCAATAAATCCAAATCCTTTGTCACTATTAAACCACTTAACTTTACCTGTTACTGTCATTCGATGAATCCTCCTAAAAAATTAAAAAATATTAATGGTGATGATTTTTCCTTTTTTGAAAAAATCAATTTCACACATTATCAAGTACCCTCATTCAATTTGAATTTATCATACGAAGATGCTTGATAATATGTGAATGCTTTCTGGATACACTTACAAAATACATATGTTTTATTTCTGGTGGAATTTCCAATTTTTTAGTATATACCCACCTTTATAAAGGATAAAACAAATGGAAGTAATTTATACATTTTCATTTGGGGATATAATAGTAGGGATGTTTTTATGGTGGAAAGGATAACGGATATGATGATAATGATTTTCCTATAAGGAAAATTTGACCGGGGTTTTTCATGTATAAAGGTAAAAGTGATGTTCAAATCATAAAAACAATGTGATATTAAAGTTTTTAGGGGAAATAATCGGGTATAGGTATGAAAGAAAGGACTGATGAATAATGAAGAAACTCTTAAAAAGGGCCGTCATTTTTGCCGCTCCCATCATCTTCAAAGAAGTAAAGAAGCGCTGGAAAAACAAACGAAATCAAAAAGCAATGAAAACAGTAAGATAGATCGGGAAATCATGAAAAAATGAACGATAATTATATGGATCGGGATAAGGGGCGCTGATGAGGCGTCTTTTGTTTTGTCAGCCGAACAAATCCTCTTACTGTGATTCATTCACCTCTACATCTTTCCTTCATATCGTGTTAAAATAGTAAGGTTGATTGAAATGAATGCCAAGTAGCCAAGGCCTAAGCCTTATGATATATTTCTTCTTACATATATTGTGTATGATCAGGAATTTTGCATACAAAGAAAGGTTGACATTCCAATGTAAAAATACAATTTACCCACCTATAAATTATAAATAAATTGATTACTTCAATAACGAAAGGAACATTTTATGACTACATTAAAAGACGAGGTTCAATCCCGACGGACCTTCGCAATCATCTCTCACCCGGATGCCGGGAAAACGACTCTGACAGAAAAATTATTGCTGTTTGGTGGCGCGATTCGTGATGCCGGAACGGTTAAAGCAAGAAAAACAGGGAAGTATGCAACTAGTGACTGGATGGAGATTGAAAAGCAACGGGGAATTTCCGTTACGTCTTCGGTCATGCAATTTGATTATGATGATTTCCGTGTTAATATTCTCGATACACCTGGTCACCAAGACTTCAGTGAGGACACATATCGTACGCTGATGGCTGTTGATAGCGCCGTGATGATCATCGATTCGGCAAAAGGTATCGAGGATCAGACGGTTAAATTATTCAAAGTATGTAAAATGAGGGGTATCCCGATTTTCACTTTTATCAATAAAATGGACCGACAAGGTAAAACGCCGCTCGAATTGCTTGCCGAACTTGAAGAAGTATTAGGTATTGAAACATACCCAATGAACTGGCCAATTGGTATGGGAAAAGACTTCGTGGGCATTTACGATAGGTTCAATAATCGGATTGAACAGTTCAAGACGGAAGGCGATGAGCGTTTCCTTCCTTTGAATGAAGAAGGTGAACTCGAAGCGGAACATAAACTTAAGGATTCCCAGTTGTATGAGCAAACTTTGGAAGAAATCATGTTATTGACGGAAGCGGGCAACCAATTCTCAGAAGAAAACATTGCGAACGGTACACTTAGTCCCGTATTTTTCGGAAGTGCATTAACGACATTCGGTGTTCAAACGTTTTTGGATGCTTATCTGCAATTTGCACCAGCTCCACAAGCCCGGATGACAACATCAGGTGAAAAGAGTCCTGTCAGTAATGATTTTTCTGGCTTCATTTTCAAGATCCAAGCGAATATGAACCCAAAACACCGTGATCGGATTGCTTTCCTTCGCATCTGCTCCGGTAAATTCGAGCGTGGAATGAGCGTTAACTTGAGCAGGACAGGTAAACCAATCAACCTTTCTTCTTCCACTCAATTCATGGCTGATGATCGTAATACTGTAAACGAAGCAGTAAGCGGAGATATCATCGGTTTATATGATACAGGGAACTACCAAATTGGTGACACGATTACGACAAGCAAAGACATGTTTCAGTTTGAAAAGCTGCCTCAGTTCACTCCGGAACTATTCATGAGGGTAACAGCCAAAAACGTCATGAAACAAAAACATTTCCATAAAGGAATTAACCAACTTGTACAAGAAGGGGCAATTCAGCTCTTCAAAACGGTTCGGATGGAAGACTATCTGCTTGGTGCAGTTGGGCAGCTTCAATTTGAAGTATTCGAGCATCGAATGAGGAATGAGTACAATGTTGAAGTCTTGATGGAGCGTATGGGCAGTAAAATCACACGCTGGGCTGAAGATGAAAAGCTTGATGAAAATCTTCATAGCTCAAGAAGCATTCTTGTTAAAGACCGGTTTGATAAATACGCATTCTTATTTGAAAATGAGTTTGCACTTCGTTGGTTCCAGGATAAAAATCCTGACGTTGAATTATATAATCCAATGGATTTGAAATAATGGAGTAGCCCGTGTGATGCACACGGGCTTTTTTCATTATCTGGAGCATTGTTTACATATCGAAAGGTTTTTTTGATAGTACCTTAAACATGTTTCCATAGTTATATTTACCTGTTAATATGTGAAATTACCTATAGAGAAATTTATTGAGGAACTTCATAATCAATAATTAATATATCTCGTGAAAACTGATATTCGATTTGGATAGCGGAGGTTGTTCAGCTTGTAGAATAAGGTCCCTTTTAGGGACTAAATCTGCAAGCTTTTTTTTTGTAATCAAAAATAACAGATTCCAGATAAAACTATTATAAACAATAAGGACTGATGTTATAAATACATAAGTAAGATTTGCATGTATTTTCGATTATAGGTTTCAATTGCCCCGTCTACATCCGCACTGAGGTCTACAATTACTGAACCTTATTTCATAATCATTAACATATCTCTAGTAATTAAATGATCTTTTCTAATGTTTAGGCCATTTTACACAATTGATGACTAAGTCTAAACCTTGAGTACTTTCTTAATACTTTGTTTGATGATTTGAAATCTGTTGAAAATGCGGGTATTTTAATCACTACCCCCTGTTTTAAACATGTCGATTTTAGATAAACGGAAACAGGGAGATAAAAGATGTTAAACAGCTGTATTTTTGAAAATTAAATAATAACTAATTGGAAAGGTTAAATAAGAAAATCGTAGTAACTTTTAGCATTTTAAGAACTGCTGGGATATTCCGCTAAACTTCTTATGAACTGCATAATACTAATAGAAAACTTGTGGCTTTAACCCTAGTGCAGGAGGAGTATTGCAAAATACCCTTATATTGAACTACTGAGGTATGTAGGAGTTAAGATATGAAAGGAGAATAATGATGGTGCGAGTAAGATATTGAATATTTATATCCAAGCCTACGAAGGTATAGTCTGTTTTATTATTTGGAAAATATTTCATTTAAATTGGCATCTTTAAGGATACTCTTGGCAAATGTTTAGATTATATATCTTTTCTCAATGGATATAAATCACTTGGCTTCCTTTTTGGAACTTGATAAAGTACCGAATAATTGTGTGAAGTAAGCGAAATGAATGAACATACTTAACATAAATGTATCTTCCTTAAAGTTTAAAGTTAATAGAGTTTTTAGACCAAAGAGGTGTGTAGAAGTGAAAAAAGGGAAATGGAGTCTACAGTTTACTATTATGATACTGGTGTGTGGGGTAGTAGCCCTCTCATTATTTATTACAGATATTCTTATTAGCCAAACAGTTTCGGATACCATAGAAAAGAGCCAGACTGAAAAAGCAGTAAACGTAGCACGTATGGCAGCACAAACGCCGCTTGTAATCGAAGCGTTAAGTGAAAGTGAGAACAATCAGGAAGTTCAGCAATTTACCAATAGGATAAAAAAATCGACAGATGTAGAATTTGTAGTAATAATCGATAATAATGGAATCCGGAAAACTCACCCCGATCCAAGTAAAATAGGAAAAAAATTTGTTGGAGGGGATGAGAAAGATGTATTAAAAGGTAGAGAGCACATTTCTATTTCCAAAGGAACTTTAGGCAGATCTTTGCGTTCTTTCACCCCTGTTTATGATTCAAAGGATAATCAAATTGGAGCCGTGGTGGTCGGTATTTCTCTTCAAAAAGTTAATGATGCTGTATTAAAAAGCCGTTTAAATATTTATGTAGGAACAGTTTTTGGAATATTAACGGGAATTGCCGGCGCAATACTTTTGGCAAGGTATATTAAGAAAATATTATTTGGGCTGGAACCTTTTGCTATTGCGAAGGTTTTAAAAGAGCGAAATGCCATTTTACAATCAGTTCGGGAGGGAATCATAGCGGTAGATCAGAATTCAACCATTACTCTCGTAAACAAGGCAGCTTTAAAGATATTTAAAAAAGCGGGTATTAATGAAAATCCAACGGGTAAAAAGGTAACTAGTTATATGCCTGACTCAAACCTGGATAGAATCCTAGAGACCGGAAAAGTCGAATTAGATAAAGAGCAGGATTTAAAAGATAGTGTCTTACTAGTGAATAGGGTACCAGTATTTGTGAAGGATGAAATCGTAGGTGCCGTGGCTACATTTCGTGATAAAACAGAAATACATCTCCTGGCGGAACAGCTGACTGGAGTCCGTTTATATGCTGAATCGTTAAGGGCACAGTCGCACGAATTCATGAACAAACTGCATGTAATACTTGGTATGGTGCATATGCATTATTATGATCAGCTTGCAGCATATATTAGTGATCTTGTTGACCACAGAGAAAACGAGATTGGCTTTATTACCAAAACCGTTAAAGATCCCGTACTAGCCGGTTTTTTAATTGGAAAACTAAGTTATGCCAGGGAAGCAGGTGCTAGGCTGGAATTATCCTCTGACTTTCAATTGCCAGAACCAGAAAATGCAGCTATTACTCATGAGTTAATTACGATAATAGGAAATTTGATTGATAATGCTATAGAAGCAGTGGAAAAAAGGCCCGTTAAACGAATTGAATTAAAGTTTGATTATGCAGATGATATTTTAACTATTGAAGTTCATGATACTGGACAGGGAATATCTGATGCCAATATTAATCATATCCTTCTAAAAGGATTTACAACAAAAGGAGAGGACAGGGGGATTGGTTTATATTTGGTTAAGGCAAGCCTGGATAAGCTAGGGGGAGATCTCAATATTAGTTCAAAAGAAGGTCAAGAAACAACGTTTGTGGTTTATATACCATACAAAGCAAGGATGATGCAGGATGATTAAGGTAATGATCGTAGATGATGACCCGATGGTTGCAGAGTTCAATAAGCGCTATTTGAATCAAGTCGATGGTTACGAATTAGCTGCTGTCTGTTCCTCAGTGGATCAAGCTCTGAATGTATTGGAAGATCAAAGTATAGGGTTAGTTCTATTAGACATTTTCATGCCTGGGAAAAATGGACTCGATTTACTCTCACAAATTCGAGAAAATGAAAAAGAGATAGATGTTATTGTCATTTCTGCTGCGTCGGACATTGAGAGGATTCAGAAAGCATTAAGACTAGGTGCTGTTGATTATTTAATTAAGCCGTTTGAATTTGAACGTTTTAACGCGGCCTTATCAGCATATCGGAACAAATCAGATTTTATTCAAGATAAAAATAGGCTAAATCAAGAAGAATTGGATTATCGAATTTTGCATCAAGAAGAAATGCATTTACCAGAGGAATTACCGAAAGGATTGGCTCAAGATACCTTGAAAATTATATGGAATGTGATACTGGTATTTAAAAATGCTCCCTTTTCAACAGAGGAAGTTGTAAATGTGGCGGGTATATCCAGGGTATCAGTAAGGAAATATTTAAAATTCATGAAGGATATCGGTGTCCTTGATGTTAAGGTAATCTATGGAGCGGTTGGCCGACCAGTCTCCCAACACAAATTTAATGATGACAAGAGCCATATTATTCAACGTTATCTGTAAGTAGCCAAATGGCTGCTTACTTTTTTTAATTACATAATACTAAAATTAGTTAAATAAGCTAGTGTCCTCCGTAAATGACTACTAAGATATAGACTGGCGATTGAGTTATTTATAAATTTTTAAGCAGTAATGAGGAAATTTTTCTTTTTTACAGTTTTCTTTTAGTAATTACACTTCCCCAGGGAAGAATATACTCTATTGCTTGGTAATGATCATTTTTAGGAAGAGGGAACGTCTATGACAGCTTATGAAAAGACAATAAGGGGTTTGGAAACAACTTTAAGAGGAAAAGGTGTTCTGTCAAACCCTTTTATAAATAAAGGGGTTGCTTTCACTAAGGAAGAAAGAATGGAACTAGGATTGGTAGGCTTGCTACCATCCCAGGTGCTTACTCTTGAGGAACAAGTAAAAAGAGCTTATGAACAATTCTCCACTCAACCAAGCAATATTCGGAAGAATGGAATGTTATATGATTTATTTAATAGGAATGTGGTGCTGTTTTACCGTCTACTTAAAGACCATCTAAGTGAAATACTGCCGATCATTTACACACCCACTGTAGGAGAGGCTATTCAACAGTATTCCCAAGAATATCAACGTCCAGGAGGTCTATACCTATCTATTGATAATATGGAGGGAATGGATGATGCATTTAAAAACCTGGACCTTTCATCTGATGATATCGATTTAATAGTTGTTACAGATTCTGAAAGTATTCTTGGAATCGGAGATCAGGGTGTTGGTGGAATTAACATAGCCATTGGCAAATTGGCAGTCTACACAGCAGCTGCGGGAATTGATCCAAGCAGGGTGCTACCTATTGTCCTGGATGTTGGGACAGACAATGAAAGCCTGATTAGTGATCCACTGTATATTGGTAACAGGTTTGGCCGGGTTCGCGGTGATGAATACACCGAATTCATTGATTTATTTGTTAAAAAGTCTCAAGCCTTCTTCCCAAAGGGATTACTTCACTGGGAAGACTTTGGAAATATAAATGCACGAAATATAATAGATAATTATGGCGACAAAATGCTCACTTTTAATGATGATATACAAGGTACAGGTGCAGTAACACTAGCCGCCGTAATGTCTGCCTTACAAGTAACTGGTGTTCCTTTAAAGGAACAAAGGGTTGTTGTTTTTGGTCCAGGTGCAGCAGGAATCGGTAATGCTGATCAAATGGTTGAAGCCATGATCCTAGATGGCGTTTCCAGAGAAGAGGCATATGGTCACTTTTGGGCAGTCGATTATCGTGGATTGTTGATAGATGACATTCCAGATGTTTTGAAATTCCAAAAGTCGTATTGCCGGAAAGCTGAAGAAGTCGAGGAATGGGATCGGAATGAAGTCGGAATTATTCCATTATTAGAGGTAATAAAAAAGGTTAAACCAACCATCTTAATCGGCACTTCTGGTCAAACAGGGGCTTTCTCAGAAGAAGTTGTAAAAGAAATGGCAAAGCACGTGGAACATCCTATTATTATGCCGATGTCAAATCCGACTCCCTTAGCGGAAGCTGTTCCTGAAGACCTTATAAAGTGGACTCAAGGTAAAGCCTTAATAGCGACAGGAAGCCCGTTTGATGATGTTGACTATAATGATGTGATTTATACAATCGGACAATCTAATAATGCATATATTTTCCCAGGACTTGGACTTGGCGCAATTGTCGCAGAAGCAACAAAAATCTCTAATGGCATGCTTGCAGCAGCCTCATCTGCTGTTTCAAGATTATCGGATAGCAGTAAGCATGGTGCTTCTTTACTCCCTTCAATCAAACAATTGCAGGAGGTTTCTAAATCTGTAGCCATTGAAGTGGCAAAGACAGCCATTGAAGAAGGAATTGCGAAAGCGGATATAACAGATATTGAAAAAGCAATAACAGAATCTATGTGGAAGCCGGAGTACAAAACTATTCATGGGAAATAAAGTCAGCCTATTTTGTTGTCTCAAAAGAAAGGGGATCCGTTTTAGGAGAATCTCCGTATAAGTCAGCCTTAGTAGAATCTTTTAAATTGGACAATTTTTTGGAAAGAGAAGTGCATCTCGAGTGAATATTGGGAATATATTTTTAACATTAATACCAATCTTTTTTACAATTATTATTGGTTATTTGGGTGGCTATTTTAAAATTTTTAATTCAGAATCCTCCAAAGGGCTGAATACGCTAGTTACAAAATTTGCTTTACCTGCACACTTATTCATTGGGATCACAACAACCTCAAAACAAACCTTAATTAATCAATGGTCATTTTTCTTAACTATGACCATAGGTGTTATTGGCTTTTACATTATCCTGTTAATAGTGGCTCGTTTGGTGTTTAAATACGATTTAACTGCAGCATCTATGTTTTCATTAAACGCAACTCAGCCAGCCTTTGCTTTTATGGGGATTTCTGTATTAGGCAGTTTGTTTGGGGCGCAAGAGATAGCTATACCTATTGCGATTACGGGTATTGTGGTGAATGCCCTTCTGGATCCGTTAGCAACAATAGTTGGTACGGTCGGACAATCCAGATTGGGTAAATCTAAAGATGAAAAAACAAACATTCTGGGTATCGTTTTGCATGGTCTTAGCGAACCGCTTGCATGTATTCCCTTACTTGCTGTTGTATTGACACTATTAGGGTTCCAGGCACCGGATATCATAAAAAATGCGCTCGATCAAATTGGGTCAGTGACATCTGGTGTTGCCTTATTTGCTGTAGGTGTAACCGTGGGCATCCGTAAGATTAGCTTACGACCAATTGCTTTTGGTATTTCCATTTTAAAAGTTGTAGCTATTCCATTATTTATGATTCTGGTTGCTCATCTAATTGGCCTTGATCATGCAGATACAATTAAAGCTATTTTGCTAGTATCATTTCCAGGATCTGCTGTAGCAGCCATGATTTCAACTAGATTTGATTCGTTATCAACTGAAACAGCATCTTCATTTGTAATTAGTACCATTCTATCTTTAATTACATTACCTATCTATATATCCTTGTTAATGTAGCCTTCTAAGTATCCATCCATCTTGGATGGATACTTTTCAACGGAAGTTTGTGAAACACTTAACAAACTTATTGTATAACCTTTTTTGAAAAGAGGAGATGTTGGCTATTTTTATTTAAGGCTATGTTAAAGGTAAATTAATAAAATAGATAGATGGTTTAAAAGATTTGGATGGCGTTTGAATAAAGGTGTAAGCCCAGGAAAATGCGTCGCAAATAGTATCAATTGCAAAAATCGCTATTAATCAAAATAGGATCCATTGGATTATATAATTTCAACGTCAGAATTTTTATCTTGGAACTAACGAAGTGCAAACTCATTTTAAAATAAGAATGTGTATTTATCAAACCGTTCCTTAACTAGAATGCTTCTTGAGCTATGAAGATTCTCATCCAGCTTATCATCTTCAGCCCAACGTGTGATTTTACTGCTCAAACGCTCCATCAAGACTTCAACATTGTACTCATTCCTCATTCGATGCTCGAATACTTCAAATTGCACAACTGCACCAAGCAGGTATTCTAGATTTAGAATTTAAATTTTTAAATAATGAAGAAGTCCGTGTGATGTACACGGTTTTTTTTCATTATCTGGATCTTTTTAAATATTCAAACTTTCTGTTCGTACATAATACAATATACTATTACTTCAATTGTCTAACATTATGACCTTCCTGTATGTTGGCACTCGTAACGTACTTTCGGAAATGTGGGGTAATTTCCTCGATTGATATAGTTCTTTCGGCCTGATAGAATGCATGCTAGTGAAAAATGGATGGATAGAAACACAACATAACCCTCCAATTGTCATGACAATAAAGGGGGTTTTTCTCGTTCCATAGGGAGATACAACCAAGATTATTACCCCAATTTACAGCATTAACATGTATCCTCTATTATTTAACAGAAGATACTAAATCTTCTAAAAAATAAGGAGGAACGGAAAAATGAAATTTTCTAAAGGGAAACATGTTTTATCAGGCACCCTTGCTGCCGGGCTTCTTCTATCTACAACCTTTTCGATTCATCCATTGGCGGAGAAACCAGAAGTGACGGTTACCCATAAAAATGTTGAAGACATTTTATCGAACTTATCCAAGGAACAACGACAAGCAATTCAGAAGCTAAACGCTGGTCCTAACTTCACCATTTCTCCAGATATAAAAACAAATAGCCCGGAGCTGGTTTCCGTAATTGTTGAGTTCGAACAAGCTCCTGCACAGGTCACCGTCAAAAAACAAGCGGTGCTTGGGAAAAAAATGACGATTGCTTCCGCAAAAAATAACGTAGACCAGTCACATCAAGAATTTAATAGTTATATTAAATCTTTGAAAAAGAAAAAAGATTTTTCCAAGTATGATTCCAGTAAATTAACGATAAACAGAGAATATAAACATGCATTTAACGGCGTTTCCATGACGTTGCCTGGAGTTGCGGTAAAAGATTTACTTCAATCAGGGGCAGTTAAACGAATCTGGAATAATGCAAAAATCCAATTGGAGCTTCCGGTTCAAGAAAAAGGGATCACTCCAAAAATGGCTGATAGCATTCCTCAAATTGGAGTAGATAAACTTCATGAAGAAAATATAAAAGGAAAAGGGATCAAAGTTGGTGTCCTTGATACTGGCATCGATTACAATCACCCCGATTTAACCAATGCATATAAAGGATACAGAAGTAAAAAAGGCGAGAATCCTAAGGACATTGAGCCTTCTTCGGTTAAGGGCTGGGATTTCGTCGATAATGATGCTGACCCGATGGAGACAACCTATGAAAACTGGAAATCATCCGGTCAACCGGAATTCACCAGCAGTGGTTCTGCTTACTATACAGCTCATGGTACACACGTTTCAGGAACGATCGCCGCAACAAAAACAAATGAAGTGGATTATGCAGTGAAAGGTGTTGCTCCTGAAGCTGACCTCTATACATACCGTGTGTTAGGACCGTATGGTTCCGGTTCCAATGAAGGTGTAATAGCAGGAATTGATAAAGCAGTCAGTGATGGTATGGATATCATGAATTTATCACTTGGATCATCTGTCAATGATCCGCTTGATCCTACTTCTGTAGCGATCAACAATGCAATGCTTTCTGGAGTTGTCTCCGTTGTTGCTGCCGGTAATGCGGGGCCAGGTGCGAAAACTTTAGGATCTCCTGGAACAGCTGCCCTTGGCATTTCAGTTGGGGCAAGTGATTCTGCCATGAAGATCCCTACCATAACTGCTGAGGCTGGAAAGAATACATTTGAAAACATGAAACTTTTAGGTAAAAACTTTTCGGATCGGATTGAAGAATTAACTGGTCAATCGCTTTCGGTCGTTTATACCGGCATTGGACAGGAAAGCGACTTTAAAGGGAAAGATGTTCGAGATAAAATCGCTCTTATTGAGCGGGGAACGCTTACGTTTGATGTGAAAATAAAGAATGCAAAGGCCGCTGGGGCAAAAGCAGTTATCATCTATAACAATGTGGATGGCGAAATCACCTCATATGTTGGGGAAGGAACTGATTTTATCCCTACTTTCCGATTAACCAAAGAAGATGGGGAAAAATTAAAAGCTGTTGAAAATGGATCCCTTACATTTAAAGATACAGGGAATACGAAAACAGTCGGAGATAATTTGGCAGACTTCAGTTCCAGAGGTCCAGTTAATGGAAATTATGATATTAAGCCAGATTTAGTTGCGCCGGGCGTAGCCATTTTCTCCACAGAGCCGGAATATATCAATAGTCCAGATGATGGAATTGATTACACAACATCTTACGGACGTATGCAAGGCACTTCAATGGCTACACCGCATGTTACGGGTGTTGCTGCTTTAATATTACAAGAACACGGGGATTATGACCCATTTGATGTGAAAGAAGCACTCATGAATACATCCGTTGATTTACAAAAAGATCATTCGGTGAATGAAGTAGGGGCAGGCCGTATCGATGCCTATGATGCCGTGCATGTGGATACTTCGATAAAAGTATTAGATAAAACCGAAATTGTCGAAGGTGATAAAACGACAGAAATTAACGAGGAAACGGGCTCACTTGCATTTGGCCGGGAATATATAAGAGACAATGATGAAGCGATTGAACTCACGAAAAAAGTGGAAATTGAAAATAAGGGAAAAAAGAAGAAATATACCATTGATGTTGAATACCATAAAAATATAAAAGGTGTACAAGATGCCAATGCAAATGGCGTAAAGGTAAAAGTGAAGAAGTCGGTTACTGTGGCCAAAGGTAAGTCCAAAATAATCGAACCAACCATCAGCGTTCCTGCAACAGCAAAAGAAGGGGCATATGAAGGATACCTTCACATCACAAATTCTGAAAATGATGAAGAAACGTATCAAATTCCATTTTCAATCACCGTAACGGATAAAGGGATTGATTATGTTGAAACGGACAGTCCATCAATTGCTAATGATTTTCCGTTTTGGCAATACTATAATCCATTTATGAACGCAATGTTTCAGTTGAAAAGCCCAATGGAAACAGTGGATGTTATCCTAAAAGATACGAATTCCGGTAAGCCATTAGGATTCGTAGGGAGCCTCAATGCTTCTAGGTTCGAACCAGATAGACCATATTATATTCTTTTTGCGTTTACTGGTCATGTCTATCCATTTACAAACGATCCAGAGCATCCGATTTCCGATACGTATAAGAAACTCCCAGAAGGGGACTACACTCTAGCGTTCATAGGAAGTGATGAGTCGGGAAAAACCTACTCAGCTGGCACGGCCGCAATAGTCGATAACACCCCTCCAGACGTAAAATGGGACAAAGAACCAGGCGTATATGAAATAAATGACTCGATGTTTACAGAAGAAGATGGTCAGAAGGCTTTCTATGTACACGGAAATGTCAATGATGCGACAGTAAAAGTACTTCAAGAGAAAGGTTTGGACTATGACCAAACTTCCAATACTATGTTTTACGATACGAGCAAATACGCATATTTTGGCAGGGAATTCCCAATCGATCCTGATGGAAATACGAAATTCGGAATCGAAGAAAGTGATATTGCAAATGATGCACTTTATCTAAAGTTGGCAACTACAGATATGGCAACAGCAATGAATCCTCAAGATTATGTGTTCTTAAAAGAAGGGACTGAATATGTCACATCGAACTATGATAAAGAAGTGCTGAAAAAGGATGATACCTTTACCATGACTTTATCAGTCAATAATGTAAAACAGTTCCTTTCAGGAGAATATACGATCAAGTATGAAGGTGACCTTTATCAATTTAAAAATGCGAAACTTTCTAGTGAAATAAAAAAATATGCAAAAGAAAAAGGGTTGGATGTTTCTTTAACCAAACCTGTCGTTAATGATGATAATCAATCTAAAGAAGTCAAGGTTGGCGCTGAATTGACAGGAAAGGCATTTAAAGGTTTAAACGGAGATATGCCTCTACTGGATGTATCCTTTAAACTTGTCGACGATACCTTTTATCATTTATATGCGGGAATGGATGTAGGAGAAGCTTCTTATATAAAACAAGGGGGCAATACTGCAACCGATCTTCCATATTACAGTGTTGACCGATATAAAATCATTTCTAAGCACTCAACTTTGAACGGATCGATTTCTCCAGAAGCGTTTTTAAGTGAGGAGGGTTATATAAAGCCAGGAAATATCACCAAAATAGGTGTGAAGGTTTATGCACAATCAAAAGCAGGGAAAAAATATCCTGGAACACTTGATGATTGGGGACAATATATAGTCAAAGGGATTCCTGCATCAAACCAAGAATATACGCTTGTCGTTGAAACGCCATCACATCTTAAGAGCTATACAAACTTCGTTCCAGGTAAAGAAAAAGATGGCACACTTCTAGGACAGAATATTAGAATCAGGCCAAATATGAATCTAGCAGGAGATATCAATAAAGATAAAGTCATCGACATTAAAGATATTCAGGAAGTCGTTGATGCATATGGTATTAAAGATAACTCCTTAGTGAAAGAAGATATTAATCAAGACGGTATCGTTGATGAATTGGACGTCCGCTATGTCGAGAAAAACTTCTTGACGAAAGGGTCGGATGCACCAAGTAATAAAGTGCCGAAAGAAAAAATCGGCAATAAAGGTTTGGAATACTTTTTACGTCTCATAGGACTAGAAACGAATCAATAGCATTTGCCCCAGGAAAGAAATTTTCCTGGGGCTTTTACTTTTTTTGCTATAATGGGAGGAAAAAGTTACATGGGGGAATTTTTGGTGGAGGGTAAAATCATTAAGTTTTATCGGGAAAAAGCTCAAATGACACAAAAGGAGCTTGTACAAGGAATTTGTTCCATTACACATTTAAGCAAGATTGAACGTGGAATTACCGAGTATTCCAAAGAGATGATAACCCTGTTATCCGAGAGGCTGCAAATTGATATAACAGAAGAAGTGAGAAAATACCATTTGTTGAGCGGAAAGCTTGATGAGTGGCAGAATGCTTTGATTTCACAACAGACGGAAGACACCGCTAGATTAAAAAAAGAAATAGAAGATGAGCCGCTTAGAGAGCTTCCTGATTTTCATGCTTCCTATAATTTAATTCTATCAAGGTATCATCTATTCATGAACCTTCCGGAGAAAGCGTTTGAAACGATACAAATCATCCAAGGGAAAGAGTCACAGCTCTCATCATACGAACGCAATTATTTAAAACATATTATGGGCATCTATTATTTTCTGACTGGACAATTCAAGGATTGCATCAACATCCTTACGAGCATTGATCATACCGGATACCATCACAATGAGTATTATTATCATCTTGCACTGGCACACCATTCAACACATTCCAATATTGCATCCTACTATTACGCTGAAAAAGCGCTAGCCTATTTTCGGAAAACATTGAATGTACTAAGAATCATCGATACCGAAACAATGATGCTTGTTCAGTTGAACTCAAGGGAACTTCACGACTTTGATGATACCAAGAAAAAATACGATTCCTTAATAAAAATGTGTGATACGTGCCAGGCGTATGATCGTAAATCCAAACTCCTTAACAATCTTGCTTTCGAATGTTATAGAAGGAAAAGGTTTGATGATGCACGAAAATTATACGAAAGGGCGCTTCAACTCGTTGATGAAGATAATCCTTTTTACACGATGTTTTTGGATGGATACATCAACAACGCGATAAAAGGAAAGTTATTGAATAATACAGAGCTCACGGACCTAGCTAAAAAAGGATTGAGACTTGCCCAAAAACATAATGGCATGCCACCCTTTTATTTTCAATTGCATCTATATGCAATCCAGGAAGAGGAAGAAAAATTCTACCGTTTAATAGAAGAAGAAGCTCTGCCCTATTTCCGGAAAACAGGCTACATAGTCCTGATCGATCATTATGAGAAAAAGCTGTTTCATTATTTAGTAAAGATCAATGAGACAACCAAGGCATTGCAATTAGCCCAAATAATCATCGAATCACATAAAAGTCATTATGATGGAATGAATTGAACATATATCATGGAAGGAGTGTGGTAAAGGTATATATCATTGGTAAATTTAAAAACTACTAAATTAATCCTTTGACAATCTCCCGAAACTCCTTTATATTTAGCTAGTACTTTAGTACTTAAAAGCGTTTCAGTAATTATGAGGAGTGAAAAGGTCCGATCCTTACCTCAGAGAATACACAACATGAAAGCGGGGAAATACATCATGCGTCTTGAAGATGCAAAGCTAAAACTCTCCTTACCTGAAGCAATCGGAGTTTTGGCAGTTCTTTTCTTAATCATTGCAACTGGTATCATACATTATGGACTAGCCCCCCATATTCCAATAATAGCGGCCATCCTATTTCTATTTGTTTATGGAAAGATCAAGAAGCTGCCATTTTCGATTATGGAGGCTGCTATCGTCAAAGGTGCAGTTTCTGGTATGGGAGCCATCTATATTTTCTTTTTCATTGGAATGCTAATTTCGATCTGGATGGCAAGCGGGACGATCCCTACCATCATGTACTATGGGTTTGACTGGATTTCTGGTGAGTATTTCTATGCGGTCACATTTCTGGTGTGTTCGCTAATTGGGCTCTGTATCGGGAGTTCACTTACAACATCAGCCACGATTGGAGTTGCTTTCATAGGTATGGCGGCGGCGATGGATTTATCGTTGGCGATTACAGCTGGTGCAATCATTTCCGGTGCATTTCTTGGGGATAAAATGTCTCCATTATCCGACTCGACCAACCTTGCTTCGGGAACGGTTGGAGTACCATTATTTGAACATATTAATAATATGCAGTGGACAACGATTCCAGGTTTTTTAATATCTCTTATCATCTTTTACTTCCTTTCACCGAATGTCAAACTGGCTCGTGTTGAGGAGGTTGAAGCCATGACCAAAGCCTTGGAAATGGAAACGAACATTAGCATATGGAGTTTGATTCCGTTTGTCATCGTTCTAGTCATGGCTTTGAAAAAGGTGTCGGCGATTCCGACATTGTCAGCAGGAATCGTTTCGGCGGCTGTCATTGCTTTCATACAAACGCCAAGTGTGACGGTTGCAAAACTAGCAGATATTTTATACGGCGGCTTTGTACTGAAGAGTGGGATGGATCAACTTGACTCAATCCTATCGCGGGGCGGCATTGAAAGTATGATGTTCTCCGTTTCGATGGTGTTGTTGGCATTGGCGATGGGCGGACTATTGTTTGAATTGGGAGTCATCCCATCTATTTTAAATGCGGTCCAGAATTCATTGACGAGTGTAGCGAAAGTGATTTCAGCTACCGTATTTGCAGGAATCAGCGTGAATTTCCTAGTGGGGGAACAGTATTTGTCAGTTATACTGCCAGGGAAAGCTTTTCAGCAGAAATATGATGATTTAGGCTTGAAGCCAAAAACGCTTGGGAGGGTACTTGAAGATGCGGGAACGGTTGTGAATCCTCTGGTTCCTTGGGGTGTCTGCGGTGTATTCCTGACACAGGTATTGGGTGTTTCAACCCTTGAATATGCCCCATTTGCATTCTTTTGCTTACTTTGTCCTTTGCTCAGTTTGATTTCGGGCTTTACGAAAATAGGTATCCATTATAAATGAAAAAACAGGCGGTCGTTTCGACTGCCTGTTTTTTCATTTATATGAACTTCCATAACTTTGAGAGAAGGGAAAAACCCCCTGACATGAACGGCAATGTCAGGGGGAAGAAGTTGATCGTCTATTTTGAAGAAGCAATCTCATCTTTTGGGATGGACAAGACCTTTTCTTTCTTTTCCAGTAAATTCATTCGCATTACGACATTCTGGAATATACCCATTGAAAGCATGAGCAATAGTAAGGAAGATCCTCCATAGCTGATGAACGGAAGAGTGATTCCAGTAATGGGAATGAGTCCCGTCGCACCGCCGATGTTGATGCCAACTTGAATGCCGATCATGGATGAGATTCCGATCAATAATAAGCTTCCAAATGGATCTTTACATTTTGCGGAGAGTATAAAACCCCTAAGGACGATAAATCCAAGTGTCAATAGAACGAAACCTACACCGAATATTCCAAGTTCTTCAGCAATGACGGAAATGATGAAATCCGTATGTGATTCAGGCAGGTACCCGTATTTTTGTACACTGTCACCAAGTCCCACGCCTGAAAGGCCTCCTGATCCTATCGCATACAAGGAATTCACGAGCTGATACCCATCTCCTCCCTCTTGACCAAAAGGATCTGCAAACCCGGTAAAACGAGACACTTTATTTTCAGATAAAACGGATGACAAATTTCCTGTCACGATTACTCCCAATGCAAATATTGTAACGAATATCGCAATAATCAAAGAGAGTTTGAAAATACTCTTAAAAGACATTCCGGATGAAAAGATCATCGTACTGGAAATTAGGAAAATGACGGCTGCCGTTCCATAGTCAGGTTGAATCCCGATTAAAAAACAAATAAATACGAGAAAGAAAATCGGGGGGATGACGGCTTTATCAATGCTATTGATCCGATCCTGCCTTTTTCCGTAAATGGCTGCCAGATAAATGATCATGGCTAACTTGGAAAATTCCGCGGGTTGGATCGATTTTGTCCCTAACTTGAACCAACTTGTGGCATTTCCTGCTGTATGGCCGAAAATGAATAGCAACAAAAGGATACCGGCCATTCCAAACATCATAGACATCAAGAAAATTTTGTTTTTGTACATCTTATAAGGAAGAATCATCGTCACGATCATTGCTAGGAATGAGATGATAAAAGCCGTTTTTTGCTTTTCGAAGAAGAAATCCATGGGCTGGCTGTACCGAGCAACAGCCGTAATCATGCTTGCACTATAAATCATGACTAAACCAAACAAACAGAGTAATACGACAGCGATGAAAATAGGGAAGTCGTATGCTTTAATTATTCTTTTCACTTGTGCGCTCACCTCAAATATGTATGCGCGAAAAATTCGCCTTCTTATATAGTAACGGAAAATCAGTTATATAGATAATAATTTTTATTCGATACCATGAATTTATCCTCCAGGAACCAATAGTAAACATTAAATCCGATAAACTTGAGGGCAATTCCTTTTTTCTTTTAGGCGCATTCAATTTCCTATTCATTACCTTCGATAGCAAACATGAATATTCCTTTTAATAATAAAAATTTTACTATATATTCCATTTTGGCAGTGCTATAAAGATTACTATTTAAGGTTATTGCAGACAGGGATGGAGTTCAGGGGTCTCACCAATTGAGTTGTAAAACGGGATGTGATGTCGCGGATACTGTATATGAATTTGTTTAAAACGAGTAACTCATCTTAAGAGGTATACTTATTTTAGATCCGGTTATGTGGCAGGGAATGGCGGACAGGGATTTTATGAAGAGAGGGAAACGGTTGTGAACCTGGTTCCAATCTATTATATTATACAGGCTGGCTGCGACTCTGGCATTATATAAAGAGAGTTCAGGTGAAAACGTAGTTACAGGTAATGAAGCTTATGAACGCTTCTTTGATGAATTGTTTAAGAAAGTACCTAGGCCACTCAGTAGCTGCATTTCAGGGAAGGTGTTCCTTTCTTTGGTCGATCTTAAGTATAAAAATGATAGGGAGTACCAATAAAAATAAAAAGCAAGGGGAGTAGTTATGGAAGAAATAAATGACAAGTTGGAAGTGTTTTCTCCGGCAACAGGAGAGAAGATTGCGGAAATCGCCCCAACGCCATTGAAGTCAATTCCTCATATATATAAGAATTCCAGACATGCGTTTAAAACGTGGTCGAATCTTCCCATCAATGAAAGGCTGCACTATTTAAAACGCCTTCGTGCATTGATGGTTGAAAAAATGGATGAAATAGCTGAAGTCATTTCAAAAGATACAGGAAAAGTTAAAATCGAAGCGCTAGTTGCTGATATCATGCCGACTATTGATGCGATCAAGCATATAGAGAAACATGCAGTGAAAGCTCTTTCCGGAAAAAAAGTCACCACCCCACTCATGTTAATTGGCAAAAAATCATATGTCCATTACATGCCACGTGGAACGGTTCTCGTCATTTCACCATGGAATTATCCTTTCCAATTGGCGATGGTGCCCATTCTTAATGCTCTAGCAGCAGGAAATACAGTCATCGCCAAGCCATCTGAGGTGACTCCTTTGGTTGGGGTGTGCATGGAAAATCTGTTTATTGAAGCTGGTTTTCCTGAGGGAACTATACAGTTTGCCCATGGGGGGAAAGAATTGGGTGCAGCGTTAACTGAACAAAAACCAGACTATATATTTTTTACTGGTTCTGTAAGGACCGGAAAAATGATAGGGGAAGTTGCAGCAAAACAGCTAATCCCCACAACCCTGGAGCTTGGCGGGAAGGATCCTATGATCGTGCTGCGTGATGCTAACCTGGAGCGGGCTGTGAACGGGGCACTCTGGGGAGCTTTTACAAACAGCGGCCAGGTTTGTATGAGTGTTGAAAGGGTTTATGTGGAGCGTCCGGTTTATAAGGAATTCCTGGCGTTGCTTAAAGAAAAAACGATGTCCATGAGGCAGGGGATACAATTAAAGGATGATATCGGTTCAATGACTTTTCCTGCTCAAGTTGATATCGTGGCTGGACACCTGGAGGATGCATTGAATAAGGGGGCCATACTTGAGGCGGGAACTTCGCCGAAAGAGTGGAAAATGGGGCAGACCCATTTCATTCCGCCGACGATTCTGTCCAATGTCGATCATTCCATGAAAATCATGAAAGAAGAAACGTTCGGTCCCGTGTTGCCTGTTTTGCCTTTCGATACGGAGGAAGAAGTGGTCGCTCTAGCCAATGAGAGTGAATATGGACTCAATTCGAGCGTATGGACGATGGATGAGGAAAAAGCAATGCGGATTGCGTCACAGTTAATAGCAGGAGCGGTGACGATCAATGATGTGCTGGTTACGGTGGCTAATCATCATTTACCATTTGGCGGTGCAAAACAAAGTGGCATTGGCCGTTATCATGGCGAACAGGGATTGAAGATTTTTTGCCATGAAAAAGCGATCATGATCGACAAAGGTAAAAAGATTACAGAAATACAATGGTATCCGTATGAGGGGAAATACACGAGGTTTTTATCGTTGTTCCAGCACTACTTTTCTGCAAAAACAAACTGGGTAAAATTCGGGAATGAATATTTGCGATTGATTAAAATATCCAAAGGGAAACGAAAATGATGGTTTCTTATAAAAAAGATTGTTATTTTCATAATGACCACGTATACTATTAATATACTTAATAACTGATTTTCCTTTATCAAAGGGGAGTAGCGTTAGGGTTCGCCCTAAAACAAAGTCGTCATTACGTGAATGGAAACATTCATCGGCTTTGTTGACATGTTTTCATGTTCAGCAAGACCTTTGCCTATATGGCAGAGGTCTTTTTATTTTGCCAATGCCGATAGGAGTGGGAATAAAACTATTGGAGGTTGAATGGATGGAAGCATCAATATTATTGGAATATGGCTGGGTCCTGCTTATCTTGGTTGGATTAGAAGGAATACTCGCTGCGGATAATGCAGTCGTCATGGCTGTCATGGTTAAACATTTACCAAAGGAACAACAACGTAAAGCTTTGTTTTATGGTCTGATGGGAGCTTTTGTTTTCCGTTTTGCAAGTCTATTCCTTATTTCCTTTCTTGTCGACGTGTGGCAAGTTCAAGCAATCGGTGCCCTTTACTTACTTTTCATTGCTTTTCAGCATATTTACAAGAAATACGCTGGTAAAGGTGAGAAGGAAGTCACTAAACCTAAAAAGCAATCTGGCTTTTGGATGACGGTAGTAAAAGTTGAAGCTGCCGATATCGCTTTCGCAATCGATTCCATGTTGGCTGCCGTGGCACTCGCTGTGACACTTCCTGCAACAGGCTGGATGAAGGTCGGCGGTATTGATGGTGGGCAATTTGCTGTTATGTTCATCGGTGGTTTGATTGGATTGATCATTATGCGATTTGCAGCTAATGCATTCGTGAAATTGCTTCATCAGCGTCCCTCACTTGAAACGGCAGCATTTTTGATCGTAGGGTGGGTTGGGGTGAAATTAGCGATATATACACTTGCACACCCTTCGTTAGCTGTTATCGATCACCATTTCCCTGAATCAGCTCTTTGGAAATCGATTTTCTGGGTCGTATTGATTGGAATAGCAGTAGGTGCATGGATCATTTCAAGCAAAAAAGAGAAAAAAGAGAAAAAAGAAAAACATATACAAGAAGCATAAAAAATGGGCGTGTCTGCCACGCCTCAGTTTGTAGACAAAAAGGTTACGGAATGTTCCCATTCCGTAACCTTTTTGATTTTTTATTGGATGTTAAGCAGTTAAGGCTGGTGTTTTGTAAGCTGCATCTGTGGCAACAGCTTTTGGTTTACCGACTTTTTCATTCACTTGTTCAACCAAAGACTCTAAGATATGACTATCATGCATATCTCTGGTTGAAATATCTTCCCACACAACTCCATTGCGGTCTGCTGCCGTATGAAACGAATACGCAAACTGTTTAGTATTCGTTCATCTTTCACAAAATAGCCACTCTCAGGGGCAGTTGAACGTTCTTTAAACTCCTTGGTTTCTTCCTATATAAAATTATCTGGTGGAAAAGGCTTCTTTCCACTGTTTTCACGATCTTGATTTATTTCTTATTGAAGGCGTCCTTGATAGGCTCGTGTTTTCTTACGAACGATTTTCTTTCAAATTTCCGCTTATTCGCACTGGCTTTCACATGTGTGGAACGAAAGCATCCTTATCACCTCATGTTTCAAAACAAAGTTAACTGGATCGGGTGTGCGAGTCTTATACGGTCATCCCACTGGCGCAAAGCTCTGAGGGATGACCGCCCTCGGAAAGCGAGTGCCCTACGTTCCAATCAACGGTCATATATTACAAACACTCAAAAAATCTGTAGGCAAACTCAATTATTATCGAGTGTTAGTCAGAATCATTATCTTTATAGATCAAAACAGATTTTTAATATCGATTTAAGGAGATTACCCACAAAAGTCCATGCATGTTTACGAATGATATGTTTAGATGTGAATATTAAATTCCGATTATAAAAATGACAATTGTCCCATGGATTTGTAAAAACTGCGGAAAAAGATATTTTACTGTAATTGCACTGTAATAAACGAGAAAAAACTAAGTATTTTATCATGTGGATATATTATGTGATTTCATTTATATCGCAAAAATAGTTCTTTTGGTACTGTCTTTTAGTCTCCCTCCGCTTAAGATAAATATGTTGATGCGTATTTTATGTTCAACAGGAGCGAGGTGAGCAGATGCTTGGTTTGTTGTTTACAGCATTCAAAAAAAAGCGTTCTTTAGAAGAAACCGTATTGAAAATTCAACAAGGCGATTTAAGCCTTCGTAATGATACAATAGAGTCATTCAAACCATTTATAGCAAAAACCGTCTCATCAGTTTGCAGGCGTTACATATACGAATCAGATGATGAATTTAGTATAGGTATGATTGCCTTTAATGAGGCAATCGACAAATATTCCCCGGAAAAAGGCCGTTCTTTATTGGCATTTGCCGAAACCCTCGTTAAACGAAGGGTTATAGACTATTTAAGAAGCCAGTCGAAACGCAAAGAAATCCTTCTGGACTTATCTTTGAATGATGATGATGATCAAAGCCACATATATATCGATAATGAAAATTCGATTCATGAATACGAGAAGCAAAAAGAATCGGAAAAAAGGAAAGAAGAAATACAGCTTTATATAAGCCATCTACAGGATTTTGGTCTGTCATTTGAGGATCTCGTTGAAAACTCTCCAAAACATGCGGATGCTAGGAAAGGAGCTATAATGATCGCTAAAATGTTAATGGACGATGACGAACTGAAAGAAATCCTGTTTGCAAAAAAGCGTCTGCCAGTGAAACAGCTTGAAGGAAAAGTGGATGTAAGCAGAAAAACGATTGAACGGAACCGAAAGTACATCATTGCTGTGGCAATTATAATAAACGGAGATTTTTTGTACTTGAATGACTATATTAAAGGGGCTATCAATGGATGAAAAAAGGAGTTATTCTTTCAGTTAATAAACGTTTTGTTACCCTATTGACCCCCGAGGGTGAATTTCTAAAAACCAAAAGACAGGAACGTGTATATGAAGTGGGTGAAGAAATCACTTTTGCACCTGTTAAACAAAAGGTCTCTTTTTCCTTGCCCAGCTTTCATTCATCTTTCAAAAAAAAGGCCGTGATAAGCATTGCCTCTACCTTTCTGATTCTTTTTTCGATTCTTCCATCGTATTTCTCTGGTCATGTGTCGGCATATATGACAATAGATGTAAATCCTAGCATTGAATTGGAGCTTGACGATCATTTAGAAGTGCTCAAACTTACCGGCTTAAACGCAGACGGCAAGCTTGTGATTGATCAGCTAAAAAATTGGAGAGGTAAGGATATTAAGACGGTTACAAATCGAATCGTTGCAACGACGAAGCAACTTGGATATTTGAAAGGGGAAAAACAAATAGTTGTTTCCACAACTGTATTGGATAAAGGTAAAAAATTGGATAAGAACTTAAAAGAAGAGATAAAAGAGATATCTGAGCAGGATAATGTTTCAAAAACAAAGATGAAAGTGATTGAGGCAACAAAAAAAGATCGGGAGCAAGCAAAGGAACAAGGAATATCCACAGGTAAATATGTCGAAAAGAAGTTGAATGAAGATAAAGAAAAAGTAAAAGTGAATAAGAGAGAACCTGTACCAGCAGCACCTGAAAAAAAAGTTGAGGAAAAGGTCGATATTTCGACTGAGAAGAGTGCAGCTCAGAGCAATAAGAGCAATTCGGACGAAGAAAAGAAAAAAGAGGACAATACAAATGAAATAAAACAAAAGACTGTAAAGGAAGCCAAACCAATGGTACGGCAAAATCTGAAAACGGTTCCTGCCCCAACCAAAGAAAAAACCAATAGTGAAGATAAAAATGAAAACCGGAATGAGATAAATGGCCTTAAGCAAAAAAAACAGGAGTCAAAAAGGGAATCAGATAGTAACCAAAGCACCCGAAGTAACCACAGCAGTCAAAGCACCCGAAATAACCACAATTACCAAAGTAACCACCGTAATCAATTAATGGACAAACAGAAGAATGAAAAGGCAGATAAAAAGCTTGTTGAGAAACGATATCCAGACAAAGAAAGGGGAAGAGAAAAGGAAAAGAATAAAAACGATCATAGTAAGCACGAAAATAAAAAAGATAAACAAGAGAGGGATAAGTGGAAACGGGGTAATGGGAATGATGAAAACAAGCATTGGACGCAATAATTAAAAAGAGTCCAGCAAGGAGCTGGACTCTTAGCCATGGATATTCAATTGTGTTTTGAATTATTGACCTTTAAGTTGTGATTGAGCTTGTGCTACAAGTCGTTTCGTAATTTCTCCGCCAACTGATCCATTTGCACGTGATGACGTATCTGAACCTAATTGTACACCGAATTCTGATGCAATTTCATATTTGATTTGTTCTAATGCTTGTTCAATTCCAGGAACAAGAAGGTTGTTGCTGCTGTTGTTAGCCATTTGAATCTCCCCTTTACTTTTTCAACGGCTTTTGCCGCTGTAATGATAGTATAAGTAGAATCAAGAGTTTTACTTACATGAACAGCATCAAATTTATTGGTAAACCTGCCTTATTGTTGTATGTAAGTCAGTTTCAAAAGAGAATGGAAAAAAGAATGAAAAAAGGGTAAACTAGAGTTTCAATGGTTATGTGATCCACATAACCATAAAGGAGTAAGAAAGGAAACTCTGAATGGTTGCTATCAAACAAATATTATCAAAGTTAACACCAGCACAGCTTATCGTCGGTTATTATTTTTTGGCCGTCAGTATCTCGACCTTACTATTGAGTCTGCCTGTTGCTCTTAAGCCAGGCGTAGAATTTAAATTCATGGATGCGTTATTCACAGCCGTAAGTGCAGTTAGTGTGACAGGTCTAACAGTTGTTAGTTTGCCCGATGTGTATAATGAGGTAGGCTATTTCATTCTAATGTTTGTTCTCCAATTTGGCGGGATTGGCATCATGACACTCGGAACTTTTTTCTGGTTGATTTTGGGTAAGAAAATCGGCTTGAAGGAAAGACAATTGATCATGACGGATCAAAACCAATCGAATCTCTCAGGCCTTGTTAAATTATTGATTCATATCATTCAGATATTTGTCGTAATTGAAATGATTGGCGCCCTAGTTTTAGGGATTTACTTTCTGGATTATTTTCCAAACTGGAAAGAAGCCTTTTTAAATGGTTTATTTTTGGCAATCAGTGCCACTACTAATGCTGGTTTTGATATTACCGGTACTTCAATGATTCCATTTAAAGACGATTATTTTGTCCAGTTCATCACTATTATCCTTCTTACCCTTGGAGCTATAGGGTTTCCGGTCTTGATTGAGTTGAAAGAATTTTTATCTAATAAAGCCCGTACATATAAGTTTCATTTTTCATTGTTCACGAAACTGACATCGGTCACTTTCTTTTCCTTGATTATTGGGGGAACGCTCCTGATATTCCTTCTGGAGATGAATGGTTTCTTAAAAGATAAGAACTGGCATGAATCGTTCTTCTACTCTTTATTTATGTCATCCAATACGCGAAGCGGCGGGTTAGCAACAATGAATGTGAGCGATTTTTCGGAACCAACCCTTTTGGTGTTGAGCATACTGATGTTCATTGGAGCATCCCCAAGTTCAGTCGGAGGGGGGATTCGTACAACCACTCTGGCTATTATGATGCTTTTCTTATGGAATTTCATGAGGGGGAGGCGCTCGATTAAAGTATTCAAACGGGAGATTCATCCTGATGATATCAGAAAGGCGACTGCAGTGATAATCATGGGGTCGCTCCTATGCATACTGGCCGTCTTCATTTTAACGATTACCGAGAATTTTACTTTAACCCAAATTATCTTTGAGGTTTGTTCGGCTTTTGGATCAGTTGGACTTTCAATGGGAGTCACGCCTGATCTCAGTAATACCGGTAAAGTTGTCATTATGATCATTATGTTTATTGGACGGGTCGGGATCACGTCCCTCCTGTATATTATAGGACACAAAGAAGTTACGGAAATTTATCATTATCCAAAAGAGCGCGTCATTATTGGCTAATGATATAGCAGGACAGAGACCTTTCCAGGGTGGAAAGGTTTTTTGTCTTATTAGCAGGAATCAAAGATAAAATGTTGAAATTTACCTATAAGTGAGTTATCTAACGTATTTATATACAGTATATGCTCAATTTGAACCCTTACTTGCTGGAATTCGATTGGATGAAGATTATATCATTTTCATAAAGGAGGTGGAGGAAATAAAGAAATATACTGGAAGGGTCATTGTTCCTGCCCTGTTCTTCATATTGTTATTGCCCTATTTAGGATTGCTGGATCATGAAGAACGCAGGTTTTCCGCCTTTGAAGGAATATACTTAATCGGCAGTTTATCCATAGCTTGGTGTTTGGGTGCTATCTATGATAATAAACGGAAAACAATTGCTTTATTACAAGATAGCGAAGGACGCTATCGTATTTTCTCCAAGTACTCCAAAGAATTGGTCAATAGCTTCAATGAGGTTATTTTCCAAACGGATGAAAAAGGTAAATGGTTATATTTAAACCCAGCATGGAAATCGATGAGTGGTGCAACCGTAAATGAATCTCTCGGGCTGCACTTTTCTAAACATATGGATAACACTTCTTATCAAGCCGTATTAAAGGCGTTTGCGGAATCATTTCATCAAGGAAATAAATATTTTCGAGTGGACATTAAACTGAATGATGCAAAAAAGGGGACAAGTTGGGTTGAAGCATTCGTTAAACTGATTTACGATGACGCTGGGAAATTCATAGGGACTGCAGGAATATTATCGGAAATTAATGAACGGAAACATGCAGAAGAAAAGCTTGTAAGCCTTAACGAACATTTGGCAATCACATCAAGCAAGTTATCAACCGCTGCCCAACTTGCGGCAGGGATTGCACATGAGGTCAGGAATCCAATGACAGCTATATTAGGATTTGTAAAGTTGATTAAAGATGGGAATGCCGATAAACAGGAGTACTATGAAATAATTTTTTCGGAAATAAACCGGATTGAGCAAGTTCTTAATGAACTCTTGTTGCTCTCGAAACCGACTGGAGCGGTTTTTCTTGAGAAGGATTTAAAAGAAAGCTGCAACCATGTCGTAACACTGTTGGAGACAAACGCCGTACTGAACAATATTCAAATTCATAAAAATTATGATGCAGAACCAATTTTCCTTTACTTTGATGAAAATCAAATTAAACAAGTACTAATAAACATGATAAAAAACTCCATAGAATCGATGCCGAACGGCGGAAATATATTTGTTAGTGTATATGAAAAAAATGGGGAAGTTTATGTAAGCATTTTGGATGAGGGGGAAGGTATTCCAGAAAACTCCCTTCAAAAAGTAGGAGAACCGTTTTTCACTACCAAATCCTCAGGAACAGGATTGGGTCTTTCCGTTTGTTTTAAAATCATCGAAAAGCATGGTGGCAAAGTTTTCATCACAAGTGAACTGAAAAAAGGCACGAAAATCGTATGTGTATTCCCTGCCGTCCAACCCAAGGATGTAAGCGGGAACAATAATGTCCAAGGAAAGGAGATTGAACAATCAGGAAAATAGATTGTCAACTGTCGGAAAAATCGGAAAATAAATAACTAATTATTGGAAAAATCGGAAAATTGCGTGTATACTGTAAAAGTGACAACATACTAACCGGTTAGTTAGTTTGAAAAGGGGGAATTCAATTTGAATTTTGAACATACTCAAAAGGTGAAAAGTCTGGAAAAGAAGTTAAGGGGATTCATGGAAAAACACGTCTACCCCAATGAATCCGTATACAAACAGCAGCTCGAATCACAGGAAAGCCGATGGAGTAAAATACCGCCAATTTTATTTGAATTAACGGCAAAAGCAAAGGAAGAAGGATTATGGAATCTATTTTTACCTGATAGCAGTCATGGAGCGGGTTTAACGAATCTAGAATATGCACCGCTTTGTGAAATCATGGGAAGGTCGATGATAGGACCCGAAATCTTCAATTGTAATGCGCCGGATACCGGAAATATGGAAGTGTTGGTGAGATACGGTTCAGAGGAACATAAGGAACGCTGGCTGAAGCCGCTACTTGCTGGGGAAATCCGCTCATGCTTCTCTATGACAGAACCAGACGTAGCTTCTTCGGATGCGACCAATATTGAATGCAGGATTGAAAAGTCAGGAAATGAATATGTCATAAACGGCCGGAAATGGTGGTCTTCGGGAGCAGGCGATCCCCGATGCAAAATTGCCATTGTCATGGGCAAGACGAATCCTGAAGCATCCAAGCATGAACAACAGTCCATGATTCTTGTACCGCTGGATACACCGGGTGTCAAAATCGAGAGATTGCTTCCTGTTTTTGGTTACGATCATGCACCGCATGGCCATGCTGAAATCAATTTTGAAAATGTAAGGGTTCCTGCTGAGAATATTTTATGGGGGGAAGGCAAAGGATTTGCGATTGCCCAGGGAAGACTCGGACCTGGGAGGATACATCATTGCATGAGGCTGATTGGGGCTGCTGAAAGAGCACTTGAAGAATTATGTAAGCGCATTCAAGATCGGGTTGCTTTTGGAAAACCTTTGGCTAGACAAGGTGTGATCATGGAATGGGTGGCTGATTCAAGGATTGAAATCGAACAAGCAAGGCTTCTGACTCTAAAAGCTGCCTATATGATGGATACTGTCGGGAACAAGGAAGCGAAGGCGGAGATTGCCATGATTAAAGTGGTTGCACCGAATATGGCATTGAAAGTCCTGGATCGGGCCATTCAAGGGTTTGGAGCTGCAGGGATCTCCGATGATTTCCCTTTTGCTGCACATTGGGCAAATGCCCGGACGTTGAGACTTGCCGATGGTCCGGATGAAGTGCACCGGTCACAAATAGCTAAAATCGAACTTCGAAAATACCAGCAGAAGCATGAGGTGAATATATGAAAGTTACCGACCTATTCGATTTGACTGGTAAAACGGCAATCATAACCGGTGGGGGGAGGGGGTTGGGAGAACAAATAGCGACCGGCTTTGCCGAAGCAGGTGCCAATGTCGTTCTTTGTTCTAGAAAGAAGGAAGCATGCGATGAAGTAGCCTCTCGCATGCAAAGTATTGGAGTCAGGGCACTTTCCTTCAAGTGTGATATCACCAATCCCTCAGATGTACAAGAAGTCGTTAACGAAACTTACCGGGAGTTTGGTTCCATTGATATTTTAGTGAACAATAGCGGGGCATCTTGGGGAGCTCCAGCTGTCGACATGCCACTGGAAGCCTGGCAGAAGGTGATGAATGTCAATGTAACTGGAACCTTTATCATGAGCCAGACTGTAGGCAGGGTCATGATTGAACAGGGACATGGAAAAATCATAAACATCGCTTCTGTCGCTGGATTAGGAGGGACGGACCCGAGGGTGCTTGATACAGTCGGATATAATACGAGCAAAGGGGCAGTCATTGTTTTAACAAAGGATTTAGCCGTTAAATGGGGCCAGCATAATATCAATGTTAATGCAATCGCACCTGGATTCTTCCCGACAAAAATGAGTAAAGGGGTGCTTGAACAAGGAAAGAATCCGATCTTGGATTCCACTCCGCTTAAAAGGTTAGGGAGTGATGATGATTTAAAAGGGGCAGCGGTTTTCCTAGCTTCAAAAGCATCTGATTATGTGACTGGAAATATCTTGATTGTTGATGGGGGTTCGCATGCAATGTAATGAAAAGTAAGTAAATATGGCTGGAGGGTATGGAATGATGAACGAAAGAAAATGGCTGTCCATTTATCCCGATTCAATATCAAAGGAAATAAAGGTTCCTGAGTTTCCGATGCAAAGAATTCTTGAACATGCATATGAGTCCTATCCAAACAATACAGCTATTACTTTTTATGGTCGGAAGATTTCTTATCAGGAACTTTTTCATGCGTCGCAAGCATTTGCTTCAGCCCTTCAAAAAAAAGGTGTCCAAAAAGGCGATCGTGTCGCCATCATGCTGCCTAACTGTCCACAATACGTCATTGCGTATTATGGATCTTTGACCACAGGAGCGATTATCACACAAATCAATCCAATGCTGGTTGAAAGGGAGTTGCAGCATATCCTGCAGGACTCCGGGGCAGAAACCATTGTGGTATTGGACGGTTTATATCCGAAAGTCAAAAGTGTGCAGCAGCACGCAAATGTGAAAAATATTATCGCAGTGAGCCTGCAGCCATCGGAAGCAGATTTCCAACCTGATGCTTCCTTTGACCAATTCATGAAGTCAGGAGACGGAAAAATCAACCCAGTAACGATCGACCCGGAAAATGATATAGCCGTTCTTCAGTATACAGGAGGAACGACAGGCCGTTCAAAAGGGGCAATGCTGACTCATGGCAATATTCTGGCTAACGTTGTTCAATCATATGAATTCTTCAAGCATGAATTAAAAATGGGCTCAGAAAGAACGTTGTCGGTCATACCGCTTTTTCATGTATTTGGAATGACCTCGGCCATGAATTTATCCGTGTATATCGCGGGGGATTCAATCATGCTGCCACGATTTGAAATAGAGGAAGTGCTTGAAACGATAAAACGTGAACAGCCGACGACTTTTCCTGGTGTACCAACCATGTATGTAGCTTTGACGAATCATCCTAAAGCAGATGAATATGGAATGGGCTCCATACAGCTCTGTAACAGCGGAAGTGCACCTATGCCCGTGGAACTCCTACGTGAGTTTGAACGGAAATCAGGTGCGAAGATATTGGAAGGCTATGGTCTTACGGAAGCTTCGCCAACAACGCATTGTAACCCCGTATTTGCCGACAGAAAGCCTGGGAGTGTCGGGATTGGTATCCCTTCAACTGATTATAAGGTGATGGATCTAGGTGACGGGACAAAAGAAGTGGCCCCCGGCGAGATGGGGGAATTGGTCGTCAAAGGACCACAAGTGATGAAAGGTTACTGGAATATGCCAGAGGAAACGGCTGTGACTCTTAGGGATGGTTGGCTTTATACGGGTGATATCGCCAAAGTTGATGAGGAAGGGTATCTCTATATTGTCGACAGGAAAAAAGATTTGATCATCGCAAGTGGTTATAATATTTATCCTCGTGATGTGGAAGAAGTTCTCTATGAACATCCTGCTGTCCTGGAAGCGGTTGTCATCGGAGTTCCGGATGCGTATCGAGGAGAGTCGGTTAAAGCGGTGCTAGTACTTAAAAATAATCAAAAGGCAAGCGAACGGGAAATCATCGATTACTGCCGAGCAAACCTATCGGCATATAAAGTTCCTCATGTCCTCGAATTTCGTGAGGAGTTACCGAAAACAAATGTTGGAAAGATTTTAAGGCGTGCTTTAAGAGAAGAATTTTCCAGGGGATAAGTGGATTTGATAGTACGAAAGCGTATGACTTCAATTCAGCTGAAATTTTAACAGATTGCGAGGATGCTTACATGAAAGAAAAAATGACAGAACATAGCATACGCTTATTCGAAAAGAAGGGGTTTAGTGAAACGTCGATTACTGATATCGTCGAATCGGTTGGGGTTACGAAGGGAACGTTTTATTATTACTTTACGAGTAAAGAGCAGTTGCTAATGGATATTCATCTCGCTTATATTGACGAGTTGCTTAGTGAGCAGGAAAAAATCATTTTGGACCCTGAAAAAAGTTGTAAGGATAAGCTTTTTGAAATGGTGTATATGCTTTTAAAGAGCATTAAGACTAAAAAGTCAAGCGCAATGGTCTTTTTCCGCGAAATGAAAAATCTAAGTGATGAAAAACTGGCACAAATCCTGCCTAAGCGAGATCTGTTCCGAAATAAAATCGAGCAGGTACTGATTACTGGCATCGAGAGCGGAGAACTGCGGTCCAATCTCGATGCATCCATCATTTCTTTTGCTATCTTGGGTGTGGTCAATTGGAGCTATCATTGGTTCGACCCAGCAGGGGAAAAAAATGAACAGGAAGTGGCACGTATTTTCATGGAGATGATTCTACAGGGGATTGAAGCGTGATATAGGTTACATACTAACTAGTTAGTAGAGGGGAGATAGATGACATGACCAACAAGCAAATTCAATCTATAACCGTAATTGGAGCTGGCCAAATGGGGCATCAAATTGCGATGCTCGCTGCACTTGGAGGTTACGAGACGATTCTTCAAGATGTTCAGGAAAAAGCATTGAATGAGGCCAAGGAAAAATTGGATGTCATTTTGAATAAGTGGGTTCAAAAAGGAAAATTGTCTGAAGATCGTAAATTGGCAGCTTTTAGTCGACTTCAATATACGACCGATTTGGAAAAAGCGGCCAGTGGAGCTGATTTAGTCATTGAAGCGGTTGTCGAAAAGCTTGAAGTGAAACGTGAAGTTTTTGCTAAACTGGAGGAATTGGCCCCAGCAGAAACCATTTTTGCTACGAATAGTTCAACGATTGTCAATAGCCTGCTTTCAAGTGTGACAAACCGTCCGGATAAATTCATTAATATGCATTTCTTTTTTCCACCTCTTATTATGGATTGTGTTGAGGTTGTCATGAGTGACCAAACATCAGAAGAAACAGCAAAGCTTGCGATGGAAGTCACTCAGAAAATGAATAGGACAGGTGTTTTATTAAGGAAAGAAATTTCGGGATTCGTAGCCAATCGGATATTGGGTGCACTGCAGCGTGAAGCTTTATATTTGTATGAAGAAGGAATTGTGGACTATAAGGATATCGATCTAATTTGCAGAAAAGCGTTAAGCCATCCCATCGGCCCTTTTGAACTTATGGATTTATCAGGAATTGATGTGGGGTATTTTGTCATGCAGCAGCGATTTAATGAAACGGGGAATCCAGAAGATAAGCCAAATGCTTGTATAGAAGAAAAAGTGAAACAGGGACATTTAGGAAGGAAAACTGGTAAGGGTTGGTATGAATATCCGAATCAAGGAGTGAAGAATTGATGCCAAAGTTCATTAGATTGGAAAAAGAAAATAAGCTTGCAATCATAACCATTGATAATCCTCCATTAAACGTAATCAGCAGACAAGTATTCAGGGAATTGGGAGAAATATTCACAGAACTTTCAAATGATGATGAAATGGTAGCAGTACTGATAACTGGTACAGGCAATATGGCTTTTGCGGCTGGTGCAGATATAAAAGAATTTCCAACCATGATGGGAAATCCGAATATGAAAGAAAGAGTAAAGGAAAGTCATGCGGTTTTAACCAAAATTGACCAATTTCCTAAACCTACGATAGCCGTATTAAACGGGTTGACTTTAGGAGGCGGATGCGAACTGGCTTTGGCCTGTGATTTGCGCGTTGCCGAAACACAGGTTCAAATTGGCCTGCCGGAAGTCAAATTAGGGTTATTTCCAGGAGCTGGTGGTACACAGCGATTGTCCAGACTTGTTGGAAACGCCAAAGCAAAGGAAATGATCTTTACCGGTGATCCGATTGATGCTAAAGAAGCGGAAAAAATCGGGCTCGTCAATAAAATCGTCGAGCAAGGCTGTGGCTTATCAGAGGCGAAGATTTTAGCCTCAAGAATGACGAGGCACTCCCTTCAATCACTGTCGAGAATCAAGAAGGCGATCAATGAGGGAAGCGAGGCAACGCTTGAACAAGGTCTAGAAATTGAAACGGATCTTTTTGAAGAAATCTTCCAAACTGAAGATGTGAAAGAGGGGGTCTCCGCTTTCTTGGATAAGCGTAAACCTGCTTTCGTTCATCGATAATCTAGGAGGGATTTTATGCATGAATTAGAAGTCAACGTCCGTTTTTCCGAAACGGATGCTTTGGGACACATCAATAATACAAACTATTTCATATATCTGGAAGAAGCACGCATGAAATTTTTTGAAGCTTTGGGTCTGACGACAAATGCCGAATCATGGAATTTTTTGTTAGCCTCCACAAAATGCGATTTTATTGCTCAGGGATATTTCAATCAACTCTTGACCATTCGAACTTCTTTGACAAAGGTAGGTACGAAAAGCTGTGACATGGCCCATGAAATCCTTTGTTCACAAACTGGTGCGTCCATTGCCAAGGGGAGTGCGGTTTTAGTCTTTTTTAATTTTTCGAATCAAAAAAGCGAACCTATTCCGGAAATGATTAAAGAAAAGCTCATCTCACATCTTGTTCATAATTAGAATGGTAAAAGTCTAAAAGGGGTTGAAGAATATGGTTGATGATACAATTCCAGTTCGGCCTGGCGAGGAGCTTAATCTTGATGCATTAGTAGATTTCCTCAGAAAAAATGTGTTGGACCTTCCCAAGGAACCGTTAGAACTGCAACAATTTTCAACAGGCTACTCCAATTTGACCTATCAGCTGAAAATGGGAGAGTGGGAGGCTGTACTGAGAAGACCTCCGCTTGGTCCTGTTGCTCCAAAGGCACATGATATGAAACGTGAACATCATATCCTTTCACGAATCAACCCGTATTTTCATGCTGCTCCCGAGCCTATCCTTTATTCGGATGATGAATCAATTGCTGGTGCCCCTTTTTTCCTGATGGAAAGGAAACATGGAATTGTAATAGATACTGAATTTCCCGCGGGAATCGAGCCTACTTTTGAACGATGCCGTCAGCTTTCTAATGTGTTGGTCAATCGGCTGGCAGATCTACACTCCATTCCCCATGAGAAAACGGGATTAGCGGAGATCTCCAAACCTGAAGGATTCATTGAAAGACAAGTATACGGCTGGATTTCCCGATATGAGAGAGCAAAGACTGATGAAATCAAAGAAGTGGCGCCGCTTATCAATTATTTGAAGCAGAATATCCCAAAATATAGCCAGACCTCCATTATCCATTATGACTATAAGATCAATAATGCCATGTTCAATCAAGATCTTACCGAAATGGTTGGGCTATTCGATTGGGAAATGTCCACAGTTGGCGATCCGCTGGCAGATCTAGGAGTGGCTTTAAGCTATTGGACGGAAAGTGGTGATCCAGAATTAATCAAATTCGGTTTGGGCCAAGCGTCCATCACTACTTTAAATGGTTTTCTGACACGAAAGGAATTTATCGAGTCGTATGCAGCGAGAAGTGGAAGGGATGTTTCAAACGTCGATTTTTACTTAACCTTTGGTTACTTTAAGTTAGCTGTCATCCTTCAGCAAATCTATTATCGATATAAAAAAGGCCAGACAAGTGATCCCCGCTTTTCCAAACTCGGAAAAACCGTAAAAAGCTTGCTCACCCATGCAGCAAATGTAGCAGTGGAGGAAGTTTAATAAAATGGGGCATGTACAACACATTCATTTGTTAATAAAAAAAGAAGAGATAGATAGGAAAAAGCTTCAAGAAGGGGAGAAAGTGGCAGTTATCCTGGATGTCCTGTTAGCGACCACGACGATTATTTCAGCGCTTCATAATGGAGCTCGCCAGGTGATACCTGTCATGGATCCAGTTGATGCCCTATTGAAAAGCCAGGAATTGAAAATAGGAGATTTTCTAATGGCAGGGGAACTGAAAGCAAAGCCTGTTGATGATTTAATGTATCCCAGTCCGACGCTTTTGAGTAAGTTGGTACGCGATAAAACGCTAATATTGTCCACGACTAACGGAACGGTTGCATTGAGAAATTCTGCAGCGGCTAAGAAAGTATATATCGCTTCTTTGCTGAATAATCCAGCTGTTGCAGAAAGAATAAAAAAACATCATCAAATAGAAACGATCATCATCGTATGTTCAGGGAACTCAGGTGAATTCAGTCTGGAAGACTTTTATGGGGCAGGTCATCTGATAGATTGCATGATTGCTGGATCACAAGGAAGGTTCATACTTAATGATGCAGCAAGGGCTGCAACCACACTATATAGCACGAACATCGATAATGCTTTCGATATTTTGCAATCATCTTATGTCGGACAGCTATTCGATAAACACAGCTTGGTCGCAGATTTGAAATTGGCTGCACAAAAGGGTTCGATTGACCTTGTTCCAGAGTTGGTGGATGGACGAATCGAAGCTGAATTGAAAAAGCAGGAAACGTAGTATAAAAATCATGATAAGGGGTGAGGGGCATGAGGTTTTCACAAGCAATAGCGGTGGTGACTGGTGCTGGATCTGGGATTGGGAAAGCTACAGCGCTGCGCTTATCGGACGAAGGGGCACGGGTATTATTGGTAGGGCGGACGAAAGGAAAGCTGAAGGAAGCGGCGGCTGAAATCAATGCCCGGCATACTATTCCCATGGCCGATATTTTCCCTGCAGATGTGACGGACGAGGATGATGTAAAAGATCTGGCCATGTATGTACAGGAACAATATCGTGACCTTCACATTTTAATCAATAACGCAGGTGGATCAAAGTCCTCGAAGCTTTTGGATACAACTGTAGATGATTGGGAAATGATTCAACATGTCAATCTGAAAAGTGTCTTCCTTGTTTCCAAGTACTTGGGGAAAGTGATGGTAGAGGGAGCGAGCGATGGAAATGAAGAGCCCGTCAACCGGGCAATCGTGAATGTCGCCTCACTGTCAGGACATCAAGCAGGAGCACTCATCCCCCACTACAGCTCGGCTAAAGCTGGCGTAATCAGTTTAACGAAATCATTGGCACTGGAACTGGCATCAGCTGGCATTCGGGTCAATTCCGTTTCACCCGGTTTTATTGAAACGCCATTAACAGAAGATGGATTGCAAAATGAAAAGTTTGTAAAGTCGATTCAACGAAACACGGTACTGGAAAGAGTGGGGAAAGCTGAAGAAATTAGTAATGTCATTACATTTGCTGCTTCCCCGGAAGCGTCATATATGACAGGGACCGATATTTTGGTGGATGGTGGCTGGTTGATCAAGTAGAAAAAAGGGGATGGGTAAATGTTAAAAGAACACTTATTAACAGAAGTAATCGATAACGTATTGATCCTGACTTTAAATCGTCCTGAGAGCTTGAATGCCTTTAGCCCGGATATGATTGCAAACCTAACGAAAGAGATAAAAGATGTTAAACAAAAGCCCCATATAAGGGCCGTAGTCATCAAAGGAGCGGGACGATCATTCACGGCAGGAGGAGACGTGAAGTCGATGGGGAAGGCCTCTGCAAGTCAATTGTATGATCATGTCGGCAGAATGAATGAATGCATCTTGGCCATTGATGCTTCTGAGGTTCCCGTAATCGCTGCCGTCCATGGATTCGCGGCAGGGGCCGGTTTCAATTTGGCACTCGCTTGCGACTTGATCGTCGCTTCAGATGATAGTCAATTTGCCATGAGTTTTTCACAGGTAGGTCTGATTTCAGATGGAGGGGGTTCGTATTTTTTACCAAAGTTAGTTGGCCCACATCTTGCAAAGCAACTCTTCTTTTCAGCGGAGCCGATTTCTGCTGAGCGCTTATATACGTTAGGGATCATTAATTATTTATATCCACTCCATCAACTTGAAGAAGAAGCGCTAAAACTTGCGAAAAAGCTTGCCAACGGCCCGACAAAAGCATTTGGAATGATGAAAAAACTCGTCAGTCATTCATTTGCGGCTACACTGGATGAAATGCTCGAACAGGAGCGAATTACGCAAACCTTGATGGCCTCCACAGAAGATCATTTAGAGGGAGTAGCTGCATTCAAAGAGAAACGAAAACCGGAATTTACGGGAAATTAATAAGGGAGGGACAATGATGAGAGCCATTCAATTTGAAAAATACGGCGGACCGGAAGTACTGAAAATGACGGAAAAGGAAAAACCCGTGCCGACTGGCCATGAAGTGCTGATAGAAATCGATTGTGTCGGCGTCAATTATGCAGATACGGCCAGGAGGGAAGGGCAATATGTAGTACCTACGCCGCTTCCGTTCATTCCAGGTGCAGAAGTGGCAGGCGTAGTGGTGGAAGTTGGTGGGAAAGTGACCAAAATCAAACCAGGGACAAGGGTCGTGAGTTTAATCGAATCTGGTGGATATTCTGAATATGCCCTATCCGATGAATACTCTGTCATTCCGCTTCCTGATGCCATTCCGTTTCATGAAGCTGTTGCCCTGCCGCTTCAAGGTCTTAGTGCCTATCATATTCTAAAGACGATGGGACGTCTGCAGCAAGGGGAGTCCGTTTTGGTACATGCTGCAGCAGGAGGAGTGGGAACGATTGCTGTTCAGCTTGCCAAAATCTTTGGTGCTGGAAAGGTGATAGCAACCGCCAGCACCGAGGAAAAGTTGGAATTAGCTAAAAAGATGGGGGCAGATGAACTAATCGATTACACTAAGGAAGGCTGGGAAGTGAAAGTGCGTGAGGCCACAGGTGGGAAGGGCGTTGATGTGGCACTTGAAATGGCTGGAGGAGACATTTTCAATAAAACATTGAAATGTTTGGCGCCGTTTGGCCGACTTATCGTTTTTGGTAATGCCAGCCGGGAGGCATATAAGATGAACCCACAGCAATTAATGAGGCGGAATCAATCCGTCGTAGGTTTTTTCCTGCCGCAGATCATGAAAAACCCAGAATTGCTGTTGCCTAGCATAGAGGATCTTTTTTCTTACGTGATGTCTGGCGAGCTTAAACTGACTATCGGAGGCATTTATCCGTTTGAAAAGGCAGCAAATGTTCATGAAGAAATGAACACCCGTCAAACGAAAGGAAAATTGATTTTGCAGGTTAAATAAAGTAAAGGGGTGTACACCGAATGGGTGATACACCCCTTTGGTTTTAATGGAGATTTCAGGGGTCCCCTTGACCGCCGGTTGCCACTCAATCTGTATCAAAGCTAACATCTTTATCAGGATGCATAAAAGGAGGTTGCGGAGCTTTTTTAGCTTCTAAAAGTTCGCGGTTTTCTGTTGAATTCCAGCCAATATCATTAGTGGGGTGAATCCATTCGTCACCAGCCATGATTTCCGGGTCTGTTTCTTCACTCCAATTTTCAAGTGGTGAGTTTTCTGATGAATATTTACTATCACCGATGACAACCCCATAATCATTAATAAATGGAGCTTTTGGTTTTATACCTGTTCCTTTAAAGCTTGGTGCATTAATTTGGTGGGGTTGTGTATCAGCCATGATTGGCGAATCCAATTTCTTTTTCATATTGTCTCTCCCTTTTCGTTTTATGATTATTTTTCTCGTCTGTCCCTATATTATCCCTGAATAATTTTCGGCAGTTTTACCCCATTCTAAAACGTAAAATTTATTAAAAAGGGTGGATGTAAAATGAAACGGAAAGCAAATGTGGATGGTGCTATCAAAGCAAGTAAGACACCAAAAAGAAACCAAGCCGAAAATGAGTTTTCCAATGAGTTCGCTTTAGAGGAAAACCCAATGAAAGGTGCCAACCGCAATTCAAAGCAAGGTAGAAAAGGAAGAAGTTAATGGATAAAGCTAAACGGAATTCCCAGGAAGAACAGATGGGAGAACATGTTCGGACTGAATTTGGAATCGAATTCAGCGGCGATATGAATGCAACTAAAATTTATGAAATATTGGCAAAAGAAAATAAAAAGCGTGATAGTAAATAAATGAATAAGGACGGACCCAATTTTGGGCTCCGTCCTTATTCTTAAATAATGATGCTCCCAGATTTCGAGAAAGCGAAAATGGATGAGCCTTTACCACTCGGATCAAAATAGGCAAGCATGATCGAGGGGTTTTCAACGATTGTCCCCTTCGCTAAATAGGTTTCCAAATCAAAGGGAAGGGCCTCAAGCAATGTGTGTTTGTGTATCTCTTTTTCATTAAGTGCCAAAGCAGTGAAAGTAGGTCCAAGCTGTTCAGGGTTATTTAGGATAGCTTCATAAATCTCTTTCCGTCCCTGTTTATCCAGTGAAGCTTCCCACCATGGTTTACGTGGCTTGTACTTTTGATTTTTGAAATAATCCAACTTCATGAGTCCGATAATGTTTTTCAGCTCGGCTGATTCCCTGGAAGCTAGAAACTGCTGTAGGCGTCGGAACAGGTCTTCAAGTTGATGTCCGATTCGTGACCAGCCTTGTTCATCCCAATAGGTCCCGAAATCTTGAAAAAAGTCGAATGGTGATTGAAATACCGAATTAACCAGATACTCTGTTGTATGATCCATTCTATGGTCGTTCCAGTATTTTTCAAGGACATCTTCTACTTGCTTAATGCGGACGATATCATCGAAGGATAATACATTATTTCCAAGAATTTCATAAGGAGCATGATCACTGTATATATATTGGTGCTCATCGGCACGTATCCTTAAGCCAGTTCCACGGAGCATTTTTAAGAAACCAAGCTGCATTTCTTCCGGCCTTAGTTCAAATACATCATTGAAGGTCTTTCTGAAGGTTTGATAATCTTCTTCAGGTAAACCGGCAATCAGGTCTAAATGCTGATCGATTTTCTGCCCTTCTTTAACCATTGTAACGGTCCGGGTCAGTTTTTCGAAATTTTGTCTCCTCATCACAAGGTCATTCGTATGGTCATTCGTTGATTGTACACCGATCTCAAAGCGGAATAATCCTGCAGGAGCGTTATCGTTCAAGAACTGGATAACTTCCGGACGCATGATATCGGCCGTGATTTCAAACTGGAAAACCACGCCAGGAAGATGTTCATCAATTAAAAATTGAAACATATCCATGGCATAGCTTCGGCTGATATTGAAGGTTCGGTCAACGAACTTAATGGTCTTTGCACCATTTGCCATAAGGTACCTGATATCTTCTTTAATCTTTTCACGGTCAAAATACCTGACTCCCACTTCAATGGATGAAAGGCAAAATTGGCAACTGAACGGACACCCGCGGCTCGTTTCGATATAAGTGACACGTTTAGATAGATCGCCACGGTCTTCTTCCAAACGATAGGGTGTAGGAAGCGACTTCAAATCAACCTTGCCGTTCTGTGGCTGGATGATTTTTTTTCCGTCTTGTCGATAGGCGATGCCGCCGACCTTCTTATAATCGTTTGCACCTTCAATTTCAGATAAAAGGGCCTTGAAGGTTACTTCACCTTCGCCAATGACAATAAAATCGGCCCCGGGAATCTGATCAAGCCATTCACCAACATCATATGTGACTTCAGGTCCTCCGAGAATGATAACCAATTCTGGATTGATCTTCTTCAGCATGGCTACGACTTTCATTGTTTCTTCGATGTTCCAAATATAGCAGCTGAACCCGATGACATCAGGTTTTTTGGAGTGAAGGTCACCAGCGATGTTCATAATCGGATCTTTTATTGTATATTCAGCCAGCTGAACATCATAATCCGGCTGGGCGTAAGCCTTTAAATAACGTATGGAAAGTGAAGTATGAATGTATTTTGCGTTAAGAGTACTGATTATTATATTCATGTTAAAGGGCGTAAAAAAACGCCTGTCTCCTTTCGTGTACATGTCTTTTTAAGCAAACAAGCACTAACGAGTAATTTTACCATAGCGCGCTCCATTTGAAAAATTAGTTATTGGTAATGAAGGGGAATCTTTTCAGCTTGAGAAGTTTAATGAAAAGACTTCGAAAAAAACGGATAAAGCAAAAATGCTTTATCCGTTTTTTTTAAAATGCCTGTTTTATATACTCTTTTGTTTTAATCATGAATCGTTTTGTTTTGGTCGCCTTCAATTCGATGATTGGCTGGGCCATTGTAGCGATCATTTCGCTTGATAATAACACAGTGATCAAGAAAGAGAGGCCGGCGAGCATGATGAAGCTCTCTGTATTACTGAAGTAGTCATGTATAGTGCTTTCACGGAAGAAACGAATGAAGAAGCCGTGAAGCAAATACACATATAAAGTTTGTTTACCCCAATTCGTAAAGAAATATTGTCCCCTTGGGATGAAAGATAGAAAGCTAAACACTGAAATTATGCTCAATCCGTAAAATCCCAGACGTTTAAACATGGACACGATCGTCGCATCTTCAAGCTCGGCATACGGTTTTGAACCGAGGAGCCATTTATAATTGATATCGGTATTTAAATAGAAACCGATAAAAATAACTAACATGATACCAAGTGAAGCCAAACGAACTTTGGGTGTGAATAATTTTTTTAAATGGTCTTTGCTTAAATGGTAACCGATTAAAAACATCGGGAAAAAAACGAAAGTCCTTGAGAGACTAAGATAATTGGAGATATTGTCAATATACCCAATCAATAAAGCGATTAATAAAGATAAAGCTATGCCTACTGAAGGCTTAAGCTTTGAAAAACCAAGCAGCATGATGTTCCAACAGAATAAACTGATCAAGAACCAAAGCGACCATTGGGGATCGAGCAAGTCTACAGTGATGGCAGACCGTTCATATAAGAAATAATAGTAAACGGTATATATCAATTGGAAAATAACGTAAGGCAGGATTAATTTTTTTGTAATTTTAGCTAAATATCCTTTTTGATAAAAGCCTTTTGCAAAGAATCCTGATACAAGGATAAAGGCTGGCATGTGAAAGGAATAAATGGTTTTATATAAAGCGTATATCGTTTCGCTGTCATGTATATACGTATTCAGCAAATGACCAAAGACGACAAAGGCCATGAGAATGAACTTGGCGTTATCGAAGAAAAAATCACGTTGTTTCATATTTGCCTCCATATAATAAATTTTTAAGGTAGCTAGAAAGCATTGTTATTTCTATACCCTAAATACGCAATGCGTAATCCTTTTTTATTAAATTTATTATAATTCCCTTAAATTAAGCTTAACGTTAAGTATTAAAGGATTCAACATACTATAATTTGACATAGAGGAAAATTTAGGTTTTCCATAATTGATTCGATTTTCGAAAATACCGAGGAAATTCAAAATGGGCGTCGAATAAAGTTTGGTGAGTAGTGGGTTTGGAAAAGGGGTGTTAATATGAATATCGGTTATGAAAATGAAACGGAATATAAACAAGAGATTATAAAATTGAATAAACAGGTTAAAGGATTATTGGACATTTTCAATTCAATGTCCGAACCTTATATTAGGGTTGATGATGAACTAAGGCTTACATATGTCAATGATGCCACTTGTTCCCTGCTGGAAACATCGAAAGATCAGCTGGATTCGATGAAGATAACTGATTTTTTCGATCCCATCTATTTAAGTAATCAGGAAGAGTCGGGTTCCCGAAAAAAACTAAATGGAAGAGAAAGGAAGATGATCCAGCTTCATACGGGGGCTCTTAAGCAAATTGAATTTGTGCTTATGGGTGAACTTTCCGAAGGACAGCAAATTTATCGATTGGAAGATGTGACATTGGATGTTTCTTTCTCCAAGGAAACAAGAATGTCTAGGCAGATGTTTTTGGACATATTTGATGCAGCCGTAGAAAGTATCGTCCTTTTCGATAGTTCGGGAATCATCATGGAAGTGAATCATGCCTTTATCCATTTTTTAGGAATCCCCAAAAAAGAGATTGTCGGAAAGAATATGATGGATCTCATATCCCCGGATTACAAGACCTATTGGGAAGAAAGCATACAAAGAGTCCACGCAGAGTCGAACTTCAAAGGAGAGGTAGAGTTAATGATCCGGGATGTACCCCATCATTTTACATTTTCCATTAGTTCAACGATCGGAAATGAATTATACATGTCGGTATTACGAAGACTTACAGAATCAAATTTAATAGAAAAGAAGTTAGAGACGAGCGAACGGATTTTTGCGGAACTATTCGACCAGTCAATGGATGCGATCATATTTTGGAATGATGACGGAATTATTTTTCGAGTCAATCAATCAGCATGTAAAATATTTGAATCCAGCCGGGAGGAATTGATAGGGAGTTATATTTGGAAATATGTGTACAGCAACAATCATCATTTTGGCCAGATGATGGAAACGTTTGAAAGGGACACCCAAGTGAGGGGGGAACTGATTTATAAAATGCCGAATCATCAAATTAAATTACTTGAATTGACCGCAAAAAAACACGAAGGTGATGGGTATAACGTAACGATTTTTCGAAATGTCAGCGAACGCTGGCTGATTGAGAAGGAATTAAGGGATAGTGAAAAGAAATTCAGGAAAATTTTCGAGGGAACTTTGGACGGCTTGATTTTATGGAATCATGAAGGGTTCACGGATATTAATGAAGCGGGTCAGAAAATATTGGAAATATCGAAGCGCAAACTACTTTCTTTGTCTGTAAAGGGATTCATCAAGAAAATTCCTGGAAATGCACCTGACGTGAACGCCCACATTGAAAATGTATATAAGCATGAGGTCTACTCATCCATCATTCCGATAACATTCGAAGATGGGAGAGTTAAGCATATCGAATTCTTAACGAGGAAAAATTTATATTCGAACCTGAATCTAAGTATTTTCCGTGATGTGAGTAAAAATCTTGAAATGCAGGAACAGATCCGTAAATCGGATACATTGAATGTCGTGGGTGAACTGGCGGCAGGGATTGCCCACGAAATCAGGAATCCAATGACGGCTTTAAAAGGTTTTATCCAGTTGCTTGAGGATGGTGTTAAGGGGGATTTTTCCACCTATTTTCATGTAATTACATCTGAAATTAAACGAATCGAAACCATTATCACGGAATTTTTGGTATTGGCAAAGCCACAGGCGCTAAAAGTTTTTAAACAAGATGTTCATACCATTTTGAGGGAGACACTAGAATTGCTTGCAGCTCAGGCATTGCTGGAAAATATCCAATTTGAAACAGACTTCGAAGAAGAAGAGTTTACTGTTTTATGTGAAGCGAACCAGTTGAAACAAGTATTCATAAACATAATCAAAAATGCATTGGAAGTCATGCCGGATGGTGGATCTGTTCGGATTAAAACAAGCAGATATTCAGAGAAACACATTTGTATTTCAATTACTGATCAAGGTATGGGGATCTCGACGGAAAAGCTGAAAAAGTTAGGTGAACCTTTTTATACGACGAAGGATAGGGGAACGGGGCTTGGGCTCATGGTCAGCTATAAAATCATAGAAGAGCACAATGGCTATATAGAAGTCGAAAGCGAAGTAGATAAAGGGACGTGCTTTCATATATATTTGCCATTCGAGTATTGATAATAGAGTGGGGTGAATATCATTGCCCTCTGCTCAGTTATTCAATTTGTTAATGGGGATCCTTCTTCAAACGGATTCCTTTTTTTTATTGGCTTCATATCTCATCTTTATGATGCAGCAATAAGTTGTACCAATTTTGAAAAGGATGAAACTCAATTTTGTACTTATTTTCTATGATAGTGAACGGACGGAGGATTCTAGCGTACAGTGAAAATCAAAGGGGAGAACTTTCGAAGCAGGTTCGAACGGGCAACATATCAGGCCCGCCGTATCAAGAAATTTCCGTCATATCCTGTCTGCAGGCAGGTCAAGCTTTATCGCAATTTAAGAAGTTTTGTCTTTTTTTGCGAATCTATTTACATATAAGGCATATTTTGTAATACTTCATTATTATAATGTAACTTTAAAAGGGCAGGAGTAGTGAATGTAGTTATGAATTCTAGGTGTGTAACGGAAATTTGTTCTGAGATTCGAATGAAGCGTTGGGAAATGATGGAGTTGGCAAAAATGTATGGGATAGGTCATGAGTATACCCTTCGCCAAAGCGAGCAACTTGATAAACTTATAAATGAATATTTGATTCTTCAACATCATTCGTCAGTGGAAGTGAAAAATAAGCGAGAAGATATGGTTGTGATTGTTCAGAAGCCCTTCCATGAGGATATTACATTTTAAATGGAACTAAAATGCATGCATGCACGACCAAGCGGTAGGGAGAAAATCACTTTTAGTTAAAAGATTAGTTGTTCGTTACAAATGGAAACGAACTTGAACTTTACGAAGATTTCTGAGAATAATTCAAGAAATACTCATATACGGTTTGAAGCCGAAATTCGACTGAGTTGAATACTTTGAAAATCTTTTTGTACAAGGCGTGTATGGAATCCAAAGCATTTTAAGAAGAAAGGGCTGACTCACTTTAAGGAGCCAGCCGGACGTGTCGGAAATTACAAAACTTCCAATAATATTACCATGAACAATAGACCGACAATGAAGGAATAGGTGGAAGTGCGCTCATTTCCATCCCCATGACTTTCAGGGATCAATTCCTTATAAACAATGAAAAGCATGGCCCCTGCTGCAAAAGCAAGGCCGTATGGAACAAGGAAACTAATGTAAGAGGTTAAATAAAAACCTAATAAGCCCGTTATTATTTCAATGGTACCAGTTAAGGTGGCTATGAAGAACGCTAGGAATTTACCGATTTTTTGATTGATTAAAAACAAGGCGACAAGTAAACCTTCCGGGGCATTTTGCAGGCCGATGGCAAAGGCGATCAAGTTACCCGTATCTGCCGTATCCGAGGCGTAACTGACTCCAACAGAAAGCCCTTCAGGAATATTATGGAGTGTAATGGCAGTGATGATAAGCAAAGCCTTTTCATCGAACTGAATACCACTTTTCGTATGGCTGAGATCGATATGCGGAATATTTTTTTCCATGATCGTTAATGTCATTACCCCGAGGAAAACCCCAATGACAAGCTGCATATACCCTCCGGTGGCAAGGGACTCCGGAATCAGGCTCAATAACGAAGCAGCCACCATGATACCAGCGGTAAATGCCAAAAGCGTGTCTCTGAATCGATGTGTGATTGAACCTTGAATGAACAAGATAGGTAACGCACCGAAACCTGTAGACATTGCAGATAAGATGCTGCCTAATAAGACTCCACTCATAAATTTCTCCTTTGTATGAAACTTATCACTACCTATTTTAAAACTTTGGGTGAAACAATAATTTATTGTATTGAGATCATAAAAAATAGGTTCCAGGAAAAATCCGTTTTACAGTCATGCATGATTTATGTGAATCATTCTTCGGCATACCATTTTTTCAATGTTAGATCAGATGGCAGCAAGAAGCCGATGATTCCCAGCAATGGCAGGAATCCCACCAGCTTAATCATGGATTCGATTCCGATCATATCCGCAATGGTCCCTAATGATACGGAACCGATGGCCCCCATTCCAAAGGCTAACCCTACTGTCAACCCGGCCATCGTTCCGACTTTACCTGGTACCAATTCCTGTGCATATATTACAGTGACCGAAAAGCTGCTCATTATGATGAATCCTGCTATCAATAATAAGATAAAAGCAGCTGTAGGAGGTACGAATGGTAAAAGGGCGGTTAGTGGAGTACTGGCAGCGAAAGAAAAGAAAATCACATTTTTGCGTCCGAATCTATCCGCAAGCGGTCCGCCGAAAAACGTACCTACAGCCCCAGCGGCTAAAAAGGCAAATAGGAAAACCTGTGCGGATTTGATCGTGAATGAATGCTGCTCAATTAAATAAAAACTGTAAAAGTTCGTCATGGCTGATACATACCAGGAACGTGCAAAAATAATGAACAAAATTAAAATCAATGCTTTAGCCACTTTATGTGACCGCTCTTTATTGATGACTTTTGCAGCCAGCTTTTTCGGCTGGAAGTGAACAAGTTTGTGAGAATACCACTTGGCAATATACAGTAATAGGATTACGGCCGTTAAGGCAACCAGGGCGAACCAGAGTGCACCTTTTTGGCCAAATGGAACAAGCACGATAGCAGTGATGAGTGGGGCAAGGGCCTGCCCGCTATTCCCGCCAACCTGATAAATCGATTGTGCCAGGCCTCTCTTTGGGCCTCCTGCCATGTAGGCAACCCTAGAGCCTTCCGGATGGAAAATGGCTGACCCGAAGCCCATCAGGATGACTGCACCGAGGATAATGGTATAGCTTGGGGCAATAGCAAGTATGATGACCCCAATTAGTGTGCTGGTCAATCCAATTGGCAATGCATAGGGTAGGGGTCTTTTATCCGTATAGAACCCAACAGCAGGTTGCAGAAGCGACGATACGATATTCAGGCAGAATGCAATCATCCCCAGCTGTGTATATGTCAGCGACATTGATTTCTCGAGGATAGGGAACATGGCCGGTACAACGGCCTGAAGAGAATCATTCATTAAATGGCATATGCCTATGATGATCATAATTTTCAGAGTCATATCTTGTTTTTGTGTTTTTGTTTTAACGGCAGTGATACTTCCCATATGTATATTTCCTTCTTCCTGTATAAATATTTCTACATTACCATATATAGGTTCATCAATCATGAATCATTTGTCCTGTCTCTTATAAAGAATATACTTCAATGAATGCCTAAGGTTGTTCTTTTATTAGTGGTAAGCAGATTGTAACAGTTGTACCTTTTAAAGGTTTACTTGTAAGCTCGATGGTTCCATTGAATGAATCAATAATTCGTTTACACACAAATAGCCCTAATCCGGTTCCTTCTTTTTTCGATGTATAGAAGGGCTCGAACACTTTGCCGATTTCTTTTTCATTAAGTCCTTTCCCTGTGTCGACGATTACGATTTTCGCCCGTTCATTTTCATGGTAAATTCGTATCCTTAACTCTTTTCCAACATCCATGGCCTCGAAACCATTTTTGGCAATGTTAAGAATGACTTGTTTGAGTTGGTCCTTCGTACAATGAACCCTGATCGGTTCCTTTATGATATTCCATTCCACTTCAATATTAAAGTGACGCGCTTCAGATTCTATTATTGGTCTCAATTCAGCAATAATACTGCGAATATCATATAAGGATAAAGTCTGGGCCATGGGCTTCCCTAAAATTAAAAACTCGCTGACGATACTATTGATCCGTTCAATTTCTTTCATGATGACAGAATAATAAAACTGATCTTGTTCTTCAGGGTGCTTTTCACCCAGTAACTGTACCAGTCCTTTTATGCCTGTAAGTGGATTTCTTATTTCATGTGCAGTACTAACAGCCAATGTACCGACAAAATCTATTTTTTGCCTATCGATTAATATCTTTTGGTTTTTCGTATTGCTACGGACGATCAGTTCCTCAACGATGGTATAGATCATGTGAGTAAAAAAGAAGGTGAAAAACACAAACATCAAGAAGACATTCATGTTATTTGTGTTAAGCGCGTCGGGCATCTTGACGGAAAGTGTCCAATCCACTTCGGTCAAAGGAACTTCAACCCATGGTGAATGTCCAGTAAAGTCTCCGGCATTTATATCTAAAATTCGAGTTTTATCGCTTGATTCCAGCATCAAGGACTGATCAGGGATGAGCATTTTTAATGTCTTTTCCATATGGTCCAAACTAATTTGGACCAATAAAAACCCTTGTACCTTTTTATCATGATCCAGAATGGGAGCGAAAATGGTGAAATAATGTAAACTCGGGTTATTTGACTCCTTAGAACCAACAACAACGGCTTTTTGAGTTTTTACTGCACGGTCCATATCATCCTGTCCAATTAAATAGGAATGAAAAAAATCCTGATTCGTCCCTGATATGGAAACGCCATCCTGATTTAGCCAATATACTCCTGCATATCTCGGATCTGTATCCTTGATCCATTTCATAAGATGCTCGGTTTTTTTATCATCCAAATAAAGAACAGAGCTGCTAAGGCTCAGCAATTCAATATTTTTTTTCGTTTCACTAATTACTTTGTCTATGTATTCTTGATAAACCGTTCCCGCCCATTCAGCTTGTTCCAGTCTTTCTTTTTGGATGGAACGTTCTAAATGCATCCAATAAATGATGGATAGAATAAATAATGGTAAAATAACAATAAGTAAATATGTGCGGAATTTATGCCTTGTTTTCATGTTTGTCACTACTTTAGCTTTTTTTCAAGTATATCAAACTGTGTAATTAAACAATAGTACATACTATTGAAGGGTAAATTGACAAAAAAGCCAAAATGTCATATAATAACTTTTAATTCAAGATATTTTAATTAAAAACTTTTAAGGTTGTGAAGTTATGGAGAATAATAACATCCAACAGTCTTTGAAACTGTTCATTGTGATGTCTAGAGCTCATCGATCAATTAATGATGTGGTAAATAAACATATAGCGGAAGAGGGTTTGAATCCCACTGAGTTTGCAGTACTGGAATTACTTTATCATAAAGGCGATCAACCTCTTCAACAAATAGGCGGAAAGATCCTGCTAGCGAGCGGCAGCATTACCTATGTCGTGGATAAACTTGAACAGAAGGAATACCTTCAGCGAATAGCATGTAAAGAAGACCGCCGGGTAACCTTTGCCAAAATAACGGATAAAGGAAAGGCCTTTATTGAAGGGGTATTTCCGGAGCATGAAAAAAGAATCGATGATATCATGAGTGTACTTACGCAAGATGAAAAGGCTACCGTGATAGAACTGCTTAAAAAGATTGGCTATTCCGCTCAAAATTAGCATATGAACCAGCACCCTCGTTTTATATTTGGTGCTGGTTTTTTATGTTTAAGTGCATGGTGGTGCGATGAAGACCATGGCTAGTAAATCCTGATTTGTTTCTAGGACTTGAAGGTTTTTAATCGTTCATTGGCGAATTTAATTATATTACGAAAATCACCGAGAATATGTCTAAAAATAATGATTTTTTTGGGTGTTAGCGTCAATCTGGATTTTGAAAAAAAGGTGTTAAATCGTATAAAGGAGTGTACATATGAAATTTAATGAGTATGAATATAAACGTCCTGAAATGGATGAAATTAAAACCCGTTTCATGAAGGTTTTGGAGGAATTTGCGGGTGCTAAAAATGCAGATGCACAAATAAAGGCCATGGAAGAAATTAATGAAATTCGAAACTATGTAGGTACGATGTTTAATTTGGTTTATATTCGACATTCGATTGATACACATGATGAATTTTATAAAGCGGAGAATGATTATGTAGATGACTTCTCCCCTGAAATGGAAGAATTGACTTCAAAATTTTACACTGAACTAATTCAATCAAAATATCGTAAGGAGCTTGAAGTGAGATGGGGTAATCAACTGTTTGACTTGGCGGAGGCCCAACTTAAAACCTTTTCGCCTCAAATCATCCCACAACTGCAAAAAGAAAATAAATTATCAAGCGAATATTCGCAATTAATTGCCTCCGCAAAAATTCACTTTGATGGGAAGGAACTAACACTTGCGCAGCTTCAGCCTTTTATGGAGTCGGCGGACCGTGAATTAAGGAAAAATGCAAGTGAGGTATATTATGGCTTCTTTGAAGAAAAGCAAGGGGAATTGGATCGAATATTCGATGATCTCGTTAAAGTGAGGCATGAGATTGCGATAGCGCTAGGCTATGTGAATTTCGTGGAACTTGGGTATTATCGAATGACAAGAACTGATTATGATGCAAAAATGGTCGCTGCATTCCGAAAGCAGGTGAAAGAGGAAGTGGTACCGCTTGTTACCCGGTTGAAGGGCCGTCAGCGTGAACGTCTTGACTTGGACAATCTGTACTATTATGATGAGAATTTTCATTTCAAAACGGGCAATGCCGTTCCTAAGGGTGATGCTGAGTGGATCATCGAAAATGGGAAAAAGATGTACCAAGAGCTTTCGCCTGAAACGAATGAGTTTTTCAATTATATGATAGATAATGACTTGATGGATCTTGTGGCGAAAAAGGGAAAGGAAAGCGGGGGCTACTGTACTTTTATAGAAGATTATAAAGCACCATTCATCTTTTCTAATTTCAACGGGACTTCCGGGGATATTGATGTTTTAACACATGAGGCAGGACATGCATTCCAAGTGTATCGGAGCCGTAACCTCGATATTCCAGAGTACTACTGGCCTACATATGAAGCGTGTGAAATCCATTCGATGAGTATGGAATTCCTTACGTGGCCATGGATGGAGCTGTTTTTCAAGGAAGATACGGAAAAGTATAAATTTTCCCATTTGAGTGGGGCACTTACATTCCTCCCTTATGGGGTAGCTGTTGATGAATTTCAGCATTTTGTATATGAAAATCCTGATGCCTCCCCTCTTGAAAGAAAGCAGGCTTGGCGGAAGATCGAGAAGGAATATCTGCCGCATCGCGATTATGAAGGAAATCATTTCTTGGAGAATGGCGGGTATTGGCAGCGACAAAGCCATATTTATCAGTCACCTTTTTATTATATCGACTATACATTGGCCCAAATATGTGCATTCCAATTCTGGAAAAGGTCGGCTGAAAAAGATGAAACGGCCTGGAAGGATTATTTGAATCTGTGCAAACTTGGAGGAAGCAAATCTTTCCTTGGACTCGTGGATACTGCGAATTTGGAATCTCCATTTGTTGAGGGGACAGTTCAGTCAGTTGTGAAGGGAATAGACGGATGGCTTTCCAATGTCGATGATAAAGCATTATAAAAGGTAGGGATTACCAGATACCGTGTTTTATCAATGCTTCAAAAAAAACGCTTGAGGATGCTTCCTTAAGCGTTTTTATCTTTCCCATACCAAGAGAAACGGCGTGTTCGCTTTACATTGGCCATCATCCCCAAAAATCATTACGAAGGCCATTGGGGAATACCTACAGAGTGATATGCCGCAAGGAGTGGATAGGGAATGTTTGAACTCACCATGTTAGAAAGAAAACTTGTTTTTTAATGCCTGTAAGCCCAGAAAAAAACTGCTATTTCAGGAATATTACTTGGCTTGTCTTAAATGTATCTTCCTTACATATAAATGTAGGGAGGAGGGGAGTGTATGCTGTCAAGGTGGTCAGGGATTTTTCAGATTGCAGCCGTATATGTAGGGACAGTGGTCGGTGCGGGTTTTGCAACTGGAAAAGAGATTGTCGAGTTTTTTACCCGTTATGGCTTTTATGGCTTTATTGGGATTTTAATAGCAGGTTATATTTTCATTTTTACAGGAACGAAAATCATGCTCATATCCTCGAGGATCAGGGCATCTTCTTATGAGGAGTTCAATCAATTTCTTTTTGGCAAGAAAGTTGCCGGGATCATCAATATCTTTTTCCTAATCATGCTGTTAGGGGTGACAGCGGTCATGATTTCCGGTGCAGGTGCCGTTTTCGAAGAACAACTTGGCTTGCCGAAAAGTATAGGAAGCTGGTGTACGATCATCCTGGCAACCTTGGTTTTGATGATGGGAATGCGCGGTGTATTCACTGTAAACTCATTTGTTGTACCAATCATGATCTGTTTTAGTTTGATCCTTTTTTTCTCGACCTTGGGAAATGGAGAGTTTTTTAAGAACCTTACAATGGTTCCTGATGAAGTGATCACATTGAAAACGATTTTGTCACCATTTGCCTATACGGCCTTTAACCTTGCTTTGGCACAGGCTGTATTGGTTCCGGTTGCGTATGAAGTCCAGGATGAGAAGGTCATCAAACACGGTGCTATTCTTGGAGGCATATTTCTAACCATCATTTTATTAACGGGGCATTTTTCACTTATGACACTTCCTGACGTGAATAGTTATGAAATTCCTTCGGCCGTTATCATGAGAACGGCAGCCGGGCAGTTATATTGGATGTTCATTTTGGTGATATACGGGGAAATATTCACTTCAGTCATTGGAAACATATATGGATTACAACGCCAAATCAGCAGTTATTTTAAATTGCCAAGCATGCTGATCATCGCTTTGATTTTTTTTATAGCTTTGATCATAGGGGAATTCGGATATGGAAGGCTATTAGGATATATTTATCCGGTTTTTGGATACATAAGCCTGCTTTTTTTAATGCTGGTCTGGAAAAGCAAGGCAGGGAAGGAGTAAGGAAGAATGGGGGGCATGACCTTTGCCCTCCTTCCCGGAATTTAATGGGTGATCATTCTTTCAGCAGTGTCTTGGCCATCACTAGAAAAGCATCACGGTAATCCTTATCTTTTTTCGTGAACATTGTTAAGCGGACGGGTGCTTTTTCATCCTTGAGCAATATGGATGTAATCACATCATCCCCACTTTCAACTTCAAATCCAATGCCGTTATCCACATTAAGTGCTGGCTCCTTAATCGTTTCTGAAAGACTTTTTAGTTGTGCTTGAACATTTTCTTCCACTTCATCCCAGTTGACATCCTTCTTCAACAATTCGATTCTCATATAAATGGAGTCATCTTCAGTGAGGAAAACGACATCTTTTCCTGGTTCTTCAGCACTTAACTTAAATTGTTGCAAAACGTAGAGGCTGAACGGTTGATTATCACTTTTCTTTAGAAAGGCAGTTTTTTCTTTCACTTTCCCATTACTCGTATATTGCAAGTTTTGCTCCATCAGTCTTACTTTGTTGTTTTTTCCGATATTGCCATTATCCCCATCAGAAGAATTGTTTTCATTTTCCTCTTTTACTGAATCCTCCTGTTGCTCCGCTGTGAATTCGTCTGTGGTCGATCCACAGCCAGTCAGCAGAAAAACTGCTAATGTGGCACTGCCTAAATAACGTGTCCAAATAATCATCTCTTTTTATCACTTCTTTCTTTTGTCATTATAAATGTAAATATTTTCCTAATCTTACGTATATTTCACCTTTAATGAATAGACGGTATGAAATGAAAATTGTTACAAAAAATAACAGAGAAACAAAAACGGAGGATTACTAAAAATGAAAACGGAATGGTTATTGAGAAACCATTCCGTTAGATTACATTGAGTTAACCTATAATTTTATAATTTTTATGGTTGACGACGGTTTTTTGTTCAAGTTCCAAATCACGATAATTTTCCATATACGTGACGTCCACGATCACTGAGTTTTCGTTCACTTTCTCGACGATTCCTTTCAAGCCTTCTCTAAATTCAATGATATTTCCAACTTCCGCTTTCTTCATGGTAATCATCCTTTCCCATTTTGTTTCCAATGATTAAAAAGTAACTATGGAGTAATTGGATTATTCGAACATCTTGCCTTTTAGATTTTGACGTTGGGAGTGCAAGTAAGAGAATAAGATATCTCTACTGTCGGTACGGTAAGCTAAACTAAACATTTAAAGGGGTGCAGTCTTGTAATGGATTGGCATTATTTGGTATAACTTGCAAGCGCAGCTATGCTGCCAGTATGTAATCCTATGTACAAAAAATGCCAATCATTTTACAGTATGATATTTTACTATACAGTTTGCACTATTTTAAAGCATTCGTAAAGAATAATGTAGCAAGTGCGCCCCAAAAAATTCTGATTTATATTTAATGCCAAGCTTATGATAAAATGGAAACGGAATTTCTCCTGTCTGAGTACGGATAGAAACGATTGATATGTAAGGAGGATAATATTTTGAATGCAGAAGAAGCAAAAGATGTACTCGATAAACTGGCAAATCGTGAAATGGATGAATTCAGGATATCAAAGGAAGATTTTTTAGGTTTTCGAGAGGTTCTTGTGAAAAGGGAAGACTTTAAACATTTTCGGGGAAATGCTCACCATAATGGAGAAATAATCTATACGTATTTACAAGAAGCGAGAAGTTGATGAAAAGGAAATTCGGGGTGGCTCATATGATGAGCCACCCCATTGTTATTTACAATGGAAAATCAATTGTTTTTTTAATTTTCTTAATGCGGACTTTCTCCATGATTTGACGGCTGCGGCAGTTACCTGATATATCTCGGCAATTTCTGTCACTGTTTTATTTCCCAAGTACGTCTGTAATAGCCAGCGCTGCTGATTCAGTGTCAAGCCTTCCGTGTAGTGGAGGATATTATCGATGGCGAAGGCTTCTTCGAGCTTTGAAAAAGGATCTTTAATCTCTAGGATGGCGGAATCAATGGGTGTGTTGCGGGTTTCATATTTATGATGACGCTTTAATTCGTTTAGAATTCGGCCTTTGATTACTGTATAAGCGTAGTTATGGAATTGTCCGTATTCCTTATTGAAATTTTCATTTGACTCCCATAAGGCAATCAACCCTATTTGATAATATTCATCCTTGTTCTTATAGATGGAAAGTGATCGGATAATATGATGGATCATCGGCGTGAATTCAGTCGCTAGAGCTGAGAAATCTTCCATTATGCATGGCTACCTTTTGAAAAGTGCACTTTCGTGTATTCCGGGGTGCTTCTACCGTATACAATTTTTTTGGCCTTAGCGAAAAGGAATAATTGAAAAATGGAAGGAATAAAAGGGGGGTTTTCAGGAGGCGAATCAAAAGTTTATGAAATGAAAAGGGACATTCAAGTGATCTTGAATGCGGGGGTAACCAAATGGAATACTCATCCTAAAATTGGATGTGAAATAACTCACTCATTCTTCTTCCGATAGGTTTTAAGTTCTTTGACGATCAAGGTAAAGCCATATACACATGAAGATGTGTTTTCCCCCGCAGGAGTTTCGCACACCCGTTCCAATCAACTTTGTTTTGAAGTTTAGAAGGACCGCCTTTTGCCTGCAAACTGAGGGATGTAGCAAATGCTCATCCTTTTCTACTGAACTTTTTTATTTATATGAACTTAGTAAAAAAGAGCCCTTTCACCATAAAGCTAAAAGTGATTGGCTCTTGTCTTTCATTTATCGAATGTCAGTTTGGCTAAAGCATCCGCCCATGCAGTATTGGCATGCCCTTTTATTTTTTTTGAAAAAACCAGGAAGTGGGGGAGAAAAGCTGAAACGAAATGCTTGATTGTTTTTCATTTTACATCCCCATAAACACTTCAATGTGCTGTACGTGGTAGGCAAATTGCTCAACCCATTTTGTTAACTCTGTGATTTTCTGAATCCTGCATCCTGTGCGTCTTGTTCTGTGCAAAACATTTCTTCTGGTTTAGTTATTTCGTAATATTGGCCAGAAGGGATGTGATAGATTTTATTGCCTTTAGAGTTTATATTCCCTTTAATTTTTGGATTGCTGCAGGATGAGTTCCCAGTTGTCTTTTCCACTGATACTTCTTTGGACTTCGAATCATCAAACCCTTTTGAGGTTGCGTAGTTTTCAATTGACCAAATACCGATTTGGTCTTTTTGGGCTTGTTTCTGAATATTTTCCAATTCATCAAGATATTTAGTGTTCGGTGCATAAACATAGGCGACCCTGGCCAGGCCTTTTTCAAGCAGAAGTTTATTCACCATTTCTCCATCTACATAAAAATAGGCAAGCATCCGACCATATTTATCTCTTTCACCAATACCAGGTTCTACTTCCACTTTCGAGCCTGCAGGCATTAAATCCTTGGTGAACTTGCTCGCTTCAGGGCCGAAAGGCTGAACGGGCTTCGATGGGTGCACGGTTTCCGGGGTATCTATTAATAGAAGCCTGACCGTTTCTTCATTTCCATTAGGCATTTTGATTTTTACTGTATCTCCGTCAACAACCCTGATGATTGTGGCTGTGAATGTATTGCCCTTTTCTTCCTTTGAAGAATCTTTAATGGATTGGATATCTTTATTGGATGTCGAATTTTCCTGTTGGGATTCATCATTCATGATATCCGAGGCGCCCTGGCAGCCAGTCAAGATGATTAGGAAAATGGCAGTCAGGAGTAGCACATGCAGACAAGAAGGTAAAAAGGATTTTCTGTTCATTGATAAAATGCCTCCATTTCAAAGGTGTATTCCATGATAGTCATGGATATAATCGCCAGGAATAATACTAACCTATTAAAAAGGGAAAGAAAATGAAAAAATTTACATTCATTGCTATCCCATACCATGATAGTTTCTTATAATGGAATGATGAAGTATGAGAGGCAGGCGTGAGAAATGATGTTTAGACTCGAAAATATCAGATATAAAGGCATTCTACATATTGATAATTTGACTATATCGGCAGGAATGGTTACTTGCTTGACTGGGGAAAGCGGAGCAGGAAAAACTTCACTGCTCCGTTTATTGAACAGGATGGATGATCCGGATAGCGGGTCTATCTATTATCAAGATCAATTGCTGGAAAATCTCAACCCGATAGAGCACCGACGTAAAGTCACAATGCTGTCTCAGACACCGTTCACTTTACCGGGAACGATTGAAGAAAATCTCCAAATGGGTTTGGAATTGACAGAACGGGAAAAGAAGGATGAAACTGAATTGGAGAAGGCACTCGAAACGGTCCAGCTGCAGAAGGCTTTAACCGATGGTGCGGAGAATCTTTCAGGCGGGGAGAAACAAAGGCTTGCACTAGCGAGATTACTTTTGTTAAAACCCGATGTGTATTTACTGGATGAGCCGACAGCAGCTCTCGATGAGGAAACCGAACTGAAGGTCATGAGCCGATTTTTAGGAGAAGTGAAGCGTGAAAAAGGAACCGTCATCATGATTACCCATTCTAGACAACTTGCTGACATATGTGCTGAAAAGATGATCGTTCTGAAAAAGGCGAAGGAGGATGACTATTAATGGAGGGGAATGGGATAATAGATATTGAGTTCTGGCGTCTTTGTGCGGCCTACGTCTTTGTTGTCGTTCTGCTGATTATCGTGAAATGGAGGGGGATTTCACGGGAAAAGCAAATCATTCTCGCTACGGTGCGGATGACAGTCCAACTTATTCTTGCCGGTTATGTTTTGACATATATCTTTGAAAATCCCCACCCTTTACTTTCCTTAGGATTTTTATGTGCGATGGCCCTGTTCTCCATCCATAATATTTTTAAGCAAGTGCCCTATACGCTCAACAAGAAAATCAAAAGGATGGTTATCCTAAGTATGTTGACAGGTCCCATGGCGGCCTTGTTTTATTTTAATGTGGTGGTGATCCATTTCACGCCTTGGTATGAGCCAAGATATTTCATTCCAATAGCAGGGATGATCGTGGGGAATGCTATGACTGGAGTGACGTTGGCGCTTAAAAATCTCCATGATGGGATAAGCAGTAATCGTGAAAAGGTAGAGGCGATGCTAATGCTGGGAGCGACTCCGAAAAGGGCTGTCAAGAAATATGTAGATGCTGCATTCGACTCGGCAGTACTGCCAACTTTGAACAATATGCTCGGGATGGGGATTATTTTCCTTCCAGGAATGATGACAGGTCAAATTATGTCTGGGATAAGCCCGCTAATCGCAATAGAATACCAAATTGCCATACTTATCGGAATTCTCGGGAGTGTTTCATTAACGGTGGTCCTTTTCATTATGTTGAGTTTCAGAGCCTTTTTTACCAAAAATGCACAGCTCTCCATTTAATTATTAAAAAATCTGAAAAGTAATAGTTGCAGTTCCATCTATATTTTTGTACTATTTTTTAGGTACTAGATAGTTTTGGTTTGTTTGTTGGGAATGATAATGCTATTCTGTTAAAGAAAAGGGCATTTCTTTTTTTCCGTTATTTCCTGAGTGGAAATAGAAAACCCCTTACATAACCTATTTTGTTATTTTATCTTAAAGGAGATTGATTTATATGGTAGAAAAAACATTTACAGTAACTGCAGAAACAGGAATTCATGCTCGTCCGGCTACATTGCTTGTACAAGCTGCCGGAAAGTTTGATTCAGAAATAAACCTTGCTTACAAAGAGAAAAAAGTGAACCTTAAGTCCATTATGGGTGTAATGTCCCTAGGTATCGGCAAAGGTGCAGAAATTACGATCACTGCCGAGGGAAGCGATGAAAATGATGCATTAAACACACTTGCTGAAACATTGAACAGAGAAGGATTAGCAGAATAATGACCACTTTGATTAGTGGAATAGCAGCTTCAAACGGAATAGCCATCGCTAAAGCCTATCGACTGACTGAGCCAGATTTATCGATTGAAAAAAGAAGCATAGAAGATGTCGGGGCGGAAATATCCCGTTTTAAGGAAGCTATTCAAAAGTCAACAAATGAATTGGAAGTAATCAGGGAAAAAGCAGAAAAGGATTTGGGGGCGGATAAAGCCGCTATTTTTGACGCTCACCTACTTGTTTTGGCCGACCCGGAACTTATTACGCCTATTCAAGATAAAATCCAATCCGAAAACGTCAACGCTGAGTATTCCCTAAATGAGACAGCAAGTATGTTCATTACAATGTTTGAACAAATGGATAATGAATACATGAAGGAACGTGCAGCGGATATCCGTGACGTCACTAAGAGGGTGTTGTCACATCTCTTAGGTGTTCATATTCCAAATCCAAGCTTGATTGCTGAAGAAGTGATCATTATTGCGGAGGACTTGACTCCTTCCGATACAGCACAGTTGAACCCGGTTTATGTTAAGGGATTCACGACCGATATCGGGGGACGTACATCTCACTCGGCAATAATGGCACGTTCTTTGGAAATCCCGGCTGTCGTTGGTGCAAAATCAGTAACAACGTCCATTGAAAATGGTGACTTGATCATTATTGATGGGTTAAAGGGTGAAGTTCATATCAATCCTACTCCTGAACTCGTAAAACGCTACGAAGAGGAACAGGAAGCCTATGCTATGCAAAAGGCTGAGTGGGCTAAGCTCGTACATGAACAAACGGTTACAAAAGATGGTCATCATGTGGAATTGGCTGCCAATATAGGCACACCGAAAGATCTTGAGGGCGTTCATCAAAATGGCGGTGAAGGAATCGGGTTATACCGTACCGAATTTCTTTATATGGGCAGAAATGACTTTCCGAGCGAAGAAGAACAGTTCGAGGCATATAAAGCCGTGCTTGAAGGAATGTCAGGAAAGCCAGTAGTCGTCAGAACGCTAGATATAGGCGGTGACAAGGAGTTGCCGTACCTAGATCTTCCTAAGGAAATGAATCCATTCCTTGGGTACCGTGCGATTCGGCTCTGCCTAAATGAGCAGGAGATTTTCAGGACACAGCTCCGTGCCCTGCTTCGTGCAAGCATTTACGGTGATCTGAAGGTCATGTTCCCGATGATTGCCACATTAGCTGAATTCCGTGAAGCTAAAGCCGTATTGGCTGAAGTTAGGCAGGAATTGCTTGATAATGGTATTCAGGTTGCTGAAAAAATTGAAGTCGGAATTATGGTTGAAATTCCTTCAACTGCAGTGATGGCTGACATATTTGCTAAGGAAGTCGATTTCTTCAGCATAGGGACTAATGACTTGATTCAGTATACGATGGCCGCTGACCGAATGAATGAGAGAGTATCTTATTTATACCAACCATATAATCCAGCGATTTTACGCCTGGTTAAAATGGTCATTGATGCAGCTCATAAAGAAGGAAAATGGGCTGGGATGTGCGGAGAGATGGCTGGAGATGAAGTGGCTATCCCGATTCTGATCGGAATGGGACTTGATGAATTCTCTATGAGTGCAACCTCGATTTTAAAAGCACGTTCTTTAATTAGCCAACTTACGCTTGAAGAGATGAAAAAACTATCTCAAGAAGTTTTAATGATGGATACGAATGATAATGTGAAAGAAGCGGTAGTAAACGCTTTGAAATGATAAATAAGAAGTGAAAAACAGCCCCCTCCATAGAATCTTCGTTGGGGGGGCTGTTTGTAATTTTTTGAGAAAGAATGTTTATTTAAAAAAAATGGGGGTATTTAAAAAGCAAGCACAGTTGTTTTGCTCTAGTAGGGCAGCTGACATTCTCATTTCCCCCTTTGACGCCGGTTGGGCTATCCAACCGGCAATTTTTTTGGGTTTAGCAATTTGAAACCAAAAAAATAACAAGGATGAGAATTCAGATTTTTCACTTTTCGGCATTAACGATATAATGGATATATATTTATTTTACAAGAATGGAGGAAATCACATGGAATTACATTTGGAAAAGAAAAATGCTTTGATTTTAGCTTCAAGCCAAGGTTTGGGGAAGGCGATAGCAGCAGAATTGGTTAAAGAAGGAGCAAATGTCATGCTTGCCAGCCGTGATGGAGAAAAGCTTGCCGACGTGCAAAGGGAATTATCGCAGCTTGGGGCGGGTAAAGTGGCATATAAGGCAACGGATATAACAAAAACTGAAGATATTAAAAGCTTGGTTGAGAAAACAGCTGCAGAGTTCGGCAGTATCGACATTCTTATTAATAACGCTGGAGGTCCTCCAGGGGGATCATTTACAGATTTCAATGATGAAGATTGGCAACAATCTTTTGAACTTAATTTACTAAGCTACATCAGGACGATCCGTGAGAGCTTGCCCCATCTAAAAAAACAGGGCGGTAAAATCATCAATATTGCATCGTCATCCATCAAGGAACCGATTCCGGGACTGATATTATCGAATACATTCCGGACTGCAATTGTTGGATTGTCAAAGACGTTGGCTACTGAGTTAGCTCCAGATCAGATTTTGATCAATACAGTTGCTCCTGGCAGGATCGCCACAGACCGCGTTCAGCACCTTGATAATATGAATGCAGAGAAACAAGGGGTCACTCCTGAGGTGGTCACTGAACAAGCCATTAATAAAATCCCTCTTGGGCGATACGGGGAACCTGAGGAATTTGCTAGGTTCGTTACTTTCCTTGTTTCGGGTGCCAATACATATCTAACGGGCCAGTCGTATTTAGTAGACGGAGGAATGGTAAAATCAATTTAAGGGTTATTTCCACAAAATGATTGGGAGGAATTTGCAGTGACGCAATCGAACGAAGCAATCGGATTCATAGGTTTAGGGGTCATGGGAAAAAGCATGGCTAGAAATCTGCTTAAGGCAGGATATGAGGTATTTGTTTATACAAGGACGAAAGATAAGGCAAATGATCTGCTGCAACTGGGCGCAAAGTGGGTAAAAGCACCTAAGGACATCGCACAGAACGCTAATGTAATCATTTCCATGGTAGGGTATCCGAGCGATGTTGAAGAAATTTACCTGGGATACGATGGGCTTATCGAGAATGGGAAAGCGGGTACCTATTTAATCGATATGACGACCTCCACTCCATCTTTGGCCGTGAGAATAGCCGAGGAAGCCAAGAAAAAAGGAATGGAGTCATTGGATGCACCAGTTTCAGGTGGAGATATCGGTGCACGTGATGCGAAGCTTACGATCATGGTCGGCGGGGATAGTGAGGCATTCGAAGCGGTACGTCCCATTTTTGATATCATGGGCAGTAATGTAGTCCATCAAGGCGCGGCTGGATCTGGACAGCATACGAAAATGTGCAATCAAATCGCCATTGCATCCAATATGATCGGAGTGACTGAAGCGATTTCTTATGCTAAAAAGGCGGGATTGGATCCAGACCGTGTTCTGCAAAGTATATCATCGGGTTCTGCTGGAAGCTGGTCACTGTCCAATCTAGTGCCGCGTATGGTCAAAGGGGATTTTGAACCAGGTTTTTATATCAAGCATTTCATCAAGGATATGAAGATCGCACTTGATGAAGCAGAAAGAATGGGAATGGATGCGCCAGGATTAAGCCTGAGCAAATCCCTATATGAAGGCCTGGCAGATGCTGGGGAGGAAAATAGCGGCACCCAGGCGTTATATAAACACTATAATTAAGTGCTACCATTCCTTTTTCATGAATAAGCTGATAGCGACAGCCTTTACAAAAAGGAGTGATCGTTATGGGTGAATTCGATGACATCAATATGAAATTCCAAGAATTGGAAGATGGTCGATATATTGTCAGGATTGAAGGTTTTAAACGCGAAAAAACCATTCATCAAACTAAGCCCATACGTTGGGATCTGAAATTAATGAATGAAAGTCCGCTAATCTTGCCGGTGAAATTCAGTCATATCGAAACGAATGCCGGTTTCCAAATCCTGATGCGCGAATTGAAAAGTTTAGGTCTTTCAAAACCGCGCTCCTCAAAGGAATTTGAAGATGTGATGGCCGATTTACTTGGATCCATTGTTGAAGTGAGCCTTACCACGACAAACAAGGAAGAAGGATATCGGGAAATTCGTTTTTTACGTAGATTGTATTAGCAGTATCTAGCATGGTGGAAAAATAAATTATGAAATGAAAAAAGCGGCCTTCAATGATTCTATTGAAGACCACTTTTTTTTCGATTAACCTTAAGCTAAAAAAGCTTCAATTCGATTCAAAGCTTTTTCCAAGGTTTCCATGGAATAGGCATAAGATATCCTAAAGTACCCTTCGCCGAGAGGAGAGAATGCGTCTCCAGGGACAACAGCCACTTTTTCCTGTTTAACGAGTTTGAGGCAAAAGTCAAGAGAAGAGGTATACCCTTCAGGAAGCTTTATAAAGAAGTAAAAGGCACCATTTGGCTTGACTATTTCCAAATTCATTGCATGTAAGCGATTGTATACATATTCGCGTCTCCTTGCATACTCGTTCTTCATCGGAATGGCATCATCCTTGCCTGTCGTCAATGCAGCCAAGGCAGCTCTCTGAGATATGGAAGAGGCACAAGTTACATTGTATTGATGGACCTTCAGGATATGCAAAGAGATGGATTTAGGCGCAAACAGAAGGCCAATTCTCCACCCTGTCATGGAATGGGACTTGGACAAACCATTCAGGACGATGGTTTGTTCTTTTAAGAATGTGGCAATCGATACATGTTCCTGATCAAATACAAGTTCACTGTATATCTCATCAGCCAATATGAAGATGTCCTTGCCCCGTACGAGTTCGGCAATGTCCGATAATTCTTCGGCAGATAATGTGACCCCAGTCGGATTCGATGGATATGGCAGAACGATGCAACGCGTTTGATCAGTTATGTATTTTTCAATAATATCTGCCGTCAAACGAAATCCATTTTTGGTTGTATCGGCATAGATTGGGGCCGCACCGCACATTTTAATGATGGGTTCGTATCCTGGATATACCGGTCCTGGTAATATTACTTCATTCCCAGGGACGAGGATCGTTCGGAATGTAATATCAATGCCTTCACTAGCACCAGAGGTCACTATGACTTCATCGGCTGGATCGTAGGAGAGTTTGTATTTATCCTTAATATATGCTGATGCAGCTTCCCTTAATTCGAGATAGCCGGCATTGTGAGTATAAACGGTATAATCATGATCAATGGCTTGTTTTGCCGCTTCTTTAATATGCATTGGAGTCGGAAAGTCTGGCTGTCCGATCGTTAAAGAAATGGTGCCTTCGATATCAGCTACCATATTGTAGAATTTACGGATTCCTGATATTTGAACGTCTTTTACTAGAGGGTTAACTAAATGCTCCATCTATGAATATCCTCCCTTTTCAAACTTCATGAGCTTATGTACTATGTTTGACAGATCCATTCTATTTTATCATTTAGTTTGGATGAGGGAGAAATACTTTTTGAGATTAATGAATTAAAGGTATAATGAAAGATAAGAAAATTTTGAGGGTTGATACAAATGATAAGGACTTGTGCGATAACTTCAAGCCATGAAGTCAGTTTTGATTTACCGCTATTAGAAATGAATAATCCGGATATCGAGTGGTATTGGGTTGATTTTTCCAACCCGACAACCAAGGAAATCGAACTTTTATCCACTCATTTTCACTTTCATCCGCTGGCAATCGAAGACTGCCTTGATGACTTTAACCAACGCCCTAAAATGGATTTTTATGAAAACTATCAATTTCTTGTGATACATGCTCTCAGGCAAAAGGTATTTAGAGCCGTTGAATTGGATATGTTTGTTGGAGAAAAATGGATAATCACTTTTCATAAGGAAGAAATGCTTGAAGTTGAAAAGGTGTGGGAAGAAATTTCTGGTAATAAAATGTTGAAACAGGGTCCCTTTTTCTTGATGCACAGGCTAATTGACAGGATCGTCGATGAATTTTTCCCTCCTGTTTATAAAATGGAGAGCGAATTGGGGAGCATTGAGGACAATACTGAAAATGAAACGATAAACGACCTGATGGATCAGCTATTCGATTTGCGTACGGATATGTCAAGGCTCCGCCGGACCATATTACCGATGCGTGATTTGTTGTACAGAATGATTTCGTCTGAGCGTCTCAATTATTTAAAAGATCAGCACCTTTATTTTAATGATGTGTACGATCATCTTCTTAAATTGACTGAAATGCTGGAATCCTATCGAGATTTCTCCTCCGATATCCGGGATAGTTATTTGTCTGTGAATTCTAATAATATGAATTCAACGATGATGACTTTGACTGTCATCACTACCATTTTCATGCCGCTGACTTTCATAGTAGGTGTATATGGGATGAATTTTGAAAATATGCCCGAATTAAATTGGCACTATGGCTATTTCCTCATCCTTGGATTGATGGGTGGAATTGCCTTGATGATGTTTTTATACTTTGTTAAAAAAGGTTGGCTCAATCCAAGGAAAAGATCGAGAAAGAACTGAAAATAGGACGTTATTAGTTGGGCTTTGGCCAGGCTATCATTGCTGGAAGCATCATATGGATGCCCGCTGGAATCGAATCCTATCGCTTTTTGAGAGTATCTTTTGAAGTCGCGCGGTAGACGAATTTAAAAGGAGAACAAATAGGGTTTGTAAGGGCTATAGCGCGTTATATAGCGACGATCCGAGGTATGTCTATACAATGTCGGTTAAATCGTGGAGTGGTTCACAATGAAGAAACAGGCCCTGCACGATATGGTTTCCGCGACGTTGATAGCAAAAAAATGAATAAGTAAAAGGGGGCTTGATAGGGGCTCCTTTTTTTTGTTTTGCTTGAAGAGATAATTTATTAATAAATAGCCCCTCCTTATTCTTTTTTTTCCTTTGCCCTAAACAAAAGACATAAGTATCCGAATTATTAGGTATGAGTTCATTGATAAAATCATGATAGGTCTAGTTAACTGACAAGCAGGATTTTCTGCATTAGTAAAATGGTTTATGGAACTAAAAATTGAAAAAGTAAGAGAAGGGCGAGATGAACCAATGGAAGCAAACAAAGGGATATTATTGGAAAGTGGAACGAATGAGCTGGAGATAGTGGAATTCGGCATCGGAAAGAATAAATTCGGCATTAACGTAATAAAGGTGAAGGAAATCATTAATCCTGTACCCATCACACTTGTCCCTCATTCCCATCCAAATGTTGAGGGGATCATAGAGCTCCGCGGAGAAGTCCTGCCTGTTGTGAATGTGGCGGATGCTCTAGGCTTTCCTCCATCTGAAACTCCTGAGCAGGATAAATTCATTGTCGCGGAATTCAATCAGCAAAAAGTGGTTTTTCATGTACATACGGTTACACAGATACACCGTATTTCGTGGTCCCAAATCGAAAAGCCTTCGGATATGTATCAAGGACTGGAAAGTCAGATTATCGGGGTCATAAAATTAAAAAGTGAAATGTTACTGTTACTCGATTTTGAAAAAATAGTGGTCGAAATTAATCCGGAATCTGGAATAAACATCCAGCAGGTTAAAAAGCTCGGCAACCGGCAAAACTCAGACAAGAGAATCCTGATTGCAGAAGATTCCCCATTACTGAGAAAGCTGCTGTTTGATACATTGTCAGAGGCTGGATTCAAGTACTTGGAGTTTTATGAAAATGGTCTTGATGCCATGAATTATTTAGAGAATTTGATTGAATCTGGAAAAGTGGTCGAGGAAGAAGTGCAATTGGTGATTACCGATATTGAGATGCCTCAAATGGATGGTCATCATTTGACTAGAAGAATAAAGGAAAGCGCTGGGCTCTCAATATTGCCGGTCATTATCTTCTCTTCTTTGATTACGGATAGCTTGCGTCATAAGGGGCAGGTCGTAGGGGCTGACGCACAAATCAGCAAACCTGAAATTGCGGAGCTTATAAAGTTGATAGACAGACTTGTATTATAAATGTGAAAACGGGCCGATGAGGAATTACCTCAAGGCCCGTTTAATTTATTCTTAATACTTGGAACCTTTTCCCAAAAACGAGGATGGGAATGGATTGTGAAAAGGTTGCTTGACCGAACTGCGTCCGTAAGCCCTTTTCTCGGTGTTGGTGGAGTTCGGTTGCTTTTCACCTGCTTGTCCAACGTAAGATTGGAGGATTTGTTTTGCCTTGGATAAAGACAACGCAGCTTTAGGGTTCCGTATGGATGCTGCCCGGCTGCCGAGGTGGGGTAGTTTTTTCAAATCTTCCTTAGTGGGAGGTAGATGAAAAACATATGATCCGCATTCTACAATCACGTCGGATTGTTGTGCTGCAAACCGAGGGTTATCAGAGAAATGAAGTCCAATCTTCTTCGCTTTTCCTTCTTGCATAAGCTTGCTTAATGCGAGCCTTTTTAAATTATATAAATTTTTAGGCTCCAACGCAGTCTTTGCATGTTTGTTAACAATAAACACGGCTTGGGCAAGGGAATTAATCGAAAACTCATCCCTTTCAGAATGTCCTTTCGTTTGGTTCATTATGGAAACTCCTTTTCTTAATAAGGTTAGAAGGAACGATGAAGCCTTCCTTCAATAAATACCTGTTTTTATATTGATCGAAATAGAGACGGATGTGCTGCTTTGGCTGATTTTCATAAAAAAAAATAAATGCATGTACATCTCTTCGGTATGTCAATCATTTCCCAACACTTTACCATCTATGCATTTCATATTATACCACTTCAAAATATATAAGAAAGTAAATTTCAATCAGACACCTTTTTGCAAAAGAAAAAGAAGGCGTTGAATGACGCCTTCTATCCGTTCCTTATCGATTGTATATATTGATATTTTCAGAAACTCCAGCCTGTGCGCCGAATTGTTGGGGGTAGCCCTGAAAACCTTGATATGGGGGGTAAGCAGGGTAAGAAGGATAAGGAGGGTAAGCGGGCGGGTATGGAGGATATGGCGCATAGACTGGTGGACGGTTATTGAATAACAATGGTCCAATAGCTAACCCTGCAACAAATGCTACAGGCGCTAATAGAGGAAAGAAAGGAAAGAATCGTTCATCATTATAATATCCTGGATCATATTCATTCCTATATGCATTTCTATATTCGTTCTGGAGCATTATGGTTTGTGGATAGTGGTAGTAAGGAAAATACTGTGTTTGCATAATTAGCCTCCTTTTTTTCAAATTCTTTATATAGTATGGTTTTTTTTTCGAAAAGAGCCTGTTTCATCTTAATCTGTTATAATGAAACTACTTGTGAGAAAAATTTGAGGTGACTACAATGGACCGGTTTAAAAGCATTTTTGCCGTTGGTTTTGGAGGAGCAGTGGGAGCTTTATTGCGTTATTGCATAATCTTGACGACTGACCATTCCTTCTTCCCGTTTGGTACCCTCTTAATAAATATAGTAGGCACCTTTTTACTTGGATTGATAAACGGCTATTACGCCTCGAAAAAGAAATCGTTTATTTTTTTAGCATTGGGCAGCGGGTTTTGTGGAGGTTTCACCACGATGTCTACGTTTTCCCAAGAAATGGTGAATTTGCTACAGACATCGATGCTATATGCAGGTCTGTATCTTGGAGCCACACTTTTATTTGGTTTGGTTGCAGGATTTCTTGGACTGGGCCTTTTTAATAGACCGAGAGGTGAGACCCTTTGATTTCTGTTCTATCAGTTTTTATCGGAGGCTTTTTTGGTGCTGCCTCTAGATATGTTTTACAGAATAGTTTTAATAGGCTATTGCCAGCTGGTTTAATACCTATTAGTATTTTACTGATTAACCTTATAGGTTCTTTCGGTTTGGGGATTGTCTTTCCTCAGGAAGAAAGCTGGGCTTTATCTTTACAAGCATTTCTGGCAATAGGTTTCTTAGGAGCCTTTACGACCTTTTCCACATTCAGTATGGAAACACTCGAGCTTATTGAAAAACACCGTTACATAGATAGCCTTATCTATGTAACGGTGTCGGTTTTAGGTTGTATCGGCACTTTTCTGTGTGGTTACTTAAGTATGGTATAACCTAGTCCCACTTACCAGGGATCATTGGTAAATAAAACCTGGTTTTCTCAATTATACTTCTAGTGCTATAATTCTTAAGAATCCATAATAAAATGATACATGTAAACAAGTTGTTTTTCGTTGCACAGGTTTTGTTAATGAGTCTGGCAGTTTTCCCCTGTGTTCTTTTCCTATCGTTTTTCGACCTTGAATTCGTAAACCGTTAACTCAGGGCGTGAAAGAAAGCGATATGGAAGACGGGTAGTGCCAAGCCCTCTATTAACATGTAACGTTAACGAATCAATTTCATACGTGCCTTCACGGTACTTTTCAGCGTATGGGGGTGTGACAAGGGCTCCGGCGAACGGAATTTGTACTTGTCCCCCATGACTGTGACCGCTTATTTGATACTGGATATCGTAAGTACTTGATATGTCTGCTAGGTCAGGGGCATGTGAAAGCATAATGGTGAACGCATCTTCTGGAATGCCTTCAAGGGCTTTTTCAAAATCGGGTTTTCCAAGCATGGCATCATCAATACCTGCTATGAATATTTCTTCAGCCGTTAATAAGGAAATCTTGGTGGAGGTATTTTGCAACATGGTAAAGTGGGATTTCTTCATGATATCGCTGTAAATTTCAGAGCCATATCCCCCATGATCGTGGTTACCGTAGATGCTGAACTTTCCAAGTGGCGCTTTGAGCTGATTCAAAACAGAAGGGATTTTCTGTTGAGCCTCATATTTGTTAGGCTGGTCCATTAAATCTCCGGTAAATAAAATAACATCCGGGTCCAGTTGGTTTATCTTATTGACAATTTCTTGTAAATCTTTAAGCTGAAATTGAAAGCCTAAATGGGTATCACTGAATTGGATCATTTTCATGCCATGAAAACCTTTAGGGATAAGAGGGTGGCTGATTACCATATGCTTGGTTTCTAACCACTTAGGCTCCAAATTATGGGCATAATAGTTTCCGCCAATACCTAAACCCGTTATGGTAGCAAATGCACCGAGACTTTTTTTTAAAAATGTTCTTCTGGATATGGGTTTATTCAAATTAATCAACCTATCTAATAATAAAATGTTACTTCCTCATACTAACAAACAATATACATAAAATGAAGAAAATAGCTTCTATTCACATAGGCAAAACATGTAAACTGGGGTTTAATGCAACCTTATCCGACTTGAAATTGAACATCTATACGGAGGTAACATGATGACCGAACCAATGTTTATTACACTGATTATACTTCTATGCGCTATTGCGCTTTTTATACAAGGAAAATTTCGCGCTGATTTAATTGCACTTAGTGCACTATCCATACTAGGGTTACTGGGAATACTTACATTGGATGAACTTGTGACCGCTTTTGCGAATCAAGTGGTAATCATACTGGCAGGACTATTTATCGTAGGTGCCGGCCTGTTAAATACAGGAATCGTAGAAAAGGCAGGAAATAAGTTGTTAGGTTTATGTGGGGGCAGTGAATGGAAATCGCTGCTGATCGTCATGCTGACGGCTGGAATATTAAGTGCGTTTTTAAGTGGCACAGGAATTGTTTCCATTCTGCTTCCACTTGTTATGAGTATGGCTTTACAACAAAAAACAAGTCCGACAAGGTATTTATTGCCCCTTGCCTATGCGAGCAGTATTGGCGGACTATTAACACTTACTGGTACGCCCGCCAATATGATCGTTGCTGATGTATTAAGGCAAAACGGTATCGTTACATTATCATTTTTTGACTTTACACCAATCGGCTTAATTGCTTTTGCAGCAGGTTTATTCTTCATGTTGACACTTGGACGCCTGTTGCTTCCAGAGAAAACGATTGCTGCGAACAATAGTGTCAAGGGATTGTCGGCAGGGGAGCTTGCCGGAATGTATAAAGTGTATGATCGATTGCACTATCTGCATATACCCGCCACTTCCGATATTGTGGGAGAAAGGCTGTCGGATCTTCAGCTACCTATCCAGTATGAATTGACTTTAATTGAAATTCAGCGGAAGCCAAAGGATAAGCAGTTGCCGCTGTTGCAAAGACAGTTGACGATTTCAGCAAGAGCGGATGAAGTGCTGCATCCTGATGATATCATTTTGGTGTTTGGAGAAGAAGAAGCTGTTGAGAGATTGGCACTTAACTATGAACTGGAGTTTAAACATTTCAATACAGAACAAATAAAAAAACATTTTCTTAGCAGTAGATTTGGTTTGACGGAAATATTGATCGTTCCGAATTCCGATTATGAAAATCAAACCTTGATCGATGTACATTTCCGAGAGAAATACCAATGTAATGTGCTTGCGATCAATCGCAATGGTGAATATATTCAAGCGGATGTCGGGACGGAACGACTAAAACCGGGCGATGCAATCCTGATACATGGAGAATGGGAGAACATTGAAAGGATTTCCTCTGATTTGCAGGACGTCATCGTTATTGGAAGTACCTCTGAGGATGGCTCACCGGTCAACTCAAAGGGCAAAGCATGGATTGCTTTGGGCATCACTGCATTGATGGTCATTCTTTTATCGATCGAATCCATCCCTGCTATGCTATCGGTATTGACGGCCGCATTGTTGATGGTGATCACAGGCTGTGTCCGTTCAATGGAAGATGCATACCAAAAGATTAACTGGGAGCCTGTTTTATTAATTGCATCTATGTTTGGAATTACGGCTGCCCTTGATAATACGGGTGGTGTGAGAATGATAAGTGATTGGCTTGCCGTTATATTCAGTAATATCGGGGCACATGGTATATTAGCCGTCTTTTATCTCCTGACATTGATCCTGAGTCAATTCATCCCGTATGGAGCGGCGGTGGTGATCATGACGCCCATTGCCCTGACATCTGCAGTAAATCAAGGAATTGACCCTCTTCCTGTGTTTCTATGCCTTGCTGTTGCTGGCAGTTTGGCGTTATCTACACCTAGGGTTGCCACAACCAACGCTCTTGTCATGACAGCTGGTGATTACAAGTATAAGGACTTCATCATGATCGGGATATCCATACAGATCTTCATTGGCGTTATCATGGTCATCACGATTCCATGGTTCTTCCCTTTCTGAAAGCTAAAGGCATTGTTCCATTTGTGGACAATGCCTTTTTCCATGAGGGATTCATTAAAAGGAGTGGATGATGGAGGAATTTTTAAAGGGATGAAAAAAGATGTATAGTATAGGAATTTAAATTATTTATTATCAATGCTAGAAACTAATGGTATAATTTTTGCATATTGGTGTTTCGTAATTAGGGGGAAGATGCATCATGGATACAGAAAAGATATTAAAGAATTTAGACAGGGTGACACCATTCTTTCAACCGATTTTCAGTGCAGATCAACATCAGGTAATCGGATATGAAATTTTAGGGCGCTATGAGGAACAATCTGAATATAAAAGCCTTGGCCCTTTTTTTCACGATTCTACAGTGCCTGAAGAGTACAGGGTGGAAGTGGATAATTATGTTCTTGAAATAGCCTTGGAAAGAATAAAAGACTACGGTGAAGATTTTCTTATCTTTATTAACAGAGATCCAAATTTGCTTATGCTGGATCATGGCGAAGAATTCATGGAGATTTTACATCGTCATTTTCAACCTGAGGAAATGCACCGGATTGTGCTGGAATTATCAGACACGATCAGTCCGGAGAACTTTGATCCTTTACAGCATGTGCTCGCTTATTTTAAAACTTATGGAATTAAAATAGCCTTGGATCATTTAGGACAAGATACGCAATTGGACCGAATTGCGCAGATTTCCCCGAATATTTTAAAAGTTAACCTGGATCAGCTTCGCATTTCAGGTGGAGATGCCTATCAGGTCATCTTGTTTTCTCTTAGCATGCTTGCACGTAAAATCGGCGCAAATTTACTTTTTGAGAACATTGAGTCCGAATATCAGCTTCGCTTTGCATGGAAGAACGGGGGACGATATTATCAAGGGTATTTTTTGGCTAAACCGGAAGGCGAGTTCATTAATAAAGATTTACTTCGTGAAAAATTCCATCAAGAATGCCAGTCCTTCATTTCACTTGAAACGAAGAAGCTTGAAGCCGTTTATCAAAAGACTTTGCAGTTCAATGAAAATATGCAAACCTTCTTAAAACAGCAAAAGAGTGTCGGTTCCCATGAAGATTTTCTCGGTATTTTAGCGAAAAAGTTGGATTCCATATGTTTTCGGCTTTATATTTGTGATGAAGAGGGATATCAAAAATCACCCAATATCCTTCAAAAGGACGGACAATGGTTAGTCCAACCGAGTTATATGAATAAAAATTGGAGCTGGAGACCTTATTTTCTCGAAAATATAGTAAAGATGCGCAATGAGAAAAAAGGAATTTTATCCGATTTATATAGTGATATCGAATCAGGCGAAACCATCAGGACCTTTTCATATCCTCTTAATAATAAGGAATACATTTTCTTTGATCTTTCTTATAGTTATTTATATGAAAATGACGCACTTTTATAGAAAAACATCCATGCATATAATCGCTCGAAATGTGTAACGATAAGCAGAAATGATGCGCTTGGAGGAGACATATTTTGAGCACCTACATCTGGATATTACTCATAATTGTAACAATCATGGCTTTATATTTGCTCTATTATACTTATTCAGTAGCAAGGTCACAGAAAGTGAAAGCGAGATATGATTCAACTCTCGATGATTCTGTTAAGGAACACCCTTATTTAAAAAACCCGGTATTCGTTTCTCTTTTTGTTGGAACGATTTTGGTTGCCGGTTTTATTTTTTACTATGCATTTCAATAAATGTAAGAAGGAGATTTCACTTCCATGGAATCTTCTTTTTTTAATGTGAAGAAAAAATCATCTGTAGCAGGATATCATAAGACTTTGGCATTTTGTAGTTTGGCTTTGTTCTGGACGGGTATTGAAATACATAGGCAGTAATAGGAACCATTAGGAGATAAATACTATAACTAGGAGCTGATAGGAATGAGTAAATATTTAGTTGCATGTCTAGCCAGTGTTCTTCTTTTTTTAGGAGGCGGGTTCACAGCTTCAGCGGAGGGCTTACATAGAGAGGAAGTACTTTCTTTAGTGCAAGATGCAATGGATAATCAAGGCTCGATCAGTGAGGAAGTACGTACGAAAGAGGCGATTAAAGGGAAGTTGGATAAACATTTTACAGATGATTTCATAGAAAAGTTCGTTCAAGCTAATGTAGTGAAAGTCGATGGAGGGTATACTGCATTTGGATCGGATTTTGCACCCTATTATATCCCATTTTTCAGTTACGATGAGAATACAGAAGTTGTATATGGGGAAAATGGAGAATTCATTTATGTTCAGGAAGAATTCCAAGAATCTGGGGACGGCCCTGTATCAATGGAAAAACATGTTGAATCAGTTACATTGAAAAAAGAAAATGGCGTTTGGAAGGTAAATAATGTAAAGTACGAAAAGTGAAATGAGATTTTTTTTAGGAAAGCTCGTCAAAGTTGAAAACATGGAGGGCGAACATGAAAAGTCTAGAGGAGGTTAGCCTTCTCTAGACTTTTTGTTATATATTCAGTTCTTTTTTTATTTCGTCAAGTTCAAACCCAATAATGGCTTTCCCATCGATGACGACCGTTGGTGTGGAATAAGCGCCATATTTATTCGTTAGTTCTTTACGTGCATGTCCATCTGCTTTAATATCTTTTTCTTTGTATACGACATTATTATCATCAAAGAACATTTTCATGATTTTGCAGGGAGGGCAATCAGGCTGGGTATAAAGCGTAACGTCTTTCATTTCATTCCTCCATGTTTGCTTTAGGTATGGTTTACTTTTTCATTATAGAGAAAGCCAAGACATTTGAATAGGAAAAAAACTTGAAGACCCTTTTACTTTTTACTGTCCTGTTTTACCAGATAATCTATCAATCCCATGGAACAAACCTTTAAGTCCATGGCGATGATTTCAAAAACAGGATGGTCAGTTGTAATTCCTTTTTCCCCTAAATGAACCGTGACCTCCGTGAAAAGATTTTTACTTGTTGCTGCGACCTGTTCCTCAAAGGAATTATAATCCCTATATGCCGATTTTGCAGTCTCGACGAATTTAGGCAACCAGTAATGAAGCTGTTTATAAACTTCATTTGGATTTTCCGATACTCCGTAATGGCCAAAATATATACGCTCGGCGCCGATGCTTTCATACAATTTTGCTGCGGCAAGCATTGCTTCAGGATTAAATTGATTTGGTGATGTGGAAGGTAAATAAAATTCCAAACCGTCATCATCGAGTTCACGATAGTAGATACCTACGGTGTCACCTGAAAATATCCCTTTAGAAACGGAATCGTAAATGCTTAAATGATGGTTTGCGTGCCCTGGGGTGTCATAAAAAATCAACGAGGATTTATCGCTGATTTGTAGGGTGTCCCTATCATGCTTCGTCATCATTCTTTCAAATGGTATAGGTAAAATCGGATTGAACAGCTCGTTGAATTCTTCGCCATAGACAGCTTTGGCCCCTGCGATCAAGCGTGTTGGATCTTCCAGATGCCTTGCTCCTTTCGGATGAACGATCACTTTGGCGTTCGGGCAATGTTGTAAAAAAAGTCCAGCTCCACCTGCATGGTCCAAATGAATATGGGTAAGAATGATATATGTAATATCCTCGAGGGCGATTCCCAGCTCATCTAGTCCCTTTAATAAATGGGGGATGGAAGGGCTGGCGGAAGTTTCAACTAAAGTGATGTCTGTATCGGCAATAACATATGTTCCTGTTCGATTTCTTCTATCCAAATCAAAACCGTCAATCAAAGAAATGCGATAACCAAGTTCACTAATGTTTTGCAATGGAATCTACCTCCAGAAAATTTTTCATGTACAAAATCCATTCCTTATTTTATTCTGTTAATAGTGCCATGTAAAGAATGAAGTTTTAAATTATTCTGAATTTATTTCAGCGTGGATACTGGATAGAAAAGTATGGTATAGTGAAACCTATCGAAAAGGTTTTATTCAGAAAGGAGAGGGAGTATGTCTCAATTACAGGGCATTCTTACCAGATTGAAAAGTCTTCAAGAGCAAGCAAAGGAATCTGAATCTGCTCAACGTTTTTTTGAAATAGATGGTGTGAAAAAGTGCCAAGTTACATATTTCAGCAAAACAGAAATGTTCGAGCTTGAAGTATACAGTGATAAAGGGAAATCATCAAAATATCAATTCGATAATATTGATATGATTACCATTGAAATCTTTGATCTTCTTCAATCCTAAGAAAATCACGAAAAGCCGACTTCCTTTTGGAAGCGGCTTTTTATTTTATATGAAGCCGTTCCCTTTTCACTTTTTGAATGAAGAAGTGATTTTAACGACATCTTATTAATTGGAGGGATGTAAATGAAAAATCCGATGGTAATATGCCCTGTTTGCGGTGAGGAAAGGGAAATGGATCATGTTTTGACGGCACAATCCAACCAAAATGTGATTTATCAATGCCCGGAATGCGGTTTTAAGCAGGTTAATATTAAAACTAGTAAGGGATAAGGATCTCTTGCAAAAATCCCACAGTTTGGGATTTTTATTGGTCTAGGAATGAGCCTTTTCTGCTTACATATGTTAAACTATAGAAAGAGCTGTATATAAAAACATATGGTAAGGGGTTTTAACATGATCGGTACTCATGATGGGGATTTATTGGAATCCAGCGTTAAAGACTTAATGATTTCTTCTGAACGCGTGGCCCACGTGCAGGTAACCAATAATTTAGAACATGCGCTATTGGTATTGACAAAGAGTGGATATACGGCCATTCCTGTTTTAGATCCGATGTATAAATTGCATGGCTTAATTAGCACACCAGTCATTCTTGATTCAATCTTGGGACTGGAACGAATTGAATTTGATAATCTTGAGAATAAAAAAGTTTCGGAAATAATGAATATAGACATACCTCGCCTGCATATTGAAGATACATTGACTAAGGGTGTGGAATTGTTAATAGATCATCCTTTTGTCTGTGTGGAGAATGACGATCATGTATTTGAAGGTATCTTAACGAGAAGAGCAATCTTGAAAAAGGTATTTAAACAAAATACAGCTGAATGAATATGCATGGCTAAACATTATGGGTAACCTCACGACTCGCCAATTGGCGAGTTTTCTTTTTTTACATATTTATTTCAGGTGCAGGTAAAACCTATATACTGCTATTGCAAATTTGGAAAGGATGCGAAAATTGGTACAAGCATTGGATCGTACAAAAGTACAGAATAAAAAATTGAAACGTCCATTCATTTTAGCTGCCATCATGTTGGCTATGTTTATGAATGCTATTGAAGGAACGATCGTTTCGACAGCAATGCCGGCGATTGTAAGTGATTTGGGTGGTTTTTCTCTTTACAGCTGGGTGTTTTCAGGTTATTTGTTAATGAATGCCGTGACAGTCTTGATATATGGAAAGTTATCCGATATTCTGGGGAGAAAACCTGTTTTATTATTCGGAATCGTTGTTTTCTTAATAGGCTCCCTTCTTTGTGGCATCGCCAATTCCATGACTGAACTCATTATTTATCGCTTCGTACAAGGTTTTGGGGCGGGGGCTGTAGCTCCTGTAGCTTCCACGATTGTAGGTGATATCTATAAAAATGAAGAGCGGGCACGCGTTCAAGGGTATCTATCAAGTGTATGGGGCATTTCTGCGGTCATGGGGCCGGCTTTAGGCGGCTTGCTCGTTGAATCCCTTACTTGGAAGCTTGTATTCTGGGTGAATATTCCTTTGGGCTTACTATCTTTTATTGGTATTTGGCTTTTCCTTCATGAAAATATTGAAAAGAAAAAACGTGAGATCGATTACCTGGGTGCAACGCTACTGACTTTATCCATATCTACTCTTATGGTGATCCTTGTAGAAGGAGGGGTAAAATGGTCATGGGCTTCAGCTCCGGTCATTTCCTTAGCATCAGTGGCCATCATCGCCTTTATTATGTTTATTCTTCAGGAAAAGAAAGCAGCCGAACCGATGATGCCATTTGAAATCTGGCAGGAGCGCTCCATCTTGATCGCAAATCTTGTTTCTCTGACGACTGGAATAATGATGATTGGATTGTCGAGTTTTCTTCCAACATTCGTTCAGGGTGTGATGGAACGTTCGCCAACTGTAGCTGGCTTTACATTGACGGCCATGTCAATTGGCTGGCCAATCGCATCGATGATTTCAGGCAGGTTATTGATGAAAATAGGATTCAAATCAACTTCGCTGCTTGGAGGGGGGGCATTGATCCTTGGGAGCATCATCCTAGTATGGATGAAGCCAGAAGCAGGGCCGATTATGGCTGCCATGGGATCCTTCTTTGTGGGAGTGGGGATGGGCTTGACTTCGACTTCATTCCTAGTCGTCATTCAGAAAACCGTCAGCTGGGAACGCAGGGGGATTGCGACAGCATCTAATATGTTCATGCGTAATTTAGGAAATACGGTAGGCGCAGCTTTACTTGGAGGAATCATGAATACGAGACTTCAAGCTTATTTAAACGAGCATGCACCAGCAGGCTCGGGGGTGACGATTGATACGGCAAATAAACTGTTGAACAGTGAAGAACGCAGGTTGCTTCCTGAAGATGTGGTAAAGGTTTTACAGGAAGGACTCACCCTGTCTCTACAGACGATTTATATCATTGTTCTAATCTTCTCTGTAATCAGCTTCATATTACTAACGAGACTAAGAAAGAATCATTAAGGAAATGCGACGCGGATAATCAATTGGATCAATAGGGCGATCGTGACCATATGTAAAATGAATTTCAACTGTCGGGTAGAAATTTTCTGAGCCACGCGTAAGGCTAGCTGTGATCCGATAAGGGAGCCAATCGTGTAATAAATGGCAATCTCCCATGCAAGGTTACCGGCAATGAAATAGGTGATGAATGCAGCTGTACAGCTGATGAAAGTTTGAAATCTGGTAAAGGCCAGGGATTGAAGGTAAGTGGCTCCATTTCTTAAAAAGGTATACATAAGCATGGTGGCCTGTCCTGGTCCGAACATTCCGTCGTAAACACTGATTCCGAATAGGGTTGGATAAACTCTTTTTGGAAGGTGCCAAATCGGTTCAGTAGAGGGTTTTGGTTTCTTGATGAAGTTCATGATCAAAGCGATCGACAAAAGGCAGATGGCTAACAAATTCATCATCTTTTCAGAGAATGAATTAGCAAGCAGACCACCACAAAAACCACCGAATAAGGCATAGGGGATCAATTTGAGTGCATCCTTCAGTTTTAACTGTTTTTTCTTGAATAAAGTATAAAAACTGGAAAAAGAAGAAAACATATTCGAAAACTTGACGGAACCAATAACCTGGTGGATCGGTAACCCTATCAATAGGAGGGATGGCATGCCAATAAGACCGCCGCTGCCAGCCAAGGTGCCTACGAAGGATGCTGCAAAACTGATGACCAGCAATAAAATGATCGTCAATGGATATCACTCCTTTTCTTTTCCCTTGTATTATAAGCGGACTTTGTTGATAATTAAATTTAAATAATTTAAATCATCATCATAAGAATTAATTATCAAGAGGCTGGTGTATATGTCGTTTTCAGAATTTCATTTATTATCCGTACTTGCTCAGGAAATGAATATGAGAAAAGCTGCTGAGCGGTTGTTCGTTTCCCAACCGGCGTTATCACAGCGTTTACAATCAATAGAAAAGGATTGGGGCTCGAAACTGTTTCTGCGTTCACAAAAAGGACTATCGTTGACTCCTGCAGGAGAAGCGGTGATTCGTTTGGCCAATGAGGTAATAGAAAAAGAAGAAAAAGTAAGGGAAAGTATCCAAGCTATGGATCATGAAGTATATGGCACTTTGAAAATTGCCTGTGCTTCGATTGTCGGTCAAAACTGGCTGCCGCAAGTATTGAAAAAGTTTGTCCAAAAATATCCGTATGCTAAAATTTCTTTAATCACAGGCTGGAGCAGTGAGATTTTAAAGTCTTTGTATGAAGGCCAAGTACATATTGGCATCATAAGGGGAGCCCCGGATTGGAAAGGGGTAAAACAGCATTTGTTTACAGATATGCTTTATTTGGTCGATACTGAAATGAAGGAACTGAATCAGGTGTTCGAAACGGACCGGCCATTCATTCAATTTAAAAGTGACTCGAATTATTATCAGGAAATTCAGGACTGGTGGCATCGGCAATTTAAAACGACACCAAAAAACACCATCGTCGTGGATCAAATCGAAACGTGCAAACAAATGGTGTTCAATGGTATAGGTTATGCGATCCTGCCTGCCATCACTTTACATGATAAAGATACGAATATTTTTAAAATCCCACTTTTAGATGGGCATAATCATTCTATAGAACGGGATACATGGCTTTGCGGCTATGAATCTGCTTTCCAGTTAAAGCAAGTCCAAGCATTCACTGAAGTGGTGAAAGAACATATTCGCGACCAAGGAATGTTATAGGTCCGATGACGCCAATGTCAATAGGGCAGAATAATATATTGTCGTGACATTCAGCTTGTCTTGCAGACAGTTGTCTGTTAAATTTAAAACGAGTAATGATACATATTTAGGAGGTTTTACCCGGAATGAATAAAATGGATGCAAACGAGATTATTGCTTTTATCTCAAATAGTAAGAAATCGACACCAGTAAAGGTATATGTCAAAGGCGAATTAGAAGGCATGGATTTTGGAACGGCTTCTAAAACTTTCATTACAGGGAATACAGGTGTGGTATTCGGTGAATGGTCTGAAATCGAAGAGGCAATCAAGGCTGCGGGAACTAAAATCGAGGATTATGTAGTAGAAAACGATCGCCGTAACTCTGCCATTCCTTTATTGGACCTTAAAGGCATCAAAGCCCGTATCGAGCCTGGCGCTATAATCCGTGATCAAGTATCGATTGGTGACAACGCAGTGATCATGATGGGTGCATCAATCAATATCGGCTCTGTCATTGGCGAAGGTACAATGATTGACATGAATGCAATACTTGGCGGACGTGCAACAGTAGGTAAAAACTGTCACGTAGGTGCTGGTGCAGTTTTAGCAGGTGTCATCGAGCCTCCTTCCGCACAACCGGTCATCTTGGAAGACGATGTTTTGATCGGAGCTAATGCGGTCGTACTTGAAGGAGTGAAAATCGGTCAAGGTTCAGTTGTAGCGGCCGGTGCCGTTGTAACAAAAGACGTTCCTCCATACTCTGTGGCTGCTGGTATCCCGGCAAAGGTCATTAAACAAATTGATGAAAAAACCAAGTCAAAAACAGAGATCATGCAAGAACTTCGTCAACTTTAATTCTTACGTGAATATTGTCAAAAGCGTGGATAATTTTATCCACGCTTTCTGTATAGGGAGGGAATAATGTGAAAATAAATCCATTTGCCGAGATCCGGCGTGATTTGCATCAAATTCCGGAAATAGGTTTTAAGGAATTCAAGACTCAGAAGTATCTATTGAATTACATAACGAATTTAGCCTCGGAGCGTATCGAGATAGAAACTTGGCGAACAGGGATATTCGTGAAAGTGAAGGGAAGGAACCCGAGGCAAACAATTGGCTACCGAGCTGATATAGATGGTCTGCCGATTAAAGAAGAAACCGGATTGCCTTTTGCATCCACCCATGAAGAATATATGCACGCCTGCGGACATGATTTTCATATGAGCATCGGTCTGGGGTTATTAACCTATTTCACCGAGAATCCGATCGATGATGACTTATTATTCATTTTCCAGCCGGCCGAAGAAGGACCTGGCGGAGCTGAACCGATGCTGAAATCGGATACCATGAAAAAATGGAAACCGGATATGATTCTTGCCTTGCATATTGCTCCAGAGTATCCAGTTGGAACGATCGCCGTTAAAGAAGGCCTTTTATTTGCCAATACATCTGAATTATTCATCGATTTGAAAGGGAAAGGGGGGCATGCAGCTTACCCACATGAAACAAAGGATATGGTCATTGCTGCTTGTTCTCTTGTCGGGCAGCTACAAACCATCGTTTCCCGGAATGTCAATCCACTTGATTCAGCTGTCATTACAGTTGGGAAGATTACAGGAGGAACCGTTCAAAATATTATTGCGGAGACAGCGCGGTTAGAGGGTACAATACGCACGCTTAACCCAGAATCGATGGTAAAGGTCAAGTCGAGAATAAAAGCGCTTGTCGACGGCATACAAGTTGGCTATGAATGCTTGGCAGAAATCGACTATGGTGCGATGTACCACCAGGTGTATAATGAAGAACTTTTGACCCAGGAATTCATGGAGTTTACGGAGAAGTCATCTTCCGTTCATCTGCATCGCTGCACTGAAGCGATGACAGGTGAAGATTTTGGATATATGTTAAAGGAGATTCCGGGTTTCATGTTTTGGCTAGGTGTATCATCAGAATATGGTTTGCACCATGCTAAGTTATGTCCGGATGAAGATGCCATTGAACTTGCAATTAACCATTTAACTAACTATATAACGTTTAAAGGAAACGAAGCTTAACTGTTCTTCCTTACTGGAATTTAAATCATGCTAAAAGGAAAGAACGAATGATGTAGGAGGGCTTGTTGTGAAAAAAGAATTTGCAGTGATTGGACTCGGCCGTTTTGGCGGCAGTATAGTCAGAACGTTAGCTGAAGAAGGATTAGGAGTTCTGGCTATCGATGCAGATGAAGATCGTGTCAATGAATTCGCCAGAATTGCTTCACATACCGTAGTAGGGGATACCACTGATGAAAATGTGCTGAGAAACATAGGGATTCGTAATTTCGATCACGTCATTGTTGCAATAGGTGAGAATATTCAGGCGAGTATATTGACAACTCTTATACTTAAAGAATTGGGTGTCGGCAATGTTACGGTAAAAGCGCAGAATGATTATCATGAGAAGGTGCTTCGAAAAATCGGAGCTGATTTTGTCGTGCATCCCGAAAGAGATATGGGGAGAAGGATTGCGCATAAAATGGGCTCCAACAATATTCTTGATTATTTGGAGCTTTCAGATGAACATTCCATCGTTGAAATTGTTGCAAGCCAAAAGATGAATGGCAATTCTATATTTGATCTGGATATCCGCGCCCACTACGGGCTGAATATCGTTGCGATTAAAAGAGGGAATGAAATCAATGTCTCTCCTCAAGCTAACGATTTAATTCATAAAGGCGATATATTAATCGTCATTGGAGCAGATTCAGACATCAATCGTTTCGAAAAAAAGATTGTAGAATAAGAAAGTGTCCTGCTAAAATCGAACAGCGCTCACTTTCTTTTATCAAAGGAAAACAAAAGGGTTTCGGAATGGTCTCATTCCGAAACTTTGTTTTTTTATTGGATTTGAAGCAGTTATAGAGAATAGCTGCATCGATAATTTTTTAAGCCCCCTTAAAGTAGTCCTACGAATACCATTCTTTTCTTTTGCATCAACGAATACACGCAATATCTTTACTTTGCGTTTCGCATATTTACACCTGCATTATGACGCCGGTGATCTGATTCTTCTATAATTTTTTCCAAATGGCTCACCATGGATCATGCGATTCAAAGGTGTTGCAACAAAATATTTGCAACACTATTTGGGTTGGTTTAATTTCTTGGATACACTTGCTTTTAATACAGATGAACGTAGTATTCGCACGTTTGCGGTGGAAAGTTGCTTACACCCAATAAACGAAACAAACGCAACGAAGAAAAGAGAAGGTGTTTTTGAAAAGTTGACTATTTTTAAGATTGTATATTAGCATTTAATTTAGTTTTTTTATCAGGAGGAATTGTTTTATGGATTTTTTATAAGCGTTATAAAGATAAAGAAGTTTATGTTCTTACATTGCAACGTATCATTACAATTATGATAATTCTTATTATTTCGGATATATTGTTAGGGCTAATTAATGTGTTTTTGGATTTTTCGGGAGGCAATTATTAATTATTCGCTTTTTAATTTGAATGAAATCAACAATCAAGTTAAACATGGCCTAAAACAAAAAAAACTGTAGACAAACTCAATTATTATAGAGATTGTCTACAGTCTGAAAAACCCAGCCGAATGATGGCTGGGTTTTTTTGTTTATTGAACTTCCATGATGATCGGTAGGATCATTGGACGGCGTTTAGTTTTTTCATATAAGAATGGAGACAATGTATCTGTAATTTCATTTTTAATTTCAGACCATTGTGTAGTTTTGCGATCCATCACTTTATTCAAATGCTTTGTGATCAAGGATTGAGCATCGCTAATTAGGTCTCCTGATTCCCTCATATAAACAAATCCACGTGAGATGATGTCAGGGCCGGATGCAATTTTGAATTCCTTCATATTTATGCTGACAACGACAACGACAAGGCCTTCTTCAGAAAGAATCCGACGATCGCGTAAAACGATGTTACCGATATCCCCGATGCCGCTTCCATCGATATAAACCGAACCCGAAGGAATTTTACCAGCGATTTGTGCTGTGTTTTCACTTAAGGAAAGTACTTCACCATTATCCATGATAAAGCAATTTTCCTCAGGGACACCGCAATCGACTGCATGGCGGGCATGAAGTTTTTGCATACGGTATTCTCCATGGATTGGCATGAAGAATTTTGGCTTGATCAAACGAAGCATTAGTTTTTGTTCCTGCTGTCCGCCATGCCCAGATGTATGAATATCATTCAGTGGACCTGAAATGACGTCAGCTCCAGCACGATATAATTGATTAATCGTTCTGGAAACACTGATTGTGTTACCTGGAATTGGTGAAGAAGAAAATACGACTGTATCACCAGGAATGATTTGAATTTGACGGTGAGTGCCATTTGCAATCCGCGAAAGAGCTGCCATTGGTTCACCTTGGCTGCCAGTACAAAGGATGGTTACTTTGTTCGCAGGCATACGATTTAATTGCTGTACATCAATGAATGTATCTTTTGGCGCTGTGATATAACCAAGGTCTTGGCCAATTGATATGGCAGAATCCATGCTACGCCCAAAAACAGCTATTTTACGTCCATTAGCCACGGCTGCTTCAACCACCTGTTGAAGACGATGGATGTTCGATGCGAATGTTGCAAAAATAATCCGGCCGTCCACCTTGCGGAAAATATCTTGAATGGTATCGCCGACACGGCTTTCTGACATAGTGAAATTCTGCACTTCACTATTTGTACTATCCGAAAGTAAGCACAATACGCCTTCTTTTCCGATTTCAGCCATCTTGGTCAAGTTGGCTGGCTCGCCTACTGGAGTAAAATCAAATTTAAAATCACCAGTATGAACAATTTGTCCTGGTGGCGTTTTTACAACAATTCCATATGAATCGGGAATACTGTGAGTTGTACGGAAGAAAGAGACGGAAGTCTTCCGGAACTTAATCACTTCATCTTCACTGATTTCAATCATCGTCGTCTGGCGTAAAAGGCCGTGTTCCTCCAATTTATTACGAAGCAACCCAAGTGCTAGCTTTCCGCCGTATACAGGAACATTCACTTTTCTAAGTAAATAAGGAATCCCGCCAATATGGTCTTCATGGCCATGAGTGATGAAAACACCTTTAATTTTATCTACATTTTTCTCTAAATAGCTGTAGTCTGGAATCACATAATCAATACCTAGAAGTTCATCTTCCGGAAATTTAATTCCAGCATCAATGACGATGATCTCATCTTGAAACTGAACAGCATATGTGTTCTTACCGATTTCGCCTAAACCGCCCAGGGCGAATACAGCTGTTTGATCATTTTTTACAAATTTCATAAATTATAGCTCCAATACTTTGTAATCTTCATTTTGTTTTTCATATTCTAAATATGCTCCTGTTACAGGTAGTACAATTTCGACGTTATAAGGTTCTTTTTTTAATTTTAAACGGACGTCACGAACGGATTCACCTTCGACGAACATTGTTTTAGTATTCTCCCTGATGGGAACCTCTGCTATGGTTACTTGATAGTATACCTTAAAAACCATTTTAATCTCTCCTCACTTGTTTGCATTGCTTTTTTCATTATATATAAAAACAACAATTTTTTCATGTTTTTCAACATCATGTAAAAATAAACCCAGCTCCGCCATAAAAACGGAAGGGGTTTTGATGAACTCAATATACCAATGTCTTAAGTATATAAAAAATAGATGGCAATTTCGGGTATCAATCCAATTGTAGCTTCCTCTATCCTCTATCCTATCCGTTTTTACTATGTGTAAAACTTAAATCGACAAAGAAAGTTTCTGACCACTCGTTTTCATTCGGAATTCAGTTTATCTCACTTTACCTTAATTAAACAAAATCATTTTTTTCGCAAACGATTTCTTTCATAATTAATATAGTACCACTGGGTACAGCGTTTCATGGAATGACAACGGCTCATATTCTAAATAGAAATATGTATTCACTTGGCCATTTACAAAGCCAAGGTAGAAAGAATGCTTATCAAGAACTTTACAACAAGGAAGAAGCCCTCCGCAAGTTTTTGAAGGGCTGTCCGAAAAAAACTCGCATACGGATGACGGCCATGGCAGAATATGAATGGCAAATCATGCGATAGATTTTTTTCTTAAAAGATCTTTCCATTGTTTAACAAGCTTTTTACGAAGCTTTTTTAACATGGCGATCACACTCCCTTAGTTATTATTGTATAGGATTATTCAATAAAGTAAATATGTCTTTACAAGTACTTGGTCCATTTTTGAAAAAAAAGGCTCATTAATACTGGTAACTGTGATTTTAGAGGCAAGAAGGAGGGCGAGGCACTAAACTGAAGTTAAGGGTTACTACTATATAAGAGTAGTATATGCTCATTCGTGAATAAAAAACTAAACTTCGAGAGTGGAATTCAGTGGAGTTACTTGACTTATCTTGATGACAATTATTAAATGAGTACATATTAAAAAGGAAAAAATGAATGAATTGGAAGTGAATCGTTAGTGAAAATCGTATTTTTTGATATTGACGGAACATTGCTTGATCATGAAAAAAAGTTACCTGCCTCAACGAAAAAAGCAGTTAAGCAGCTACAGGATAACGGGGTTTTTGTGGCGATTGCCACTGGCAGGGCTCCGTTCATGTTCGAGTCTTTGAGGGAAGAGCTAGGCATAGATACATTCGTAAGTTTCAACGGACAATATGTTGTTTTTGAAGGAAAAGTCGTTTACAAAAATCCTTTGAACAAACTTGAGATAAAACGTCTTCACGAACATGCTGAAAATAATCAAATACCGATCGTTTTCATGAATGAGGAGACAATGAAATCCAGTGTGCCCCATCATAATCGAATCGAAGATGCATTAAGCAGTCTGAAGTTCCCCCACCCAGAACAAATGGCTGATTTTTATGAGGACCATGATATATACCAAGCGTTATTATTCTGCTCGGAAGATGAAGAAGGGAATTTTGTTGGGAACTATGATGACTTTCATTTTATTAGATGGCATACGTACTCTACGGATGTACTTCCATTCGGAGGTTCAAAAGCAGAAGGTATTAAAATATTAATGGAGAAAGTTGGGTTCGCTCTCGAGGACGTTTATGCCTTCGGAGATGGGTTGAATGATATTGAAATGTTAAAAGTAGCGGGATATGGCGTGGCAATGGGGAATGCCGGTCAACTGTTGAAGCAAGAGGCAGACTTTGTTACGAAAGATGTCGATGACGATGGCATACTTTTTGGATTGAAGGAACTTGAACTGATTTAAAAATAAAAACTCCCGTCAAACAATAGACGGGAGTTTTTAGATTATTACGCTCACCTTTCTACCGCGATGGAATTTTCCGGAACGGTATAGGGGTCATCTTGATTGATATGATCATAAAACATGATTCCATTAAGATGATCGATTTCATGCTGGAAACAAATAGCTGCGGTGCCTTTAAGGCGGAGTTGAACCGACTTTCCTTCCAGGTCCGTTCCCACTACCGTTATTCGAGCATAACGTGGCACATAGCCGGAAACGGGCCGATTAACGGAGAGACAACCTTCTCCGGTTGTTAAGTATGCTTTTTCCACTGAATGACTGATGAGTTTAGGATTAAAAAGTGCATAGCTATACAGTTGATCATCTTTTTCTTTCAAATGAACTGCAATCATCCTTTTTGACACATTAACCTGTGGTGCAGCCAAGCCAATTCCTGCTCTTAACCCGTATAGGGCAGCAATATCAGGCATTTGGCTGTTTTGGACATATTCCATCAAGCTGGCTAAAATTCGCTTATCTTCATCTGATGCCGGAAGTGGGACTTCCAACGCGACTTTCCTTAAAATAGGATCATCTTCTTTAACAAAATCATCCATAGTAAGCATAATTTTTCACCCCATAAAAATTATTATTATATGTATAGGGTTATTTTAACAAAAAAAATGCTGAAAGTTAATGGACTGGTCTAATTAAACAGAATGGGATAGGGATGGAATCATTTGATCATTCCCTATCCCAGCCATTATTTTATTATCTTGTTGTACTTTTTAAAAAAATACATCATTTTTGTGAAACAGGGTAAATAGATATCATATTCGGGTAAAGGTAATAAAAATTACCTGTTTAGCATAAGCAAGCTCCGACAATGATGAGCAGAATGAAAAGGACAATGATTATGGCGAAGCCGCTACCAAAGCCCCCACCACATTGTTCACCATAACCAAAGCTGGGTGCAACGGAAACCGGATAACAACAATCCTGGGTGTAACCTCCATACATAATTTCATACCTCCGTTTTTGTATTGTTAATTTGTTGACCACTTTGATTTGAAACGGTCCCTACAGCCTATGCAGTATGATATAAAGGGTGTAGGCTTACGCCCAGTAATGAAAAATTCCTGTTCGGAATATGTTTTAGTACGAGTGTCTGCAGCTTAAACAGAAATTTAGAGAAATATAAATCTTAGAAGAACTATCAGAAGGAGAGAGCTGTCTATGTTAAAGCGTTTTGGCCCATATGTTATTTTACTTCTTTCTTTAGCGATCATGACCGGTTGTTTTAATGGTTCGCCTGAAGAGAAAATCCACAAGATCCTAGAGAAAACGGCAGAAAAGGAAGGTGATTTCAACGAGAATCAAGTGCCACTCAATGAATTGGAGAAAAAGGAAAAAGAACAGTATGAGAAAATCATTAAACTTGGAATGGATGAGTACCAACAAATCATAGAGCTCTCAGATGAAGCGACCAAGAATATCGACGAACGCGAGGATATAATTGAAAAGGAACAAAGCAGTATGCAATCGTCAAAAGAACAGTTCAAAAAAATTGATGAACAAATTGGAAAAATAGAAGATGAAAAGATAAAAAAAGAAGCGACTGAAATGAAAAAAGTCATGAGTGAACGTTACAGCACATACGACGACTTATACGATGCCTATCAACAAAGTCTGGTTTATGATCGTGAATTATATGAACTGTTTAAAAAAGAGGATTTGAAAATGGATGAATTACAAGGTCAAATCGAGAAAATTAATAACTCTTATACAAAAGTTTTGAAAGCGAATGACCAATTTAATGCATTAACGGAAAAATCCAATCAAAAAAAGGAAAGTTTTTATGATAGTTCTGGCATAGAAATGGCTGATTCAACGAAATAATAACTAATGATGGGCTGTGATCCTCACTCACAGCCCATTTTTGTGCATCCCGTTCATTTATCGATAGAAAAGTCCCGGAAAAAATTTTTTGAGCAAACCGATGATATTAAAAATTTCAGTACCTGTACTAAAAAAAAACGAAAATAGAAAATCAAACAGCAGCCTGAAATGAAAGCGGTTGAATATTTTTTTGGAATATTATCTTACCTGCTCAAATGCCCTTACTTAAAGCGGTTTTGGAATCGATGGGATTTGCGAAGGAAATGAAATATTATCCTTCGTCCTCCCCAATATGATAATTTAGGCCAATTTATTAGTACAGTTATAAAACCAAAACTAATACAGTGGAGAAGAATTAGGAATGGGAATTCAATTAAATCAAAAAGATAAGGAACTCCAAGTGATTGACTTGAGGATATTTCTTCTTGTAAACTTAAATTATAAAAATTTCTTGTATCATATATCTTGATTTTTTTTATAGTACAGAATAAGATTGAGACATATTAAGCAGATCCACGTTTGAGGGATTGGTCTTAAGGGAAAAATAAAAGAATGCATTGTTGCAAAAACTAAAAAGCAAACTATTTTTGCTTTATAGAATAATAATAGCAAACCTTTTTAATGAAAGGATGAGGTGCCAAATGGCTCAAAAAACTAAGCAAGCTAAAATTAATATCCAAGATCAGCTTAAGAAAGTGGAAGAACAATTTGAAACTTTTCAAATTTTAAATGAAGAGGGAGAAGTCGTCAACGAAGCGGCAATGCCTGATTTAAGTGATGAACAATTGCAAGAATTAATGCGTCGTATGGTTTATACTCGCATCTTGGATCAACGTTCCATATCACTGAACCGTCAAGGTAGATTAGGGTTTTATGCACCGACTGCCGGTCAAGAAGCTTCTCAAATCGCTTCACAGTATGCTTTGGAGAAAGAGGATTTCATTCTACCTGGTTACCGTGATGTTCCGCAAATCGTTTGGCATGGTCTTCCGCTATGGCAAGCATTCTTATTCTCCCGGGGACATTTTAAGGGAAATCAAATTCCTGAAGACGTTAATGTCATTTCCCCGCAAATCATTATCGGCGCTCAATATATCCAAGCTGCCGGAGTGGCTCTTGGTTTGAAAAAACGCGGCAAAAAAGCTGTAGCGATCACATATACGGGTGACGGTGGAACCTCACAAGGTGACTTCTATGAGGGAATTAACTTTGCAGGTGCATTTAAAGCGCCAGCTATCTTCATCGTGCAAAATAACCGTTTCGCAATCTCGACTCCGGTTGATTTACAATCAGCAGCGAAAACATTAGCCCAAAAGGGTGTGGCTGCAGGTATTCCTGGAATCCAAGTTGATGGTATGGATGCGTTGGCCGTATATACAGCAACTAAAGAAGCACGCGAACGTGCAATTAATGGTGAAGGCCCAACATTGATTGAAACATTAACTTACCGTTATGGACCGCATACGATGGCTGGGGATGACCCGACACGTTACCGTACTTCTGATATGGATAACGAATGGGAACTGAAAGATCCATTGGTGCGTTTCCGCAAGTTCTTGGAAAACAAAAAACTTTGGAATGAAGAACTAGAGAACGAAACGATAGAAAAAGCAAAAGAAGATATTAAAGAAGCAATCAAATTGGCAGATGCAGAACCTAAGCAAAAGGTTACAGACCTAATTGAAAACATGTTTGAAGAAATGCCTTATAACTTAAAAGAACAATATGAAATTTATAAAGAGAAGGAGTCGAAGTAAGCCATGGCTCAATTGACGATGATTCAAGCAATTACAGAAGCATTACGTACAGAACTTAAAAATGACGAGAATGTACTCGTTTTTGGGGAAGATGTTGGTCTTAATGGAGGAGTTTTCCGTGCAACGGAAAATCTTCAAAAAGAATTCGGCGAAGATCGTGTATTCGATACACCTCTTGCTGAATCTGGAATCGGTGGATTAGCGGTCGGTCTTTCTTTACAAGGTTTCCGTCCTGTTCCTGAAATTCAATTCTTCGGATTTATATATGAAGTAATGGATTCCGTAAGCGGTCAGCTTGCTCGTATGCGCTACCGTTCAGGCGGACGTTACAGTGCGCCGGTTACAATTCGCTCACCTTTTGGCGGTGGAGTTCATACTCCTGAAATGCATGCTGATAGCTTAGAAGGTTTAATGGCACAGCAACCAGGGTTAAAGGTAGTTATCCCTTCCACTCCTTACGATGCAAAAGGTTTATTGATTTCAGCGATTCGTGATAATGACCCTGTCATTTTCCTTGAGCACATGAAATTGTACCGCTCTTTCCGTCAGGAAGTTCCTGAAGAAGAATATACAATTCCATTAGGAAAAGCGGATGTGAAAAGAGAAGGAACGGATTTATCCATTATTACTTATGGTGCGATGGTACAGGAATCCATCAAGGCTGCTGAGGAATTGGCTAAGGAAGGTCATTCCGTCGAAGTGGTCGACTTACGGACTGTATCTCCATTGGATATTGATACAATCATTGCTTCTGTAGAGAAAACTGGACGCGCTATCGTTGTTCAAGAAGCACAAAAGCAAGCTGGTATTGCAGCGAATGTTGTAGCGGAAATTAACGAACGTGCCATTTTGAGCTTGGATGCACCAGTACTGCGAGTGGCGGCTGCTGATACGGTATTCGCGTTTTCACAAGCTGAAACAGTATGGTTACCTAATTATAAAGACATTATTGAAACGGCGACTAAAGTCTTGAAATTTTAACAATCTTAAGTATTGGGAATGAATGTCCTTCATGGGAAAGTAATTTCGCATTATCGGTAATGCAAGATAAAGGACTTTATTCAAAGCACTAAGTATGATTTAATATAGGAGGTTGAACTCAGTGGCATTCCAATTTAGACTCCCTGATATCGGAGAAGGTATACACGAAGGTGAAATAGTGAAATGGTTTGTAAAACCAGGAGATAAGATTCAAGAAGATGACGTGCTTTGCGAGGTTCAAAACGACAAGGCCGTTGTTGAAATCCCATCACCGGTGGAAGGTACCGTTGAAGAAATCCTTGTTCAAGAAGGAACGGTTGCCGTTGTTGGCGATGTACTTGTAACATTCGATGCTCCAGGTTATGAAAATCTTCAGTTTAAAGGGGATCATGGAGAAGAAGCGAAGGCAGAAGGCGAGAAGGATACGGAGTCCCAGGTTCAAGCAACTGCTGAAGCTGGACAGGAAGTCAAGAAAGAGGCTGCTCCGGTTCAAGAAAATAATGGAGTAACGGGCGCGGGATCACAACCACAGGTTGAGGTGGATCCTTCACGACGTATTATCGCCATGCCTTCTGTTAGAAAATATGCACGCGAACAAGGGGTAAATATTCGTGAGATTTCTGGTTCTGGGGATAACGGCCGCATCATGAAAGAAGACATCGATGCTTTCAAAAACGGCAAAACGGCTCCACAGCAACCAGCAGCTCAAAGTGAAGCTTCTCAACAAAATGATACGGAAACAACCGAAAAACAAAAAGTGTCAATTCCAGAAGGGCAATATCCTGAAACTCGCGAGAAAATGAGCGGCATGAGAAAAGCGATTGCCAAAGCGATGGTTAAATCCAAACAGACAGCTCCGCATGTAACATTAATGGATGAAGTCGATGTGACGCTACTGGTTGCTCACCGTAAGAAATTCAAGGAAATTGCTGCAGAAAAAGGAATCAAGCTTACATTCCTACCTTATGTTGTTAAAGCGTTAACAAGTGCATTGCGTGAATTCCCTATGCTTAACACATCATTTGATGATGAGGCTAGTGAGATTATCCATAAACACTATTACAATATCGGAATTGCGGCAGACACAGACAAAGGACTGCTCGTTCCAGTTGTAAAAGATGCAGATCGTAAATCAACTTTTGCTATTTCACAAGAAATTAATGAATTAGCGACGAAAGCTCGTGACGGCAAATTGGCTCCTAATGAAATGAAAGGTGCTTCTTGCTCCATTACGAATATCGGTTCCGCAGGCGGTCAATGGTTCACACCTGTAATCAATCATCCAGAAGTTGCCATTCTAGGGATTGGACGCATTGCCGAAAAAGCAATTGTACGCGACGGGGAAATTATCGCCGCTCCAGTTCTGGCATTATCACTGAGCTTTGATCACCGCATGATTGATGGAGCAACAGCTCAACATGCATTGAATCATATCAAAAAGTTATTGAACGACCCAGAATTATTGTTAATGGAGGCGTAAACAATGGTAGTAGGAGATTTTCCAATCGAAACAGATACTTTAGTGATCGGTTCAGGCCCAGGGGGATACGTTGCCGCAATTCGCGCAGCACAGCTTGGACAGAAAGTAACGGTCGTTGAAAAAGGAACAATCGGCGGAGTTTGTTTGAATGTAGGCTGTATCCCATCGAAAGCGTTAATTTCAGCGGGACACCGTTTCCATGAAGCTCAGCATTCAGAAGACATGGGTATCTTTGCAGAAAAAGTTACTGTTGATTTTTCTAAAGTACAAGCTTGGAAAGGTACTGTTGTAAAAAAATTAACTGGCGGCGTAAGCAGCTTGTTAAAAGGTAATAATGTTGAGGTAGTAACAGGCGAAGCTTATTTCGTTGATGAAAACAGCATCCGTGTTATGAATGAAGACTCAGCCCAAACATATACATTTAAAAACGCAATCATCGCTACTGGTTCATCACCAATCGAGATTCCGTCATTTAAATATACGAAACGTGTACTTAATTCTACTGGTGCTCTTGCTTTGGAAGAAGTTCCAAGTTCGATCGTAGTAATCGGTGGAGGTTACATTGGTACTGAGCTTGGTGGAGCTTTCGCAAGTTTTGGCACTAAAGTAACTATTCTTGAAGGTACGGAAGAAATTCTTTCTGCAGGCTTTGAAAAACAAATGGCAGCACTTGTTAAACGCAACCTTAAAAACAAAGGTGCTGAAATTGTTACAAAAGCAAATGCTAAAGGCGTGGAAGAAACTGAAACAGGCGTAACCGTTACTTATGAAGTAAAAGGTGAAGAGAAAAAAGTCGAAGCTGATTACGTTTTAGTAACTGTGGGACGTCGCCCTAATACTTCGGAAATCGGTATTGAACAAGTTGGAATCAAAATGACTGACCGTGGTCTTATCGAAACTGATAAACAATGCCGTACAAGCGTGAAAAACATCTATGCTATCGGTGATATCGTTTCTGGACCTCAATTGGCTCATAAAGCTTCTTATGAAGGTAAAATTGCTGCAGAAGCCATTGCAGGACATTCATCTGAAATCGACTATCTTGCTATTCCGGCTGTTGTATTCTCTGAACCGGAACTTGCTTCTGTCGGTTATAATGAAAAAGAAGCGAAGGAAGCTGGAATTGAAGCGCTTGCTTCTAAGTTCCCATTCGCTGCAAATGGACGAGCTCTTTCATTAAACAATACGGACGGATTTGTGAAGCTTATCACTCGCAAAGAAGACGGATTGGTAATAGGAGCACAAATCGCAGGACCAAACGCATCTGATATGATTGCGGAGCTTGGTTTAGCTATCGAAGCGGGAATGACTGCCGAAGATATCGCGATGACAATCCATGCACATCCAACTTTAGGGGAAATTACAATGGAAGCTGCAGAAGTGGCCCTTGGAACTCCTATTCACATCATTAAGTAATTGAACTATAGTAAGCGTGCTGCCTAGGCAGTACGCTTTTTTTAGTGGCCAGATCTTGATTGAATTCACCCCCAATCAAGATTTTCTTTCTACTATTTAAATGAAAAGGACAAAAAGGGCATAAGCTATAAAAAGGACTTCTTACTTTTTTCCTTAAAAAGGTTTGAATAAGGTAAAAGAGGATAAAAAATAAGATGAGCGATGTCGAAAGAATAATTTTGTCAATACAAATAGTATGGCTGATTTATTCATTTTAAAATGGGGTGGATCACTTGAAAAATTATCTGGTAATCCTCTTTCAACTAATCGTATGGAGCGGGTATACACTAGTTGAATGGCTATCTGTTAATGATCGGTTTGTTTTCAAAGTATTCATGTTTCTGGTCTTTTCTTATTTGGCTATTTACATTGGTAAAATGATTTTGAAATCCAATAAGCGAACCATGCTTGTTACTGTGATAAGTCTTTTATGTTATGGAGTTTTGCAAATCCTATTGGAAACCCTAGTACCCGTTTATTGAATTTTTCGTAAGCTCGCAAACGACACATCAAATAACGGAGGAACCATGATTAACAAAGTGTTATTTTTATTTGCATTAGTAGCCCTTTTTTTAATCGGCTGCAGTGATTCAGATTCTGATCGAACAGAAAAAGAGAATCATAAAAGTGTGGAAACGACCACATTCATCCATGATGAAAGCGAGCAAGAAAAAAATGTGAAAGTAGAGACAGCCAAAACAAATACGGAAGCGAAAGTAAAGGCAGAATATCGGGTGGATAAAGGGAATTGGTCATTTAAACCGATTGGTGATCCAGATCCGAAGGTAGTCTTGTTGACATTTGATGATGCACCTGATAAATATTCGCTTGATATTGCCAAAACGCTTAAAAGACTCGGGGTTCCTGCGATCTTTTTCGTAAATGGACACTTTCTTGAAAATGATAAAAATAAAGCGATGTTAAAAGACATTTATGAAATGGGTTTTGCTATCGGCAATCATACATATTCACATGTAAATTTAAAAGAGTTGCCTGAAAAGGAACAGGAGAGAGAAATTATAAAATTAAATAATTTGGTTGAGGGCATCATAGGAGAACGCCCTAAGTACTTCAGGGCGCCTTTTGGAGCGAATACCGACCATTCAAAAAAAGTTGCTGAGGAAGAAAAAATGTTGGTCATGAATTGGACGTATGGATACGACTGGGAAAAGGAGTATCAGGATAAAAAAGCATTAACAGAGATCATGTTGAACAGTCCTTATTTAGGAAATGGTGCGAACCTGCTGATGCATGATCGAAAATGGACGAGTGAAGCGATAGAGGATATTGTGAAAGGTTTTCAAAAGAAAGGGTATAAGATTCTTGATCCCAAATTAATTGATACGCCTGCATGAGCTGAATTTTCAGCTTGTGCAGGTCTTTTATTTCCTTGGATAGTAATACATCACGCGTTTATTAAAGAGATGGAGCTGTCCCTTTAATTTCTTTGCGAGGAACTTGCATAACTCATTCGCTTTTCCTTTATCACCGAAGGTTGCTGTTTCAGGGAGGGTGAATTGGATATAGGATTGAATGCGCTCTAGCCCATCCTCATCCTTCACGACTTCCTGGTCAACCCCTATCAATATCATGTGATAACGATCCTCTTTGGATTGAAGATAAATGGCCTTATCTTTCATTCTTTCAGGTTCTTTCATTTCATAAGGAAATGCTTTCTTATCATAATCCCAATCCAGTTGCTTTCCGGTTTTTGCTGTGATCATTTGGTAATAGGTCAGCAATTCCTTCACGTCCTCGATGGTTACTGTCGATTTCACGGACTCAGGAACAAGCTTTATATAGGCATTTTCAGACATCTGGATCCCCCTTAGATTCTATCGCATGTATGAATATATTAACATTTTATGGTTGTAATATATACATATCTATATGTAAAATTGTAGGCGAAATTCCTTTTTCCCCTTGCCTGGCTGAAAAAGGAGTGTGATGGATTATGTAAAAAGAGATTCTAGAGCCTTTCATTTTTAAAAATATTCGCACGTATTATAAAAAGAATCGGTATAAAGAACGATTGGAATCGTTTTCCCCCACATGAGGTTTCTTTATATGGGTAAAAATATATATGTTATACTTTTTAGCTTGAAATAATAAATGTGTTATATTATAATTCATTTAAAGCGGTTACATTATGTAATTGATGCATACAATATAGAGGAAGGGGTTGTAAAAATGGGAACTATCGTATGTCAAACTTGCAATAGCACGATTGAACATTTTGAAGATGAAAAAGTAAGTGTACTTTATACACACAATCACAACTGCCAAAGCTGTGATACAGCTGCCTCTGAAAAATAAATGGAAAAAGACTTTAAGATTAATAGAATTTAAGGGTGTTTCAGGATTGTAACCTGGAGCACCCTTTTTATAGGAGTTAATTTGAGGATATTCTGGGTTTTCATCCGCAGCTCTTTGCAAAATGAAATGGGCAAAAGAAACCAGAGCATGCGTCTGCTCTGGTTTGATGAGTCTCGTTCAATTTTTAATGATGCGTAAATATTTTATCTCTGGATCCTCTGGACCTTGTACTGGTAGACCAGCCTCGATGTTTTTCTGGATGTAATTGATATTATCTTCAGTAATCAGCTCGCCAGGTATAAAAATAGGGATTCCAGGCGGGTAAACCATGATGAATTCCGCACTGATTTTGCCGACGGATTCTTCGATGGGAACCACTTCGGTTTCTGCATAAAATGCCTCCCTTGGCGATAAAGCAAGAGGTGGTGTATCGGGAAGGAGGACTTCGATTTTCTCATGTTCAGCAGCCATTTCCTTAAACTCATCCGATAGGTCTCTAAGGGCGGCAATCAAAAGGTCCGCTTCTTTTTTTGAATCTCCCGGTGTAATCAGGCAAAGTATGTTATACAAGTCAGAAAGTTCAACTTCGATATTATGCTTTTCCCGAAGCCATTTCTCAACGTCGTACCCGGTAATATTCAATTCCTTAATGGAGATGATCAGTTTTGTTGGATCATAACTAAAGGCTGCTTTACTGGATAGAATTTCCTTGCCAACACAGTATAGATAAGGAATCTCATTCACGGCCTCCCGGATATATCCAGCAAGATTGATGGCATCATCGATCATTTCCCTGCCTACGGTCGCAAGTTGTCTTCTGGCTGTGTCCAGGGAAGCTAGAAGGATATAGGAGGTTGAGGTGGTAGTGAGCATGCTCAATATTGCTTGAACCCGATTTGCGGAAACCAATCCATTCTTAACATTTAAAATGGAACTTCCCGTAAGTGAACCACCCAGTTTATGAACGCTCGTTGCGGCCATATCTGCTCCAGCTTGCATGGCTGACATAGGCAAGTCTTCATGGAAGTGAATATGGACACCATGTGCTTCATCTACGAGGACTGGGATTTGGTAGGAATGAGCAACTTCCACTATTTTTTGCAAATCAGCAGAAATGCCGAAATAGGTTGGATTGATGACAAGCAATCCTTTGGCATCACTATGTTCCTTTAAAGTTTTTTCAACGGCATCGACGGTGATTCCGTGTGAGATGCCCAAATCTTTGTCTATTTCAGGATTGATGAAAATGGGAACAGCTCCGGAAAATACAATGGCAGACATTACGGATTTATGTACATTCCTCGGGACGATGATTTTGTCCCCAGGTCCGCAGACTGTCATGACCATCGTCATGATTGCTCCACTTGTTCCTTGAACGGAAAAGAATGTATGATCGGCACTAAAGGCTTCAGCGGCAAGATCCTGAGCTTGTTTAATGATCCCCTTTGGCTGATGGAGATCATCGAGTGGGGCGATATTGATTAAATCTATGGATAATGCATTTTCTCCAATGAAATCACGGAAGTCAGCGTCCATTCCTTTTCCTTTTTTATGACCGGGAATATGAAATTGAACGGGATTTTTTTTGGCATGCTGCAATAAGGCAGTGTATAAGGGTGTTTCATTCTGTGACAATTCTTTGTGGCCCCTTTTCAATATAATAAGTACGAATATTGGGGGAGAAGATACTCCCTTTCTATTAACGATAAGTATGTTTGTCCGATCCCGTAAACATCCAAATGGTTAGTGAGCTTATGGAAGGACATAAAACATATGAATTATAGCACGTCTTATAATAAATGCCTAGCGTGACTTTAATGTCCTTACATAAACAATGCCTAAAAGAAGTGGATGTTAAGGGAATCAATAAAATATAACAGCCAGTTATAATTGTCTATATACCTAGTATTAACAGGATTGACTCAAGAATTCTTTTTTTATAAACATTAAAAACTATGAGTTTAAAAATTGAACGGTAAAACAATATTTGCCATAATGAAGTTATGATATAGAATATATAACTTCATTTTAAATGAATAGGGAGATGAGGAGCTTGAAGTGGAATACGCGTGTGACCGATTTGTTAGGAATCCAATATCCAATTGTACAAGGGGGATTGGCGCATTTAGCCTATGCAGAATTGGCTGCGGCCGTTTCGAATGCAGGAGGGCTTGGACAGGTAACTGCCATGTCTTTGGACAACCCCGAACAATTGATAGATGAAATAAGGAAAACTAAATCATTGACGGATAAACCGTTTGGTGTGAATTTTGCGATTGGTCAGCATGGAAGACCTTATGAACACATGCTTGAAGCAGCCCTGAAGGAGGAAATCGCAGCTGTTTCCGTAACGGGCGGTAACCCAGCACCATTCCTTGATTTCGTCAAAGGTACTGGAGTGAAAAAACTTGTGCTTGTTGCTGCAAGAAGGCAGGCAGTGAAGGCCGAACAGCTGGGCGCAGACGCGGTGATGGTGGTTGGTCAGGAGGGTGGTGGACATTTAGGACGTGATGATATTGGAACTTCTGTATTGATTCCTCAAGTCGTGGATTCCGTTAAAATTCCGGTCATCGCCTCGGGTGGCTTTGGAGATGGGCGCGGTCTGATGGCGGCATTGACCCTTGGAGCCGAAGGAATTGAGATGGGAACCAGATTCATTGCAGTCAAGGAGTGTGTTCATGCACATGAATTATATAAAAATGCCTTGGTTTCCGGCACAGAAAATGATACCGTTGTCATTAAGCGGTCCATTGGTGCACCTGCAAGGGTAATTGCTAATAGCTGGACCGATAAAATACTTGCAATAGAAAAAGAAAATGGTGGATATGAGCAACTGAAAGAATACATAAGTGGGCAAGCGAACCAGCGTTATATCCATGACGGTGTTGAAGGAGAAGGTTTTGCCTGGGCTGGACAAGTAATGGGGCTGATTCATGATGTACCATCGACGGCTGAACTATTCAGTCGGATTATCAACCAGGCAGAGGCAATCCGTTCAAAATGGGCAGACTGATGGTAAATGGTCTCCAGAACAACATGAAAACCAACTAGAAGGAGCGTGTTTAGATATGGATTATCAATATCCAATGGATCTTGATTGGTCAACTGATGAAATCGTCGATGTTATTAAATTCTTTGAAGCGGTCGAAAAGGCTTATGAAAATAAAATACAAAAGGAAGAATTTATGAAAGCCTACCGCAGATTCAAGGAAATAGTCCCTGGTAAAGCGGATGAAAAAAAGTATACGGATGAGTTTGAGTCAGTCAGCACTTATTCCGCTTATCTTGTCATCAAGAAGGCAAAAGGGATAGAAGACGGCGAATGGATCAGAATGAAATAAATTTTTAAAAAATTTTTAGAAAACTTCATTGACTTACTGAAAAGTTTGTTTTAACATAATAATCAAGAAAAAGATAAAGGCAGTGACGAAGAAGAGTACCTTAATGCCGTTCTGTAGAGAGCCAGTGGTTGCTGAAAACTGGTGGACGAATTTAAGCGAATGGACTTTCGAGCCCCAAACCGAAACGGATCGACGGAGTAGGCTTTGGCGATTATCTCATCGTTAATGGAGATAGGCATGTAATGAATTAATGCCGTAAAGTGAGCTAATTTAGCTAATTAAGGTGGTACCACGGGTTCCTCGTCCTTTGGATGAGGGCCCTTTTTGCGTTTTTATGATAATGATAATTAAATCTATGAATAAGAGTAGTAATCTTTTTAGATGCGTCACAGAGAACCGGGATTGGTGGAAACCGGTACGATATAAGAAGATGAATGGACTTATGAGTGGTTTCTTGAAATAAGTAGGGAAACTCGGTAGCCTCCGTTAAAGGGTTTTGGTAAGAAATTTTGATTTCTTGCTTAAGAGGGAAAAACGATACGTTTTTCCAACTTGAGGTGGCACCGCGGTATTCCGTCCTCTGCAGACACATATTTGTGTTTGCAGGGGATTTTTTTATGGATTTTCAATACCTTTTAGTCGAAACGCAGTATTAACAAATTAATGGATGCTTATAGGGTACGGCTACCGCCAGTTTACATGACCATAATAAGTATCAGGAGGTAATTTTGATGAACAATTTGGGTGAAAAAAAAATACTCCGCTTCAAAATGGAAACCATTGAAGGAGATATTCACACACCGATCGCCATATTTCAGAAATTAGACGATGAACAGAAATTTTTATTGGAAAGTTCAAATTCGCATCATGACAATGGTCGCTACTCTTATCTAGGTTCAAATCCATATCTGGAGGTAACATCATTTGCTGAACAAGTATATGTAAAGGATTCGATAACAGGGGACCAAATCGTAAAGAACATCAATATCATTGAGTTTCTAAAAAATGAATTGTTAGTGGAGATAGGAGATGCCCCCGTACATCTTCCGCCATTTAATGGGGGAGCAATCGGATATATGGGCTATGATATCATTCGCCTATATGAAAATATTGGTTCTATGCCCCCAGATTCACTACAAATGCCTGATGCTCATTTTCTTTTTTTTAAGGAACTGTATATATTCGATCATGTGCTGCAGAAGATTCATCTTTTGACCGCGGAAGAGGATAGTGAAAAAAGCTTATTGGGGATGAAGGAAAAAATCAACCAGCCAAGTAAACCTTCGAAGGAAATATCGTCGGAATATTTGGAATTCAAGTCGAATTTCAGTCAAGATGAATTCGAGAAATTGGTTCTTGAAGTGAAAGCAGCGATTGTTGCTGGTGAAGTGTTCCAGGTTGTTTTATCACAAAGATTTAAAGCGGAATTCGATGGGGAGCCTTTCGATGCTTACCGTCGTCTGCGGTTGGCCAACCCATCTCCTTATATGTTTTATATTGAATTTGGTGACTATACCATTTTAGGCTCGTCTCCAGAAAGTTTGATCAGTGTTTCTTCAGGAATGGTTCATGTTAATCCCATTGCAGGTACACGGCCGAGAGGGAAAACGGACGAAGAAGATAAGGGCTTGGAAAAGAGCTTACTGATGGATGAAAAGGAACTTGCTGAACATAGGATGCTTGTTGATTTGGGAAGAAATGATCTTGGAAGGGTTTGCGAAATAGGTTCTATCCATCTTACCGAGGAAATGGAAATTCAAAGATATCAGCATGTCATGCATATTGCTTCGAAGATTAGTGGAAAGCTTAGGGAAGGTTTCACGAGTTTAGATGCTTTGACTGTCTGCCTTCCTGCTGGAACCGTTTCAGGAGCCCCTAAAATCAGGGCAATGCAACTCATCAATGAACTTGAAAATTGCAAACGAGGGATGTATTCCGGCTCAATAGGATTCATAGGTTTCGGAGGGGATCTGGATATGGCTTTAGCCATTCGGACGATGATCATAAAAGATGGTAAGGCCTATGTACAGGCAGGGGCAGGAATTGTATATGATTCCGATCCAAAAACGGAGTATGAGGAAACACAAAATAAAGCACGCGCTCTAATGGAGGTTCACACAAAATGATTTTATTAATTGATAACTATGACTCGTTCACTTTCAACCTTTATCAATATTTAGGGGAAGTGGAAAAAGATATCATCGTAAAAAGAAATGATGAAATCACCATTGCTGAAATCAAGGAAATGAATCCAATGGCTATCGTCATTTCCCCGGGTCCCGGCCGTCCGGAAGATGCTGGTATCAGTATGGATGTCATCCGTAATTTTTATGAGAAGGTTCCGCTTTTAGGAATATGTCTGGGGCATCAGGCCATTGGTGCAGTTTTTGGAGCGAACGTGGTTGGGGCAAAACAGATCATGCACGGGAAAACATCGATTATCGAGCATGATGGAAAAGGGGTATTTGCCAATCAGGACTTACAATTCCCAGTGATGCGCTACCATTCACTTGTAGTGGAAAGGGGTAGTTTGCCAAATGAACTGACCGAGACGGCAGTAGCACTGGATGATGGGGAAATTATGGCCCTGAAACATCAAGATTTCCCGCTATACGGTTTACAGTTCCACCCGGAATCAATCGGTACGAAAATCGGCAAGGAGTTATTACATCAATTTTATAAGATTGCCGGTACCTTTCAATCAGAGAAGAAACAATCCATTTTATAAATAAAAAAACGACTGGGGGAGTTAGCGGTGAAGGAGTATTTAGCAAAGTTAGCAGAGCGTCAAACATTGACGGAAGATGAGATGAGCAGAGCAGCCCAAGCGTTATTTTCTAAAGATATCACTGAAAGCGAGATGGCAGCTTTCATCATTGCCCTAAAATCCAAAGGAGAAACGGCAGGAGAAATAGCAAGCCTTGTCCGAGTCATGAGAAAAGAAGCAAGAAGTGTGGAAACAAGCTCCCTTAATGTAATGGATAATTGCGGAACTGGTGGAGATGGATCACAAAGCTTCAATATAAGTACCGCATCAGCCTTCGTACTGGCTGGGGCAGGTGTCAAGGTTGCCAAACATGGAAACCGAAGCATTTCAAGTAAAACTGGCAGTGCAGATGTATTGGAAGAGCTAGGCGTTAATTTGTACTTGGAGCCTGACGTGTTAAAAGAACAGTTGGAGGAAAATGGGATCACTTTCTTATTTGCCCCATCCGTCCATCCTAATATTGCACGGATCATGAAAGTGAGGAAAGAATTGAAGATCCCGACCATTTTTAATCTAATAGGACCTTTGACGAATCCAGTCCAACTCGACACGCAATTATTGGGAATTAATCGGCGCGATATGCTAGAGCTATTCGCAGAAGTCCTACATAAATTAGGCAGGACACGTGCGGTCGTGATCAATGGTGCCGGTTTTATGGATGAAGCAAGCCTGCAGGGAGAGAATTCACTCGTGTTATTGGAACAAGGGGATATTATCCCGTTTACGCTGCATCCTGAAGAAGTGGATCTGCCGATATACGGAAATGATGCGATTCGTGGAGGCGACGCCAAACAAAATGCAGATATTATGCTTCGCCTTCTAAAAGGGGAAAAAGGAGCCTATCGTGATACGGTTTTATTGAATGCGGGGTTGGGGTTATACGCACACGGAACGGCAGACACGATTAAAAAAGGAATCTCCATGGCCAAAGAAAGCCTGGATAGTGGATCGGCTCTAACAAAATTAGAAAATCTAATTGCTTATGGCAAAAGAAATAAGGTGGTCATGTAAATGGAAAATATCTTAACGAAAATCATCGAACAGAAAAAGGTCGAGGTCGCAAAATTAAAGGAATTGAAATTAAATGATTCCGTAATGATCGACATAGTCAGACCATCTCTTGTAGAAAGCTTGAAAGCGGCGAAATCAATGGCGGTCATCGCGGAAATAAAACGGGCTTCCCCTTCAAAAGGGGACATTAAAATGGATGTTAATCCGATCGAGCAGGCTCTTTCATATGAAAAGGGCGGGGCGGCAGCGATATCCGTTTTGACGGATGAGGTTTTTTTTAAAGGGTCCATTGACGATTTGAAAACCGTAAGTGAGGCCATAAAAATTCCAAGGTTGTGCAAAGACTTCATCATCGATGAAATCCAAATCGATCGTGCCTCACAAGCGGGTGCAACCATCATTCTATTAATTGTGGCAGCACTTTCTAAAAAACGTCTTCATGAATTATATGAATATGCGAAAAATAAAGGGCTTGAAGTCTTAACGGAAGTCCATGATGAAGCAGAATTAGAACGAGCTCTCGAATTAAATGCAGAGCTCATAGGGATTAACAATCGGAATTTAAAGACATTCAAAGTAGATTTGGCTGTCACGGAACGACTGGCGAAGTTACTTGATCCAAAACGCCACATCATTATCAGTGAAAGTGGAATCAAGACAAAAGAAGACGTTTTTCGTGTGAAGGAAGCTGGTGCTAAGGGAATTCTAGTGGGAGAGACATTGATGACTTCATCAAATCTTCCATTTACGATGGCCGAATTGCAAATGAGTATTTAAGGAGATTAATATGTTAGTGAAAATTTGCGGAATAAAAACATTGGCTGCAGCACAAGAGGCTGTTAAATCCGGGGCAGATTTCATTGGGTTCATTTTTGCCGAGAGCAGCAGGAAAGTCAAACCTGAATTGGTAGCAGAAGTGGGAGTGAATCTACCCGGACATGTTAAAAAAGTCGGAGTGTTTGCCAATCAAACGGAGCAAGAAGTAATAAGATGTGCTGAAATTGCAGGATTGGATTATATTCAGCTGCATGGTAACGAGTCTGCCAGCTTTGCTCGCAGAATGCCCCTCCCGGTGATCAAGGCCTTTTCTATCCAGTCAAAGAAAGATCTTGAAAACCTTCATGAGTACCCAGCTGATTTGCTTTTAGTAGATCTTCCTAAAGGTTCTTCCGGCAAGGGACTGACTTTGGATTGGGGTATGATCCGACAGGCGGATCTGCCCCGGGGAAAGGTGATTCTTGCAGGAGGGCTGACTCCGGAAAATGTCGGAAAAGCGATTAGTGCAGTTTCACCATTCGGTGTCGACGTAGCTAGTGGTGTTGAAACAAACGGATTGAAAGATGCTGTAAAAATAAAAGCATTTATTAATGAGGCGAAATATACAGCCGGAAAAGAGGAATGAATTGATGAGTACTTATACACAGCCTGACAAAACTGGACATTTTGGAGCATATGGAGGCCGTTTTGTTCCGGAAACTTTAATGGCGGCGATTACGGAGCTAGAAGAAGTATATGATCAATCTAAAAAAGATCCGGAATTCCAAGAGCAACTGAGCTATTACCTGAAACAATATATCGGTCGGGAGACACCTCTTTATTTTGCGGAGAACCTAACGAAATTAGCTGGTGGTGCCGATATTTATCTGAAGCGTGAAGACTTGAATCATACAGGAGCCCACAAAATCAATAATACGATCGGTCAGGCTTTGCTGACTCAGAAAATGGGCAAGAAAAAGGTGATTGCCGAAACGGGTGCGGGACAGCATGGAGTGGCTACAGCAACAGTGTGTGCCTTGCTGAAGTTGGAATGCATCATTTTTATGGGTGAGGAAGATATCAGGAGACAGAAATTGAATGTGTTCCGGATGGAGCTTTTGGGAGCAAAGGTCGTATCAGTATCACAAGGAAGCGGGACTTTAAAGGATGCAGTAAACGAGGCGTTACGATATTGGGTAGCAAATGTGGATGACACTCATTATATAATGGGATCCGTTCTTGGGCCGCATCCATTCCCAGTCATTGTACGCGATTTTCAAAGTGTGATAGGCAAGGAAACAAAACGGCAGTATACAGAGGCGTTCCATTCCCTTCCGGATGCAGTAGTCGCATGCATAGGAGGGGGAAGCAATGCAATGGGGATGTTTTATCCCTTCATTGAGGATGAAACGGTTAAATTATATGGAGTGGAAGCGGCAGGTCATGGCTTGGATACACATTTGCATGCTTCAAGTTTGACGAAGGGCAAACCTGGGGTGCTTCATGGGGCATTCATGTATGTATTGCAGAACGAAGATGGACAGATCCAGGAAGCACATTCAATCTCAGCTGGGTTGGACTATCCAGGGGTAGGACCTGAACATAGCTACTTAAAAGATACCAATCGGGTGGAATATACTTCAGTTACCGATGAGGAAGCATTGGAAGCTCTAGTGATGCTTTCAAGGGAGGAAGGGATCATCCCTGCATTGGAAAGTTCACATGCTATTTCCTACGGTTTAAAACTTGCCAAAGAAATGGGAAAAGGGACTGGGTTGGTGATTTGCCTATCTGGCCGGGGAGATAAGGATGTAGAAACGGTCCAATCATTATTAGGGGGTAGCGAGCATGAATAAATTAACAAAAGCGCTTGAAGAATGTCAGACTAATCAGGAAAAAGCATTCATTCCTTATATCATGGCAGGTGATGGAGGTCTTGACCGGTTAAAGAGCCAGCTTCTTTTCCTGGAAAAAAGCGGGGCAACAGCTGTTGAACTAGGTATACCATTCTCTGACCCTGTTGCTGATGGACCGGTTATCCAACAAGCTGGCATCCGTTCTTTAAAGAATGGTACAACTTTAAAGGCTGTCCTGAAAAAAGTGATGGAAATCAAAAATGATGTAAACATTCCAATCATTTTGATGGGTTATTCAAATTCTATCATGGCTTATGGACTTAAAGAGTTTACGGAAGACTGTCTTCAAGCTGGAATTTCCGGGTGCATCATCCCTGATTTACCGATTGAAGAAGAAGCCATCTTTACATCTATAAGAACTGCTGGAATCTTGCTTATCCGACTTGTGACACTCACGTCTTCCCAAGAGCGCATCACAGAGATTACAGCAGGGGCAGAGGGCTTTATCTATGCAGTTACAGTCAAAGGCATTACAGGAACCCGTGACGTGTTTGGAGGAGAACTCGGAGGCTATTTAAAGAAGGTAAAAGACCTCAGTCCCGTTCCCGTTCTGGCCGGGTTTGGCATTTCGACCCCAGACCATGTCCGTGATGCGATACAATCCTGTGATGGTGTCATTGTCGGCAGCAAGATCATTGAATGCTTTGAAACAGGAAAAGAAAGTCAAATCAGTGAATTGATCCAAGCTAGTAAAGGTTTAGTGCGGAAATAAGAAAAGGGGAGCCATGGAGGCTCCCCTTTTTTTCTTAACCAGTTTTAAGGATGAAAGGAATCATCATCCCGCACTTCTTGTCGAATGTGAACGGAAAATGTGTTTAGTTTAATTTATATAAGGGTAAAAGATGTTCAAACGCATCTTGAATGGTTTTAATGAAATCATCATCATTTAACTGAATGGCATCATCACGGGAAATTTGTATACCACAAAGGATTTCTGCTTTCTTTACAGTTTGCAAACGATTGAACATTGCATTCAAATCCTCGACACCAAGAGACTCATGAGGGATGACTTCAGGTTTTGTATGATCCATTGACCAAACATAATGGGAGGGAATGTTTTTTACTAAACGGTCCGCCTGTTGTTCCAGATTCTTTCCGATTTCCATTTTATTAGGAGCCTCATAAATGACAGCGTACCAAATGAACATATGCGTTTCCCACAACCCAATTTGAAAATGCGGCATCATTTTGTAGCCTCGGCTGTTTGCGGCGAAAGCCACCCATGTATCTTTAGGAGGATTCACTTTCCTTCGAGCATGCTTTGCGACATGGGGGAACATTTCATCCCCCGTCATTACTGACAGCCGATGTGAAAAGTGCTCTCCGAGAGCTTGTAATTTAGGTTGGATCCGTTCTTTTAAAGCATCCATACGTGGTTCCAATCCATCAATTTTAAAAACGTTAAAATCATCAGCTGTAAAACTTGCTATATTCATTATCATCTCTCCTACCGTAATATCTGCACATATTGTAGCATAAGTAAAAATAAAATTTAAAAAATACGGTTTGGATTTGCGCAGCAAAATTCCTTATGGGTTACAACACAAATTAGTTGCTATTTGTGAAAGGAAGACATATGATAAAATATAAACAAATTCAGAAAATTACGTTAATTGATGAAGGGAGAATGTTAATTATGAAACAAGTCATGAACCAAGCATTAAAGGCTAAAGAAGTTGAAAGACATAGAGCTGCAGTGTTAAGAATGGAAATGGACTATGAATTAGCAACCCTTTTTGAAGCAATTGGTGAAGAGAATGACCAAAAGAGGTCACAGTGCAAGCAAAGGCTTGAACGCATTAGGTTGGAATTATTGAAACTGAAAGCCTTGTAAAATGTCTGGCTGCAGAGATCGTGAAGGAGAATGACTGAAAGAAATGAATCAATTTCAATACAAAGAATTTCATTATAGATGAACGGACACTTATTTTATAAAAAATAATGTGTCCGTTTTTCATTAAATGTCCAATATATATAAGATGGTTATCAAACATCATGGTGTTTCATCCTATTAATAAGGAAGGGGGACGTCCAAGAAATGGAAAAGGTTGAAAAGTAGGTATGTCAACTTTCCCTTAAAGGGGTAAATGGCTAGATAAAATAACCTTCATTAATCAATAGGTTTTTAAAAATGGGAAATTTAAGATGTTAAAAACTTGAAGACAAGTTATATTTGCTTTAATCTTTATAAGAGGATCATTTTTTATGCAGTTTCTGATCATAAAGGACGGGGATATATAATGGCATCGGTTAAGGAAATGGATACATATGCAAAATTATGGATGAAAGAAGCGGGATCGAGGCTAAGGGCGTCATTTACAACCATATTGAATATTGAAATGAAATCGAATCCTAATGATTTGGTTACAAATATGGATAAGGGAATAGAGAAGTTTTTTTGCGATAAAATTGGCGAAGTCTTTCCTGAACACCGGATTTTTGGGGAAGAGGGAATGGGCCATGATATTAAAGAGCTAAAAGGAACGGTATGGATCATCGATCCGATTGATGGAACATTGAACTTCATTCATCAACAGCGGAATTTTGCCATTTCTCTTGGTGTTTATGAGGATGGCGTCGGGAAAATTGGCATGGTTTATGATGTTGTTAGTGATGAATTATATCATGTGATCAAAGGGCAGGGGGCCTACATGAATGATCAAAGGCTCCCTTCTCTTGAAGAGGCGTCAGTAAGTAAAGCCATCATTTCCATAAATGCAAGCTGGGTAACGGAAAACCGAAGGATTGACCCAAGTCTGTTAGCACCACTTGTCCGTGATGCACGAGGGACACGTTCATATGGCTCGGCAGCATTGGAGCTCGCATTCGTGGCAGCTGGCAGGATTGATGCGTATATAACCATGAGGCTCAAGCCTTGGGACTTTGCCGGAGGCGTTCTGCTTGTTGAGGAAGTGGGCGGGGAAGTAAGTAATATTAAAGGTAACAAATTGGACTTTCTAGAAGGTGACTCCCTGTTCGTTTCTAAACCGGGGCTGCACAAGGAAGTATTCGACAAATACTTATCAGGGACTTCCGGACCTTAATACCCTGGCCTACGGTATCGGTAAGGCAAGAAGGTGAGAATAGATATGTATAGGACGAGACCAATTTCTTGTAAAGATGGAATAAAATACTCATTTTGAAATAATTAACAAAAAAACTCGCTGCCGGACAGCGAGTTTTTTATATTAAAGCTTTCCTGCTTCGCGTAATTTCTTCTTTTGAGTGAAACCAAATCCCATAATTCCGCAAAGTACAACGATTGCAGCTATTATTCCAATTAAGCTTTTTTCAGCAATGAAGATGCCAATGGAGCCAATACTGCATGCTGCCAATATCGCTAATATTAAGAAATTCCATTTAATATTCATTAATATCACCCCTAATATGTCTATTGTACATAATTTCTGTATTTGTTTCTAGTATGTTTGTGATATAATATGTAAGTTAATACTAGTGATACGTTATACACAAACTTTTTTAGGAGTGAATTTTTTGAAATTAAGAGAAAATATTCGTAATATAGCCATCATTGCCCACGTTGACCATGGTAAAACAACGTTAGTGGATCAGTTGCTTAAGCAATCTGGTACTTTCCGTGAGAATGAACATGTGGAAGAACGTGCGATGGATTCTAATGCGATTGAAAAAGAACGCGGAATTACGATTCTTGCGAAAAATACAGCAGTTCAATATCAAGATACAAGAATTAACATTTTGGATACACCTGGTCATGCCGACTTTGGTGGTGAAGTGGAACGGATCATGAAAATGGTTGATGGTGTTCTTCTTGTTGTTGATGCATATGAAGGATGTATGCCGCAAACTCGTTTCGTGTTGAAAAAAGCATTGGAACAAAAGATTACGCCAATCGTTGTCGTGAACAAAATCGATAAAGATTCTGCACGTCCTGATGAAGTAGTCGACGAAGTAATTGACTTATTCATCGAGCTAGGAGCCGAAGAAGAGCAGTTGGACTTCCCTGTTGTCTTCACTTCAGGTATTGCTGGTACTGCAAGCTTGGATTCAGATCCTGCTAAACAAGAAAAAGACATGACCCCACTATTCGAAACAATCGTCGAAACGATCCCTGCACCAATTGATAACTCAGATGAACCACTTCAATTCCAAGTGGCTTTACTTGACTACAATGATTATGTAGGACGTATTGGTGTTGGTCGTGTATTCCGCGGTAAAATGCATGTAGGTCAACAAGTTTCATTAATGAAACTTGATGGTTCGGTCAAGCAATTCCGTGTAACGAAAATCTTTGGTTATATTGGCTTGAAGAAAGTTGAAATCCAAGAAGCTGTTGCCGGTGATTTAATTGCCGTTTCAGGTATGGAAGATATTAACGTAGGGGAAACGGTTTGTCCGATTGAAAATCCTGATGCCCTTCCAATTCTACGTATCGATGAGCCAACATTACAAATGACTTTCCTTGTAAATAACAGCCCATTCGCAGGCCGTGAAGGTAAATTCGTCACAGCTCGTAAAATTGAAGAGCGTTTGAAAAACCAATTGCAAACGGATGTCAGCTTAAGAGTCGAAAATACTGATTCTCCGGATGTCTGGATTGTTTCAGGTCGTGGGGAGCTTCACCTTTCCATCCTGATCGAAAACATGAGACGTGAAGGTTATGAACTGCAAGTTTCTAAACCGGAAGTTATCGTTCGTTTGATTGACGGTGTCCGTTGTGAGCCGGTTGAACGTGTACAAATCGACGTACCTGAAGAGCACACTGGTTCGATCATGGAATCAATGGGAGCTCGTAAAGGTGAATTGTTGGATATGATCAATAGCGGAAGCGGTCAAGTTCGTTTGTTATTCACGATTCCAGCTCGCGGACTTATTGGTTATTCTACTGAGTTCTTAACGATTACACGTGGTTATGGTATCATGAACCACTCATTTGACAGCTACCAACCAATGGCCCAAGGTCAAGTCGGCGGAAGACGTCAAGGTGTACTTGTTTCCATGGAATCTGGAAAAACTACGCAATACGGTACGATGCAAGTAGAAGACCGCGGCGTCATTTTCATTGAGCCAGGTACGGATATTTATGAAGGCATGATCGTCGGGGAACATAACCGTGATAGCGATTTGACTGTTAATATCGTTAAAGCTAAACAAATGACAAATATGCGTTCGGCTAATAAAGACCAAACTTCTTCCATGAAAAAACCAAGAATTCTGTCTCTTGAAGAAGCGCTAGAATATTTGAACGATGATGAGTATTGTGAAGTGACTCCGGATTCCATCCGTCTTCGTAAAAAAATTCTTGATAAAAACGAGCGTGAAAGAGCAGCTAAAAGAAAAAAAGTGGCTGTTGAAGAAAAATAAGTAGCAAGAGGAGGAGAAAAGATTGGATATCCAAGAGCGATTATCATTTTTTGCAGCATTGTACAAAGTGGATGAAAATCCTGAAGCGGGAATGTGGTATTTGTATTTGACGATTTTTGGATTATGCATCCTTGTCTATCAGTTAGGTTTTGCCAAAAGGTTACCTTTGCTAAAAAATGTGGTCATTTATGCGGTAATGGCACTTGGATGTACCCTTCTTTCTTTCTTTGCGGTGTTTCTTCCTATGGGGGAAGCATTAGTCATCGCTTCACTTGTTCTTGGGATCTATAGGTTCCGTCTTCATAATTCGAGAAAAGAAGAACAGGCTTAAGATGATGAAATCATTACAGGATGCTTTATACAATTGGTTGACGATCAAAGTTGTCTGTGATGCAAGACCTGATGATACAGCTGCGCGTGATACAGAAATGTTTTTCATGCAGATGTTGAAAGACAATCATCAAGTAACCATTGATTCGGTTTCAAAAACAGAGCCTTTTTATTTCGTTGAGTATCTATTGGGAGATGAAATGAAAAAGCAACGTTTTCCGATTGAATTGATTGATATCATGTTAGATCAAATTGAGCTAGAGCCAGATAAGTATAAAAATGTCGAGTAATGATAAAAAGAACCGTGCGATATTCGCACGGTTCTTTTTATATTGCCTTAGGGAGGAAGAGTGCGTATATAAGGTGTAAGATTGACCATAAAAAGAAAGCTGTCAAATCAGATGGAAGGACAACTTCTGATTTTGACAGCGCGGATAATGGAAAGTAGAGCATGATGGCAGGAATAATCGCGAAAACAGCAAGTGTGTGTTTGTGCCATCCCCTGAAAATTTTCCAACGAATTAGGAAAAAAACGTAAATAAAAGTAATGGCCAGTGAGAAGAGAAGATGAAAAAAGAACAAAGTCGGCTCACTCCAAGAAACAGCTCCGAATACTGGAAGGAAATCGACATTCAATAAAAGCGTATACACTTGTTTTCCAGAAAACATTTCTACCCACTTCATTATCAATCCAAGCATGATTCCATTGATGAGACCAATTAGGCATGCTTTATAAAATGTTTTACCATTCATCTTCATTTTTGATTGTGCGGTAGAGACGGAAGTTTCCAGTTGCAATCCGTTCATTCGTACGATCTTCTATGCGTTGATTGCACGTATTGCACATATAGGTATGTATAGGACGGTTACGAAGTTTCTTCGCTTCTGGGCTATCGTCAGGGATGGATTCAATTTGATCGCATATTACACATTTAACCTTCATATTATTTGAACCTCACTTCAATTTGAATATGCTTTTAAGTATACCAATATTTTTATGGTAAAACGAGGATAAAATGAAAACTACATTTGCTCATTAACGTTATTGGGTTTATGGCGGATATGGAAAAAAACCCGAAGATTCACTTCGGGTTGGGAAAATTCATTCTTTATGGTGATTGGATTGATCATTTTGCTCTTTATCAAGCAGGTTTCTTTCCTTATTATCATCGAGTTTATTCTTTTCATCATCAATTGCTTTTGATGGCGTCGGGGTCAAAATATCACCTGGAACCTCAGGAATGACCCGACTTGTGATATCAGCCAGTTCATTTAGTATCCCTCTTACCGGTTTACCGTCTTTAATATCCTTGGCGACTTCCCTGATTCGTTCATTTAAATCCGGATCAGCGACAATCATGGCATTTGCACCGTTGGGATCGTGTTTTAAAGCTTCTCCCACGGAGTATTTAATCGTTCCCACCTGTGATCGCTCAATATCTTGGTCAATATCTATTCCGACTATGGCGTATTTGCCTAGTACAACTGCGGTGGCATCATTCACCTCGGGAATGGATTTTGCTAGACCAGTAAGTCGTGTTGCTGTCTGCTGCCCTGTATTTCTGTCGGCTTCCTTAATGGTCGAGTTATTGACTTTCGTTATATTGTTTTTAGCATTATCTTCAGCCGCTTCATTTTTATTATTCATTGAGCAACCTGTCATCAACAGAATAGCGGCTAGTGACAATATAATTTTTTGCAATGTACAACCTCCTTAATGTCTCATTAGTTACAGCCTGTCCACACCAACTAAGTCTGATGCATATTGGCCTAAAATGCCGTAAAACATGGGGTGATCCATATTGGATATAGATTTCTTTTCTGGAAGTTTTCTTTATAGTCTGTAAATGTTCTTCTATCTTTATTCAAAGGAACATATATTTTATCAACAGTCTCGTCCGCTACATAACTGCTGAGTGTAGTAAATGGTAAGGCATATCCTAAAGAGCAGGCAGGAGGCGTCATATTGGGGAAAAAAATATATGTATTAGATACGAATGTCCTTTTGCAGGATCCGTATTCGATTTATTCATTCGAAGATAATGAAGTGGTCATTCCGGCAGTTGTATTAGAAGAATTGGATTCAAAAAAAAGATATATGGATGAAATCGGAAGAAACGCCCGACAAGTATCAAAATTGATCGATGGCTTTCGTGAAAAAGGGAAGCTTCATCAAAGCATTCCGCTTCATAATGGTGGCAGCATAAGAATTGAACTCAATCACCGTTCATTTCATAAGCTTCAGGAAATTTTTGTAGAGAAAACGAATGATAATAGAATATTGGCAGTTGCGAAAAATCTATCTTTGGAAGAAGAGACAAAGGAAGATGGAAAGACGGTCATTTTGGTTAGCAAAGATACGCTTGTCAGAGTGAAAGCTGACGCAATCGGTCTTGAGGCAGAGGACTTTTTAAATGATCGTGTCGTCGAGATGGATCATATATACGGTGGACATAAAGAGGTATTTGTTTCAATTGATAGTTTGAATAAGTTTTACGAAAAGAGTTTTCTGGCACTTGAAGAACTGACAAAAGATTCTTATTATCCAAATCAGTTCCTGTTGATGAAGGACACGCTTGGCAGTTCTGCTTCTGCGATTGGGATAGTGGATGAGAATTGCAGGTTCGTTAAGAAATTGTTGTATGAAGGGGAACATATTTGGGGAATCAAGCCGAGAAACGTCCAGCAGACTATGGCCCTTGATTTGTTGCTCCGTTCGGATATTCAACTTGTGACGCTTATTGGGAAGGCAGGTACAGGTAAGACATTATTGGCATTGGCTACAGGATTAATGCAAACAGAGGATTTGTCTCAATATAAGAAACTTCTTGTTGCAAGGCCTATTGTGCCGGTCGGTAAAGATATTGGTTACCTACCAGGGGAAAAAGAAGAAAAATTAAGACCTTGGATGCAGCCCATTTTTGATAATCTGCAATATTTGTTCAATACGAAAAAACCGGGGGAATTGGACGCGATTTTAGCGGGCATGAGTTCAATTGAAGTGGAAGCCCTGACCTATATCAGGGGAAGGAGTATCCCGGATCAGTTCATCATCATCGATGAAGCGCAGAATTTAACAAAACATGAGGTAAAGACCATCTTGACGAGAGTCGGGGAGCGGAGCAAAATTGTATTAATGGGAGATCCGGAGCAAATAGATCATCCGTATTTGGATGAATACAATAATGGCTTGACATATGTGGTGGAAAAATTCAAGACCGAGCGTATTGCCGGCCATGTTAAATTGATAAAAGGGGAAAGGTCGGGATTAGCACAACTCGCCGCTACACTTTTATAATGCAAGCGGCAAGGGCCTTCCCTTGCCGCTTGCATTAGTGCTTTATGAACATCATGGGTTCATTCTTATTTAACAGTGAAAGACCGTACATTTTTAATTGGATCATTGATATTGGAAGCATCCCCTAAATAAATTTCCATAGGCCCGCCTTCGGCCATTTTAAGCGGTTTTCCATCTTTGGAAAACCCAAGGAAAAACCCAAGTGCCACTTCCAATGGAAATGTAAGCTCTTTATCATCAGTTGTAACAATGACTTCCGTTACCCCATTTTCAGGTTCGGCATTTTTTAAAAAAGGCTCAAAAGGGATGCCGAAAGTCCCTTCCATCAACCTTTGCTTCTCGAACTTGCGCTCCGTTTTTATTGTAGGGGGCATGATTGCGCCCTCTTGTATTTCCTTTTGCCAATGTTTGGAGGCGGCAATCGTATACTCCTCCAATTCATTGACCTGAACTCTTTCAGCGTGGAAATATGTATCAATTTCAACTTTACGGTCATCAAAAATCCAGACTCCTGGATCTAGCGTAATTGGATATTTCACTTTTCCATTAATAAACACGATCGGTTCCAAATATCTCATTCCTTTCTGTTGCTCTGTAATAATTATAATCAATATTAATTGAATTGTCACATCATCACGAAGGGTGGCTAAATTTCCAAGGCTGGCTAATTTAGCGGAAAGGTGATTGGGCTATCTCAATGGGAAATTGTTTGTCAATGTTCTTGCTTTTTCACAAAACTAAAGGTAGAATTTAAAGATAAGATTTAATCGCTCTGAGCGGGGGGATTTAACATGGCATCTGATATGCTTGTCAATCATCGAGAAAAAGCTTATGCTTTATTAAAAGCAGATGCTGACAAGATTCTAAAACTGATAAAAGTTCAAATGGAGAATCTCACAATGCCTCAATGTCCTTTATACGAAGAGGTACTTGATACGCAAATGTTCGGCCTATCTCGAGAAATTGATTTTGCCGTACGTTTAGGTTTGGTAGAGGAAACCGAGGGCAAATCCCTTTTGGAAACTCTTGAACAGGAATTGTCAGTTTTGCATGAAGCATCATTAAAAAAATAATAGATAAAACATACTAACTCAAACAAATCTCGATGATTGTTTGAGTTTTTTATTTGTGTACAATAATAGATAAAAAGGTTATACTATATTCAAAAGTGTCATACTAATTAAGCGCATAAGTCATACTAATTAAACACATAAATAGAAGCTCAAGTGTAGATTTTTAAAATAATTGAATTTTCAAAGCTAAAATTATAAGGGTTTCCTACAATTCCACCTATTTAAAACTTTGGTATTAAGTGGAAAAATAATTATCCGATAGCATGCCTTGCTAAATTAGTCGGGGGAATTCCTTGTGTTTTTATAGGAAATATACGTAATTTTTTATTTTTTTATTGTATTCAGTTTATTTTAGTATTATGGTTATATTAATCGTTTTTTAAATCCAACAGGACTTTATTATAATATATTATAATAACTAAATTTTCTTTTTTAACTGATATTGTTTATTTTTTATGTAGTTAGGATACATGAAAAGATAAATGTGAAAATATATCAAAATAATACAATAACGATAAAATGGACCTTATCAGATCGGTGTCCTTTGTTGGGGAAATAAACTTGTGATTAAAAAGTGGTGTAACCATCACGCTTTTTTTCTAAATATTTAATAAATAAAATACATATTGATGAGGGTGGTAGCAATGGGGAAACGTATAGAAAAAGTACTTGCGGCTAATCGTGGAGAAATAGCGATTCGGATTTTTCGGGCATGTACGGAATTAGATATTCATACAGTTGCAATCTATTCAAAAGAAGATTATGGCTCTTATCACCGATATAAAGCGGATGAAGCATATCTCGTTGGGGAAGGCAAAAAGCCGATTGATGCCTATCTGGATATTGAAGGTATAATTGCGATTGCCAAAATGAGCGGAGTCGATGCAATTCATCCTGGTTATGGTTTCCTTTCAGAAAATATTGATTTTGCGAAACGTTGTGAAGAAGAAGGAATAATCTTCATCGGGCCAGAATCAAGACACCTAGATATGTTTGGTGACAAAGTAAAAGCAAGAACACAAGCTGAACTAGCTGATATCCCGGTCATACCTGGTAGCGATGGACCAGTGACCAGTGTAAATGAAGTCAAGGAATTTGGTGAACAATACGGTTTTCCAATTATTATAAAAGCCTCTTTAGGCGGCGGCGGACGTGGAATGCGGATTGTCGAAAAAATTGAAGAAGTTGAAGAAGCTTATGATCGGGCAAAATCCGAAGCAAAAGCAGCCTTTGGTAATGATGAAGTCTATGTTGAGAGATTCATACAAAATCCAAAGCATATTGAAGTTCAGATATTGGCTGATACTCATGGGAATATCGTCCATCTATATGAACGCGACTGTTCCGTACAGAGACGGCACCAAAAAGTTGTGGAAGTTGCACCTTCCGTTTCCCTTACGGAGGATTTAAGGGTAAGAATTTGTGAAGCAGCAGTCAAGTTGGCGAAAAATATCGACTATGTCAACGCTGGTACGGTCGAGTTCCTCGTAGCCAATGGCGAATTTTACTTTATTGAAGTCAATCCAAGGGTACAGGTTGAACATACCATTACTGAAATGATTACTGGCATTGATATCGTTCAATCCCAAATCATGGTTGCCGAAGGGCATGAGCTTCATGGCAAAAAGATTGGAATTCCAGAACAAGCAGGAATTAAAACACATGGGTATGCCATTCAATCACGGGTGACGACTGAGGACCCATTGAATAATTTCATGCCCGATACCGGGAAAATGATGGTATACCGTTCCGGTGGGGGATTTGGTGTCCGTCTGGACGCAGGGAATGGGTTCCAAGGTGCGGTGATCACACCTTATTATGACTCCCTTCTCGTTAAACTTTCCACTCATGCACTTTCATTTGAGCAGGCAGCTTCTAAAATGGTTCGTAATCTTAAGGAATTCAGGATCCGTGGGATTAAAACAAATATCCCCTTCCTTGAAAATGTTGTTAAACATGAAAAATTCATCAATGGAGAATACGATACATCCTTCATTGATTCAACACCGGAATTGTTTAGCTTCCCGGTCAGGAAAGACCGTGGGACAAAAATGCTCTCATATATCGGAAATGTTACGGTAAATGGTTTCCCGGGTGTTGAGAAAAAGAAAAAACCTGTCTTCGATCCTGCTCCAATTCCGAATGTTGGTGGCCTGCCGCTTATTTCGGGTACAAAAAATATACTGGAACAGCAAGGTGCAGATGGACTTGTTAATTGGATTAAAGAGCAAAAAGAGGTATTGATTACAGATACGACTTTCCGTGATGCACATCAATCTTTATTGGCGACGAGAATTAGATCGAAAGATATCCTTGATATCGCTGAGCCTACAGCAAAACTCCTTCCTGATTTATTTTCAATGGAAATGTGGGGCGGGGCGACTTTTGATGTAGCTTATCGCTTCTTGAAGGAAGATCCATGGGACAGGCTGTTAAGTTTCAGGAAAAAAGCACCGAACGTACTTTTACAAATGCTTTTAAGGGCGTCAAATGCAGTTGGCTATAAAAATTACCCTGATAATGTCATACGTGAATTCGTAGAGAAATCAGCGGATGCAGGTATTGATGTATACCGTATTTTCGATAGTTTAAACTGGGTTAAAGGGATGGAAGTTGCTATAGATGCTGTCCGTCAATCTGGCAAAATTGCCGAAGCGGCCATTTGTTATACTGGGGATTTGAATGATCCATCACGCAGCAAGTATAATATCGACTACTATAAAAACATGGCGAAGGAATTGGAACATGCCGGTGCCCATATTTTAGCGATCAAAGATATGGCTGGTCTCCTGAAACCGGATGCCGCTTACCGTCTTGTATCGGAATTGAAAGAAACGACATCCCTTCCAATCCATCTGCATACTCATGATACAAGCGGGAACGGGATTTACATGTATTCAAAAGCGATTGAAGCAGGTGTGGACATCGTTGATACGGCGATTGGGTCTTTAGCCGGGCTAACTTCACAGCCGAGTGTACAAACCTTACATTATGCACTGGAAGGGTCAAGCAGACAGCCTAAATTGGAAGTCGATTCTCTAGAGCGCTTAGGAGAGTATTGGGGAGAGGTCAGGAAATTATATCATGACTTCGAAAGTGGCATGAATGCACCTCATACTGAAGTATACAAACACGAAATGCCTGGCGGTCAATATAGCAATCTGCAGCAGCAAGCTAAAGCTGTGGGGCTGGGGGAACGCTGGCATGAAGTGAAAGAGATGTATCAGCGCGTCAATGCTATGTTCGGTGATATCGTTAAAGTAACACCTTCTTCCAAAGTCGTTGGGGACATGGCTTTATTCATGGTTCAAAATAACTTAACTGAAGAAGATGTTCTGACAAAAGGCAAAACCATCGATTTCCCTGATTCAGTAATAGAGTTATTCGAAGGCTACCTCGGTCAGCCGGTTGGTGGATTCCCGAAAGAGCTACAGGAAGTTATCCTAAAGGGGAAAAAACCGATAACAGTAAGACCGGGTGAATTATTGGAAGATGTGGACTTTGGTGCGCTTAAAGAAGAATTATTCAAGGAATTGGGACGAGCTGTCACTGATTTCGATGTACTTGCATATGCTCTATATCCAAAAGTATTCTTGGATTACGATAAAACCATTGATCTGTTTGGCGATGTTTCCAACCTTGATACCGCTACTTTCCTATATGGAATGAGACTAGGGGAAGAAATTGAAGTTGAAATTGAAAAGGGTAAAACGCTCATCGTTAAATTAGTATCAATTGGAGAACCGTTGGCTGATGGGACAAGGGTTGTGTATTTTGAGTTGAATGGACAATCTCGAGAAGTGATCATCAAAGATGAAAATATTAAATCTTCTATTATATCAAAAATGAAAGCTGATCCAAAAAATAAAGAACAAATCGGTGCGACAATGCCAGGTACGGTAATTCGCGTGGTCGTCGAGAAAGGCGATCAGGTCAAACAGGGTGATCACTTGATCATTACGGAAGCGATGAAAATGGAAACTACCGTGCAAGCACCTTATTCCGGAACCATTAAAGACATTTATGTGAAAGATGGAGAAGCGATTAGTACCGGTGATTTATTGATTGAATTAACTAAGTAATATCGTTGACTGGGACCTTTTGGTTGATTTGGGTCATATTGGGCTGGCTTGAAGTTTCAAGCTGCCCTATACCCTCCTTTAGGCAGTGTGTTGTCATATGGAATGTCTTTTTAAGAAAAGAAAAAACCACCATTCTCGGGAATGGTGGTTTTTGTATTACCTTATTTTCTTATTGATTGAACAATCAGACATTAACGAGCGGGGATTGTTGGCGTTATATCCTGTTCGTCCTGTCCGTTGACAATGTGGGGGGAGCTTCCTTTTTGCTTGGCTAGGGCATTTTTTTTGCTTCTTGAAGTCAATAGCATCAAGTAACTCATTACTCCAAAAAAGCAGGCAATGAACAATGCATGTGCCAAAGCGATATATAAATTCTGCCTTGAGATAATGATAAAGGCTCCGGCGGTAACTTGTAAAAAAACGAGAATGAATGCAGTAATCCAACCGCCATATAATACTTTTTGATTTTTGTAATATTTATGAGCAATATAGGTTACATAAGATACCCAAATGAAAATCGTGCCAGCTATTGCACGGTGCCCCATTTGAACCCATTCATAAAGGTTGGAGGGGAGCGCAAGGCTGTCATTCACACATAAAGGCCAATCCTTACAGATTAAACTCGATTCTGTATGCCTCACAAGGGCACCCGTATATACCACTATTAGACTGAAAATCAATACGCCGATAATATGGAATTTCATTCGTTTATCAACTATAAGTTTTTCTGCTTCGAATTTCTTGTCCACTTCAAAAATCAATAGTGTTAGTAAAAGGACGGAAGCAAAGGAAATGAGTGATATGCCAAAATGAAGGGCCAGAATGAAATCGGATTGTGACCAAAGGACGGCTGCTGCTCCAATCAACCCTTGTAGTAACAGAAAACTAAAAGAAAGAACGGATAAGAAGCGTGCTTCGCGAATATGGCCAATTTTTCGCCAAGATAAATACGATAACATTAAAACCAGGAATCCTCCGGTACCTGAAACGAGTCGATGGGAAAGCTCGATGATCAATTCAAGGGTGATTTTGTCAGGGAACAATTGACCATTGCACAATGGCCAGGACCTGCCGCAGCCCATGCCGGAATCCGTCTTCGTGACTAAAGCTCCACCAAGTAAGATGAAAAGCATTACAATCGTAGTTAAAACAGCAAACCATTTAAGAGACGATTTCACTAGTAGTCCCACCTTTTTCTCTGTAGACAAGTTAGTTTATTCCATACAATTCATAATAACATAATATTTACATAATATTTGTCGAACTTCCTCGATATTACACAAAATAGAATGATTTTACAAGTTCAGTTAATATTATGGCTATTAATTAAAATGCCCGAAATAGTTGAAAGTTGCAAAAGACTTTGATAGAAATAAAGGGAGTGTAAACCTTCAAGTAAGTGCAAAATAGAGATAGACTTAGGGGATGATCATAATAACGTATGATTCGTGTTCTTGATGACAAACTTATCATGTGCAGTGAAATTATCGAGACACAAATTGGTCAAAAATATACAAAAAATTTTCACAAAAGCTTCCAAAAATATGCTTTAATATATTGAAGAAATGATTTTACTAAATTTTACTGTTTTTAAGCATGATATTAAGAATGATAGCTATTGATGGATTCCGTTGATAACGGTCATTGGTAAATAATTTACTTTTTGTTTACGCTTCTTTGGTTACAAATATCAAAAAGTATGAAATAATGTTCTATAGCATATGTAAGTATTTTTTTTTACATTTGCGTCTTTGCTGAATGGATTTAAAGGAGGAAAACAAATGTCAGAAACAAGGGGTTTGTCGGAAGCTGTCATGAAGGACAGTAAAGCCGCCCTTCAATCGGATATACCGGAAACAACTGCTTGGAAGGATTTTCTCGCACTGATAAAAGTGGGGATTGTCAATTCAAATATAATTACAGCCTTTACCGGCGTATGGTTAGCTCTTCATTTTTCGGGGCTTAGCTTCTTAAGTAATTTGGATGTAGTGTTTTATACACTTGCAGGCTCGGCACTTATTATGGCGGGATCTTGCAGTTTCAATAATTATTATGACCGTGATATCGATCATTTAATGGAAAGAACGAAAAATCGGCCAACGGTAACTGGGAAAGTACAACCATCAAAGGTATTGGCGTTAAGCTTTGGCTTAATTGCCGCCGGGCTGATTTTACTCGCATTGACAAATATGACAACTGCCATCCTTGGTGCACTTGGCGTCTTCGCCTATGTTGTCTTATATACCATGGTTTTTAAACGCAGATTTGTTTCGAATACGATTATAGGCAGCATATCCGGAGCGGTACCTCCACTTATCGGGTGGGCTGCCGTTGACCCTGACCTTGATATGATTGCTTGGGTTTTGTTTGCAATCATGTTCTTGTGGCAGCCGCCTCATTTTTATGCACTTGCAATGAGGCGTGTCGAAGAATATCGTGCAGCGGGGGTACCGATGCTTCCGGTTGTAAAAGGGTTCAAGGCTGCGAAAAGATCAATTATGTTATGGATCATCTGTTTAATGTTCATTCCTTTCTTTTTAACTCCATTAGGAACTCCACTGGTTATTCTTGCTGCTTTATTGAGCACAGGTTGGCTTATTTTGGGGATTAAAGGGTATAAAAAGAAAGATGATGTTAAATGGGCAACATCCATGTTTGTATATTCTTTAAATTATATGACCATTTTATTTGTAGCGATGGTTATTGTTACACTCATCTAGTTTTGGATAACTAAGCTGAAGCCCTGTTCTTGTACAGGCTTCAGCTTACCAATAATAATGCACTGACCGCCATTCATACATATTAACGGAGTCAACAGGTCATTCATAAGAGCGGTTACATGAATTTTCGTAGTAATTCCTTAGATTAGGGATTCTTTCTTTTTAGAAATTGACATAGAGAGAATATTCGCAATTGCGCCCATTTTTATTTTTGTGAGAAAATTTTGACGAAAGAGGGGTTTCTGAAGCTATGAAAAAAAGGCTGCACAAATGGCGCCTAATTGCTTTGCTGGGTATTGTAGGACTTGTCCTTTCGGGCTGCGGCGAACCATTTCTATCCGCACTGAAGCCAGCTGGCAATGTTGCGCAATCTCAGTATGACTTACTGATATTGAGTACACTAATCATGGTACTGGTTATTATTGTTGTGATTATTTTGTTCGTTGTAGTTTTACTGCGCTTCCGTCGGAAGAAAGGCGACGAAACAATACCGAAACAAATTGAAGGAAGTCATAAACTCGAAATTATCTGGACTGTTATCCCTATCCTTCTTTTAATTGTTCTGGCTATTCCAACTGTCGTCACAACTTTCGACTTAGCTGACACAAAGGCGATGGATAAGAAAGATAAGGATGGAAAAACGAAGGATGCACTTGTCGTGAATGTTAGGGCGAACCTTTATTGGTGGGAGTTTGAATATCCAGACCTTGGCGTTATTACAAGTCAGGATTTGGTTGTGCCAACCGATCAAAAAGTCTATTTCAATCTAACTGCTTCAGATGTTAAGCATTCATTCTGGGTACCGGCTGCCGGAGGAAAGATGGATACAAATACAGAGGGAGTCAATCAGTTTTTCTTAGAATTCGATAGTAAAAAGGCAGAAGATTCGAACAACTTATTTTACGGGAAATGTGCTGAACTTTGCGGTCCTTCCCATGCCTTGATGGATTTTAAGGTCGTACCGAAGTCTAAAAGTGACTTTGAAGCTTGGGCTAAAGATATGAAAGCCGCGAAAGAGCCTGTCGTGGAAGGTGATGTAGCCAAGCAGGGTGAAGCTGTGTTTAATAAAAGTTGTATAGGTTGTCATGCGGTGACACCAAATGACAGCAGGCCTGAGGCTGCTCGTCAGGCACCGAATCTGTCTACTTTCGGTGAACGTCAAAAAATTGCTGGCGTATTGGATCACACTGAAGAAAATGTGAAAAATTGGATCAAGGATCCTGAGAAGTATAAACCGGGTAACACGATGACAGGTACTTACGGTGAACTTTCAGATTCAGATATTAATGCACTGGCAGCTTATCTTTTAGAGCTTAAAGTGGAAGAAAAATAGAACATTAATTAGGGAGGTTAAATCGTGAGTACGTACGCTAATAAAAAAGGATTTGGCGCTACGATTTGGGATTATCTGACGACGGTAGACCATAAGAAAATCGCCATTTTATATCTTATCTCTGGCGGGTTATTCTTTGTAATCGGCGGTTTGGAAGCGATGTTTATCCGTATCCAGCTTGCAATCCCAAATAATGACTTCGTAAGTGCCGGATTTTATAATGAAATATTGACCATGCACGGTACGACAATGATATTTCTGGCGGCCATGCCATTAGTATTCGCTGTAATGAATGCGGTCGTACCCTTACAAATAGGGGCACGTGATGTTGCGTTTCCATTTTTAAACTCGTTGGGCTTTTGGTTATTTTTCTTCGGAGGAGTCTTTTTGAATCTTTCGTGGTTTTTAGGGGGGGCTCCTGATGCAGGCTGGACATCATATGCATCACTTTCCCTGCACTCCGCTGGCCATGGCATAGATTTTTATGTCCTTGGACTACAATTATCAGGGTTTGGAACACTAATGGCAGGGATCAATTTCCTTGTAACCATTATTAATATGCGTACGCCGGGCATGACCTATATGCGTATGCCACTGTTTACATGGTCAACTTTCGTCGTTTCTGCATTGATATTATTCGCTTTTCCTCCGCTTACTGTAGGATTGGTGCTAATGATGTTCGATCGGATGTTTGGCGCGAATTTCTTCGATGTAGCAGCAGGGGGAAATACGATCATTTGGGAGCATTTATTCTGGATATTCGGTCACCCGGAAGTGTATATCCTGATTCTTCCTGCATTTGGTATTTTTTCTGAAATTTTTGCTACATTCTCCAGAAAAAGATTGTTCGGTTATTCCTCGATGGTATTCGCAACCGTTTTAATCGGTTTCTTAGGTTTCATGGTATGGGCCCACCATATGTTTACAACAGGTTTGGGACCTATCGCAAATGCGATTTTTGCTGTAGCTACCATGGCTATCGCGGTACCAACAGGTATTAAGATATTCAACTGGATTTTTACGATGTGGGGTGGAAGTGTCAAGTTCACGGTTCCGATGCTTTATGCAGTTGCCTTTATTCCTACATTTACGATGGGTGGCGTGACAGGTATCATGCTTGCATCAGCACCTGCTGATTATCAATACCATGATAGTTATTTCGTTGTTGCCCATTTCCATTATGTAATTGTCGGTGGGGTTGTATTAGGGTTACTGGCTGGAATCAATTTCTATTGGCCGAAGATGTTTGGAACGATGTTAAGTGAAAAATTGGGGCAAATCACATTTTGGACGTTCTTGATTGGTTTCCATTTAACATTCTTCATTCAACATTTCTTAGGTCTGATGGGTATGCCTCGTCGCGTATTTACATTCCTAGACAATCAAGGTTTCAATACAGGTAATATGATAAGTACCGTTGGAGCCTTCTTAATGGCATTTGGTGTCTTGGTTATGGTCATCAATATAATCATTACATCTGTAAAAAATGAAAAAGTCGGCAATGATCCATGGGGAGATGGCCGTACGCTTGAGTGGGCCATTGCATCACCACCACCGTTTTATAATTTTAAACAACTTCCGCTGGTCCGCGGTTTAGATCCTTACTGGGTTGAGAAAATGGAAGGTAAAAAGGAAATGACTCCTGCAGAACCGCTTGGGGATATCCATATGCCGAATTCATCCATTCTGCCTGTAACCATAGCTTTGGGTTTATTTGTAGCCGCATTCGGTGCTTTATATCATATGGATGACAAGTCATGGACACTGCCTATCATCATCGTTGGGCTTTTGATCACATTCGGTTCGATGCTAATCCGTTCCGTTAAAGATGATCATGGTTTCCATATCCATAAAGAGGAATTAATGGACGATAAAGACAAGGGAGGTAAGGCATAATGCAAACAGATGAAAGATTCACGGATGCCACTTGGCCTGCTGCTCCCGAGAAAGCAACTCTGGAAGGGAAAAATAAGTATTTGGGATTTTGGTTGTTTCTTGGTGGAGAGACAGTCCTATTTGCCTCACTATTTGCAACTTACCTTGCCTTAAAGGATAAAGTACCAAATGGTGAAGCAGCCCTAGCAAAAGATTTATTCGAATTACCACTTACTTTTGTTGCGACCATGCTGTTATTGACCAGTTCATTAACAAGTGTATATGCGGTATACCATATGAAAAATAATCACTTTAAACAAATGCAAGCCTGGTTTGTAATTACGATTGCTCTTGGCTTTGGTTTCCTAGGCCTTGAAATTTATGAATTTAATCACTATGTTCATGAATATCATCATACATTTACAAGTAGTGCCTTCGGCTCCGCTTTCTATACGTTAGTCGGTTTTCACGGTGGGCACGTTGCCTTTGGCTTAATGTGGTTCATATCTCTGATGGTGCGCAATGCAAGAAGGGGTTTGAATTTATACAATGCCCCTAAATTTTATATCGCGAGTCTTTATTGGCATTTCATTGACGTAGTCTGGGTGTTTATCTTTACAGTCGTATACTTAATGGGAATGGTGGGATAACTGATGGCGAATGAACAGTCAAATTCAGCGAACCCGAATGTCGATTTAAAATATCGCCGTAAGAAAAATGCTGAAGAGATGAAACATCAAGTGATAACATTTGTGCTAATGATTTTCTTTACATTACTAGCCTTTGCTGCAGTAGGAATTGAAGGTTTTTCACATTGGTTCATTAAACCGGTCATTTTGCTGCTGGCAGTTATACAAGTGATTTTCCAACTGTATTATTTTATGCATATGAAGCATAAAGGGCATGGTACCATTGCATTGTTTTTATTTTCTGGTCTTGCAGTCGGCTTGATTACTGTCCTTGTATTCACGACGATCGTTTGGTTATAAACCATAAAGAAAATCGGCTATTGAATGATAGCCGGTTTTCTTTATGTGTGTATTGATTTTTCCGAAAAATAATCCAAGTTTATCTATATTTGTTACTAAGTTTTAATTTAGGTATAATAAAGTAAGAAAAAGTTTATGAACGAGGTGATTTTTTTGTCTATTGATATTTTCGGATTTCGAGCTTTATGGAGTCCTTACTTTTTTACCGTCCTCGTACTTATAACCGTTGTCTATTTTTGGCTGGTGACAAAAAAAAGAGAGAAGTTTTCGGGCAATTCATCCCCTTCCGTTAAACAGACAACATATTTTTTAATTGCTATGATCCTTCTTTATATGGTAAAAGGATCGCCACTGGACTTGTTGAGTCATATCATGTTCAGTGCCCATATGTTTCAAATGGCCTTGCTCTATCTGGTGATTCCGCCTTTATTTATCATTGCGATACCAGATTGGGTTTGGAGATCTTTCATAAATTCAAGGGGAGTGAATGCATTTTTTCGTTTTTTCACGAGGCCTCTTGTCGCCCTTTTACTATTTAATGTTCTATTCTCGTTGTACCATATCCCGCTAGTGTTTGACTTTATCAAAACGGGGATGTGGATTCATGCCGGATACACGGTGCTCTTATTTACGACTGCAGTTTTGATGTGGTTCCCACTTGTTAATCAACTGCCAGAACACGAAAGCCTATCGGGTGTAAAAAAGGTGGCTTATATTTTCGGGAGTGGCATTTTAATGACTCCAGCTTGCGCTTTAATCATTTTTGCTAATGCCCCGATGTATGATACATTTACGAATGCTGAATCTTGGGCAAGTGCGATGGAACTTTGCGTTCCTGCTTCAGCACTATCAAATTTAACGCTCAGTGGTCCGGAAATGTTCAATGGATTGCCATTGCTTGAGGATCAACAGCTTGGTGGGGTGTTGATGAAGGTGATTCAAGAAATCGTATTAGGCTATGTATTAGGTGTCATTTTCTTTGCTTGGTTCAAAAAGGAAAATGGCGGGCAAAATGATATCGATCCGGTTCCTTCGGATTTTCAGACTGTAAAATAGTTGAACCTCAAAAGACTTGTCTAGGCCGGACAAGTTTTTTAATATGTCATTGCTGCTAGGTATTACTGGGGAATGGGGGGATCAATTGAAAAGCAAATAGCTAGTGATTTGTCCTGGCTTTTCTATAAAAGTGAGCATTCTGTTAATAATACTTGATTTTATTGTATTTTATGATTACCTCTTATAAAATGGTAGTTGATTAATAAATATAGAGAGGACTACAATTCATATGTCTTTACCAATCCTTCCAACGATAAGTACAGCTTTCATTGTATTAAGTGCCATCACTGTTGCAATAGGCTGGTATCAAATTAAACAACGCAAGATCGAGACCCATAAAAAAACCATGATGGTAGCTGCTGTTTTTGCGGTAATCTTTTTCACTATATATCTTTCTCGTACGGTCTTTATTGGCAGTACGTCATTTGGTGGACCCGCTGACATTAAAATTTATTATACGATATTTTTGATTTTCCACATAACGCTTGCTACAACTGGAGCTGTTTTGGGAATCATCATGCTCACCACTGGGTTTAAAGGGAAATTTGCCATTCATAAAAAAATCGGGCCTACGACAAGTATCATTTGGTTTTTCACTGGGATTACTGGAGTAGCCGTTTACATTCTGCTTTATGTCATTTATCATGGCGGAGAAACAACCTCTTTAATAAAGGCGATCCTAGGATTTTAATAATGAAAAAGCCTGGTGCAAAAGCATCAGGCTTTTGTAATGGATGCAAAAAAAAGAGCATCAAATATGATACCCTCTTTTGTACTAACGGCTTTTACAGGCCATTGAATTGAGTAAGTTCTTCTTTGATCTGAGCGAGGAGTTTTTCGCATTGTTTAACTAGTGATGCTGGGAAGTCCTCTCCTTCGCCATATTCAACTCCATGTGGATAATAGTGTTTCCCTAATAGAGGAACCATTAGTTTGATGACGGCCCTGTGAGCGCCTACATCACCCTCTGTAGCATAGCCAAGTATTCGCAGGTAAAACGTGCCTTCTTTTAATTCGAATTTACGATCGTAACTGACTCTTTCATAATCCCATTGTTCTGCACGTATTAAACCGTACTGCGGCATTAGGTCATCTAATCGGTTTAAGTCGGCTGTGATGTTTTCGATTCCAAAGCTTTCAAATTTCACGAGTAGTACCTCCTATGTTTACTTTTGAGAATTAAAATGACATACCGGGAAAATATTATGTACATGAATATATTAAAAATCTCCAAGTATGTTTATAATATACCATTTTATCCTATATTTTATAATAGTATGAAATGGTGGAAGTTGCAATGAACTAAAACCATGGTATTTTAATCATTCGCAAAAGTTCCACTTTTAAATAAATTTAATGAAGTGGCAGTCTAACGTAAATTAGAAAAATATGATTGAACAATGATATAATCAGGAAAGAAAGGTTTTTGCATTGGATACATAAATTAGATAGAGAGAGGGTGTGTTCCTCTGCGCAGTTTAGGTAAGGTGTTGGTGTTAATCGTTATTTTTTTCGTAATCGGTATTTATCTTAATATCGGCGATGAAGATAAAGGAAACCTTCTTATTGATGGTAACAATGGTGTTAACCCCAATGAACATATAAATGAAAAGAGTACTTCTTCCCAAAAAGAAGTGGCGACTAAAGCGACAGAAGGTCTGGCAGTAACAATCGGGAAAAATGCAAAAGAGATAGAAAAGGAATACGGTGAGCCTGATCGAATTGATATGTCCGCCTATGGATATGAATGGTGGATTTATAAAAAGGACTATAGCAATTATTTTCAATTAGCCATAGAAAATGAAAAAGTAGTATCCGCTTATGGAATCGGTGATAAGGTAAATGTGGCTCCTTTTAAAATTGGACAATCCATTGATGCCATCTATTCCAGCTTATATGTGGAACCTACTGTTGATATTGAGGTTGACGACAGTTCCTATCGTTTTGAATTGTCGGAGGAAGATATGAACATGAGGCCATTGATTCAGCTAGGCGACATTCATGTTCAGCTTTATTTGGATAAATTCACAGGAACTATTTCAAGTATCCGGTTTTTGAATGATTCCGCCCTTTTAAAGCAGCAGCCTTATGAGTTGACCTATCATGGAAAACTTTTGACAGTTGAGGACCTTTCTAAAGAAGACTTGGTGAAGGTGGAAGATGGAAATGAGCAGCAGATTTTCGATATTACGAATATCATGCGCCGCAGATTTGATTTGAAGCCATTGGAGTGGGATGGTCCTGCAGCGGAAGTTGCTTACCTTCATAGCCGGGAAATGACGGACACTCCTGAAGGAACCCATGTTTCTGAAGCAAATGGGGACTTGGAAAAACGTCTTGATGCAGGTCATGTTAAATACAGGGCAGCAGGTGAAAATATTGCGGCTAAGTATGTGGACGCAGCGGAAGTGATGGAAGGCTGGCTAAATAGTAAAGGGCATCGGGATGCGATGCTTAACGAGGAATTTACTGGACTGGGTGTTGGGGTGTATAAAAAGTACTACACCCAGAATTTTATAAAAAAATAAAAAAACGGATCCGATTTGGGTCCGTTTTTTTGTTCTGGATCATTTCATTTCCATATGAAAAAGTTCCCTGTCAATACAGCACGAAGTTCCCACTCATCATGGTAGACCTTCCACCTGGAAGAAGATCATTTTATATCCTCTATGTATAAATTGCACGTATACGTTTAATTCATCCCCTGTTTGCCTACATCCTTATGTGATTGAACAAGCTTAAAATATAGGAATATTTCCTTTGCTCTTTTTTGGCTTTAATCCAACATATTTATACCTCCTTTTCACTGGTATGACAAGATAAGGAAATTCGATTACATTTTCAAAAGGAATGGATGCACTTTTTATTTCACTGTAGCATATGGTGGAATAGGCGATGTCTATGTGTGAGGTGAGAGTAATGGCAAAAAAAAAGCGCCCATCCGTCGATGGATTTCGGGAGTTTGTCAAGAAGCATCCTTATTTAGTGAATGAAGTGAGAAACAAGCAAGCAACATGGCAGGAACTTTTTGAAGAATGGTATTTACTCGGGGAAGATCATCCACGCTGGCAGGCTGACGGCAGTGTGAAAGATTCCTTGGTGAATTCAGAAACCGAAACCCCGTCACAGCCGGAAGATAAGGGAGAACAGGGTACAGAGTTGATCGGTTCGTTAATGAGTGCAGTTAAAAATATGGATATGGGCCAGATTCAACAATATATTACCAATGCCAATCAGGCCATTGGGGCAATCCAAGGAGTACTATCTGCTTTCCAAGGGAATAAATCAGGTGAGTCCAGTTCTCCACCAAAAGAAAAAGAGCAGAGAGCTAACCCTTTTATATTCACCAAAGATTAAGGGGGGCATTACATGCGTCAAAATATATATGAATTCATTCAAACAAACGAAGATATGCGAAATTACTTGAGAGTACAACCTGGGTGGTACAAAAGATTAATGCGTAATCCCCATGAAGTGGATGTATTTGAAACCGAAGCGAAATATTATTTTGAGAAGTCGATTCCCCACCGGGTTTCTAAATTTTCGGAAAGCGTTCAGGTTGCCTCCATGATGCTCCATATGTTCCAGGCAATGAATGCTCCAGGTGAATGAAGAAAAAAAGAGTAAAATACCTCTTTTGGCGAACAATAAAGGCAAAAGGGGGACGATGGTATGAGAAAGTTGATTTTGGTTCTAACAGTGTTGATGGCAGCTGCAGGTTGTGGAAAGAAAATACCGGAACCTGAGAATTCAGGAGCAGCTATAAAAGATGTTTCTACCCTAAAAGCTGCCACCACTGTATCAAGCGTCCGAAATTCAGATGAAGACTTTCGGGTAAATACATTTGTGAAAGGCAACTCTGTATACGTAGAGTGCTACTTGAAAAACTATGGTTTTTCTGAAGCGAATTCCGAACAATTGGCAACTGTGTCCGTATTTATTGATAATCAAAAGAAAGTCGATATGAGAACGGCAGCATTTATCTTAAAGGATATCCCGAATGGCATGCATAAAATAAGGCTGGAGATCTTAAATGATTCAGGTGAAAAAACAGGATTGCAAAAAGAGTTTAAGGTACATATCACTTCATCGATTTAATCAAACCATTAGCATCTGAAAGAGAGAAATGGTAAAATGATGATGGAGGTGAGCTTGTTCATGCTTGCTACTATGGAAATCATCGACATTTTACAACAGGCTGACGGATTAGCTGATATGATCCTTCATTCTGATATAGGGGAAGAATATCTCCTTAGTTTATATAAATTACAGAGCGACAAAGAGGCACAGCGGAAGATTTCGAAGTTTACTTCATTAAAGGATCAATTTGAAGATGTTCAGCGGTTCGGTAAGTATCATCCGGATTATAAACGCATCAATTTAGAGACAAGAGAAGCTAAACGAGATATGGATATGCATCCTGCCGTTGCTGAGTTTAAAAGGGCGGAGACCGAATTGCAATCCGTTCTTGATGAGATAAGCGGGAGAATAGGCCGTGCGGTTTCCGAACAGGTCAAAACCCCTGCGGGAAATCCATTTTTTGTATCTTCCGGTGGATGTTCATCGGGAAGTTGCGGAACTGGTGGAAGTTGTGGGTGCTCCGCATAGCAAAATCATAACGAATGCCTACGAATTGGCATTCATGCAAGGACATTAGGCCATCGAAATTCGGTATTGCTTCCGGATATCGGTGGCTGTGTCATGTAAGAAAATCACCGTCTGGGCAGTGGGATATTATCGATCGAGGCATGCTTAACTAAAACCTCATCCCATACGAAGCTTTAGGGCTTCATTTACGCGTTACAATCAACGAACGCTGAACGTTTAACTGCGAAATAGGATACAGTCGGGACAAAGGTTGCCGCAGCAAAACATCTTTTGCTGCGGCACAAAAAAACGATGGCGGAATACATATACATGTTCTTCCTGCCGTACAAAAATGGTTTCACAATGGAGCTGCTTGCCGCGCATTGAAAGGCTTGCGGCTTTTTTTATTAAGAAAAAAAGCTTACTGTTATCATTTTGTGCCAAATGATAATGGATATATATAAATGGTATGCCGGTGAACTTCCTTAACGAAGCTTGTGTAATTTCTTCATTATCTAACAGATGATCAATAAATTGATGCCAAATTTGATCTAAATCCATTGATTTGTTGGCTCCCTTCAAAGTATATATATTCATAATAGTAAGAGAATTTTGTTTATAATCTTTTTTCTTGGTTGAAAGTAAAGATTCTGCTATGCTACACTTAGTTAAAACCTTTATAAAAGGGAGTTATTGATATGCTTGGAGCGAGACAAGGAATCATCGTCTATTTACATACATTAAAACAAGCCAAAATGCTTAGGAAGTTTGGGAATATCCATTATGTTTCAAAAAAGTTGAAATATGTAGTCCTCTATACGAATATGGACGAAGTGGAACCACTTGTGGAGAAATTGAATAATTATTCGTTCGTAAAAAAAGTGGACCTTTCTTATAAGCCTTTTCTGAAGTTGGAATTTGAAAACTCCAAACCGGATAAAGCGAAAGAATATGATTATAAAATGGGAATTTGAAAAAAGCTGACTCATGCGGAGTCAGCTTTTTTCAATTCAGAGCATCAGCCTAATGGAGGCAGGTACCTATTCATTCGCAAAATGCCGATTAAGTGCTGGTAGTATAACTCGATTTCAGCAAAGAGAAACGAAGACTTCACATCGATTTCAATAATGGGTTTATCTAATTCCTCCGACAGGTTCTCAAAAAGCTCGTACCGTTTGTTTTTTGTGACATGAGGGTTTGGTATTCCTTCACGGCAAATATAAAGCGGTTGGAATTTCCCTGGGTCTGTAGGCGACATGACGATCACTAATGAGGTTACCTTTTTATCATTCATTGTAGTATGCAGGGCCAATAGCCTTGCAACTCGATGCTTTTGATTGCGTCCTACTTCAAGCAGTTCATATATATCGGAATATCCTTGTCCAAGTTCAATAAAACGTTGAATCAATTAAACCTCTCCTATCTAACTTATTATTCATTACTTTATCATTTTCCCTCATAAAAGAGAAGGACTACTTCATTGACAAAGAACACTAGATATCAGAGGTTTTTCAAAAAAAAAAGCCCTGCAAAAATTTGCAGGGTCCTTCTATGTCTATTTAAGGACCAGAAGGCAAAGGGAGAGGAGAAACCGGAGGAAGAACTTATGGGGAAACGTAAGCCTTCTCCGCGGTTGGCAACAACACCTAAAAAGGAATGTTGTTATTCACATTATTGCCAAAAACGACTTTATTATTCAAAATGAAAGAGATTTATTAAAAGAATGATTGTCTTCTATCCAATGTAAGAAATTCATAAGTGGATTTATATCTTGGAATGAAGGAATTGGCTTTTATTATTGGCTAGCTTTTTCTAATATGTTAGGATAGGAAAGTAACAGAAATTTGTCATAAAATGTGGTGAGAATGATGAGGGTCGTTTCCGGAACTTGTAAAGGAAGACCACTTAAGGCTGTACCGGGTACAGGAACCCGGCCGACTACGGATAAAGTCAAGGAATCCATTTTTAATATGATTGGACCTTATTTCGAAGGTGGGCTAGTCCTTGATTTGTTTGCTGGTAGCGGTGGACTGGGGATTGAAGCGTTAAGCAGGGGCATGGATAAAGCTATATTTGTCGACCGGGATTTCAAAGCAAATCAAACGGTTAAGACCAATTTGGAACTATGTAAGTTTTCAGACCGTGCAGAAGTTTATAAAAATGATTCAGAGCGTGCATTAAAAGCATTGGTGAAAAGGGAAATGACTTTTGAGTTAATTTTTCTTGATCCGCCTTATAAGAAACAGAAGCTTGTGGATATTCTTGAAGAAATACATAAATACCGATTGCTGAGCGATATGGGATATATTGTTTGTGAGCATGGGCATGATGTTACATTGCCTGAAACAGTTGGCGAGTTTACCGTTAAGAGAAAAGAAGTTTATGGCATCATTGCTGTTACGATTTATCAATGGGGAAACGTAGACGAACAGGGGGAACTATGAATGTCCAAAATAGCGATTTGTCCGGGGAGTTTTGATCCAATAACGTTTGGTCATCTTGATATCATTCAAAGAGGAGCGAATGTTTTTGATGAAGTATATGTGGTCATCGTGAATAATTCAGCGAAAAATTCACTTTTTACAGTGGAAGAGAGGCTGGAATTGATTACTGAAGCGACGGCCCATATGCCAAATGTTAAAGTGGATTTCTATCAAGGATTGACGGTCGACTATGCTGAAAGCGTTTCCGCCAATGCCATTATTAGGGGATTAAGGGCAACTTCCGACTTTGAATATGAAATGCAGGGAACTTCAATGAACCGATTTCTTAATAGTAAAATAGAGTCATTCTTTATCATGACGAAAAATCAATATTCTTTCTTGAGTTCGAGTATCGTGAAAGAGGTTGCCAAATATGGTGGGGATATCTCCGAACTTGTGCCTCCTGTTGTCCAGAAAGCTCTTGCCAAAAAGTACGAGCAACAGAAAGAATAGAAAAAAGAGCATTGCCAACTGCGCAATGCTCTTTTTTCGGTTTAAGAAAGTTCTTTGAACAGCCTTTTAGTAAATATGATGATGTAAAGGGCAAGAAACCCAATTGTAAGAATAGGACCGAAATCAAGCATATTTTGGTAAAGAGAACTCACATGTTCACCGGATCCAATGACTGGTAAGGTGTGTATCGGGCTGCCGCTATACTTATCGCCTTTATAGAGTGGTTCCCAAAGCAAGATGGTAATGATGGATGCCAGAAAGCCATGCGCTATCCTAGCAAGAAAAAATGGAGTGAAACGTATGTCTGTTGCGGCTATAATGCTGGCAACTTGCGCTTGAATACTGAACCCGTTGAAAGCTAAGATGAAGCTTGTCATCACCGTCTGTTGAAAGAGACTTGCATTTTCGATAGTACTGGTTAATTTTGAACCAAGAGTCATTTCAAACATCCCTGAGATGAACGGGAGGCTTAAGGAATCCGGGAAATTGAAAATATGTAATATCCCTCCGACCCACGATCCGAGCAGTACGGTAATATTCATGTGAAATAGAAGCTTGTTGACTACTGAAAAGAGAATGATGAATCCTCCGATCATTAATAGGGTTTGAATGGATGAGAGAACCGCATCTCCAAGCAAACTGCCAAATGGTCTTGTTTCTTTTAAGCGGGTTCGATGCATCTGGCTAAAGGCCTGTCTAATGGAGGGGAGCTTGGTCATTGCTTTTGTATAGGATTTCTCTTCTTTCTGCCGGTAAAAACGCATGATGATGCCTACACAAAAATTTCCTAGGTAATGGGAAAGTGCAAGGATGATCCCCAATTGAGGATTATGGAAAAAACCAACTGCAACGGCTACGAACAAAAACAATGGATTGGATGAATTAGTAAAGCAAACGAGTCTTTCGGCTTCAATCCGGGTCAATTGTTCTTCCTGACGAAGCCTTACCGTGAATTTTGCTCCAGCTGGAAACCCGGATGCAAGTCCCATCGCCCAGACAAACCCGCCCACCCCGGGTACTCGAAATAATGGACGCATAAATGGTTCGAGCATGACGCCGATGAACCTGACAACCCCAAAACTGATCAATAACTCCGAGAAAATCAAGAATGGCAGAAGTGAAGGGAAAACAATTGTCCACCAAATATTCAGTCCGCCTTTGGAAGCTTCAAAGGATTCTTGGGGGAAGATGATCAAGCCAATTGCCATCATCGTGACGGAGGTGGCTAACAATACTGTTTTAGATTTTGATATAAGCAAAATTCAGCCTCCTCTTGAAGGTTACTAAATAAGGGCAGTTCGTTTCGTATATAATAAAGATATGATATGAACTTCCTTTTCTTAAAAAAAGTAAGGTGCGTAATGGAATATGAATTGTATAAATGAGATTGATCGTACAATGTGATTTTTTTTATTCAAGCACACGGGTACTTAGACTTTTTCCGCAATGCTTGTATCACTGTCAATATAAATAATATGCTTCTATAAATCCGTTTAAGACCATAACTTTGAATGAGTGTTATTTCAATATTTTTATCATGTAACGAGGGGGGATATCTTTGTCGAAACCAAAGGTCGGGCTTGCACTTGGGTCAGGAGGAGCTAGGGGGTTTGCACATATTGGGGTGATAAAGGTATTGAAGCAAGAAGGAATTCCGATAGATATGATTGCTGGGACCAGCATGGGGGCGATGGTTGCTGCCTTTTATGGAGCGGGTTCGGATATTGAAAGGCTATATAAGTTGTCCCGCGCATTTAAACGAAAGTATTATTTAGACTTTACGATTCCTAAAATGGGCTTCATTTCAGGTAAACGTACGAAGGAATTAATCAGGGTATTTACATATGGTAAAACATTTGAAGAACTAGATATTCCTGTAGCAGTTGTCGCCACTGATATAAAAACGGGGGAAAAGGTCATTTTTCAGGAAGGACCCATCGCCCCAGCTGTAAGGGCAAGCATTTCCATTCCCGGAATTTTCATTCCCGAAAAAATTGGAAATCGAATGCTGGTTGATGGCGGAGTCGTTGACAGGGTTCCTGTATCTGTCGCGAAGGATATGGGAGCAGACATCATTATTGGTGTGGATGTCGCCCATGTGAAACAAGATATGGAGATAAACTCCATCTATGATGTTATCATGCAAAGCCTCGATATCCTGCAAATGGAGCTGGTTAAAAGCCGGGAGTTTGCTTCAGACGTCATGATACGTCCCAGGGTTGAGAAATACAGCTCGAAATCATTTACAAATGTGCAGGAAATAATTAGTATTGGAGAAGAAGCTGCAAGGGGAAAGATAGATCAAATTAAGCAAAGCATTGTTACTTGGAAGGAGTCCTTTGAAGATGAGCCGTAAAATGTATGTACGCACTTTCCTGGTGGTCGCTATACTTCTCATAGCATCAGCCCTTTATTCCCTACCTTTTTATGTATCAAAACCAGGAATGGCTAAGGAATTAGAGCCAATCATAGAGGTGTCCGGAGGTGATGAAGCTAAAGGTAGCTTTATGTTAACCACTGTAAGGATGGGCCGGGCGAATATTTATTCCTATATGCTGGCAAAGTGGAGTAAATATCAAGAGTTATATCCGGAAACCTCCATTCGAAGCGAAGATGAAACAGATGAAGAATATAACATCAGGCAGCTGCACTTAATGGATGGTTCTAAAAATAATGCCATTCAGATAGCCTATGAAAAAGCAGGGAAAGAAGTCGAATATGAATACTTGGGTGTTTATGTTTTGGACGTGCTTAAAGGAATGCCGGCAGCCGAGGAGCTGAAAGCGGGCGACCAAATCATTCAGGTCGATGATGTTAAATTCAAGTCTGCACAAGAATTCATGGACTACATTAACGGAAAAAAAGCTGGAGATGAAGTCAAAATAGTCTATAAGCGCGAGGAGACGGAGAAAACGGCCGTTCTTTCATTACAGCCTTTTAAAGATGACCCAAATAGGGTTGGGATCGGCATTTCACTAGATGATAATCGAAAAGTGACCACAAAACCGGCGATTGCCATTGATTCAGAACAAATAGGCGGTCCTTCTGCGGGTTTAATGTTTTCTTTGGAAATTTATAATCAATTGACAAAAGGGGATCTTACCAAAGGATACGATATAGCGGGTACAGGAACGATGTCGGATGATGGGACAGTAGGGCCAATTGGCGGGATTCAACAGAAAATAGTGGCAGCGGATAAATCTGGAGCCGAAATCTTCTTTGCCCCAAATGAAAACGGAGCAGCAGGTTCCAATTATGAAGACGCACTCATAGCTGCAAAAGACATTGAAACGGACATGAAGATCGTTCCAGTTGATAACTTTGAGGATGCGTTAGCCTATCTATCGAAACTAAAAGGAAAAGAAAAATGAAAAAAAGCGCGGACAGTTATCTGTTTGCGCTTTTTTTGATGAAATTTCTTATTTATAAGCAATATGCCAGGTTAAAAGCGATTCACTCAATAATGATGGGGGCTGCATATTCCCGTTTCATCAAGTCTGCTTGATATGGTTCGGATAAGCCCAATGCATACACCTGTGCCGCGCGTAAGTCTTTTTCAATGTCCTGCTCCTGATAGGAAGAAAGCTTAGAGATGAGTGGGAGCGGTAAGCCTTTTTTGACGGTACGAAGATATTCCTGCCCCCTGCCAGTCATGCCAAGAAGCCTGATATAAGCTGGATGCTCATTATGTTTCATTTGTTCCTTTAATGTATGGGTCAATATATGGACACACATCCTCTGGAGTCGTGTCCATGTGTAGCGCTTTGTTTTAAGTGCGTTCATGAATCCAGTGAAGTTCGAAGATTGTTTGGCCATCTCCTTTATTCGATGCTCAATGCCCTCCTCGATTTCGTATATCCCTGCCAATTCGTTTAAAGAAGAAGAGAGAATTCGGTATTTCAACATGGGCCAATACATTTCCCAGTCATGTAAGGAATGGTAGTGCGACAAGTATTGCTTTAGACCATTCATTGTCGGTTGAGGAATATAGCTGGAAACAGGATCTAATTCCTGGTTTTGTTCATGGATGGCTTTTCGTATTCCCGTTGCACTGGCAATACGATCATTGGATAACTTTGTTTCATGGTATCCGGCAGCAACCCTTTGAATCGTGTAAGGGCGAATGGAATAGCCATTTGAAAGAGCTGCACTTACATATTCCTTTCCAAGAATATTATTAGGCTTCGTCAAATCCAGGGCCAGATCACTTTTGATGATCGATTGATAGGCCTGGGCTGCACTTGCCGGGTAACTATTCCCGGCGTCCATGGCTGATTTAATGGCTGCATCGAATGCGGCCGAATTATCCGAAAGAATTTTATGGGCGGTGATGAATGGTTCAATTCTGCCATCCTCACTTCCAAAGCAAAATGAGTCACACCCAAGGGATTCCAAAAGAGAAATGGACCCATTTGCAAAGATCTCCGCCTTCTGCGTTGCAAAAGCATAAGGAAGCTCGATGACAAGGTCGATGCCGCCATTTAATGCCATTTCAGTACGTGCCCACTTGCTGACGATAGCAGGTTCGCCGCGCTGTAAAAAGGGCCCGCTCATAACCGCCACCACGACATCGGCCCCCGTTTTTTCTCTACTTTCTCTTGCATGTAAAACATGTCCATTATGAAAAGGGTTATATTCGACTACTAAACCGCAAGCCTTCATTCGATCACCTCAGAGAAAAACTTTGTATTTTTCCAACTTAGTGCTAAAATAGTATTTCAAGTAAAATTACTATAATGATTCGTCGTGATTTTTTGTTTGAAATGAATCATAATCTTGAATAATCTGTTAGGATGACTACATTATAGTGTAAAGAAAAAATATTGACAAACTTATAATTGAAAGCTATAATTATTTTTGTTGCCTTGAGGTGATTTCATTTGAAATGGACGATTAGTCAACTTCAAAAAATTCGGGACAAAGATTTACGGTTTGATGAGCTGGTGGATGTCTTGGACATTAGAGAAAGAGACCCGCAAATACGCGACGTTTCTCCGATTAGAGTAGCAGGAAGAGCTGATATCAACTCGACCGAGATTACTTTTCACTTGCATCTTACAGGTGAATTAACATTACCTTGCTCCCGTACACTGGTAGACGTTAAATATCCGATTGATATTGATACAAAGGAAACCTTTCTTCTAAAGGCAGATGACGCTGATTTCTACGGAGATGATGTCACTGTTGTGGAAGGTGACGTTGTAGACCTTATACCGGTAATTAAAGAAAATTTATTGCTAGAAATTCCGATGCAGGTTTTTTGTGAGGATGTCGATTCGAACGAAGCTGCTCCTCAATCTGGGAAAGACTGGGCTGTTATTTCTGAAGAAGAAAATGAACATAAGGTTGATCCGAGATTTGCAAAGCTTGCCGACTTTTTTGACAACAATAAAGAATCTTGATTGGAACGAAAAATCGTTAATCCGATTTTTCCAGCTTTTTTATATTTTTTAAGGAGGTGGGAATAATGGCTGTACCTTTTAGAAGAACGTCGAAAACTGTAAAAAGAAAACGTCGTACACACTTCAAGCTTCAAGTACCTGGTATGGTAGAATGCCCGAGCTGTGGTGGAATGACTCTTTCACATCACGTTTGTAAAGAATGTGGAACATATAAAGGAAAAGAAGTTGTCGCAAAATAATTTCTTGACCTACTTGAAAGCTTTGCTTTCTTGATGCAACACGCTAATCAAAGCGCAGAGATTTTTTCTCTGTGCTTTTTTTACAAGTAAATTTGACGAAATATTTGGAATTGTTCAAGTTTGATGAAAATTTTGAAGGAGGTGTTTACGTGAATCAGATGATTAAGGTTGAAACGGATATACGCGGTTTCATGAAGGTCCAATTTAATAGACCGGAGAAAAGGAATGCTGTGAATTATCAATTGATGGACGAACTTAAGGCGGTTTTGTCGGAAGCGGCAACCGATGACGAAGTGAAGCTGCTAGTCCTTACAGGAGTGGGGTCCGAGGCATTCTGCTCAGGTGGGGATTTGAGTGAATTTCATGATTTGTATACAGAAGAAGAGGCCTTTAGTATGTTATCGAAAATGGGAGAAATTCTTTATACACTAGCAGTTTTTCCAAAACCAACACTAGCGCTTATCAATGGAAGCGCAATCGGCGGGGGATGCGAAATAGCTACAGCTTGTGATTTCAGGTTAGCGAAAAGCGGGGTTAAGCTAGGTTTTGTACAAGGAACTCTAGGAATCACGACAGGTTGGGGTGGTGCTTCACTTTTACTTGAAAAAATACCAGAGCAAAAAGCGCTAAAGCTATTAATGGATGCAAAAATACATAAAGCAGAGGAAGCCTTGGAAATTGGTTTCGTAGATGAGATAGTCGGAGAGGGCAGTGATGGATGGGAAAGGTTCGCAGAAGATTTCCTTCGCCATGAGACAGGGGTATTGATCGCTTATAAAAAATTGTTGGTCAATAAATGGCAGGCTAGCGGGCTTAAAGGAAGAATGGATGCGGAAATCAGGGAATGTGCTAAACTGTGGGCGAGTGATGCCCATCATGCCGCAGTCGATCGTTTTTTAACTAAGAAAAAATAAATATTACACGCTCTATATTCTTCTATCTTTCCTAGCATGTGCATATTATGAATTAAAACTTGCTGGGAGGTAGAGAGATGTCGATTGCGAGACAAGATGCATGGACTCAGGATGAGGATTTGTTGTTGGCTGAAGTGGTGCTAAGGCATATACGAGAGGGCAGTACACAATTAAAGGCTTTTGAAGAAGTAGGGAAGCAGTTAACGAGAACATCGGCTGCTTGTGGATTTCGTTGGAATTCTTTTGTAAGAAAGCAATATAAATCAGGGATCGAGTTGGCAAAAAAACAAAGGAAAGAACAGGTAGTCAATGATACTGAAATGGAAAGGGAATCCGTTGCAGTGGTCGAAAATAACACTATTGAACCAAAAGCGCCGCAGGAAGAAGAAAAAGAATCTATTACCCTTCAGGAAGTCATATTATATTTAACTAAAATGGATGAGTTCTTCCAGGTTGATAATAAGGAAAAAGAACGGATTTCTGAGCAGTACCTATTTATAGAACAGCAAAATGTCCGATTGCAGGAAGAAAATGCCTTGTTAAAAGAAAACCTGAAAGCGGTAGAGGAAGATTATCGTGCGTTAATGCAAATTATGGAGCGGGCGAGAAAGCTTAGTGTACAAGAAGACGAAAAGACGAATCCGAAAGTGAGTTTTCAAATGGATAAGAATGGTAATTTGGAGAGGGTCAATAAATAAAAAATACGGGTGGAAAAATCCGCCCGCATTTTCTTTAATTTCTTAGTCTTGTGTATCTATTTCAATATCTTCTTGTTTGTCAAATGGGCTCCAAATCAGCGGGTTTTCTCCAAGGTCCCTTTCCATATCATAGGATACAGCAGAGAACCCCATCTTTTTCCAAAAGTCTTGTGAATGAACTCTTGGGTTGGTTTTGATAGGCATGTTTTGGCTTTTGGCGAATTCGACTAATGCTTTTCCATAGCCTTTTTTCTGATAGTTAGGCAGGACTTCAAGTTTCCAAAGAACAAGGAAGTCCCTTGAATTGTCAAAATACTGGTCAAATTTAGCGCTTCTTTTATACAGGCTCATCCGGGCTACAAGTTTGTCGCCATAAAAGATTCCGTAAAAAGGTGATTGGCTGTCATTTTCAATGATGTTACCCTCTAGATCATCTAGCATTGAAAGTTCCTGGATCCCGTATTCTTTGAATTTTTTGAATTCCTCAAGCGTTTTAAAATTCACAAGTAATCTTTCCACCTTGTATTCCATAAAAAAGCTCCCCCTTAATTCTGATAAACCTCTTGTGATAGTCCCCATCTAAAGTCCATCCCACTGATCGCTACCATGTGGAACCCAGCTTAAGGCAAAATCTAGCATGACATCGATCGATTCACCCTTGCTGACTAAATGCTTACAGCCTTTTATCCCCCGTCCTATTCCTTCGATTGCTCGTCGGTTGAGATTGGAGGTATCTTTTGATCCTATAAAGTCTAAAAATGGCTAAGCTTTTCGTATCTAATATACCATTAAATTATACCTTAAAGAAGGAAATATATCTTCAATGGCGTATTTATCATTCCTCCCATTGAATTTTATTGTTGGGCCGTTTCATTTATGCTAATTTAGCCGGTTTTATGAAAGTGGATGCTGTGAAAAATGATGCAGGGTAAAAAAGATAATGTGTTAGAATAGTAAATATATTTCAAAAAGTAAGGAAGGGTATTATGAGAATTGGAATCATTGGAGGAGGGGCCATCGGGTTGCTGTTTGCGTCCCGTTTGAGTGGAAAACATAGAGTGACGCTTTATACTCGCACTGCGGAACAGGCCTCAATCATCAATCTTGCTGGTATCCGTCTTATTGAGAATGGTGAAAGCCGAGTGATTTCCGGCATCATTTCGAAGGGCTTGGATGAGGGTATTACGGATCAGGATCTACTTATAACGACTGTTAAACAATATCATCTGCCCCAATTATTGCCTGCAATCAAGAATATTCAGGTTCCATTGCTATTCTTGCAGAACGGGTACGGGCATATTTCTTATTTGAAGCAGCTGCAATCTCCAGACATCTATGTTGGGGTAGTTGAGCATGGGGCATCGAGGCATGACAGGAATACCGTGGAGCATACGGGAATCGGCATTACAAGGATCGCTTCCTTTAAAGGGGATCTTGATCAACTCTCGTTAGTGAATGAAGATATTGCTCAATTTCCTTTTACTAAGAGTGAGGACTATCACTCGATGCTGATCGGTAAGCTTGTCGTTAATGCAGTAATAAATCCATTAACGGCGATACTTAATGTGGAAAATGGCGGTTTAATCACTAACGCCTTTTATTATCGGTTGTTTCAAGCTCTTTTTGAAGAAATCTCCGGCATTTTGGAATTGCGGAATAAAACAGAGTCATTTGAACATGTAAAATCCGTTTGTATGGCGACAGCGGGAAACCGATCGTCCATGCTTAAAGATCTAGAAAACGGCCGTGAAACGGAAATTGATGCTATTTTGGGTCATATCCTCTCGGAGGCAAAGCGTAAAGGGAAAAGTGATTGCCTAACGTCTTCCCTATATATGATGGTTAAAGGAAAAGAGTCTCAGGGGGGATGAGAGTGTGCCGAACGTTGTTTCAAGTCTTGCCGCGATATTTATTACCTTGCCTTTTGTAGGGTATATACTTTTTTTTGTAAGTGCCAAAAAATTTACCGGAAACCATAGGCGCTCCGTTCAATTTGCGATGGACATGAGTACGCTGTTTTTCGTATTATCCGTCCATTATTTAATTATTACAATTTGGGATAAGCATATTCTTTGGGTGATCATGCTTATCATGATCATCAACGCCTTCGTTGTGGTCCTTGTCCATTACAAGGTGAAAGGAGAAATCATTTTCCTTAAGGTATTAAAGGGTTTTTGGAGAGTGAACTTCGCCTTCTTTTTTGTCGCGTACCTTCTGCTATTTTCCATCGGATTAATAACAAGTATTACGAAGATATTGACTACATAACATAGAACATCACAACAATTTTCTGCTGCTGGGCAACTTCTTTTGTTTTCTTAAACCGGAATGTTATACTCTAAAAAGAATTGTAGTTGCAGAGAAAGGGAGAACAGAAATGGAGATGAAAGATCTCGCGTTACCATCTTTAAACCGTTTTGCATCGGACTATTTACAAAACCGTCTTGAAGCGGAGGATTATTTTCACTATGACTTGTCTAAGCCGGACATTTATCGTAATAGATATAATGAATTGATGAATCGCTCTTTTTTACGTGGTGAATTATCGGATTACATACAACAATACATGTCCCATCTTCCAAGCAGTGACGCTGTTAATGGAAATATTGAAAGATTGCGCAGGGATGATTCCGTTGTTGTGATTGGAGGACAGCAGGCTGGGTTATTATCAGGTCCGCTGTATACCATTCATAAAGTGATATCGATCATTAAGCTTGCGGAAGAACAGGAGAAAGAACTGGGGCGGCCAGTCATTCCAGTTTTTTGGATAGCTGGAGAAGATCATGATTTGGCTGAAGTCAATCATGTTTATGTTATGAAAAACGGTAAACCGGACAAAAAAACCTATCCTTCCTATCAGCCGTATAAAACAATGGTTTCAGATGTGGAGCTTGAAACGGAAAAGGCAGGGAAGTGGTTTGAAGAAATCATTGAAACCTATGGAGAAACGGCCTTTACGAATAAACTCCTGATTGATATGAAAGAAACGATAAGTCAATCGAATACCTTTGTTGATTTTTTTGCCCGGCTGATTCATGAGTGGTTCCATGAATACGGTCTTTTACTTGTCGATGCCGGAGATTCGGAATTAAGGCAAATCGAGAAGGGCTACTTTGAGTTGATGATTAATAAGAGTGAACGGATTGCTGAAGTGGTCGAGGAACAACAAACATACATGCATGCCAAAGGGTATGCAAAAATGATAGAAATGGATAAACAAGCCGCGAATTTATTTTATTATGATCCAGAAAAAAAGGATCGATGTTTACTCGAACGTGTAGAAGGCGGTTTCAGTGGGAAAAATGGTGACGTATTATTTTCCAAGGAAGATCTCCTGAAGATAGCCAAAAATAATCCAGAACGACTAAGCAACAATGTCATTACACGTCCACTTATGCAGGAAATGCTTTTCCCTGTATTGGCTTTCATTTCTGGGCCAGGGGAAATTGCTTATTGGGCAGAACTAAAACAGGCATTTGAGTTGTTCGCAATGAAGATGCCGCCAATCATTCCTCGATTAAACATTACGCTTGTAGAACGAAGTGTCCAAACGGATCTTGAAGAAATGGAACTCGGTTTGGAAACTGTTCTGACTGAAGGAACCGCTAATGCTGTACAAAGTTTCCTTGATTCCGTGAAAGATGAGACGATCGATCATCTTTTCGGTACGCTGAAATCGCAGCTTGAAGAGAACCATGAAAAGCTTTTCGAACACGCCGTTTCTTTAGATAGAGGACTTGAGCCGATGTTACATAAAAACATTGAATTCATCCAAAAGCAATTGGATTTCATGTATGGGAAGATCGGTGACCGGACAAAGGAACGTCATTCGATTATATTGAAAAAATATGAACGGATAGCAAATTCGTTGTATCCTCTGGAATCACCCCAGGAGAGGATCTGGAATGTTTTTTATTACCTGAATCAATATGGACCGGAATTCGTTCGCGATATCATGAAACTGGAATACCAGTTCAATAATCAGCATAAATTGATTTTCATTTAGGAAGACGAACCATGAGTTTTTGGGGGAAAGTGGGGAACTGATCATTTGATTAACAGGTTCCACATTCTTATCCTGACGAGGGAAAAATGGAAAAGAGACAGGCGACCAGCCTGTCTTTTTTCTGTTCCAAGAATAGGGGGCAGGTAGCGCTTCGACAGTAAAAGTGGGTCTGCGCCTTAGTATGAGTTCGTTCGAGCGAATTTCAGGTTTCCTTAAATAAATTGACTAAATAAACTTATTTAGAAAAGAAGGGAATTTTTACTTGAAAAGAGAAAGTAAAAACAAGTGGAGAAAGGTGGGGGAATGTGGTACATTGAGATTAGAATGTGGGGGTAGTGGGTATGTTCATGGGAGAGTACCATCATAACATCGATATAAAGGGCCGTTTGATTGTCCCAGTGAAATTCAGGGAAAATCTCGGGGAGCAATTTGTCCTGACCCGCGGACTCGATCAATGTTTATTTGGTTACCCTATGGAAGAGTGGAAGCTGCTTGAAGAAAAGCTGAAAGCCCTGCCTTTAACAAAAAAAGATGCCCGAGCCTTTACCCGTTTTTTCTTTTCTGCAGCTACAGAGTGCGAAATTGATAAACAAGGGCGAATTAATATCCCCACGCCGCTTACTTCATATGGCCAATTGGAAAAAGAATGTGTAATTCTTGGTGTTACCAATCGTATTGAGATTTGGAGCAAATCCCTTTGGGAAAACTATTTTTCAGCTTCGGAGGATTCTTTCGCTGAGATAGCAGAAAATATGATTGGCTTTGATATTTAAGGCTGCCCTCAGAAATAGAGTCACTCAATAACCGATTGGAAGGATGTCTAGCATGTTTCAACATACAACAGTGTTATTAAAAGAAACGGTTGATGGATTGAACATCAAACCTGATGGAATTTACGTGGATTGTACTTTAGGAGGAGCCGGTCACAGCGAATACTTGCTTTCACAGCTTTCTGACAAGGGCAGGCTTTATGCTTTTGATCAGGACGAAACGGCGATCCGGAATGCTAAGGAAAAATTGGAAAGCTATGGCGAACGTATTGTTCTTGTTCCTAATAATTTTAAATACTTAAAAGAAGAGTTGAATGCCCGGGGAATCGAGAAGGTGGATGGGATTCTTTATGATTTAGGTGTGTCATCGCCACAATTGGATACACCGGAGCGGGGATTCAGTTATAACCATGATGCCCCTTTGGATATGAGGATGAACCAAAGTGCTGCCATTTCTGCCTATGATGTCGTGAATACTTGGTCATTCCATGAATTGATGCGAATTTTCTTTCAATATGGAGAAGAAAAGTTTTCCAAGCAAATTGCCAGGAAAATTGAAGCGGCACGTGAAATAAAACCGATTGAAACGACATTTGAGCTAGTTGAGCTTATTAAAGATGGGATACCGGCCCCGGCAAGACGTAAAGGCGGACACCCTGCGAAACGAGTATTCCAAGCAATAAGAATTGCTGTAAATGATGAACTTGGCGTCTTTGAAGATTCCTTGGAGCAGGCGATTTCACTCCTGGATATGGAAGGAAGAATATCTGTCATTACATTCCATTCGCTTGAAGATAGGATATGTAAAACGGTATTCAAAAAAGCTAGTAGCTTGCCAGACCTTCCGCCTGGACTACCGGTTATCCCGGAAGAATTCAAACCACCCATGAAAATAATAACGAGAAAACCAATCTTACCTTCAGAGGATGAATTGGAAGGGAATAATCGTTCTCGATCCGCTAAGCTAAGAATCGCCGAAAAGCAAAAATTATAGAAAAAAATCAGTAAGGGGGAACATGAATGAGTTCCATAGCCAAAAAAATACAAGAACAGCAATATGAAGACCAACAGCAGCAACAGACACATCAAACAGTGGTCATCCGTAAAGCGAAGATATCCATTGGTGAAGTTTTCTTACTATGTGCCCTTGCTATTATGGTTGCCTTTATGGGTGTGAAAATAGTTTCCAATCAAGCGGCCATTTATGAAACGAATAAAGAGATCCAGCAAGTTGAAAAGTCCATTGATGAACAGAGTAAGGTGAATGATGATTTGAAGGTGCAGGTTGCTGAACTTAGTACATACGAGAGAATTTGGAAAAAAGCTGCAGCGCTAGGGTTCAAGTTAAATAAGAATAATGTGAAGGGTGTGCAGTGATAATGCAGAAACAAAAAAATATGAAGCATGGGGCAGCCGGATTATTCTTCTTATTCGGCCTGCTCTTTTTTGTTTTAATCTGCCGCTTTTTGTATATTCAGGTGACAGGTACGGCCGGTGGGGAAGTACTGGCATCGAAAATGGAGAAGAAATATGAGCAAAAACAGAAAATAGAGGCAAAAAGGGGCAGCATACTCGATACAAAGGGTGAAGTCATCGCCGAGGATACCTCTTCCTATATTTTAAGGGCTGTGCTCAGTGAAAAGGAACCGGAGCACGTCAAAGATCCGGAAATGACCGCGGCCAAGCTCGCTAAATATATCGACATGGATGAACAGGAAATCTATGAGCGCCTTACGAAAGAAGGGGCATACCAGGTGGAGTTTGGAAGTGCCGGCAAGGATTTGACCCAGGTCGTCAAACAGAAAATAGAAAAATTGGAACTGCCGGGAATTACATTTGGAAGAACCAATAAACGCTTTTATCCAAATGGAATCTTCGCATCGCATTTGATTGGCTATGTAGAAAAAGATGAGAAAACGGGAGAAATGGCTGGTAAGTTCGGAATTGAAAGGTACCTTAATAAAGAATTGAAGGAAACGGATGGGGAGCTGACATATGACAGTGACTCATGGGGTCTTCTTTTACCGGATACGAAAGAAAAGGTGGTTGCACCGGATAATGGCAGTGATGTCATGTTGACCATCGACAAGAAGATACAAACTTTCTTGGAAGATTCGATGAGCAAAGTGCAAGAAAAATATGATCCCGAGCAAATCATAGCGATTGTGTCCAATCCCAAAACGGGGGAGATCGTGGCGATGGGGCAAAGGCCTACCTTCCATCCAACAACGAAAGAGGGGCTAACGGATACATGGCGTAACCTTGCTATTGAAGAAACCTTCGAACCAGGTTCAACCATGAAAACATTCACCCTTGCCGCGGCTGTCGAGGAAGGGGTCTTTAATCCAAATGATAGTTTTGTATCAGGAACTTACAAAGCGGGTTCAGGGGAAATTCATGATCACAGTGGCATTAAAAGAGGAAAGAACATGACCTTTCTTGAAGGGGTTCAACGTTCTTCCAACGTAGCTTTTGCTACTCTTGCTATGGATAAAATCGGAGCCGATACCTTCCGTGAGTATTTGACCAAGTTCGGTTTCGATAAAAAAACTGGGATAGATTTGCCAAACGAGATAACCGGTAAAATTCAATATAAGTATAAGCTTGAAAAAGTGACAACTTCCTTTGGACAAGGTTCGACCGTTACCCCAATACAACAGATCCAAGCAGCTTCCGCGATAGCCAATGACGGAAAAATGATGCAGCCGTACGTGATTAAAAGCATTTCGGATCAGGACACTGGAAAGGTTTTGAAAACGACAAAGCCAAAAGTGACTGGGGAACCGATTTCGGCAGAAAGTGCAAAACAAGTCCGTGACTATTTGGAAACGGTAATTTCTTCAAAAAATGGAACAGGGAAGAAATATGCCATTGATGGATATGATGTAGCAGGGAAAACCGGTACAGCACAAATTGCTGGTCCGACAGGTAAATATTTAGTAGGGAAAAATAACTATGTATTCTCCTTTTTAGGTATGGCCCCAAAAGATGATCCGCAATTGGTCATGTATGTGGCGGTCAAGCAGCCAAAGTTAGGCGTATCTTATGTGGGGGCGGACCCATTGTCAGAGATATTCAATCCTGTCATGCAAAATAGCTTGCAATATTTAAACATTAAACCTTCTGATGTGAAAAAACAAAAAGCAAATAAAATCATTGACTATACGAATCAAACGGAGAGTTCAGCAGTCAGGGAGCTGAAAGAACTTGGCTATGATGTAAGTACGATCGGAAGTGGGCGGAAAGTACTCGATCAATCGCCGAAATCCGGGAGTACACTCTTGCAGGGTGAAAAAATAATCTTGAGAACGGAAGGTGAAATGAAAGTTCCTGATATGAAAGGTTGGTCCTTACGCGATGTTATGAAATTAGCTAAGGTTGCAAAGCTAGATCTGCAAACTACAGGAACCGGGTATGTGAGTAAACAAAATCTTGAGGCAGGGAAAAAGATGAAGGAAGGTGACTCCTTCAAAATTGAATTATCCCAGCCTGAAGGGACTTCTGAAGATATACCGACTAAAGAGAAAACCGAGTGAAAATAAGGAGGGGGTGATCCAAACGGATCACTCCCCTCCTTATTTTTTTTGAATGTTTCTTAGTCTAGCTTGGAGTAGACAAGCATATATTGAAGCATGTATGAAATGGAGGTGCCTGTTTTTGCGTGTTTCGAATGTTACTGTCCGAAAACGGCTGGCGATCGCATTGGCAGTGGGTATCGTTGTTTTTTTTATCATTGATATCCGTTTGGGAATTGTACAATTCTACCTTGGGGATAAGTTGACGGGGTTAGCTAAAGACTCCTGGAGCAGGAATATTCCTTTTGAAGCGAAGCGAGGAGAGATTTTGGATCGGAATGGTGTGGAGCTGGCAACGAATATCTCTGCACCAACCGTCTATGTCATCCCGAGACAGATTGAAAATCCTGGGGAGACGGCTGAACAGCTTGCTTCAATACTGGATATGACTAAGGAAAAGGCTTATCAATGGTTAACGAAACAGGCGATGAGCGTCAGAATCCCGGAAGGCAGAAAGATATCTCATGAAAAGGCGAAGGAAATTAAGGCATTGGGTATAAAAGGTGTATATATCGCTGAAGACTCAAAGCGTCACTATCCATTTGGAGAATATCTTTCACATGTTCTTGGTTTTACGGGCTCTGATAACCAAGGATTGATGGGAATAGAATTGTCTTATGATAAGGAGCTAAGTGGAGAAAAAGGATTTGTTAAATTTTATTCGGATGCCAAAGGGAAAAGACTTGAGAATATGGCCGATGACTATAAGCCTCCTGTTGATGGGGATAACTTGAAGCTGACAATCGATAGCAAAATCCAGACAATCGTGGAGAGGGAGCTCGATAATGCGGAGGCAACGTATAATCCGGATGGCTTAATTGCCATAGCCATGAACCCGAATACCGGCGAAATATTAGCGATGTCCAGCAGGCCGACCTTTGACCCGGCCAATTTTCAAAATGTCCCCTCCGAAGTGTATAATCGCAATTTACCAGTTTGGAGTATATATGAACCGGGTTCGACTTTTAAGATCATCACCCTTGCTGCAGCGCTTGAGGAAGGGAAGGTAGATTTACAAAGGGAACATTTTTATGACTCCGGGCATGTGGAAGTGGCGGGATCAACGCTTCATTGCTGGAAAAGCGGAGGACATGGGGACCAAACGTTTCTTGAAGTTGTCGAGAACTCATGTAACCCTGGATTTGTAGAATTAGGGAACCGGCTTGGTAAAGACAAGCTGTTTAAATATATCAATGATTTCGGGTTTGGACAAAAAACGGGAATTGATTTAACGGGAGAAGGAAAAGGAATCATGTTCAATATGGATCGAGTTGGCCCGGTTGAGCAGGCAACCACTGCGTTTGGACAAGGTGTTGCAGTAACTCCCATTCAACAGGTGACAGCGGTATCGGCAGCTGTGAATGGTGGAACTTTGTATACGCCTTATATCGCAAAGGAACTGGTTGATCCAAAAACTGGTGAAGTATTAATGAGAAAGACCCCACAGGCCAAGAAAAAGGTGATTTCGGAAGCGACCTCAAAGAAAGTCCGTGAAGCACTTGAATCCGTTGTAGCGCAAGGCAGCGGTAAAGGAGCGTTCGTGGAGTCGTACCGAGTCGGCGGGAAGACAGGTACAGCGCAAAAAGCTGAAAATGGCCGATATCTTGAAAATAATTATATTCTGTCATTTATTGGTGTCGCTCCAGCTGATGATCCACAAATCGTCGTCTATATCGCGGTGGATAATCCGAAGGGTACGGTACAATTCGGTGGTGTCGTTGCCGCACCGATCGTTGGGAATATCATGGAGGATTCACTTAGGGCTATGGGTGTCAAGCCTAGAAAAAACCAGATTGAGAAAGAAGCGGTCTGGACAGATCCCGTTATGGTCGAGGTACCTGATGTTGTGGGCCTGAGCAAGAAAGAGTTGCAAACACAGCTCATCGATCTTAAGCTGGATATTGCCGGTAATGGGGATAAAGTCATAAATCAAGCACCAGATCCAGGTGTTAAAGTAAAAGAAGGCTCTACAATAAGAATTTATCTTGGCGAAAATACAGAATAAGTATAATATAATAGATGAATAGTTAAAGCGGCTGAAGAAACATCAGCCGCTTTGTTTACGGAGTCGAGATAACCCCGTATAATTAAAAATGGTTTCTCGACAAGCCAAGGCTAATCACATATAATGAATCCTCAAATTAAGTTGAGAGGGATGGAAAAATGAAGCTTCACAAATTACTATCTTATTTACACTCTTTATTCACCTATGAAGGAGAGAATCCTGAAATCACCTCCATTGAAAATGACAACCGTAAAGTCAAAGACGGAAGTCTATTTGTTTGTATAAAAGGTTATACAGTCGATGGTCATGATTTTGCCCAATCTGCTGTTGAACATGGAGCTGCGGCAATCATTGCCGAAAGGCCGCTTGATTTGGAAGTACCCGTGATCGTTGTCAGGGATTCAAGCAGGGCGATGGCGGTACTTGCCGATGCATATTATAGTCATCCGACCCAAAAGATGCGTCTTATTGGAATTACAGGTACGAACGGAAAGACGACCACCAGTCACTTACTTGAAAAGATTTTTGAGGATCGACATGAAAAAACAGGATTGATAGGCACGATGTATACAAAAATTGCCGATACGGTATATGAAACCAAGAATACGACGCCGGATAGCATTACGCTGCAAAAGGCTTTTCATGAAATGACCGAAGCGTCTGTCTCTACGGCCATAATGGAAGTTTCTTCGCACGCACTTGAACTTGGGCGCGTTCATGGCTGTGATTTTGATATTGCTGTTTTTACGAACCTCACACAGGACCATTTGGATTTTCATAAAACCATGGACAGATACAGACAGGCAAAATCCTTGTTTTTCTCACAGCTCGGAAATGCTTACATAGAAAATCGTCCTAAATATGCTGTACTTAATGCTGATGATGAGGCAACGGGTGATTTCATTAAAGCGACCGCTGCTACTGTCGTCACATACGGCATAGACAAAGAAGCCGATATCAGGGCCAGGGATATAAAAATCAACGCAAATGGCACATCTTTCACCTTGATAGCAGGTAAAGAAGAGCGTTACATTCAGCTGAAGCTCATTGGGAAATTCAGTGTTTATAATGTACTATCAGCCATTACATGCGCTTTATGCGCTGGGAACGATCTGGATGAGACAATTAGGTCCATCGAGGAAATAAAAGGTGTTGCGGGCCGATTTGAGCTCATTACAGCAAATCAGGGCTTCCCAGTCATAGTTGACTATGCCCATACTCCGGACAGTTTAGAAAACGTACTGAAAACGGTGGGGGAGTTTGCTGAAAAGAAAATTTTTGTAATAGTAGGCTGCGGCGGGGACCGAGACAAGACAAAGCGCCCTATCATGGCTGAAATTGCATACAGCTTGGCTACTGACCCTATTTTCACCTCGGATAATCCACGTAGTGAGGATGCAGCACAAATCCTTAGGGATATGGAAGCTGGTGTAGTGGGTAAACAATATACGGTTATTGAAGACCGCAGGCAGGCAATCGCTTATGCTGTTTCCAAGGCGGAAGAGGGCGACGTTATTTTAATAGCCGGAAAAGGGCATGAAACATATCAATTGGTCGGTGACGAAGTGCTTCACTTCGATGACCGTGAAGAAGCGGAAAAGGCAATTCAAAGACGTTTAGGTTCAGTTTGAAATCAACGTTGAATTAGCCCCGGCTACAAACAAGAAAAGACAACAAGTAGAATTTTATATTTGAATTGTGTTAGGAATGAGGGAGTAAGGAATGTTGGAACAAGTAATTTTTTATACGATTTTGGTGGCGTTTTTAGTAACCGTACTTCTTTCGCCGGTTTTCATCCCATTTTTAAGAAGGTTGAAATTCGGGCAAAGTATCAGAGAAGAAGGCCCACAATCACATCTTAAGAAAACGGGAACACCCACCATGGGCGGTCTGGTCATTTTATTATCGGTTACCATCGCTACATTGGTTATGACTTTTAAATTTTCGGTACCTTCAACAGAAACGTATTTATTATTATTCGTAACTTTAGGTTTTGGTTTACTAGGTTTCTTGGACGATTTCATCAAAGTGGTCATGAAGCGTAACCTAGGACTGACATCTAAGCAAAAACTGATTGGTCAAATAGTGATTTCGGTCATCTTTTACTTCGTCTTTAAGCAGACAGACCGTTTTAATCCGGAATTGACGATTCCAGGTACTGACTTTGCAGTTGATTTTGGCTGGTTTTATCTCTTTATCGTTATTTTTTGGCTGGTAGGTTTTTCGAATGCCGTCAATTTAACGGATGGACTTGATGGACTGGTCTCAGGCACGTCAGCCATTGCATTCGGTGCCTTTGCCATTTTGGCCTGGAGTCAGTCACAATATGATGTCGCTATATTTTCGGTGGCTGTTGTCGGTGCGGTACTTGGCTTTTTGGTATTCAATGCACATCCCGCAAAGGTATTCATGGGAGATACAGGGTCCTTGGCACTTGGAGGGGCGATCGCTACCATCGCTTTATTAACGAAGCTTGAAATTCTCCTGGTAATCATTGGCGGAGTATTCGTCATTGAGACGCTCTCGGTGATCTTACAGGTAGGATCTTTTAAAACGACTGGTAAACGTATTTTTAAAATGAGTCCGCTGCACCACCATTATGAGCTTTCTGGTTGGTCTGAATGGCGCGTCGTCGTGACCTTCTGGACAGTAGGCCTGTTGTGTGCGGTACTCGGAATCTATTTAGAGGTGTGGATATAATTGAAAGAGACAGTCAGGTATTCAGAGAAAAAAATATTGGTATTGGGATTGGCAAAAAGCGGAGTGATGGCAGCTTCGCTTCTACATAAATTAGGTGCATTCGTGACGGTCAATGACATGAAGCCGTTATCGGAAAATCCAGAGGCTCAAGGACTTCTAGAACAGGGAATCAAAGTCATCTGCGGTAGTCATCCGATTGAACTTCTTGATGAGGGCTTCGAATTGATCGTGAAAAACCCAGGAATCCCCTATCGGAACCCTATAGTAAAAGGTGCATTGGAAAAAGGAATCCCGGTAATTACGGAAGTTGAATTAGCTTATCAGATCAGTGAGGCCCCTTTCATAGGCATCACTGGTACAAATGGGAAAACGACTACGACTACATTGGTTTTCGAAATGTTGAAGACCGGTGAAAAATCACCGCTTATTGCTGGGAATATCGGGACGGTAGCTTCTGGTGTCGCCGAGAAAGCAAAATCCGATGATTCAATCGTCATTGAATTATCATCGTTTCAGCTAATGGGAATAGAAGAATTTCGTCCAGAAATCTCTATCGTGACAAATTTATATGATGCGCACTTGGATTATCATAGCTCCAAACAGGAATATGCAGAAGCTAAAGCTGCGATTGCAAAAAATCAAATAGCTTCAGATTTCATGATTTATAATGCAGATCAAGATGCTGTTATATCCATGGCGAAAAAGACCAAGGCTGAACTTGTTCCATTTTCAACTGAAGTGAAACATGAAAATGGAGCCTATGTTGAAGGAGGAGCCGTTTACTTCCGCGGAGAAAAAATCATTGAAGTTTCCGAGATCGCCCTTCCTGGAAAACATAATTTGGAAAATGTGCTCGCAGCTATTTCAGCGGCTAAACTGAAGGGTGTCGTAAACGAAGCCATTCAGACTGTACTGAAATCATTTTATGGTGTGGAGCACCGTCTGCAGTTCGTAGCAACGATCGAAAATCGTAAATTTTATAATGATTCAAAAGCGACGAACATTCTTGCAGCTTCCAAAGCGCTAACTTCCTTTACGGAACCAGTCATCTTATTGGCTGGCGGTTTGGATCGCGGAAATGAATTTGATGAGTTAAAACCGGCTATGAAAAATGTCAAAGCGGTGATAACTTTTGGCGAGACAGCTGAAAAAATTGAGCGGGTAGCCAAAGAAATAGGAATAACGAATATAAAACGTGTCGATAATGTAGAAAAGGCCGTACCGGCTGCATTTGAATTATCAAATGAAGGCGACTGTATTCTCCTCTCCCCAGCTTGTGCAAGCTGGGATCAATATAAAACTTTCGAGCAAAGAGGAGACATGTTTATGGAGGCCGTGCATAAACTTAAGTAACAGCTTTCGCAGAAAGAAGTGAACCTGCTTCTACGTTGACACCATGGAAAAAAGCGATAATGAGCCGTTATCGCTTTTTTTTTGACTAAAGTGCTGACAAGCAATCAGCCATTGAGTTTTATATTCGTACAGGCTCGAAAAACTTCCTAGAGGTGGATGTCCGTGCCATTAAAAAAATCGAATCCCGATCTCATTCTCATTATCGTCACCTTAAGTCTTTTGACCGTTGGGTTAATCATGGTTTACAGCGCGAGTGCCATTTGGGCAACATATAAATTTGATGATTCATTTTATTTTGCAAAAAGACAGTTGCTGTTTGCCTGCGTTGGGGTCATAGCCATGTTTTTCATCATGAATGTGGATTATTGGACGTGGCGGACTTGGGCCAAGATTTTGATCATCATTTGTTTCATTATGCTCTTGGCAGTGCTTGTACCTGGTATAGGGATGGCGAGAAATGGATCGAGGAGCTGGATTGGTGTAGGTGCCTTTTCTGTCCAACCTTCTGAGTTCATGAAGCTGGCAATGATCGCTTTTTTAGCTAAGTTTTTATCCGAACGGCAAAAGCTGATCACCTCCTTTAAAAAAGGAATGCTTCCGTCCTTGGGGTTAGTATTTTTGGCTTTTGGATTAATCATGTTACAGCCCGACCTTGGAACGGGAACGGTAATGGTAGGAACATGCATCGTCATGATTTTTATTTCCGGGGCAAAAGTCAGCCATTTTGTAGGCTTGGGGTTAATTGGGGTAGTTGGTTTTATCGGTCTGATTTTGTCAGCGCCTTACCGGATAAAGAGGATCACATCCTTTCTGGATCCATGGGAAGACCCTTTGGGTAGTGGCTTTCAAATGATTCAATCGTTTTATGCAATCGGCCCCGGGGGATTGTTCGGGCTGGGGCTTGGGCAAAGCCGTCAGAAGTTTTTCTATTTACCGGAACCGCAGACCGATTTCATTTTTGCCATACTTTCCGAGGAACTGGGGTTCATCGGAGGCTCACTGGTCATCTTGTTATTCGCGCTAATGCTTTGGCGTGGCATTCGAATCGCTCTTGGAGCCCCTGATTTGTATGGGAGCCTAGTAGCGGTCGGAATCATTGCAATGGTGGCCATTCAAGTGATGATCAATATAGGGGTTGTAACGGGATTGATGCCAGTTACGGGTATCACCTTGCCCCTCTTAAGTTATGGCGGTTCATCGCTGACACTCATGTTGATGGCAATCGGGGTGCTATTGAATATTAGCCGCTATTCAAGGTTCTGACATCAGGAAAATAAAACGTATGGCAAATGGGAAGTCCTGTAAAACATGGGCTTCCTTTTTTCATTCTTAAATTGAAAACCTTTGCAGGAAAACGATATTGAAGGGCATCTTGCGGAAATTTAGAAAAAAATGAAATGACACTTAAATATTACCATGTATGAAAGTTGGGGAATCCACAATAAATATTGGCAATACGTCTTTGTTTAGACTATAGTATAAGAGGGTTAGGCCATACTGGCGCTTGCTTCTGTTCATTTTTCTGCTTAAAAGGTGTTATCATTCTTGTAAAATAAGTGACCTCATGGAAGAGGAAATGAAAATCATTATTTGGAGTTTTTGGAACAACGAGGAGGTTTATCATGGATAAAGTGATAAAACAATTAACTGAAATGAAAATCGGCAAAGTTCTTGAACAGGAACCACTTGCGAATCATACAACTATGAAAATTGGAGGGCCGGCTGATTTATTCATCGTGCCATCTACCATTGAAAATATAGAGAAGACGATGCAGGTCATCAAAGACACAGCCATACCATGGACGGCGATTGGCAGGGGCTCAAACCTACTTGTCAGTGATGGCGGAATTGAAGGTGCCGTGCTTAAACTGGGGAAAGGACTTGACCACCTTGAGATAAATGGCGCGGAGATTAAAGCTGGAGCAGGTGTGTCACTTGTCAGCTTGTCCGTTCAAATCAGTAAAAAAGGGTATGCGGGATTGGAATTTGCCAGTGGGATTCCCGGTTCGGTCGGTGGAGCTGTCTATATGAACGCTGGTGCACACGGTTCCGATATGAGTGAAATCCTTAAGGAGGCACATGTTCTTTTTGATGATGGAACTTTAGCTTGGCTTTCGAAGGAAGAAATGGAGTTTTCTTATCGTACTTCTTTACTTCAAAAGAAAAGACCTGGAATCGTATTGGAAGCCATTTTTCAATTGACTGAGGGTGATAAAGCCGAAATCGTTGAAAGAATGCAGAATAACAAAAACTATCGTAAAGATACCCAACCGTATAATCTTCCATGTGCCGGGAGCATATTTAGGAATCCTCTTCCCCATCATGCAGGTAAATTGGTGGAGAATGCTGGCCTGAAGGGTCACTCGATTGGCGGAGCGCAGATTTCCCCGATGCACGGTAACTTTATCGTTAACACGGGTAATGGAAGTGCAGCGGATGTTCAAGCCTTGATCCAGCATGTGAAGGATACAGTGTATGATAAGTTTGGCATTGAAATGGAAACAGAAGTGGAAATTATCGGCCGGAAATAATAGAGGATTTATTTTTTATATCCAAATATTGTGGTATAATGTGTTACCTTTTAAGTTTAGAAATAACCAAATTTTGAGTTTGTCTAGTTTTCGTATTGTGTCATAAAACCATCCATTTTTTCAGGAAGAGGTGAAAGGGATGGAAAAGGGGAAAATCGTTTCCATTGAGGACCGCATCCCGAAATTAAAACAATTAAGAAAAAGCAAAGCAAACAGACGACTTGTTCTTTTGCTTTCCCTTTTCTTCATTCTGGTTGCTTGTGTGCTTTATTTCTTATCCCCGTTAAGCTATGTGAAATCCGTGCAGGTAGAAGGGAATCGCTATTTCACTTCCAAGCAAATCATTAAATTGAGTAAAGTGAAGAAGGATCGGAGCATTTGGAAGGTTGATACTGGTGCAGCAGCCGCTAATATTAAAAAAAATCAGGAAATAAAAAGCGTTAAGGTAACTCCTGTATTTCCTAATTCCATTAAAATTACGGTTTCGGAGCATAACAGAATGGCATATCTGTCCAATAATGGGAAGTTTGCTCCCATTTTGGAAAACGGGACCGTTTTGGATGAGCTAGCAACTGGTGAAATTCCAGTATTTGCCCCAGTTTTAATTGGTTTCAAAGAGGGTAAAGAATTAAAGTTGCTTTTAGAAGAGCTGGACAAGCTTCCTGTTGAGATTCAGAATGCCATTTCGGAAATTCATTATGATCCAACCAAAACCGATGTCTACCATATTGTCATGTTTATGAACGATGGGTTTGAAGTAAGTGCGACAAGCCGGACTTTATACGAGAAAATGATTCACTATCCATCGATTGTCAGTCAGTTGGATCCAAAGGTAAAGGGAGTCATCGATCTTGAAGTGGGTTCTTATTTCAAAGCATATAAAGACGCTGAACAAAAGGAAGACACGAATGATGAAAATTAAGGGCAAACGGGTGGTTTTACCCCTGGTTTGCGTGGTTCTCGGATTTATGATTGCCTTCTCTTACAATCTGACTAAAGATGGTAAAGGAGCAAGGAAGGACAAAGCCTGGGATCAAGAATATGAACTCAGGCAGCAACTGATTGAGCAAGAGGAACGGAACCGGGAACTTCAGAGGGAACTCCTTCAAAAGCAAGGAAATGTATCCAAAATAGAAAAAGAATTAGCGCAGGAAAAGCAGCTATTTTTCAATTTGGCAAAGGATACGGAGAAATACCGGATGTATCTCGGAAAAGTGAAAGTAAAAGGAACGGGCCTTCAGGTGACTCTTGAAGATGGTACAGACATGGGCTCAGAAGACAATGTAAATAACTACCTGGTTCATGAGCAGCATGTCTTCAAGGTTGTCAATGAACTATACATATCAGGTGCAGAGGCTATTGCAATTAATGGTCAACGGTTAAATCATGATTCCTATATAATCTGTAATGGACCTGTGATAACAATCGATGGCCATCAGCATCCTGCTCCATTTATCATTTCTGCAATTGGGGACCCGGATGTCCTTGGTGCTTCCCTGGACTTGCCCGGTGGTATTAAGGAACAGCTGGTTAATGAAAATATTATCTTTACAGTGGAAAAGCAAAAAAATATCATTTTTGATCCAATTATTGGAGGGTGATTAGATCACCGGATTCGGTGAAAGTTTGGTGAGAAACTGGAAATGAAAAAAAAGCTTTCTTTTAGTTTGGTTACTTTGATTGCTGGCTTCATGCTCGCTATTCAATTCAATTTGGTGAATAAACCTGTCGTTTCCGATACAAGGGATATGTGGGAGCTGAAAAACGATTTATTGAAAGAACAGCAGACCCAGGTGGATTTAATAGAGGGTATTAGTAAGCTTGAGGGAAAAATTGCATCCTATGAAACAAAGAAAAATGAGAGTAAAGAAGAAGTATTGCGTGACACCCTGACAGAATTAAAGACTGACGCAGGTTTGACCGAAATAAAAGGCAGTGGGGTAATCGTGTCCATACAACCGATTAAAGAAGAGATCCTTCTTGGTGAGCGGATTGAGTACATTTCACCTGTATTGCTAAGAAGGCTCATTAATGAGATGTATAGGTTTGGTGCTGACGAAATTTCCATTTCAGGACAAAGGTACATATCATCCTCGGTGATTCGTGATATTAATGGTCAGCCGAAAATAGATGGATATCCTTTAGTTGATTACCCGGTCGAAATGCAGGCACTTACGGTTAATCCAAAGAAGCTGAAGCAGCGTATAGAAGGTTCTGAGCTAATGGATGATTTCTTTATAGATAATTTTGAAGTGCAAATTAAGACGCCTTCTGGTGAGTTGACATTGCCGGCATACCAAAATGCGATTAATGTGGAACATATGAAACCCATTATGGATGGGGGGGAATCGTAATGTGGCTGCCAGTTTTTGGACTCCTGATTGGAATCACCCTCGGTTTTTTGGTGGATTTCGATATACCACATGAATATTCAAATTATCTCTCCATTGCTGTGCTTGCAGCTTTTGATACCTTATTTGGAGGCATACGGGCTCATCTGCAAAATCTTTATGATGAAGTTGTATTTGTTACAGGATTCTTCTTTAATATTGTTTTGGCCGCAGGTTTGGCTTTTCTAGGTGTACATCTTGGTGTAGACTTGTATTTAGCCGCAATCTTTGTGTTCGGCGTAAGACTCTTTCAAAATATTGCCCTGATTAGAAGGATCCTAATTGAAAAATGGTCCATTTCCCGGAAAAAGTAGAAAAAAAATCTATAATTTTAAAGGGAATTACGTGATAAATGACGAATAGTTTATGGCAGTATCTAGTTTAGAAATGATAGCAGTTTCATTGAGAAGCGAACAATAAGGCACGATAACGTGAGAAATCTGCGAGTATTGTTTGGGAAATATGAAATGAACCGCTTATTATGAAATTTGCGAGTTGTTGTAATCAGTTTTGTCATTCTATAATGAATAGGTCTTCGATATAAAAATGTTATTCTACTAAAACATGTATAAAACTGAAGGAGGTGCCATGGAATGAACAGCAACGAAATTTACGTAAGTCTTGACATCGGTACATCCAGTGTAAAAGTTATCATTGGGGAAATGGTCAATGACACATTAAATATAATTGGCGTAGGAAATATTAAATCAGAGGGGCTCAAAAAGGGTTCGATCGTCGGTATCGATGAAACCGTCCAATCCATTCAAAAGGCTGTAGAGCAAGCAGAACGGATGATAGGGATGGAGATAAAAAAGGTAATCGTCGGTATAAGCGGAAACCACGTGACGCTTCAGCCTTGTCATGGGGTAGTAGCGGTATCCAGTGACAATAAAGAAATTACTGAACATGATGTTGTTCGTGTTAGAGAAGCAGCGGAGTTAATAACCATACCATCCGACAGGGAAATTATCGACGTGGTGCCAATCCATTACAAGGTTGATGAGCTTGATGAAATCAGTGATCCAAGGGGCATGATAGGTGTTCGGTTGGAAATGAGAGGGATTTTAATCACAGGTCTTCGGACAATTTTACATAATACGCTGCGGTGTGTGGAAAGGGCAGGGTTAGAAATAACCGATATCGCTCTTCAACCTTTAGCCGCAGGTTCCCTTGTTTTATCCAAGGATGAAAAAGAACTTGGTGTGGCTCTGGTCGATATTGGCGGAGGTTCAACGACTCTGGCGATTTTCGAACAAGGCTATTTACAATACACGTCGGTGATACCTATAGGCGGGGAAACACTAACGAAGGATCTTTCCATCGTTCTAAGAACAACGATGGATGAGGCTGAGAAAATAAAAGTAAAGCATGGACATGCCTTTTATGATGACGCTTCTGAAGATGAAGTATTCCAAATACCAATCATCGGCAGCGATCAGCAGCAGCCCTGCAACCAGTTAATGCTTTCGGATATCATTGAAGCGCGAGTCACCGAAATATTCGAGTTGATTCAAGATGATTTGAGGAGACTTGGCTTCCAGGATATACCGGGTGGTTTCGTGTTGACCGGGGGTGTCGTCAAGATGCCGGGAGTCCTGGAGCTTGCTCAGTATGTGTTCCAAAACCGTGTAAGGACGGCCGAGCCGAATTACATCGGTGTTAGGGAACCCCAATATACGACAGCGGTTGGTCTAATTAAACACGCATGCAAGAAAGAGAGAATGCTAAAAAACACCGCCAATAAAACTCCTGTAGCAGCTGGACAAGCACAAGAAGATAACGACCAGCGCAGCCAAAAGGTATCTCAAAAAAGCAAAGAGAACCCGGCTAAAAAACAAGGTGAAAAAGGTGAATCTAAATTCAAAAAAATCCTGGGTTACTTTTTTGAATAACAATCATAAAGAATCGGGAATTTCGTCAAAATAGGAGGATTGTCATGTTGGAGTTTGATTCTAATTTAGAACAATTAGCAACGATAAAAGTAATAGGTGTTGGCGGCGGCGGAAACAATGCGGTAAACAGAATGATCGAGCATGGCGTACAAGGTGTTGAGTTTATTTCTGTCAATACTGACGCACAGGCTCTTAATCTATCAAAAGCTGAAATTAAAATGCAAATCGGTGGGAAGCTTACACGCGGATTGGGTGCGGGCGCCAACCCGGAAGTAGGAAAAAAAGCAGCAGAAGAAAGCAAAGAGCAGATTGAAGAAGCGCTTAAAGGTGCCGATATGGTTTTCGTAACTGCTGGAATGGGCGGCGGAACGGGAACGGGGGCTGCTCCTGTCATCGCTGGCATCGCTAAAGATTTAGGAGCGCTTACAGTGGGTGTAGTTACACGTCCATTTACTTTCGAAGGCCGAAAACGTGCAACACAAGCACAAGGCGGCATTTCATCCATGAAGGAATCGGTTGACACACTAATCGTCATTCCAAACGACCGTCTCCTTGAAATCGTCGATAAAAGCACGCCAATGCTTGAAGCATTCCGTGAAGCAGATAATGTACTTCGTCAAGGTGTACAAGGGATATCAGATCTAATAGCTGTTCCAGGTCTTATTAACTTGGACTTTGCCGATGTTAAGACCATCATGTCCAACAAAGGTTCCGCTCTTATGGGGATCGGGATTTCCTCCGGTGAAAACCGCGCAGCGGAAGCGGCAAAGAAAGCCATCTCCAGTCCCCTGCTCGAAACATCGATTGATGGTGCACAAGGCGTACTGATGAATATTACTGGCGGAACGAACCTAAGTCTTTTTGAAGTCCAGGAAGCAGCCGATATCGTGGCTACTGCCTCCGATCAGGACGTAAACATGATTTTTGGTTCGGTTATCAATGAAAACCTAAAAGATGAAATCGTCGTTACAGTAATTGCAACTGGCTTTAACGAGGTTGAAGCTACAATAAGGCCTGCTGGTCGTCCAACCCTTGGACAGCAGCAGCAATCAAGACCTCAGACACAACAAACGCCACAGTCAAACGTGAAGCGTGAAGTGAAGAGAGAAGAAGTAAATGAACAGCCGGCGCGTAATGCCAATCAAGGTGATGAGGCATTGGATATTCCAACCTTCCTCCGTAACCGCAATAGACGCCGTTAATATTGACGTCATATACCGTTCCCATTCGGGGACGGTTTTTTTTGTGTGTAAAAAGTAATTCCTGTTGAAGAAGTTGCTATATATGAAATAATATTTTGCATCCAATGGCCTTTATCTTATTGGTTCTTTTCCGATCGTTCGCTGATCACCGAATGGCCCGATAATCGGTATCTGGAACACCTTTTTAGTGTTGATTGAATATCTCGGTTCAGTGAAGGTCCATATTATTCCATGTGTTAGTATGCCTACTTTTTGACCTTTTTTCATAAATAGATGGTTTGGAGGGTGTAAGAGGGTCGAGGTCTTCATCACTTGTTTGCTGTCATTCCGATGAGGAAAAAAGAAAGAAGCGTCAAGAAATTCTGAAACTTATATAACATAAATCGACAGGAACAAAAGGGAGCAGGATAGTCTCTAAGAAAGTATTGAAAATATCAATAGCTGTTTTTCTACAAAAAGGGTAAAAATGACTGAAAAACTCTTAAGTTTTCAGTACAAAAAGTGACACACTTTCTTAGGGCAGGTACGCTATACTTTTTGCTAGTGGAAGGTTAGTTCCTATAAGGAGGGGAGGGTGTTTGACCTTATATTTAGATGTGATCTGGTTGTTGAATTGGTTATTTGACTGCCTCCTTTTATATTGGACCGCAATCATTCTCAAACGAAGGGTAGCGCTTTGGCGAGTATGTATCGGCGGGTTGATTGGTTCCTTCATTATCGTATTGGCATTCACTCCTTTTTATGCTATTGCCGACCGAGTGTACATGAAGATTTTAGTATCCCTGGTTATGGTGTTGGCAACATTCGGGTTTACTAGGCTAAAACTCTTCATGAAATCGGTGGCCACTTTATACTTTGTAACGTTTTTATCGGGAGGAATCCTTCTGGGCCTTCACTATCTATTTGAATTTCAAATCGTTTCAAAGGACCCTGTTAAATATGCAGGAATCAATCGATTTGGCGATCCTGTCAGCTGGATATTTGTCATGATAGGGTTCCCGCTCGCCTGGCAATTCTCCAAGCGTACACTAGAGGGTATGGAGATGACAAAGCTTACACATGAACAAATGGTTTCGGTCTCGGTTAAAATTTCTGACTTTGAAGGAACGTTTCAGGGACTTGTGGATAGCGGCAATCAATTATATGATCCCATATCACGTTCCCCAGTTATGATCATCTCGCTTTCAGGTGGGGAAGCAGGGATTCCCCACGATATGCTAGAGCTCTTTAAAAACCCTGATAACCTGATTAAGCAGGAAGAACAACCCGAGTATTCATGGACAGGACGAATGCGGGTCATTCCTTATAAAGTCGTGGGTCATGATCATCAATTGTTAACCGCAATCAAACCGGATTACATCAAAATCAATCAAGGGGAAAATGAATATCATGTCAAGCAGGGTCTTGTTTCGTTTACCTTCTTGCAACTCTCTCCCGACAATAGCTATCAATCTATCGTTCACCCGAAAATGTTAACCGGCATACCGGTGCAAAATGCCTCCTGAACCATTGATTCACTCTAAAACTTGACCCATAATCCGTTTATTAGAAGGGAGAATTATTTTGAAGAAATTCATTCTTCGGCTCACTTATTTTTGGTACAAACTATTGTTCAAGCTCGGATTGAAAACGGACGAAATATTTTATATTGGAGGGAGTGAGGCACTTCCGCCGCCCCTTTCAAAGGAAGAAGAGGCAATACTGATCAACAAATTGCCAAATGGCGATGAAGCTGCACGATCGATCTTAATTGAACGGAATTTGAGGCTGGTTGTCTATATTGCCAGGAAATTTGAAAATACGGGCATCAATATTGAAGATTTAATAAGTATCGGTACCATAGGTTTGATCAAGGCCGTGAATACATTTAATCCCGAGAAGAAAATTAAATTGGCTACATATGCCTCAAGATGTATCGAGAATGAAATTTTAATGTATTTACGCAGAAATAACAAAATCCGTTCTGAAGTTTCTTTTGATGAACCTCTGAATATTGATTGGGATGGAAATGAGCTTCTATTATCGGATGTCCTAGGTACTGACGATGATATTATCACGAAAGACCTCGAGGCAAACGTGGACCGAAAGCTGCTGACGAAAGCACTTACACAGCTATCCGAACGCGAAAAACAGATTATGGAACTTCGATTTGGACTTGCAGGAGGAGAAGAAAAAACGCAAAAAGACGTTGCCGATATGCTGGGGATTTCCCAATCTTACATTTCACGTTTGGAAAAAAGGATTATTAAGAGGCTTCGAAAAGAATTTAATAAAATGGTGTAAAAAAATAAAGTGCTTAAATGCCAATTAAATCAATACTTTGATAACGATATTGAAAAATAATGGTGATTTTCTGTTCTAACCATGTGCATATTTTTCCCTCCCGCGGAAATACTGTTTTTTGTACAGCGCTCCTGTGAGGAGGGAATAAATTTGTCTCGTAATAAGGTTGAAATCTGCGGTGTGGATACATCAAAATTACCGGTTTTAAAGAATGAAGAAATGAGAAAACTCTTTAAAGAACTGCAAGATGGCGATATTTCAGCAAGAGAGAAACTGGTAAACGGGAATCTTCGACTCGTTCTAAGCGTCATTCAACGCTTCAACAATCGGGGAGAGTATGTAGATGATCTATTTCAGGTAGGCTGTATAGGGTTAATGAAGTCGATAGATAACTTTGACTTAGGTCAAAATGTTAAGTTTTCAACGTATGCTGTACCGATGATTATTGGTGAAATCAGGAGATATCTTCGTGACAATAATCCGATTCGGGTTTCCCGTTCATTAAGAGACATCGCATACAAAGCTTTGCAGGTTAAAGAAAAGCTCATTAGTCAGACTCTTCGTGAGCCGACAGCTGAAGAAATCGCCAAGGTGTTGGAAGTGCCTCATGAAGAAATAGTTTTTGCTCTAGATGCTATACAAGATCCAGTTTCACTTTTTGAACCGATTTATAATGATGGCGGGGATCCGATTTATGTACTCGACCAACTGAGTGATGAAAAGAATAAAGATAGTACTTGGATTGATGAAATAGCGATAAATGAAGGCATGAGACGGTTGAATGACCGTGAAAAAATGATCCTTCGTAAACGGTTTTTCCAAGGGAAAACGCAAATGGAGGTAGCCGAGGAAATTGGCATTTCACAAGCGCAGGTGTCCCGATTGGAAAAAGCGGCTATAAAGCAAATGAATAAAAATATCCAACAGTAGAAGCTGAGCATGAGAATAAGTTAGCTGAAGCGGGTAGTGCAAAAATGTAGATTACCCGCTCTTCAGCAACTTATCCATAGCGGCTTTTTTATTATGTTCACCCCTTTTTAAAGGTAATTCCTGATTTGAAGTGACGTTTATTTATCGTATTCTTCATCCTTGAGTGAATCATGTCATATACATAAGAATAGGACCTTCATCTATGATGAAATTTTGAGGAGCTGAGTGATGTGACAAGGATTTCCGAATTTCAAATTAAGGATATTGTCAATATAGCAGACGGCAAGAAATTGGGTAATATGTCAGATCTTGAAATTAATACGGCAACGGGGAAAATTGAAGCCATAGTGGTTTCAAATGGCACCAGGCTAATGGGTTTCTTCGGCAGGGACCAGGATATTGTAATTCCATGGCGCAAAATAAAAAAAATCGGTGCAGATGTCATTCTTGTTGAACATCAAACGGTATTTCAAGCAGAACTGAAAGATGAACGGTTTTAAAGGGTATATCGCGCAAATATATGATACACTAGACTAAAAATAAAGAGGTTTAAATCATGAAAGAGCCATTTGTTATAATTGAAGACCAATATATGCTCATTGACAGCTGGAGAAAACAAAATCTCCAGCTCGTAGCGGGCTTCACCACAAAAAATGGGGGAGTCAGCTCAGGTGACTATCAAACATTGAATACCGGTTTTCATGTAGGGGATAAGCTTGAAGATGTCCAGAAAAACCGCAGGACTTTAGCGGAAAAGCTGTTTTTTCCACTAAATGAATGGATAGGAGCCGAGCAGACGCATGAAACGCAAATCCAGCAAGTGACCAGTCTCGATGGTGGGAAAGGTGCAGTGGATTATATTTCGGCCTTTAAAGCTACTGACGGATTTTATACGAAGGATCAAAATACTTTTTTGACCCTTTGTTATGCGGATTGCGTGCCCTTATACTTTCTTGCACCGGCACATGGTATGATTGGGGTGGCACATGCTGGTTGGAAGGGTAGCGTTAATGGAATTGCACGAAAAATGGTTGAAGCATGGCGGAGTGAGGGTATTAAGGCAACGGAGATATTTGCTGTAATAGGACCGTCGATTTGTTCGAAGTGCTATGTGGTTGATGATAAAGTCATAGATTTAGTGCAGAATATGCTGGAAGATAATGACGAAAAGCCCTATAATTTAATCAGTGAAGGACAATTTCAGTTAGATCTTAAGCAACTAAATGCATTGATTCTTCAAAAATCAGGAATTCCAAAAAGTCAGATCGATGTTACATCATACTGTACAAGCTGCAATCACGATTTGTTTTTTTCACATCGTCGCGATAACGGAAAGACAGGTAGATTGATGAGTTTTATCGGTTGGAAGGAGGATTTAGGGTAACAGTGAAAGTAGCGGACAATTTAAAAAACATCGAAGAACAAATAAATATAGCATGTGAAAATAGTGGCAGGGACCGTAAAGATATTAAATTAATTGCCGTGACGAAATATGTTTCGGTCGAGAGAGCAATGGAAGCATTGGAAGCCGGAATCAGCGATTTAGGTGAAAATCGTGACGAGGGGCTTTTAAATAAATATGAAGTGCTGAAGGACAAGCCCAACTGGCATTATATTGGTTCCATGCAAACACGAAAAGTAAAAAATGTCATCGATAAAATCGCGTATATCCATTCATTGGATCGCATTTCTTTGGCAGAAGAAATTCAAAAACGGGCAAATGAGCCGATAAACTGTTTAGTGCAGGTAAATGTCTCAGGTGAGGAATCAAAACATGGCTTGAATCCTGAAGCCACACTGGATTTCATAAAAGGGTTAACTGATTTTGATAAGGTGAATGTTGCCGGATTGATGACGATGGCGCCATTGACGGATGATGAACAAGTTTTGCGGGAATGCTTCCGGAAACTGAAGGGCATACAGGTGGAAATACAAAATGCTGGGTTGAAGCATGCTCCCTGTACTGAATTGTCCATGGGGATGTCCAACGATTTCATGATTGCCATTGAGGAAGGCGCTACAATGGTTAGGATTGGTACTGCACTTGTAGGCGAATAATTTTAAGGAGGTACGCTTTAGATGTCGTTCGTATCAAAATTTAAATCTTATTTCGCGCTGGATGATGAGTATGAGTACAAGGATGAAGTGATGGAAGAAGAGGAGGCTGAACGAAAAGTCGTGAAGTCAGCTAAACAGCAGCAGCCCGCTTCTGCAGGGAATAATACCAATCAGAATATCGTAAGTTTGCAAAGCGTACAAAAATCTTCTAAAGTAGTATTATTGGAGCCTCGTGCTTATGCAGAAGCCCAAGAGGTAGCGGACCATTTAAAAAACAGACGTGCAGTTGTCGTGAACCTTCAACGGATCCAGCACGATCAAGGAAAGCGAATCATCGATTTTCTAAGTGGGACTGTCTATGCAATCAGTGGGGATATCCAAAAAATTGGAACAGATATATTCTTATGTACCCCGGACAATGTCGATGTTTCCGGTAATATCACCGGCTTCGCCGCGGAAGAGGAGTACGAAGAAGCGAGGTGGTAATGATTAATGGGTGTAGTGCTTCAAGGCTTATATTATTTAATTGAAATTTATTCAATGGCATTAATCGTTTACATATTGATGTCATGGTTTCCCAATGCAAGGGAAACAGCGATTGGGCAATTCCTGGAAAAGATTTGCGAACCATATTTAGAACCGTTCAGAAAGTTCATACCACCACTTGGCATGATCGATCTTTCACCGCTTGTAGCTCTGCTGGTGCTTAACTTTGCCAGCGGTTATGGAATCCTTTACTTACAGAACTTAATAGGATAATCAACAATCAACCTGAACATGCATCTCACTACACAGTCGGATGAGACTCCGCTGTGTAGTAGCAACGAAGAATCATTTTATCAATTCCTTATGGTCGACCATTAATTTGATAACTAAGGAGCTTTTATTCAATCATGAGTATTTATCAGCATTTCAGGCCGGAGGAAAAAGATTTTATTGACCAGGCAATGAATTGGATTGATCAGGTGAAAAATTCTTACGCTCCGAAACTATCTGATTTTCTTGATCCGCGCCAGCAGGAAATCCTTACTTCCTTAATAGGGAATGATCCGGATGCGAAACTGCAATTTAACGGCGGGAGCGATTTCGTTGAGCGAAAACGTGTGCTCATTTACCCTGATTATTACTCTCCTGAACAATCGGATTTCAATATCTCCTTATATGATATCTCCTATCCAAAGAAATTTGTTACGCTTGAACATAGGCAAATACTTGGAACCTTGATGTCACTTGGGGTAAAACGTGAAAAATTTGGTGATATCATAGTGACTGAGGATTATATTCAATTTATTGCGGCCGGGGAGATGGATTTATATCTCACAGGAAATTTAGAAAGAATAGGTAACGCTTCCGTTGCCATCAAACGGCTTCCGATCGAGAATATCATCCAAGTGAATGAAAAATGGGAAGAGCAAGTCACCACCGTTAGTTCTCTTAGGCTAGACAGTGTGCTATCGTCCGTATTGAATATGTCCCGTCAAAAAACCCAAGCCTTGATAACTTCAGGGAAAGTAAAGGTGAATTTCAAGCAAACGGAAAATGTTTCGGAAGAATGCCGTGAGGGTGATACACTTTCCATCAGAGGTTTTGGCAGATGTAAAATAGCGTCAATTGATGGAAAAACCAAGAAGGATAAGTGGAGAATCTCATTAGGCAGGCAAAAATAATTCAATATTAAGCAGGATTCATACATTTTTTGTCGAATATAGAGTTTTAATATACTAGAGTAGAAACCGTTCTGGAGGTGCCGTAATGCCCTTAACCCCGATAGATATACATAATAAGGAATTTAACAAAGTATTTCGAGGGTATGATGAAGATGAAGTAAATGAGTTTCTCGACCAGGTCATTAAAGATTATGAACTGATTTTGAGGGAGAAAAAGGAAATTGAAGATAAACTGAACGAGACTTATGATCGTTTAGGACATTTTACGACAATTGAAGGTACACTTAATAAGTCGATTATTGTCGCACAAGAAGCAGCTGAAGAATTAAGGCGCAATGCCCAAAAAGAAGCGAAACTGATCATTAAGGAAGCAGAGAAAAATGCTGACCGAATCGTCAATGAGTCACTTGTGAAAGCAAGGAAAATAGCGATGGATATTGAAGACTTGAAAAAACAGTCCAAAGTATTCCGGACCCGTTTTAAAATGCTTGTCGGTGCACAACTGGATTTGCTGGACAATGATGATTGGGACCATCTACTTGATTATGAAGTAGATGCGACTGAAATAGAATTAAATGAGAGAGTGGAAGAGGAAATTTAACCGATTCCTTGACTTGGAACACTTTTTTCGCATATAATTTTTTAACAATACTATTCATGATGACATTAGACGATGACAGGGAAAGTAAATACTTCACACACTTATTTCTAGCGAACCGGGGATGGTGAAAGCCCGGAATAAGCGAAGTTATTGAAGATCACCCTTGAGTTCTGAGTTGAACCTGCTTTTGCAGTAAGTAAACGAAGCGTTTCATTCACGTTACGAATGCTCGAGAGGTTGGATTCACTTTGTGAATCCTTCTAGCCAGGGTGGTACCGCGGGAAGCAAAGCTTTCTCGTCCCTTTTTTAGGGATGAGAGGGCTTTTTATTTTGGCCGGATATCTATGTCTAGGTTCGAATGAAATTTTGTAAAGACGGATGGAGGATTTTAAGATGGAATACAAAGATACCTTATTGATGCCTAAAACTGAATTTCCAATGCGTGGAAACTTGCCGAAGCGTGAGCCGGAAATCCAAGAGAAATGGAAAGAAATGAACATCTATAAAAAAGTGCAAGAACAAACGGAAGGGCGCCCTTTATTCATTTTGCATGATGGACCTCCATATGCTAACGGTGATATCCATATGGGCCATGCAATGAACAAAGTATTAAAGGATTTCATTGTCCGTTTCAAATCAATGAGCGGTTTTCAAGCACCATATGTTCCTGGTTGGGATACACATGGGCTTCCAATCGAAACGGCATTGACAAAAAAAGGCGTGAAACGGAAAGAAATGAGCGTAGCTGAATTCAGAAAGCTTTGTGAAGAGTATGCTTACGTTCAGATTGACAATCAACGTGAGCAGTTTAAAAGAATAGGGGTCCGTGGAGATTGGGATAATCCTTATATCACGTTAAAACCTGAATATGAAGCACAGCAAATCAAGGTCTTCGGTGATATGGCGAAAAAAGGCTATATTTATAAAGGCAAAAAACCTGTTTACTGGTCTCCATCAAGTGAATCAGCCCTTGCCGAAGCTGAAATTGAATATCAAGACAAACGTTCTGCATCGATCTACGTTGCTTTTGAGGTCACAGATGGCAAAGGTGTAATCGAAGAGGGCGTAAAAATCATCATCTGGACGACAACTCCTTGGACGATTCCTGCAAACCTTGGTATCTCATTGCATCCGCAATTAAATTACGTGGTAGTTGCTGTTGAAAATGAAAAATTCTTAATTGCTGAGGCGCTTCTTGAATCAGTTACAGAAACCCTAGGTTGGGATAACCCGTCAATCTTGAAAACGGTAAAAGGGAGCGAGTTGGATCGCGCCGTTGCGAAACACCCTCTATATGGCCGCGATTCATTAGTGATGTTGGGTGAGCATGTAACAACTGAAGCTGGTACGGGTTGTGTTCATACGGCGCCTGGACATGGTGAAGATGACTTTATCATTGGACAAAAATACGGCTTGGATGTACTTTGTCCTGTAGATGAAAAAGGAGTCATGACGGAAGAGGCAGGGGAATTTGCTGGATTATTTTATGATCAAGCGAATAAACCAATTACTGAAAAATTAACAGAAGCAGGCGCGTTATTGAACTTGACGTTCATTACACATTCATATCCACATGATTGGCGGACGAAGAAACCGACAATCTTCCGTGCAACGGCACAATGGTTTGCTTCAATCAAAGACTTCCGCAGTGAACTTCTGGAAGCAATTGAAGAAACTAAATGGGTACCTGCATGGGGCGAAACCCGCCTATTCAATATGGTCCGTGATCGCGGAGATTGGTGTATTTCCCGTCAACGTGCATGGGGTGTACCAATTCCAGTCCTTTATGCAGAAAACGGCGAGCCAATCATTACCGATGAAACGATCAACCATATTTCAAACCTATTCCGTGAACATGGTTCGAACATCTGGTTTGAACGGGAAGCGAAGGATCTACTGCCGGAGGGCTATACACATGAAGGCAGTCCGAATGGTATCTTTACAAAAGAAACGGATATCATGGACGTATGGTTTGACTCAGGTTCTTCACATCAAGCGGTACTTGAGGAAAGAGAAGACTTGCAGCGGCCTGCTGACCTTTATTTGGAAGGTTCCGATCAATACCGCGGCTGGTTTAACTCATCACTTTCTACAAGTGTTGCCGTAACAGGAAAAGCACCGTACAAGGGAGTTCTGAGCCACGGATTCGCTTTAGATGGCGAAGGCCGTAAAATGAGTAAATCGATTGGGAACGTTGTCCTTCCATCTAAGGTCATGAACCAACTGGGTGCAGATATTTTACGTCTTTGGGTTGCTTCTGTGGATTACCAATCGGATGTCAGGGTTTCCGATCCTATTTTAAAACAAGTTTCGGAAGTGTACCGTAAAATCCGGAATACATTCCGCTTCCTGTTAGGAAACTTGGATGGATTCAATCCAGATACTGATAAAGTGGCAGTCCAAGAATTACCTGAAGTCGATCGCTACATGTTAGTTAAATTGAATAAATTGATCACTCAGTCGAAACTGGGTTTTGAAAATTATGAGTTTGCTACAATTTATAATATGGTCAATAATTTCTGCACACAGGATTTAAGTTCGTTCTACCTTGATTATGCAAAAGACATTTTATATTGTGAAGCACCAAACGGTAAAGAGCGTATGGCCATTCAAACGGTCCTTTACGAAGCATTGGTAAGCTTAACGAAATTGGTTTCACCAATTCTCTCGCATACCGCTGATGAAGTATGGGCGTTCATTCCTGGTGTAACGGAAGAAAGTGTACAGTTGACATTGATGCCTGAAGAAATTTCCATCGATAATGCTGAAGTCATTGAAGAAAAATGGACGGCGTTCATGAATCTCCGTGACAATGTACTAAAAGCATTAGAAGAAGCTCGTAACCAGAAGGTCATCGGAAAATCACTGAACGCTAAAGTGATGGTATATGTTAATGAAGAAACGAAGAATCTGCTTGATGGTATCAAGGAGAGCTTTGAACAATTATTCATCGTATCCGAATTTGAAATCGCTGGCGATGTGGCAAGTGCCCCATCAGAAGCAGTTAAACTTGAGGATATCGCGATTCTTGTTACAAAAGCAGAAGGTGAAACGTGTGAACGTTGCTGGAATGTTTCGAAAGAGGTAGGTCAAGTGGAAGAGCATCCAACACTCTGCCCGCGTTGTGCAACAGTCGTGAAAGAGCATTATGTAAATCAGTAATTTCAAAACGAATGTCGGTCCCTAAATGATGGGATCGGTCAGACTGTAGACAAACTCAATAATAATTGAGTTTGTCTACAGTTTTTTTGTTTTTACATTTTCACATTGAATTGCACTTCTGGCACTCGCTTTCCGCGGGCGCCTGTAGGGTCTCCCTTGGACGCGTATTCCGGCAGGAGTCTCGAACACCCATTCCATTCTACTTTGTTTTAACATGTAGATGGAACACCTTTTACCTACAGTCTTTTTTGTTTTAAAATAAAAGTATTATTGAAAACAGTGAAAAGAAGCCATTTCCTCCAGAAGTTTGCCTATTCATTTTCCATGCAGCAACAGACTGCAGGATTTGTGTTGGGGAACTATAGTTCACCCGAAAATACGCATAATAGTCATATCTTGGAGGCTCTGTTTGTACAAGTGATTGAGAAAGTTGGAAAACTGTAAGCTGTTGCCGCAGATACAGCTTACAAAACACCAGCATCCATTACTAACTACCTTTTTGTCTATAAACTGACCGGTTCCTATGTAAAGGGTCCGGTTTTTTTTGTGGGAATGCAAACAGAAAAGGCTAAAATTCTTATTGAAAATAGATCGTCATCCAAAAGGTATTGTTTTCTTTTCAAATCTGCCCTGTATTCTCCAAATCCAGCTAACAGCCTTTTGTTTTTCGTATTAGTCATTATTTCTAGTTTATGCTACAATTCAAAAGTGAAGATTTGATTAGTTTGGGGGAAAAAATGTGTTTTATTATTTGATTGCCCTTTTGGTCATAGCTCTCGATCAGCTGACAAAATGGATGATTGTGAAAAAAATGGAGTACGGAGAAAGCATTGAAATTATTGAAAACCTTCTATATATCACCTCGCATCGTAATCGTGGGGCAGCATGGGGAATTCTACAAGGTCAAATGTGGTTTTTCTACATCATCACCATCGCTGTCATTATTGGACTTGTCTATTATATTCAGAAAATGGCGAAGGAAAGCCGTTTGCTTGGAGTGGCCCTTGCTCTCATGCTAGGAGGTGCGATTGGTAATTTCATCGATCGTATTGTTCGCCAAGAAGTAGTGGATTTCGTTCACACCTATATTTTCAGCTACAGTTTCCCGGTATTTAATGTTGCTGATGCTGCGCTTTCAATTGGTGTCGGACTGCTCGTGATTCATATGTTTTTAGAAGAAAAAAACGGTAAGGAGAAAGATAATGGATAAAAGGTTATACAGCATCGATGAAACACTAAAAGGAGTCAGGATTGATAAGGCTCTTTCCACTTTGAATGAGGAATGGTCACGTACTCAAATCCAGCAATGGATTAAAGACGACCATGTTTTAGTAAATGGCTTGGCTATTAAGACGAATTACAAATCCGTTCCTGGCGATACGATCGAAGTTACGATTCCGGATCTTGAGGAATTGGATGCGGTGGCAGAGGAAATGAATTTGGATATCTATTATGAGGATGCAGATGTTCTCGTGGTTAATAAACCGAGCGGCATGGTCGTCCACCCAGCACCAGGACATGTATCTGGCACGCTTGTAAATGGATTGATGGCTCACTGCAAAGATCTTTCTGGGATCAACGGAGTAATGCGCCCTGGTATCGTTCATCGAATCGATAAAGATACATCAGGTCTATTGATGGTTGCCAAAAATGATATGGCACATGAAAAACTCGTACAGCAGCTTGTTGACAAAACGGTTACCCGTAAGTATCAAGCAGTAGTACATGGTGTTATCCCGCATGATTTCGGAACGATTGATGCTCCGATCGGCCGGGATAAAAAGGATCGTCAAAGCATGACTGTAACAGATACCAATTCTAAAAATGCTGTCACACATTTCCGGGTCATCGAACGTTTCAATGCGTTTACTTTAGTGGAATGCCAGCTTGAAACAGGAAGGACACATCAAATTCGTGTTCACATGAAGTATATTGGTTTCCCGCTTGCAGGAGATCCGAAATATGGTCCGAAGAAGACTCTTAATTTAGATGGACAAGCATTGCATGCCGGTCTACTTGGTTTCGTTCATCCGCGTACAAATGAGTATATGGAATTCGAAGCTCCAATTCCGGAAGAGTTTGAAAATCTAATTAATCAATTACGTAGAAGTAAGGATTGACAAACCCGTTTATATGATATATTATAATAATAACTTAACAAGAACCTTTAACACAGTACAGAGAGACTGAGAAGGAAACGGATACGCTAGTGGGATAATTCTACCCATGGCGATAAAATCCTCATGCCTTCTTGGCATGAGGATTTTTTGTTGAAAAAGACCTATCAGTAAAAAGGGATCGAGGTGGCCGATATGTTGAATGAGAAAGCGATAGTACTTGATGAAAAGGCCATTAGCAGAGCCTTGACGAGAATTGCCCATGAAATCATTGAAAAAAATAAGGGCATTGAAAACTGCGTCTTAATCGGGATCCGTACACGCGGGATATTCCTCGCTGATCGACTTGCTAAACGAATCAATCAAATAGAAGGTAAGGAAATCGAGCTAGGTGAACTGGATATTACACTTTACCGCGATGACCTCTCGAAAAAGAGCAATGATGGTGAACCCGTCGTGAAAGGGTCAGACATCCCGGTCAATATCAGCGACAAGAAAGTGATTTTGGTTGATGATGTTCTTTTCACAGGCAGGACTGTTAGAGCTGCAATGGATGCTCTGGTGGATTTGGGAAGACCGTCGCAAATTCAGCTCGCAGTGTTAGTTGACAGAGGACATAGGGAATTGCCGATACGTGCCGATTTTGTCGGGAAAAACGTTCCGACATCACAATCTGAAAAAATTACCGTTACTTTAACAGAAGTAGATGAAATAGATCAAGTCACTATATTAGAAAAATGATAAACATGAAAATTTCATAAAACCCTTTTAAAGACAGTCCAGAGAGGCTGGCAAAGGGGAGTCAATCGGCGATGAGTGCCTATGTATAGGCATGCGCTTTCCGAGAAACCCTCTTTGTATATACTGCAAAGAGGGTTTTTGCGGTTTTGAAGCAATTTTCATGAGGGGGATACCGAAATGAAAGAAACAAAAAGGGATATCGTACTTGATGTCGAGGACGTGCCAAAGGTTGGTCAGTGGATTACGCTAAGCATCCAACACTTGTTCGCCATGTTCGGTGCAACAGTACTGGTGCCATTCTTGGTAGGGTTAAGCCCAGCAGTCGCACTTGTATCAAGCGGCTTAGGTACACTATCTTACTTGTTGATCACAAAAGGTCAGATACCGGCTTATCTCGGTTCATCATTCGCCTTCATTACGCCAATCATTGCGGCAAAGGCTTTAGGAGGACCCGAGGCGGCCATGATTGGCTGTTTCGCAGCAGGGTTCATATATGGGATTGTAGCTTTGATTATCCAAAAAGTCGGATTGCGCTGGTTAATGAATATACTCCCTCCGGTTGTGGTGGGTCCGGTCATTATCGTAATCGGATTAAGCCTTGCCGGAACGGCAGTGGACATGGCGATGTATGATCCACAAGATAAATATAGCGTCACATATATAATTATAGCGCTAATCACTTTAGCGGTAACCATCATCTGCAACGTGTTCTTTAAGGGATTCATTAACTTGATTCCCATTTTAATGGGGATTATAGTGGGGTACAGCTGTTCGGCCGTTGCTGGAATAATAGATTATGAACCGATCAAGTCAGCACAATGGTGGGAACTGCCTGAATTCATGTTTCCTTATGTAACCTATACACCGACCTTCTCATGGGAAGTCATTGCCATCATGGTACCGGTCGCCATCGTCACTTTATCAGAACATATCGGGCACCAGATGGTACTGAGTAAAGTCGTCGGCAGAAACTTTTTGGAAAAGCCCGGTTTGCATCGCTCGATTTTCGGAGATGGAGCGGGAATCATGATTGGTTCCTTGATCGGTGGGCCACCGCTGACATCATATGGTGAAAATATTGGGGTCTTGACGATGACAAAGGCATATAGTGTGTATATCATCGGAGGGGCAGCGTTAACGGCAATCATCTTTGGCTTTAACGGTAAAATCTCAGCGGTCATAAGCTCGATACCTACTGCGGTGATGGGCGGCATTTCAATCTTACTCTTCGGTATTATCGCATCAAGTGGATTAAGGATGCTGATTGATAATAAGGTTGATTTTGATAAAAAAAGGAACCTGATGATAGCTTCAGTGATCCTGGTGTTAGGGATCGGGGGGGCTTTCGTCCAACTATCAGATACGGTATCCCTATCCGGAATGGCACTTTCAGCCATAGTCGGAATCCTGCTTAACTTGATTTTACCGGACCGTGAAAAAATATCCGGAGACATTTTTGAAAAATAAGTAAAACTGCATCAAACAATAGATCACCTTTTAAAAGAAGTCCAGAGAGGCTTAAAAGGGTGTTGCTGTAAAGATGGAGGAGAACGGGAAAAAGGTGAAAACCGGTCCCGGTCCTCACAAGTCTTTATGACCTACACCCTGTCCTTAATGGCGGGGTGTTTTTTATGCCCCGCATCACAATTGTGAAAGGAGCAGGATCGATGAAAAAATTATTGACCATGAATGAATTGACCATAACTGAAATTGAAAGAATTCTACTTGAGGCAGAGGGATTTGCTAACGGATCGAGCTGGAATCCTAAACAGCTTACCACTGTTGCCAATCTGTTCTTTGAACCAAGTACACGAACAAAATCAAGCTTTGAAATGGCTGAAAGAAAACTAGGACTGGAGGTCATTCCTTTTGATGCCGGTACATCATCCGTGTTAAAAGGCGAAACCTTATATGACACAGTTAAAACGCTTGAAGCAATAGGAGTCAATGCCTTGATCATCCGTCATGAGCAGGATAATTATTTTGACGAGTTGAAAGAGAAGGTCACGATTCCCATAATCAATGCAGGGGATGGCTGCGGGAATCATCCAACTCAGTCATTACTAGACTTATTGACGATAAAACAAGAGTTTAAAAGTTTCAAGGATCTGAAGATTTCGATAATCGGGGATGTGAGGCATAGCCGGGTTGCAAAATCGAATGCAGAAGCATTAACTCGTTTAGGAGCGAATGTGGTATTTTCAGGTCCGCCTGAATGGTTTGATAGTACGAACAGCTTCGGAAGATATGAAAACATCGATCAAGCGATAGCCACATCTGATGTGGTCATGCTGCTCAGAATTCAGCATGAAAGACATAATGAAAAATATGATCAGGCAAACCGAGATTATCTGGAAAGTTTTGGACTAACCAAACAGCGCGAAAAAACTATGAAACCGGACGCAATCATCATGCATCCTGCTCCAATAAACCGCGGTGTTGAAATTGACAGTGATTTAGTCGAATGCAACCGCTCAAGAATTTTTAAACAAATGGAAAATGGCGTGTTCATTAGAATGGCCGTATTAAAAAATGTGCTTGAACAATCCGAAGGGGGAATTATCCATGAAAACTGTCATCAAAAATGGAGTATTGCTAGATAATCAAAATTCATTCAAAAAAGCGGACATTGAAATAGAAGGAAAAATCATCACGAAGATCGGCGAAAACTTGCCAACGGAAAATTGTAAGGTTGTCGATGCAAAAGGGTTACTTGTTACATCAGGGTTCGTTGACCTGCATGTCCATTTGCGCGAGCCGGGCGGAGAGCATAAGGAAACAATCGCAAGTGGAACGCTTGCAGCAGCAAGAGGCGGTTTCACTACAGTAGCCGCGATGCCTAATACAAGGCCTGTTCCTGATACAGTGGAAAATCTTGAAGCACTTAACCGGAAAATTGAAGAAACGGCGCATGTCCGGGTACTACCTTATGCATCCATCACGATCAGGGAAGCAGGCAAAGAGTTGACCGACTTTGCATCATTAAAACAAACGGGTGCTTTCGCCTTTACGGACGATGGCGTAGGGATTCAAGAAGCTGGGATGATGCTGGAAGCAATGAAAAGGGCAGCCGCGCAAGATATGGCGATAGTTGCTCATTGTGAAGATAATAGCTTAATCAATAAAGGCTCCGTCCATGAAGGAAGATTCTCCAAAGAGCAGGGAATCAATGGTATTCCGTCAGTATGCGAAGCTGTACATATTGCACGGGATATCCTCCTAGCGGAAGCGGCGGACTGCCATTATCATGTTTGTCACATATCCACGAAGGAATCGGTAAGAACGGTAAGGGATGCCAAACGTGCCGGTATCCGGGTCACAGCCGAAGTTACACCACATCACTTATTATTGTGTGAAGATGATATACCGGGTCTTGATTCGAATTATAAAATGAACCCTCCATTAAGAGGCAGGGAAGATCGGGACGCGTTGATAGAAGGCCTGCTTGATGGGACCATCGATTTTATAGCCACGGACCATGCACCACATACGGACGAGGAAAAAGCGCAGGGAATGCAGCTAGCTCCTTTTGGAATAGTAGGATTGGAGACGGCCTTCCCGTTGCTTTACACCGAATTGGTCAAAAAGGGCATCATAACATTAAAGCAATTGGTCGATTTCATGACGATCAAACCATCTGAAAGTTTCTCCCTTCCATATGGAGAGCTAAAGGAAGGCGCTACTGCAGATATCGTGCTGATCGATTTGGAAACGGAAAAAGAAATTGATAATGAAGAGTTTGCTTCAAAAGGGAAAAATACACCTTTCAATGAAAAGAAATGCTATGGCTGGCCAGTCATGACGATTTCTGAAGGAAAAACAGCTTGGGAAAAAGGACGTGTTCAAGGATGAAAAGACAACTTATTTTAGAAGACGGAACGGTTTTCCTTGGGGAAGCATTCGGAGGAGATGTAGAGAAAATCGGCGAAGTCGTTTTTAACACAGGAATGACCGGATATCAGGAGATTCTATCCGATCCATCTTATTGCGGACAAATCGTTACACTAACGTATCCGTTGATCGGAAACTACGGGATAAACCGGGATGACTTCGAATCCATCAATCCAGCGATATCAGGGTTTGTCGTAAAGGAAACAGCAGACCTTCCTTCCAACTGGCGCAACCAGTCATCACTTGATGAATATTTGAAAATGAAGGACATACCTGGAATAAGCGGAATCGATACAAGAAAACTTACAAGAATCATCAGGAAATCAGGTGCACTTAAAGGAGCGCTCTGCAATATCAATAAAAATGCCGAAGAAGTTGTTTCCCAGTTGAAAGCAACGGTGATTCCTACTAATCAAGTGAAACAGGTTTCAACAAAAGCACCTTATTCAAGTCCGGGCAGAGGCCCTCGGGTAGTTCTTGTTGACTATGGCATGAAGCATGGGATTTTGCGTGAGTTGACGAAGCGCGGTTGTGATGTCGTGGTCGTGCCTTATAACGTCACGGCTGAGGAAGTAATGCAATATCATCCAGATGGTGTGATGCTTTCCAACGGACCTGGAGATCCGAAAAGTGTTCCTGAGACGCTTGAAATGATCCGTACAGTCCAAACAAAAGTGCCATTATTCGGCATCTGTTTAGGCCATCAATTATTCGCGCTTGCAAACGGTGGAGATACGGAAAAATTAAAATTCGGCCATCGAGGTTCAAATCATCCGGTTAAAGACCTTCGTACTGGGAAGGTATCCATCACTTCTCAAAATCATGGATATACGGTCGAAGAGCTTTCCATTGAAAAGACTGACCTTATTGTGACACATACAGCATTGAATGACGGTACGATTGAGGGATTGCGCCATAAAGAATACCCAGCTTTCACCGTACAATATCACCCGGAAGCATCACCAGGACCGGAAGACGCCAACTACTTATTCAACGAATTTTTACAAATGATTGAAACTGCAACTACCAAGGGGGAAACAACATGCCAAAACGCACTGATATAAAAAGCATCCTAGTAATTGGGTCCGGTCCGATCGTCATCGGACAGGCTGCCGAGTTCGATTACGCAGGAACTCAAGCATGTATCGCCTTAAAAGAAGAAGGCTATCGAGTAATCCTGATTAACTCTAACCCTGCAACAATCATGACAGACAGTGAAATGGCTGATGCGGTATATATCGAACCGATCACTTTGGAATTTGTGAGCAAAATCATTCGTAAAGAGCGTCCAGATGCCCTGTTACCTACTTTGGGCGGACAGACAGGCTTGAACATGGCCGTTGAATTGGCAGAGGCAGGAATTCTCGAAGAATGCAACGTGCAGATTCTTGGGACGAAACTTTCCGCCATCCAACAAGCGGAAGACCGTGACCTTTTCCGTACCCTTATGAATGATCTTGGTGAACCAGTTCCTGACAGTGACATTATTCATAACTTGGAAGAGGCTTATACATTCGTGGAACGAGTCGGCTATCCGGTCATCGTACGTCCTGCCTTCACACTTGGCGGAACAGGCGGAGGGATTTGTGAAAACGAAGAGCAACTGATCGAAATAGTAGAAGGCGGCCTGAAAAGCAGTCCAGTTCACCAATGTTTGCTTGAGAAGAGTATCGCCGGTTTCAAAGAAGTGGAATATGAAGTGATGCGTGATTCCAATGATAATGCAATTGTTGTTTGTAATATGGAAAACTTCGACCCTGTCGGCGTCCATACAGGAGATTCAATCGTTGCGGCACCAAGCCAAACATTAAGTGACAGAGAATATCAAATGCTTAGAAATACGTCTTTGAAGATTATCCGTGCCTTGAAAATTGAAGGTGGATGTAATGTTCAGCTTGCACTAGATCCAAACAGCTATCAGTATTACGTCATTGAAGTGAACCCAAGGGTCAGCCGTTCGTCGGCACTTGCTTCAAAGGCAACTGGCTATCCGATTGCAAAGCTTGCAGCCAAGATAGCTGTTGGTTTGACGCTTGATGAAATGATGAACCCGGTCACAGGCAAAACTTATGCAAGCTTTGAACCGGCACTGGACTATGTCGTTACAAAAATCCCGCGCTGGCCTTTCGATAAATTCGAAAGTGCGAACCGTAGGCTCGGTACACAAATGAAAGCGACCGGAGAAGTCATGGCAATCGGCCGTACATTCGAAGAATCCATTTTAAAAGCTGTGCGTTCCCTTGAGGCGGGTATATTCCATCTTGAATTGAATGACGAGTTTGAGGATGAAAAAATAGAGAAACGGATCCGAAAAGCGGGAGATGAACGGTTATTCTATATCGGTGAAGCATTAAGAAGGGGGAAAACGATCGAAACCATTCACGAATGGAGCCAGATCGATTTATTCTTCTTGCATAAGTTGAAAAAAATAATCGACTTTGAAAAGGAGCTTAAACAACATTCCTTTAATTGTGAAGTTCTGCAAAAGGCTAAAGAACTAGGCTTTTCTGACAAAACAATTGCAGAAATATGGGAAGTTCCCGAAATCGACGTTTATGAGTATCGGAAAAAGCAAGGAATCATCCCTGTTTATAAAATGGTGGATACATGTGCGGCGGAATTCGAATCGGAAACACCATATTTTTATGGAACATACGAAGATGAAAATGAATCCATCGTCACTGACAAGAAAAGTGTCATCGTACTGGGGTCTGGCCCAATTCGGATAGGGCAAGGGGTAGAGTTTGATTATGCCACCGTACATTCGGTCTGGGCAATCAAAGAAGCCGGATATGAAGCAATCATCATCAACAACAATCCCGAAACCGTTTCGACGGATTTCAGTATCTCCGACAAACTTTATTTCGAACCATTGACACTTGAAGATGTCATGCATGTCATCGATTTGGAAAAACCGGAAGGTGTCATCGTCCAGTTTGGCGGACAGACAGCGATAAACCTTGCAGATGGACTGGTTGAAAGAGGTGTCAAAATCCTTGGTACTTCACTGGAAGATCTGGATAGGGCAGAAAATCGCAATAAATTCGAAAAGGCCCTTAAGGATTTAGGCATTCCTCAGCCGAAGGGCAAAACCGCTACATCGGTTGATGAAGCAATCGTCATTGCAGATGATATTGGTTACCCGGTATTAGTAAGGCCATCGTATGTTCTTGGAGGAAGAGCGATGGAAATCGTCTATAAACAAGAAGAACTGCTGCATTACATGAAAAATGCCGTTAAAATAAATCCAGATCATCCGGTTCTGATTGACCGATACTTGACGGGGAAAGAAGTTGAGGTCGACGGGATTTCCGATGGCGAAACGGTCGTCATCCCAGGAATCATGGAGCATATTGAACGGGCTGGCGTCCATTCCGGTGATTCAATTGCAGTTTATCCGCCCCAAAATTTAACGGAAAAACAAAAAGAAGTGATCATTGACTACACGACCAGATTGGCAAAAGGCTTGAATATAGTTGGTCTCCTGAATATTCAATATGTCATAAGCAATGAAGAAGTGTATGTGATTGAAGTAAATCCACGTTCAAGCCGAACGGTTCCATTCTTAAGTAAAATTACGAATGTGCCGATGGCTAACTTAGCGACGAAGGCCATTCTGGGTCATTCGCTTGAAAGCCAAGGGTATCAATCCGGATTAGTGGCAGAACAAACTGGGGTTTATGTGAAAGTGCCAGTCTTCTCTTTTGCGAAATTAAGAGGTGTGGACATTTCACTCGGACCTGAAATGAAATCGACTGGTGAAGTAATGGGAAAAGATAGCACGCTTGAAAAGGCTTTATATAAAGGACTCGTCGCTTCCGGCTTCAAAATTAAGGGTCATGGCTCGGTCTTATTGACGATATCGGATAAAGATAAGCAAGAAGCACTCGGTTTAGCAAGACGCTTCCATAATGCCGGTTTCAAGCTGATAGCTACCAGCGGAACTGCTGCCCTAATGGAGCAATCCGGCATCCCGACTGCAATTGTCGGCAAAATTGGCGAAGAAGGCAGAAACCTATTGGATGTCATCAGAAACGGGGAAGCTCAATTTGTCATAAATACTTTGACCAAAGGAAAGCAGCCGGCGCGTGATGGTTTTAGAATCCGACGTGAATCGGTTGAAAATGGTGTGACATGCCTAACATCCCTCGATACAGCAGAAGCCATTTTAAGAGTGATAGAATCCATGACCTTCTCGGCAGAAGCCATGGGGAAAACGGAAAAAAGTCGTGAGGTGAGCTATATATGATCAAGAAGGAAAGAATGAAGGTGTTAACTCATAAAGAACTGGCCCCATCCATCTTTGAACTTACGCTGCAAGGTGAATTGGTTTCAGAGATGAAACAACCAGGCCAGTTTGTCCAGGTCAAGACAACAGAAGGCGCAGAGCCATTGTTAAGACGCCCGATTTCAATTTCTTCTTATAACAGCAGTGAAAAACAGTTCACGATGATATACCGGGCTGAAGGGAAAGGAACGACGTTATTATCACAGCGTAAGCAGGCTGAAGCGGTCGATATCCTTGGCCCTCTTGGTAACGGATTTCCCGTTCATGAAGCAAAAAAGGGAGAAACGGCGTTATTGGTTGGTGGTGGGATTGGTGTCCCGCCCCTGTATCAATTATCACAGATGTTAGTTGCCAATGGTGTAAGAGTTATCCATGTATTGGGCTTCCAGACAAAATCAGCCATCTTTTATGAAAAAGAGTTTAGTGAATTAGGTGACACCTATATTGCCACAGTGGATGGGTCATATGGGACAAAAGGATTTGTTACGACTGTGATTGACAAGCTGGAGCAGGAGTTTGCAACGATCTATTCATGTGGGCCGACCCCGATGTTAAAAGCGTTGGAAGCAGGCTATGGTGAGAAAAGGCTTTACCTGTCCCTTGAAGAAAGAATGGGTTGCGGCATCGGTGCATGCTTTGCCTGTGTGTGTCATACAGGAGATGATCCAACTGGTTTCAGTTACAAAAAGGTATGCAGCGATGGACCCGTATTCCGGGCAGGAGAGGTGGTATTATGAGCAGGCTTTCAGTTGAGTTACCAGGTTTACACTTAAAAAATCCGGTCATGCCAGCATCTGGCTGCTTTGGATTCGGCCGCGAATACAGTCAATTTTTTAACTTGGATATTCTTGGGGCGATCATGATAAAAGCGACAACTCCTGAGCCAAGGTTCGGTAATCCGACTCCGCGTGTTGCTGAAACCTCTTCGGGTATGCTGAATGCCATCGGCCTGCAGAATCCAGGGTTAGAAAAGGTGATCAGTGAAGAACTGGCTTGGCTAGGTGGGTATGATGTCCCTATTATCGCTAACGTTGCCGGTTCTCAAATAACGGACTATGTAAAGGTTGCCAGTGACATAAGTAAGGTGCCGAACGTAAAAGCACTTGAATTGAATATCTCTTGTCCTAATGTAAAAGAAGGCGGCATTGCTTTCGGTACTGTGCCGGAAGTTGCCAAAGAGGTAACCAAAGCCGTTAAGGAAGTATCTTCGGTACCTGTATATGTGAAGCTTTCACCGAATGTCAGTAATATTGTCGAAATGGCCAAGGCAGTTGAAGAAGGCGGGGCCGATGGATTGACAATGATAAACACATTAGTCGGTATGCGGTTGGATTTAAAAACCGGCAAGCCGATCCTTTCAAACAGAACGGGTGGGCTATCGGGTCCTGCAATAAAACCAGTCGCACTCCGGATGATTTATGAGGTAAGCCAACAAGTATCCATTCCCATAATCGGAATGGGGGGAATCGCGACAGCAGAAGACGTCATTGAATTTTTCTATGCAGGTGCAAGTGCTGTTGCGGTGGGAACTGCCAACTTCGTCGATCCATTTGTATGCCCGACAATCATCGAGGAATTACCGAAATTGTTGGATGAGCTTGGATTTGACCATATTTCAGAATGTACCGGAAGGAGCTGGAAACAGAATGAAGCAGTCATTAATTATCGCCCTTGATTTTCCCGACCTCCTTCAAACAGAACATTTCCTGAGTCAGTTTCCTTCGGAAAAACTAGCTGTAAAAGTAGGGATGGAATTATTTTATCAAAATGGACCATCCATTATTTCCTTCGTAAAAGAACGGGGCCATGATGTGTTTCTGGACTTGAAGCTTCATGATATTCCGAACACGGTCAAAATGGCCATGGCAGGTTTAGCAACTTTAGGTGCGGACATGGTCAATGTACATGCAGCTGGTGGTCAAAGGATGATGGAGGCGGCCATAGAGGGCCTGGATAAGGGAACGCCTGCAGGGAAAAAACGTCCGTTATGCATAGGGGTTACCCAACTGACAAGCACGTCACAGGAACAAATGAACAGTGAGCAAAACATTGCAGGATCTCTGGAGGATTCGGTCCTCCATTATGCAAGTCTTACCCAACAGGCAGGATTGGATGGCGTTGTTTGTTCCACTCATGAGGTAAAGAACATACATGAACGCATCGGCCAAGAATTTTTAACAGTCACACCTGGAATCCGAAGTGCAGGTGGACTTACGCATGATCAAAAAAGAATTGCCACGCCACAACAGGCAAGGGATTTTGGAGCGGATGCCATCGTCGTCGGGAGAGCGATAACGGGGGCTAAAGATCCATTAAAGTCCTATTTGGATATGAAAGCAGCTTGGGAGGGAATATCATGTTAAATCAAAAGATAGCCGAACATCTATTAGAAATAAAAGCAGTGTACCTTCAGCCGAATGACCCCTTCACTTGGGCATCGGGTATTCAATCGCCGATTTATTGCGACAACCGCTTAACCCTTTCTTACCCGGAGGTTCGCAATGAAATTGCGGAAGGATTAAAAGGATTGATTGAACAGCATTTCCCTGAGGCAGAACTCATTGCAGGCACAGCAACTGCCGGCATTCCGCATGCAGCCTGGGTGAGCGAAAAGTTAAATGCACCGATGTGCTATGTTCGCTCCAAAGCGAAGGAGCACGGAAAGGGAAATCAAATCGAAGGCCGCGCTGTTCCAGGACAAAAAGTGGTGGTTGTCGAAGATTTGATTTCAACCGGCGGCAGTGTAATTACAGCTGTTAACGCGCTTAAAGAAGCTGGCTGTGATGTTCTGGGAGTCGTTTCGATCTTTACGTACGAATTAGAAAAGGGAAAAGAAAAGTTCGTAGCTGAAGGCATCACAAACCATTCCTTGAGTGACTACTCGACTTTGATCAAAGTCGCTAATGAAAAAGGGTACATCACAGTAGATGAATTGGAAAAGCTTAAAAAGTGGCGGGAGAATCCGGCAGATACCGCTTGGATTTCAGCATAAAAATAGAGGTGACGCAATCTTGTGGGATTGTGTCACCTCTATTTTTTTATATACGAATCAATCCTTTACCGCTTCCTTTAAACGAATGACGATATCGGGGTCTGGGGTAATATATATGGTTTGCTGCTGTTCATAGATGACGAAACCAGGCTTTGAACCATTCGGTTTCTTCACATGGCGAACTTGTGTGAAGTCAACGGGCACTGAACTTGAAAGTTTAGCTTTACTGAAGAAAGCTGCTAATATGGCTGCCTCTTTTATCGTTTCTTCACTAGGTGTTTCATTTCGAATCACTACATGCGATCCAGGGATATCTTTGGTATGAAGCCAAATTTCATCCCGACGTGCGAACTTATTCGTGAGGTAATCATTTTGTTTATTATTTTTCCCGACAAAAATGAGATCACCATCTGTAGCATAATAGGTTTCAAGCTGCGGTTTTGCATTGGCAGGTTTTTTCATGCCCTTTTTCTTTTTTTGCCGAATGTATCCTTCTTCTTGAAGTTCTTCGCGAATCTCCTCTATATCTCTAGGTGATGCCGATTGGAGCTGTTGATGCAAAGCTTCGAAGTATTTCAATTCCAACTTTGTTTTTTCGATTTGTTCTTGGACGACTCCGACAGCGTTTTTGGACTTTTGGTATCTTGAGAAGTACTTTTGTGCATTATCGGATGGATTTTTTAATGGATCAAGCGGGATGGTGACCGTGCTTTGTTCTTCGTCATAATAATTGACGACTTCAATTTCCTTCATGCCTTTTTTCATTTGATATAGATTAGCTGTAAGCAGCTCACCGAACAACTGATACTGTTCACCACGTTCCGTATCTTTTAACGTCCGTTCGAGCTTCCCGATTTTTTTTGAGTTCTTTTCGATTTCATTAGAAATGAAACGTTCGACATCCTGGCTTTTCTGCTTAACTCGATCTCGTTCTGCCTTTCCGAAGTAATATCTGTCGAGCATCTCGCTTAATGAAGAAAACGTACGCTGTTTTCCTGTCAGGTGCTCAAGTGAAAGCATATAAAAAACTTCTTTATTGCCATCTTGTTTGATGGTTGCAGCATATTTTTGTTCCGAGATTTCCTTGATCAGACTTGAAAAAGCTGAAGGAAGGGTTGTGCTATTTGCCAATCCAGCCCGGTAAACGGCTTCCTTTGCAACTAAAGGTGAAATTCCCGAGAAGTGGGCAACAAGCTGTCGATCAAGTTTTCCTGCATTGAAGTCAATATTCTTCCTGATATCGTCATCAGTAGCCTGGAATGGATTATCCTTTTCTTGCGCAGGAGGAACCTTATATTCCTGTCCTGGCAATATGGCACGATAACTGTTCACGGCATATGAGACATGCTTAATGCTGTCCAAAATCATATTCCGTTCCTTATCAACTAATACAATGTTGCTGTGACGGCCCATGATTTCAATGATTAACTGCTTTTGAGAAACATCACCAAGTTCGTTGCGGCCCTTCACCTCAAAAATGATCATCCGATCAAGTTCATGCTGATAAATATCTTCTATTGTGTAACCTTCGAGATGCTTCCTAAGAAGCATACAGAACATGGGTGCCTCTTTTGGGTTTTCATAACTTTCTTCCGTCAATTGTACCCTTGAATAACTTGGATGGGCTGATAATAAGAGTTTATGGTTCTTACCCCCAGCACGAACAACCAATATTACTTCATTTTTGTAAGGCTGATGTACCTTATTGATTCGTCCACCTTTTAATAAAGCAGCGATTTCTTCCGTCATCGCTTTCGTAAATAATCCATCAAATGACATTCTATTTTTACTTCCTTTACATAAGATTTTCTATGATACTCATTACTTTTTTTATCAATATATAAGAGGCTAGCCAAATATTCTGCAATCACAAATTTAGTGGAACTAGGTGAAAAGCTGGAGTGGGCAGGTTCAGATATATTGAATGGATGTTTTTTTTAAAAGCTCCTGTTTTAACGAACAAAATTTACCTATTTCATCATGCATTCATGACTTTTATCCACAATTTCATTTTTGGTTCTTTCTTCTTTCCGCAATTCTGTTTAATTATAGCATTATTTTGGACGAGTCTGAATAATCATGGAAGAAGAGCAGGTTGTTTTATGTATCGGTAAGCGGGCAGGTGTTGGATGAGTTAAGCCAAGTAGCGCCTGTTTTGAGATGTATACAGGGGCCTATTTCATTCTATTCAAAGGGATGTGTGATACTTGATGGAGTTCAAGGAAATGAATAATCAAGAAATGGAGAAAGCGCTTCAAACAAACGTTACACACGGTTTGGACGATGATGAAGTAAAGGACAGGCTGCGAAAGCATGGTTATAACGAGTTGAAGGAAGGGGAAAAACAATCAGCCATTCTTTTATTTTTCGCACAATTCAAAGATTTCATGGTTATAGTTTTACTTGCAGCGACCTTGGTCTCTGGGATTTTGGGTGAATATATCGATGCGATTGCCATCATGGCGATTGTTTTTTTGAATGGATTACTAGGTTTTTTTCAAGAACGGAAGGCTGAAAAGTCACTGGATGCCCTAAAGGAAATGGCGGCACCGCAAGTCAACGTACTTCGGGATGATCATTGGCTGAAAATCCCTTCGAGAGAAGTCGTTGTGGGGGATATCCTGAAGTTTTCCAGCGGTGACCGAATTGGCGCCGATTTGCGGATTGTCGACCATTCAAGCCTTGAAATCGAAGAGTCGGCACTTACCGGCGAGTCACTCCCGGCTGTTAAATGTTCCGATCCAGTGATGAATGAGGTCGATGGTATCGGTGATCAAGAAAATATGGCTTTTATGGGAACAATGGTTACAAGAGGGAATGGAGTCGGAATAGTCATCGCTACAGGAATGAACACGGCAATGGGCAAGATTGCTGACCTGCTTCAGACGGCAGAAACAAAAGAAACGCCGCTTCAACGGCGGTTGGAACAGCTAGGTAAAATTTTGATCGTCACGGCTTTGATATTAACGGTTATCGTCGTGCTGACTGGCGTCATTCAAGGGCATGATCTGTATACGATGTTTTTAGCAGGGGTATCTTTGGCAGTTGCGGCGATTCCTGAAGGTTTGCCGGCCATTGTGACTGTAGCCTTGTCTTTGGGCGTTCAGCGTATGATTAAACAAAAAGCGATTGTCCGTAAGCTTCCTGCAGTCGAAACGCTTGGTTGTGCAACGGTTATTTGCTCAGATAAAACAGGTACACTGACGCAAAACAAAATGACAGTAACGAAAGTTTGGAGCGGGGGGAAAACTTGGGATGTCAGCGGGACTGGGTATAATCCTGTAGGGGAGTTTTCTTTACGGGGAGTTTCAGTCGCTCCAAAAAACCATAATGCCTTGCTTCAGATCATTACCTTCGGAATGCTCTGTAATAAAGCTGAGTTAAATGAGAATAGAAAACAATATGTATTAGACGGTGATCCGACAGAAGGGGCGATGTTGGTCGCGGCAATGAAAGCAGGCTTGACGAGGGAACACCTATCAAAGAGGTTTACAATAGTCAAGGAGTTTCCATTCGACTCGAGCCGCAAAATGATGAGTGTCATAGTGAAGGATGATAAAGATAACCATTTCGTCATTGTCAAAGGGGCCCCTGACGTATTGATCGCTCAGTCAGATACGATTCTTTGGGAAGGAAAGTCGGAAATATTGAATCGCGAAAGTAAGGAAAGGGTGCAACAGGACATGAATGAGCTTGCCTCACAGGCACTTCGAATGATTGCCGTTGGTTATAAACCACTTTCAAAAGGACAGATTTTGCTTCATGAAACAGAAGCAGAACGCAATTTGACCTTTATGGGACTGCAGGGCATGATTGATCCTCCACGACCGGAAGTGAAGCAGGCAGTTAAGGAATGCCGTGATGCAGGAATCAAAACAGTCATGATTACTGGCGATCATGTAATAACCGCAAAGGCAATAGCCAAAGAGCTTGGTATTTTAAAAGGAAAAGACCGTGTACTTGAAGGGCGGCAATTGACCGACATGGAAGTCGGTGAGCTTGAGGAATTAGTGGAAAGTGTTTCGGTATTTGCCCGCGTTTCCCCGGAACATAAGTTGAAAATCGTAAAAGCCTTGCAAAATAAAGGACATGTCGTTGCCATGACAGGGGACGGTGTCAATGATGCACCTGCAATAAAATCAGCGGATATCGGTATCTCCATGGGTATCACCGGGACTGATGTCGCTAAAGAGGCATCTTCCTTGATATTGGTTGATGATAATTTTGCAACCATTAAATCGGCCATTAAAGAAGGCAGGAACATTTATGAAAACATCAGGAAGTTCATCCGATACTTGCTTGCTTCCAATGTTGGGGAGATTTTGGTCATGTTTTTTGCGATGCTATGTGCTTTGCCCCTACCTTTGATTCCAATCCAAATCTTATTCGTGAACCTTGTTACGGACGGACTTCCTGCGATGGCGTTGGGATTGGATTCGGCAGAAGAAGATGTGATGAAAAGAAATCCCAGAAATGCTAAGGAAGGTGTTTTCGGCAGAGGCCTTGGCTGGAAGATCATCTCACGCGGTTTTCTCATTGGAATTTCAACACTGATAGCATTTTATGTGGTATACCGTGCAAATCCGGATAACCTTCCGTATGCACAAACAATCGCGTTCGCTACCCTTGTTCTTGCTCAACTAATACACGTTTTCGATTGCCGAAGTGAACGTTCGATCTTCTCGAGAAATCCATTCGGTAACCTCTATCTAGTGGGTGCGGTACTGTCTTCCCTCTTATTGATGCTTGCAGTCATGTATGTGCAGCCTTTGCAAACGATCTTCCATACCGTACCGATTTCAGGGAGGGATTGGCTATTAGTAGTAGGAATGTCGTCCATCCCAACTTTTTTACTAGCTGGAACCTTTTTAGCAAGAAAAGCGCAATGAAATATGTTATAATCTTTAAGGTGGTAGAGTTTTGCTCTATTGCCTTTTTATTTTTGTAGTCTTTTATTTGAAAGCTAAAGCGTTTCAGCTATTAGCTGATATATAATGAATGTAAATGCCAAATTACTACATTATGTTTGATAGGAAGTGAAACCATGGTTACCAGTATGACGGGCTATGGAAGAGAAGAAGCTGAAAACGACCAGGTCAAGGTTTTAGCCGAAATTAAGACGGTGAACCATCGTTTTTGTGAATATACGATTCGAATGCCGCGCCAGCTTCTGGTTTTGGAAGAAAAGCTGAAGAAAAAGGCGAATCAATACATAAGAAGGGGACGGGTGGAAATCTTCATTACAGTGGAAGGTGAGAGCCTGGTTTCCAAAAAGGTGAAGATTGATTGGGATCTAGCTAATCAGTATGTGAATTTGATGGATGAAGTCAAGGGGAAATATAATCTGGAAAGTTCCATTACATTACAGGATATGCTGCAGCTTGAATCAATTTTCATCACGGAAGAAGTACCGGTGGTACCTGCCGATTTGGGAGCCCTGTTATTGAAGGCTGCCACTGGGGCCTTGGAAAATTTGAAAAAAATGCGGACTCAGGAAGGTCAGGAACTGGTCCTGGACATGAACCATCAGCTTAAAAAGTTTGGTGAGATTGTAGCAGGGCTCAAAAATTATGCACCTTCTGTCGTCGAGAAATATAAAGCCCGGTTGGAAATCAAACTAGCTGAGTTGGCAGACGGATTGATTGAAGATAGCCGTATTGTGACAGAAGCGGCCATTTTTGCTGATAAATGTGATATAAATGAAGAACTGACGAGACTTGAAAGCCATGTACAGCAATTTTCAAGGACGCTTACCCATAGTGAACCAATTGGTAGAAAACTTGACTTCCTAGTCCAGGAAATGAATCGGGAAGTTAATACGATAGGATCAAAGGCTAATGATTCGGCCATTACCAAAGAAGTGGTGGAAATGAAAAGTCTACTTGAAAAATTAAAAGAACAGGTTCAAAATATCGAGTAGTCGGTTTATGATGTACGTAACAAGGTGACAATAGATATGAATGGGGGACAAAAATGTCAATTAAGCTCATTAATATTGGTTTTGGGAATATCGTTTCCGCAAACCGGATCGTATCCATCGTGAGCCCTGAATCGGCTCCGATTAAAAGGATTATCCAAGACGCCCGAGATCGCGGATCCTTAATAGATGCTACATATGGTAGAAGAACCAGGGCCGTTATAATTACAGACAGCGACCATGTCATCTTATCCGCCGTTCAACCGGAAACGGTTGCCGCACGGCTTCAAGATAGAGATGACAGCGTAGAAGAGGGGTAACTGAAACAATATGAGAGAAAAAGGTTTATTAATCGTTTTGTCCGGTCCATCCGGTGTAGGTAAAGGAACAGTAAGGAAGGCAATTTTTTCTCAGCCTGGAACGGCATTTGAATATTCAATTTCGATGACGACACGGCTGCCTCGCCATGGTGAAGTGGATGGAGTGGACTATTTCTTCAAAAAACGTGAGGAATTCGAAGCACTGATCGAAGAAGGCAAACTGCTTGAATATGCTGAGTTCGTCGGTAATTATTATGGAACACCTGTGGATTATGTCCGTGAGACGATTGATTCCGGAAAAGATGTTTTTCTGGAGATTGAAGTTCAAGGAGCTAAACAGGTTCGGGAGAAATTCCCTGAAGGACTTTTCATTTTCCTTGCTCCCCCAAGCTTGACAGAACTCGAGAGCCGGATCGTTACACGCGGCACCGAGACGGAGGAAGCGATAAAAGGCCGGATGAAAGTGGCCAAGGAAGAGATAGAACTTATGGATCTATATGATTATGTTGTTGAAAATGATCATGTGGATGCCGCATGTGCTAGAATTAATGCAATTGTAATTGCCGAGCATTGCCGTCGGGAAAGAGTTGCTGTTTTATATAAAAAAATGTTGGAGGCGGAATAAACTATGTTATATCCATCAATTGATTCTCTATTATTAAAAATCGATTCTAAATACTCACTTGTATCAGTGGCAGCTAAACGTGCCAGGGAAATGCAAATTAAAGATAACTGCCTGATCACTAAACCGGTTTCTCATAAATCAGTAGGTCGTGCACTTGAAGAAATCCATTCTGGTAAATTGACTTACGATAATTCTTACGAAGAAAACTAAGAGAACACATAAGCTTGACCTATCGGGTCTGACACCCTAAAGCAAACAGGATGCGTTACATTTGGAAAGTTGCTTCCTTCCTGCGGCCAAGGTGTCAGGCCTGTTTGTTTTGATTTTCCACAGTAAAGCTGACGGAAGGCAATTCATGAAGCAAAGATATGGAATGTTTAAAGGAAACCATATGTAATTGCGCATATCAAATGAAATTTCTTCTGTTATCCTTCATAATTAAGAAAAATAGAATGTATAGTTAGGGGAAATCTGCATGCTTATCAATAAAAATGTACTTCTTTGTGTCACCGGCGGAATTGCTGTATATAAGGCTGCTGCCCTGACCAGTAAATTAACGCAGGAAGGTGCGCATGTTAAAGTGATCATGAGTGAATCGGCACGTCAGTTCGTGACTCCGCTAACCTTTCAAGCACTTTCGAGAAATGATGTGTACACAGATACATTTGATGAAAAGGACTCTTCGGTCATTGCCCACATCGACTTGGCAGACTGGGCGGATATCAACCTTGTGGCCCCAGCTACTGCGAATGTCATTGGTAAGATGGCCAATGGAATCGCGGATGATATGATCACAACCACACTTCTGGCGACGGAGGCACCTGTTTGGGTAGCACCGGCAATGAACGTGCACATGTACGCCCACCCAGCCGTTCAGAAAAACATGGAGACGCTTCGCACTTTCGGATATCAATTCATTGAACCTGGTGAAGGGTATTTGGCATGCGGTTATGTAGGGAAAGGGCGATTGGAGGAACCGGAAACGATCGTAGAGCATCTCAAACATTATTTCGGTGCATTGAATTCACAGCCCTTGCCCCTTAAAGGGAAGAAATATTTGATAACGGCAGGACCGACTCGTGAAGCAATCGATCCGGTGCGCTACGTGACGAATCATTCCAGCGGGAAAATGGGCTATGCCCTAGCTGAGCAGGCAGTAGAACAGGGTGCTGATGTGACATTGATTACTGGTCCTGTGGGTTTGACGCCGCCTTCCAAGGCTAAAGTCATACCTGTGGAATCGGCAGCAGATATGTATGATGCGGTTTTCAATCATTTCGAGACTAGTGATGTCGTAATCATGACGGCTGCAGTGGCTGACTATAAACCGAAGTTTTATCATGTTCAAAAGATGAAAAAACAGCCAGGGGAAAATGTGATTGAATTTGAACGGACGAAGGATATCCTTATGGAACTGGGTGAGAATAAAACCCATCAGTTTTTAGTAGGATTTGCGGCTGAAACAAACAACGTTGAAGAATACGCAAGAGGGAAATTAGTGAAAAAAAATGCAGATATGATCGTTGCCAATAATGTCACCGTCGCGGGAGCAGGATTTGGAACGGATACGAACATCGTGACCATTTACGATAAGAATGGAAGTGCAGTCGAACTTCCCAAAATGAGTAAAGCGGATATAGCTAAAAGCATTTTGGCAGAAGTATCTCGCATGCAAAAGGAATGATGTCTTATGGATATTGCATCCGTCATTGTGGATGTACCTGCTAAACAAACGGATCGAGAATTTGACTATCGCATACCTGAAAAGTGGAAACAAGTCATCAAGCCCGGAATGCGAGTCATCGTGCCATTTGGTCCAAGAATGGTGCAGGGATTCGTCACCGGTTTAAAAGCTACAAGCGATTTTACAAAATTACGTTCTATAAAAGAACCGATGGATTTGGAGCCCATCCTCAATGATGAATTGCTTCAGCTGGGAGACTGGTTGACCAAAGAGGCCATGTGTTTTAAAATATCAGCGCTACAAGCCATGCTTCCGGCAGCGATGAAAGCGAAGTATGAAAAAGTGATCAATGTCATTGAAGATAAAAGGAACCAGCTCCCGCCATTCGTGCAAAGTCTTTTCGGAAAGAATGAATCACTATCCTGGAAGGAAGTTATTGAAGGTGAGAATGCCTCCCTTTTTCAAAAAGAAATACAAAATGGCAATCTAGAGCTCGTCTATAATGTGAAAAACCGTCTTAATAAGAAGACGGTACGGGTTATTAAATCTTTGCTTTCCACTACGGAACTGAAAGAAATGGCGTCAGCACTTTCCGGTCATGCAAAAAAACAACAAGAACTACTTCAATATTTTATTGAACATCAAGAACCCGTTCCTTTAAAAGAATTACTTGAATCGACCAACACATCAAGCAGTACCGTCAAATCCTTAGTGTCAAAAGGGGCATTGGCGGAAATGGATCAGGAAATATACCGTGACCCTTATGAGAATCGTGTATTCGAAAAATCCAATCCCTTTACATTAACAGATGAGCAAGCAGCAGCCCTGAAACCAATCCAAGAGAAAATACATCATGATGAACATGATGTCTTCCTTTTATATGGTGTAACCGGGAGCGGGAAAACGGAAGTGTATTTGCAAGCCATTGCCTCTGTCATTGAAAAAGGGAAGGAAGCCATCATGCTGGTGCCTGAAATCTCCTTGACGCCACAAACGGTGAAGAGGTTCAAGGAACGCTTTGGGGAGCAGGTCGCAGTCATGCATAGTGGTTTGTCGGTAGGTGAAAAATATGATGAATGGCGAAAAATTCACCGAAAAGAGGTAAAAGTGGTGGTGGGCGCGCGTTCAGCCGTGTTTGCTCCTTTTGAAAACCTGGGACTGGTCATCATTGATGAAGAGCACGAATCCAGTTATAAGCAAGAAGAAACGCCTCGATACCATGCCAGGGATGTTGCCATTGAAAGAGCAAAATCATATCAATGTCCGGTTATTCTTGGTAGCGCCACTCCTACACTAGAGTCCTTTGCACGAGCTAAGAAAAACGTCTATGAATTACTGACCCTTAGTCAGAGGATGAATAAAAATGCATTGCCTGCTGTGGACATTGTAGATATGAGGGAAGAACTAAGAACGGGAAACCGTTCCATGTTTTCGGAGCTGCTCTTTACCAAACTGAAAGACCGGCTTGAAAAGGGTCAGCAAACTGTCCTGATGCTAAATAAACGGGGGCATTCATCCTTTGTAATGTGCCGAAGCTGCGGATTGGTCATCAACTGCCCTAATTGTGACATTTCACTCACCTATCATCGCTTTAATGATATAATGAAATGCCATTATTGTGGATTTGAAGAGGGGATGCCTTCCGTTTGCCCAGAATGTGAAAGCGAACATATACGGTTCTTTGGTACAGGCACTCAAAAGGTTGAGGAAGAGCTTGCGAAAATCCTCCCTGATGCACGAGTAATAAGGATGGATGTCGACACAACAAGTAAAAAGGGTTCGCATGAGCGGTTGCTGAATGCCTTTGGTGAAGGGAAGGCAGATATATTACTAGGCACCCAAATGATTGCAAAGGGCCTTGATTTTCCTAATATCACTCTTGTTGGAGTCCTTTCAGCTGATACGATGCTTCATTTACCTGATTTTCGTTCCTCGGAAAAGACCTTCCAGCTCCTGACACAGGTCAGCGGAAGGGCAGGACGCCATCAACTACCGGGAGAAGTGGTCATCCAGACCTATACGCCTGAGCACTACAGCATCGAGCTTTCTGCCCTGCAGGATTATGATGCTTTCTATGAACGGGAGATGCATCTCCGCAGGCAAAGTCATTACCCACCCTATTATTATGTTGTCCTTATAACTGTTTCACATGAAGATTTAATGAAAACAGTGAGTGTTACTGAAAAAATTACCAATTATTTAGGTTCCCGATTGAATCGGGATTCAATCGTTCTCGGTCCGGTTGCTTCGCCTATTAGTCGAATCAACAATAGATATCGTTATCAATGTCTGATAAAATACAAACGAGAGCCGGAGCTTACTCAGCATTTACGGACACTTTTAGAGCATTATCAAAAAGAAACGGCTCAAAATCATCTGCAGATTTCAATAGATTTAAATCCACAGATCATGATGTAATTGTTTAAGAGTTGGATGATTGCCGCGAGCTTTTCTAAAGCTTGCGTTTTTATATAATGAAGTGTTGTTTTTCATATCTAGGAGGGTATCTTTAATTTTGGCTATTTTACCGATTGTCTTGTTTCCTGATAAAATTTTACAACAAAAATGCGATAAAATAACAAGTTTTGATAAAAAATTGGCAAAGCTGTTAAATAACATGTACGAAACGATGGTAGAAGCGGATGGTGTTGGTATTGCTGCACCTCAGGTTGGCGTGAAAAAGCAAGTTGCTGTCGTCGAAATAGAGGAAGGATCAGGTGCAATCGAACTGATTAATCCAGAAGTGCTGGAAATGAAGGGCGAACAGACTGGTGTTGAAGGCTGCTTGAGCTTCCCGAGTTTATACGGTGAGGTATCGCGCCCATACAGCGTCAAGGTTCGGGCACAAGACCGAAAAGGAACTTTTTTCGAGATAGAAGCGGAGGATTTCCTCGCAAAGGCCCTTCTGCACGAAATCGATCATCTGCAAGGTGTTTTATTCACTAGTAAGGTTTCCCGCTATATTTCGGAAGAAGAGTTAGAAAGGTTTGAAGAAGAATGACAAAAATTATATTTATGGGAACACCGGACTTTTCAGTTCCGGTGTTGAAAAGAATCATTGATGAAGGATATGACGTGATTGCTGTCGTCACACAGCCCGATCGTCCAGTTGGCCGAAAAAAGGTGCTAACGCCCCCGCCAGTTAAGGTCGAAGCCGAAAAGCAGGGGATTCCCGTTTATCAGCCCGAAAAAATCCGTGAAAAAGAAGAACTTGAAAAAATCATTGCATTGAATCCTGACTTAGTGGTGACAGCAGCTTTCGGACAAATCCTTCCGAATGAATTGCTAGAAGCTCCTAAATACGGATGTATTAATGTACATGCATCCCTGCTCCCTGAACTGCGTGGAGGGGCGCCCATCCATTATTCGATCTTACAGGGGAAAGAAAAGACAGGAATTACCATCATGTATATGGCGGAGAAATTGGATGCCGGGGATATATTGACTCAGGCGGAAGTTACCATAGAGGAAGAAGATAACGTCGGCACATTACATGATAAATTAAGCATAGTAGGGTCAGATTTACTTGCTGTGACACTGCCGAAACTTTTAAATAAAGAGTTGCCCGCGATTAAGCAAGATGAAGATAAAGCGACTTTCGCACCTAACATTAAACGGTCGGAGGAAAAAATCGACTGGTCGAAAACAGGGGAAAACATCTATAACCATGTACGTGGCCTGAATCCTTGGCCTGTTGCCTATACTACCTTAAATGGGGCCATTTTAAAAATTTGGCAGGCGAAAAGACTGGAACATGGCAATCGGGCAGTGCCGGGCACGATTATTGATGTACGAAATGATGGTTTCATCGTTTCGACTGGCAATGAGACGGCGATACTAGTTACTGAACTGCAGCCTTCAGGGAAGAAAAAAATGCCGGCGAAAGATTACTTGCGCGGAGCCGGATCGTTCATTAAAGCAGGCATGAAGTTAGGAGAACAGAATGAAGCAAACTAAAAAGGGAGTACGTGAAATCGCTCTCGATATTTTGGAATCTGTAGAGAAAAACCAATCCTACAGTAACCTACTACTAAACAACCTGATTAAAAAGCACCAGTTATCCGCTGTGGACAGTGGTTTGCTTACAGAAATAAGCTACGGGACCATACAGCGGAAGATGACTTTGGATTACTATTTGAATCCGTATATTAAACAACCCCAAAAAACGCAAAGCTGGGTCATCAATTTACTTAGGCTTTCCGTTTATCAAATGGTTTATTTAGATAAAGTGCCAGATCATGCGATTATTTTCGAGGCTGTCGAAATCTCTAAAAAGCGTGGGCATAAGGGTACATCATCAATGGTCAATGGAGTGCTCCGTAATATTCAGAGAAATGGTGTTCCTTCTCTTGATGATATCAAAGGCGATATTGAACGGCTATCCATCGAAGTAAGCCATCCAGCTTGGCTGGTCAACCGCTGGGTAGAGCAATTTGGGTTTGAAAAAACAAGGGAAATGTGTGAAATCAATCTTACTGCACCATTGCAGACGGGACGGGTGAATTTAAAGAAGATTTCACGCAGTGAATTGATCAGCATATTAACGGAAGAAGGATATGACGTTGAAGCGAGTGAAGTCGTTCCCGAGGCGATCGTCAGCTATAAAGGTAATCTAGCACATTCTGAAAGCTATAAATTGGGGTATTTATCAATTCAGGACGAAAGTTCAATGCTTGTTGCCCATGCGTTGGGTGCAAATGAAAATGATGCTGTACTCGATTGCTGTGCTGCACCTGGGGGGAAAACGACTCATATCGCAGAAGGCTTAACCACTGGACAGGTATATGCGCTAGACCTTCATGAGCATAAGGTAAAGCTCATCAAAGAGCAGGCAGAGCGTCTGAAGCTGAGAAACAATATTAAGACAATGGCACTTGATAGCAGAAAAGTGCAAGAACATTTTAATAAAGAAGGGTTTGACCGGGTCTTGATAGATGCACCATGCTCAGGATTGGGAGTGATGCGCCGGAAGCCGGATGTAAAGTACACAAAAACAAAAGATGATATAATGAAACTCTCAAGTATACAAAAACAATTATTGGAAGCTGCTGCCCCGCTTGTAAAGCAAGGCGGACGGTTAGTATATAGTACATGTACGGTGGATAGAGAAGAAAATGACAAAGTTGCTGCAGCATTTTTGGAAAACCATCCGGAATTTGAAAGCGATGCATCCTTGTCCTCAAGAATGCCAAAAAGCGTTCAGCCATTTATCGAGGGCCATACGTTGCAAGTTTTTCCGCAATATTTTAGCAGTGACGGATTCTTTATTGCGAGTTTTAGAAAGAAGGTGCTGTAATGGCAGAAATCACTAAATCATCCAGAGTAAGAAAAGACACAACACCAGAAAAACCATCGATTTATTCATTAGAGCTACATCAGATTAAAGAATGGCTTATTCAAAATGGCGAGAAGGCATTCCGGGCCGATCAAGTTTATGACTGGCTTTATAAAAAGCGTGTCTCTAGTTTTGAGGATATGTCCAACCTTTCGAAATCTTTACGGGATAAGCTGGAATCCCAATTCACATTCACAACATTGAAAACTTTGATTCAGCAAACGTCCAATGATGGAACGATGAAGTTTTTATTTGAACTCCATGATGGATATTCGATTGAAACGGTGTTGATGCGCCATGAATACGGAAACTCCATTTGTGTGACAACACAGGTTGGTTGTAGAATTGGCTGTACCTTCTGTGCATCGACACTTGGCGGTTTAAAGCGAAACCTAGAATCAGGGGAAATTGTTGCCCAGGTCGTTAAAGTTCAGCAGGCACTTGACGAAGTGGAAGAACGTGTTAGCTCTGTGGTTATCATGGGTATCGGTGAACCATTCGATAACTATGATAATATGATGTCATTCTTGAAGAATATAAACCATGAAAAAGGCTTGAACATCGGAGCACGACATATTACCGTTTCTACAAGTGGAATCATTCCTAAGATCTATAAATTTGCAGAAGAAAGCATGCAAATCAACTTTGCTGTTTCCTTGCATGCACCGAACACGGACTTGAGAAGTAAATTGATGCCGATCAACAAAGCCTACAAACTACCAGACTTGATTGAGGCCATCAAATACTATACAGAAAAAACAGGGCGCCGTGTAAGTTTTGAATATGGTCTATTCGGTGGCGAAAATGATACAGTGGAACACGCCGAAGAATTAGCCGCTCTAATAAGTGGGATAAAATGCCATGTCAACTTAATTCCGGTTAACTATGTACCGGAACGCAACTATGTACGTACACCTCGGGACCAAATTTTTGAGTTTGAAAAAACATTGAAAAAGCGCGGCATTAATGTAACAATCCGAAGGGAACAAGGCAGTGATATTGACGCAGCCTGCGGCCAGCTTCGGGCCAAGGAGCGCAAAGAAGAGACGAGGTGACCCTATGAGGGCAATATTTAAAACAGACCGTGGAAAAGTCCGCCAGCATAATGAAGATAATGGCGGAATCTTTAAGAACTCGGAAGGCGTTCGCCTTGCCATCGTTGCAGATGGCATGGGCGGCCACCGTGCCGGGGATGTAGCAAGTGCAATGACGATCGACCTTTTGAAAAAGGGCTGGGAGGTATCCAGCGGGATCGAAACGGCAAATGATGCGGAGGACTGGCTGAAACAGCAAATCTTCTTGGTCAATCAGTTGCTTTTTGAACATGCCGAAGCGAATACAGAATGTAAGGGCATGGGAACCACCATTGTTGCAGCCATCTGTACTGACAAGTTTGCGACCATTGCCAACATCGGGGACAGCCGTTGTTATTTGTATAATGAGAGTGGTTTTAAGCAGGTCACGGAAGATCATTCACTTGTTAACGAATTGGTTCGTTCTGGGCAGATAACGAAGGAAGATGCAGAAAATCATCCACGAAAAAATGTTTTATTACGAGCCTTAGGGACTGAAACGCAAGTGGAAATGGACATCACGACGGTCATCTTCGAAGAAAGTGATTTACTTTTGCTTTGTTCGGACGGTTTAACGAATAAAGTGAGTGAACAGGAACTGGAAGAAACGGTTACCAATGGACAGCCACTTGAAGAAAAGGCGAATTCATTAATAGATAAGGCCAATCACTACGGTGGGGAAGATAATATCACCCTTGTGCTTGTTCAATTTACTGATGAAAGCGAAAGCAGGTGAATTGAATGTTGATTGGTAGAAGAATCAACGGCCGCTATAAACTGATCAAAATGGTCGGCGGCGGCGGTATGGCGAATGTTTACCTTGCAAGGGATATGATTTTAGATAGGGATGTTGCATTGAAAATTCTTCGCATGGATTTCAATAATGACGAAGAGTTCATCAAGCGCTTCAATCGGGAAGCGCAATCGGCAACCAGTTTGGCCCATCCCAATATTGTAAGTATTTATGATGTTGGTGAAGAAGATTCCATCTACTATATTGTAATGGAATACGTGGATGGTTTTACACTTAAGCAATACATACAAAAGTATTATCCCATTCCAGTTGAAAAAGCGTTGGATATCATGAAGCAAATCACGGCAGCGATTTCGCATGCCCATCACAATGGGATCATACATCGTGACATAAAGCCACAGAACATTTTGATTGATAAAGAAGGAACCGTCAAGATTACGGACTTTGGAATTGCTTTGGCCTTAAGTGCAACAAACATAACCCAGACGAATGCAGTCTTAGGCTCCGTTCATTACTTGTCACCAGAACAGGCTAGGGGCGGGATGGCCAATAAGAAATCGGACATTTATTCACTTGGCATCGTCATGTTTGAATTACTGACGGGGAGATTGCCTTTTTCGGGTGAATCTGCCGTTTCGATAGCACTTAAACATTTACAATCGGAAACTCCATCGCCAAAACGCTGGAACTCTGAAATACCTCAGAGTGTGGAAAATATTATCTTAAAGGCGACAGCCAAAGATTCATATTACCGCTATGAAAGCGTAGACTCAATGGAAGATGATATACGTACGTCGCTGAATCCTGAGCGTTCAAACGAGCTGCCGTTTGCGATACCTGAAGATCATGATGCAACTAAAGCCATTCCCGTCATTACGGATGATCAGCTTTCAAGCGTTGATGAGACAATCATAAGAGGCCCGGAAAAAAACACCCTAGTCTATGCGGAAGATGGCGAAAGTGAATCAGAAGAAGACGTTAAAACGAACAAGAAACTGAAGAAACAAAAGAAACAGAAAAAACAAAAAACGAAGTCTAAACAAAAAGATAAAAAACGAAAGAAAATGCCAGCCATTTTAGTGACCATCTTTTTAGTCCTCGCGCTGCTTGCCGTTTTATCTGTCACTATAGGGCCTTCCCTATTCGGTTCGAGGGAAGTGACGATCCCTGATCTTAAAGGGAAAGAATTGGAAGATGCCATTACTGAATTGCTTAAATTGGATTTGGTCATCGGAGATACGATCCAGATTGAAGATGAAGAGGTTGAATCGGGCTTGGTGATCAAAACCAACCCTAAGGAAGGCAGGACGGTCAAGGTAGGTGCAGAAATCGATATTTATCAAAGTATTGGTAAAGAAACGATATCATTGTCCAGCTATGAAGGAAGACATTACTCGGATGTTAAATCCCTGCTTGATAAAATGGGCTTCAAAAATATTAGCGTGACCGAAAAATATGATGACAGTGCTGCCGGTACAATCATAAATCAAACGCCTTCGGGTGCCACTGAAATCGTCCCATCCGAGACGGAGCTTGAGTTAACGGTGAGTAAAGGGGAAGATTTATTGAGTTTAAAGAACCTGACAGGGTTCAATGAAGCTGGGCTTAATGATTATTCCAACGAAAGTGGAATAAAGATCGATGTGGAAGAAGAAGTCTATGATGATTCCGTCGCTGAAGGGCTTGTCATTTCGCAGTCACCTGAACCTGCTACAAAAGTGGAAAAAGGCAGTACAGTGAAAGTCGTCCTTTCAAAAGGGAAAGAAGAGATTCCTCCTAAGAATGTAACGGAGGAAATCAAGATCGAGTATGATCCGATTGAGCCAGGCAAAGCGCAAAAAGTACAAATTTTCATAGAGGATATCAACAATAGCATGACCGAGCCTAAAGAATCATTCTTTATTGTGGAAGATGCCAAGCGAACGATTGAATTAACGGTATCCCCAGATAAGAAAGCTGGATATAAAGTCATGCGGGACAATCAGGTCATCATTGACCAAGCCGTCTCTTATCCCGACTAAATTTAATAATTAGGAGTGTGGTTATGCCCGAAGGAAAAATTATCAAAGCATTAAGTGGATTTTATTATGTCCTTGATGGAGAAGAGGTCTTTCAATGCCGCGGACGGGGAGTATTCAGGAAAAACAAGATTACGCCACTTGTTGGTGATTATGTGGTTTTCCAAGCAGAAAATAAAACGGATGGGACCGTAACCGAAATAAAACCGCGAAAGAATGAATTGATTCGTCCGCAGATATCAAATGTAGACCAAGCCATCCTTGTCTTTTCGGCAGTTGAACCTGATTTCAGTCCAGCATTGCTTGATCGATTTCTCGTGCTTATCGAAGATAACGAAATCGAACCCATTATTGTCGTGACGAAACTGGACTTGGTTACTTCTGAAAACCGAAAAAAATTGTCTCAGTATATCAAAGACTATCAGAAACTTGGATATACGGTACTGGAGACATCGTCCGTCACCGCTGGAGGGATTGAAGAACTAGTTCCGTTTTTAGAAGGAAAAACGAGTGTTTTTGCCGGTCAGTCCGGAGTTGGGAAATCATCTTTACTGAATGCGATCAATCCTGAATTGGCTTTAAAGACAGATGATATTTCATCACATCTAGGACGCGGAAAGCATACAACGCGTCACGTTGAGTTGATTCATATTGGATCTGGACTTGTCGCGGATACACCGGGATTCAGTTCACTTGAATTCATGGAAATGGAAGCTGAACGGTTATCCTATTGCTTCCCGGAAATGCATAAGCATGGGGAAGACTGTAAATTCCGGGCTTGCTTGCATGATAAAGAACCGAAGTGTGCCGTAAAGGATGCAGTTGATGCCGGTGAGATTCCGCGTTATCGATATGAGCATTATATGCAATTCCTAGAAGAAATTAGAGATAGAAAGCCGAGGTATTGATATGGTTAAAATTGCGCCATCCATTTTATCAGCTAACTTTGCAAAATTGGGAGAAGAGATTCTGGATGTGGAAAGGGGCGGAGCGGATTTAATCCATGTAGATGTCATGGATGGACATTTCGTGCCGAACATTACGATAGGCCCGCTCATTGTCGATGCTATCCGACCGGTGACAAAGCTTCCGATTGATGTTCACTTAATGATTGAAAAACCCGATCTTTATATCGAGGCGTTTGCTAAAGCGGGAGCCGATTATATAACTGTACATGTAGAGGCATGCACTCATTTGCATCGGACGATACAATTAATTAAATCTTTTGGTGTAAAGGCAGGCGTTGTGCTTAACCCAGCAACTCCAGCTTCCTTGCTCCAACCTATAATCGAAGATATTGACATGGTGCTGTTGATGACAGTTAACCCAGGTTTTGGCGGGCAAAAGTTCATCACATCCGTACTGCCAAAAATTGCTGAAGTGAAGGCGATGGCAGACATGTTTAATCAGAATCTTGAAATAGAGATTGATGGTGGAGTAAATGAAGAAACGGCTAAACTTTGTATTGAACAAGGTGCAACAGTTCTAGTGGCCGGATCAGCAATATATAATCAAGAAGATCGCCACGCAGCGATTCAAAAGATTCGGGGAAAGTGAGATAAAGCCGACATTATCGTATCCATATGATAGTGATCGGCTTTTTTTAACAATGTTAAAAAAGCATCTCTGATATGAATATACGTAGAAAAGGAAGATGTTCATGATTATAAGTATAATGGCTGGAGGTCCAGAATGTTTGTTGCCTGATTTGACGAGATATAAAGAGATGACTGATTTTTGGGTTGGGGTTGATAGAGGAGTATGGTCCCTGCTTGAAAAAGGTATCGAACCTAAGTGTGGTTTTGGGGATTTTGATTCAGTCTCGGAAGATGAATACAGGAAAATTGAGCAAAGGCTCGAACAAATCAATCTATATTCTTCCGAAAAGGATGAAACGGATTTAGAAATCGCATTTAAATGGGCAATAAATCAAAAACCAAGAGAAATTCATATTCTGGGCGCTACAGGGGGGAGAATGGATCATTTTCTCGGTAATATCCAACTGCTCCAAAAAGAAAGTGTCCTCCCGAATCATACCGATATTGATATATACATAGTCGATCAGCAAAATATATTCACAGTAAAGACAGCAGGCTCATATCAGGTCACTGCTTTGAAAGATAAGAAGTACTTGTCATTGCTCCCTGTTACGGCAAAAGTCACTGGGATTACACTATCGGGCTTCAAATACCCATTGAGTGATGCAAGCCTTGAAATAGGTTCGACACTCTGTATCAGCAATGAACTAATTTCCGAATCTGGGAATGTTTCATTTGAGGAAGGCATATTAATGGTGATAAGAAGCAGTGATTAAAATTCATGCTTAGAGCAGATTCGGATATAATTACGATCATCCTATATCCGCTTAAAAGCTTATGTTGTAATAGAAAAATTCCACTTCATCTTAATTTGTGGGATGCAAAGAGGAGGGGCATGATGAAATTTTATACGATTAAATTGCCAAAAGTTCTGGGCAGTTTGGTAAGGGCTATGCTCGGAGCGTTTAAAAAAGGCTGATACTTATCTCCATGACACCTCTCAAATTCAGGGAGGTGTTATTTTTCGGGATTTCTGGGGGATAATGAAAGGGGGTGGCCATCCATTAATGGGTGATGACTTCTTTTCTTGATGCAACTAGAGACCTTATCAACGAAATAATTAACCATCCCCATTAAAAATGCCAGCCATTTCAAGTAAAAAGGCATCCTTAGAGGATGCCGTAACATTATACGCGTTCTACTTTGCCCGATTTAAGAGCTCTTGCAGAAACGTATACACGTTTAGGTTTACCGTCAACTAAAATACGTACTTTTTGAAGGTTAGCGCCCCATGTACGCTTGCTAGCGTTCATTGCGTGAGAGCGGCTGTTACCAGAACGAGTTCTTCTTCCAGTGATTACACATTTACGTGCCATGTTCAATTCCCTCCTAACTACAACAAGCTTAAGTTTTCGCAGTCGTCTTAAGTCTTTGTAAAATACTTTAATAATTTATCATACCTACCGGGAGAATGCAATACTTCAGTTAATTACTTTCAAGAAAAAAACCTTGACATACATACTTTAAAATTGAATTATATTAAGTACCGTACGACATTTACTTTTAAAACCATAGACATTATAGTAAAATGTCTTTAGTTGATTGATTTTTTGGGAGGGAAAAGAAAATGTCTATCGAATTACAAACGAAATATGGACAAATTGATATATCTAATGATGTTATCGCTACTGTAGCAGGCGGCGCAGCTGTGGATTGCTACGGAATTATAGGAATGGCTTCCAAAAAACAATTTAAAGACGGCATTGCCGAAATTTTAAGAAAAGAAAACTTTACTAAGGGTGTAATAGTCCGTCAAGAAGAGGAAGAAGTTCATATCGATATGTATATTATCGTAAGTTATGGAACGAAAATCTCGGAAGTTGCACATAATGTGCAATCAAAGGTGAAATACACTCTGGACAAAACTGTAGGATTAGCTGTTGATTCCGTTAACATTTTTGTGCAGGGAGTTCGTGTGACGAACCCTTAAGTATAGGAGGAAAGTTTTGTGTCAATTACAAGTTTAAACGGAAAGCGCTTTGCAGAAATGATCATTCAAGGTGCCAATCATTTAGCGGCTAATGCCCAAATGGTTGATGCATTGAATGTTTTCCCTGTTCCAGATGGAGATACTGGAACGAATATGAACTTATCGATGACTTCCGGAGCGAAGGAAGTGCAAAATAACGTCCAGGAACACATCGGAAAAGTGGGTACCTCCCTTTCAAGAGGACTGCTAATGGGCGCTCGCGGTAATTCGGGTGTAATCCTTTCACAACTTTTCCGCGGTTTTGCTAAAGCGATTGAACATAAATCGGAAATCAATAGTGAAGAATTTGCCGAAGCATTTGAAGCAGGAGTTCAGACAGCTTATAAAGCTGTAATGAAACCAGTTGAAGGAACGATTTTAACGGTTGCAAAAGATGCTGCCAAGCAAGCGGTTTCATCAGCGGCCAAGCACCAAGACCTCATTCAGGTAATGGAAGAAATCGTCACGGAGGCTAATGCTTCATTAAAACGCACACCGGATCTTCTTCCCGTTTTAAAAGAAGTTGGAGTAGTTGATAGCGGTGGACAAGGGTTGGTTTTCGTATATGAGGGCTTCCTTGCTGAGCTGAAAGGTGAAGCCCTTCCAGTACGATCTGCAAATGGCCCAAGTATGGATGACTTGGTCAGTGCCGAGCATCACATGAATGTACAAGGACATATGAACACGGAAGATATCGTGTTTGGCTACTGCACTGAATTCATGGTCCGATTGGAAAGTGAAAAACTTGCCAATAAACCGTTTGACGAAGAAAAATTCCGTAATGATTTAAGTGAATACGGAGATTCGTTGCTGGTCATTTCAGATGATGAAGTTGTCAAAGTACATATTCACTCAGAACAGCCTGGCACGTGTCTGAATTATGGACAGCAATACGGTAGCTTGATCAAACTGAAAATCGATAATATGCGCGAACAGCATACTGCGATTGTAGGTGAAACGAATACGCCGCTCCAAACGAAACCGGCAGCGAAAGATAAATTCGGTGTAGTGTCGGTAGCAATGGGTGCCGGCATCAGTGAGCTATTCAAAAGCATCGGCGCTAAGTCTGTCATCGAAGGCGGACAAACGATGAACCCCAGCACGGAAGATATTGTAAAAGCAGTTGAAGAGGCACATGCAGAACATGTCATCATCTTGCCTAACAATAAAAATATCATTATGGCAGCCAATCAAGCTGCAGATGTCCTTGGTGATCACGTGATTGTCATTCCATCGAAAACAGTACCACAGGGGATGGCTGCATTATTGGCTTTCAACCCATCTCTGGATGCGGCCGAGAATAAAAAGGTGATGATTGAAGCCCTTTCACATGTGAAAACGGGCCAGATTACTTATGCTGTCCGGGATACCAACATTGACGGCCTTTCAATTGAGACCGGAGATTTCATGGGAATTGCTGAAGGAACCATCAAAGTGAAGGATAAAGACATGACGCAGGCGGCAAAAGACCTTCTTTCTGAGATGATTGACGAAGATTCCGAAATCCTGACCATCTTATATGGAGAAGATGCACCAACAGAAGATGTCGAAGGACTAGTTGCGTTTTGTAATGAGAATTTCGAAGATGTTGAAGTTGAAGTCCATAATGGAAAACAACCATTATATTCTTACATTTTTTCAATTGAATAAGAAAAGCATCATGAAGATAAGGGAGACTGATTCGTCTCTTTGATTTGAAGGATTCTGAAAAAATAAAAGGCAATAAACTGCATATGTCATTAGGCTATGCAGTTTATTTTTTGTGTAATAAAGGATTAGAAACAGCATGTTTGGAATTACGTTATATTTGGCGTTATTATTAAACCATCTCCCAGTGTTTCCCTTGGGTTCAGTTCTAAAGAAGGAGGAGCAACTCATGAAATTTAGAAGTGTATTCGATATAATTGGCCCTGTTATGATCGGCCCCTCTAGTTCCCATACTGCAGGCGCTGCAAGAATAGGGAGGGTTGCCAGGAATTTATTCGACCGGGAACCCAAATGGGCCCACATTTCCTTTTACGGTTCGTTTGCCAAAACCTATAAAGGCCATGGAACGGATGTGGCCATTGTAGGAGGCTTGCTTGATTTTGATACGTTTGACGAGAGAATTAAAGAATCACTGGAAATAGCCCGCAAAAAGAAAATCAAAATTACATTCCGCGAAGAGGAAGCTGTCCCGGAACATCCCAATACAGCAAAAATAACGGTGGGTGATGATGATGGTGAACTTGAACTTGTCGGAATTTCGATTGGCGGGGGCAAGATTGAAATTGTCGAACTGAATGGATTTAAATTGAGGCTATCCGGCCACAACCCAGCCATACTCGTCGTTCATGATGACCGATTTGGTGCCATTGCCAATGTTTCTAACATTTTAGCCAAGCATCAAATCAATATTGGCCAGATGGAAGTTTCCCGTAAAGAGAAAGGGAAGATGGCTTTGATGACCATTGAAGTGGATCAAAACTTGGAGGATCGAGTCATTGATGAAATTACAGCTCTCCCTAACATTACTCAAGTAGCGAGGATTGTTGATTGATAGAGGGCAATCGTTTCCACTTAGGAAGGAGAAGATATCATGTTTCGTAATGTAGCGGAATTAGTAGAGTTAGCTGATTCAAAGCAGAAAAAAATATCAACACTGATGATTGAACAGGAAATGGAAGTAACCGGAAAAAGCCGCGAACAAATCATCCGCCAGATGGGAGTCAACCTGGATGTGATGGAGCAGGCTGTTGAAAAGGGACTCCAAGGTGTAAGGTCCGTTTCCGGCCTGACGGGCGGGGACGCAGTCCTTCTTCAGAATTACATTAAATCCGGAAATTCCTTATCCGGTGAAATGCTGTTGGATGCGGTCAGCAAAGCGGTGGCAACAAACGAAGTGAACGCAGCGATGGGAACCATTTGTGCGACACCCACTGCCGGATCAGCGGGTGTGGTGCCTGGAACCCTTTTTGCATTGCAAAATAAATTAAAACCGAGCCGGGAAGAGAAAATTGAGTTCCTCTTTACAGCAGGAGCATTTGGTTTTGTCGTAGCGAATAATGCCTCGATCTCAGGTGCTGCAGGAGGCTGTCAGGCGGAAGTTGGTTCGGCTTCAGGCATGGCAGCGGCAGCCATCGTGGAAATGGCAGGAGGATCACCTGCGCAAAGTGCAGAAGCTATGGCAATCACTTTAAAGAACATGCTTGGTCTTGTATGTGACCCTGTTGCTGGGCTTGTGGAAGTACCTTGTGTGAAGCGGAATGCCATGGGGGCAGCCAATGCTATGGTTGCCGCTGATATGGCGTTAGCGGGGATCACAAGCCGTATACCATGTGATGAAGTAATTGATGCGATGTACAAAATAGGTCAAACGATGCCATCTGCTCTTAGGGAAACTGCACAAGGAGGATTAGCGGCTACACCAACTGGACGGGAGTTGGAAGCGAAAATCTTTGGCATACCGCTGAATAAAAAGTGAAATCCAGTCTACATGACCCCATAACGGCAGTAAAAGGCATTGGCAGTGAAACGTCTGCAGCTTTGGAGGAAATGGAGATCCATACCGTCAAGGATCTCCTGGAATACCTTCCTTATCGCTATGAAGATTACAGATTGAGAGATTTAGAAACGGTCGAGCATGAAGAGAGGGTTACCGTAGAAGGAAAGATTCATACGGTGCCCACGTTAGGGTACTTTGGGAAGAAAAAATCCAGGCTTACGATTAAATTATTGACTGGAAGATATTTAATAAATGTCATTTTTTTTAACCAGCCATATCTAAAGTCCAAGCTTGCGATAGGTGAAAACGTAACAGTAACTGGAAAATGGGATCGTCATCGTCAAACCATCACAGGCTCGGAGTGCCACGTTGGGAATCATAGCCAGGAGAATGAGTTCGAACCTGTGTATTCAGTGAAGGGCAGCATTACGGTTAAAGGGCTGCGCCGCTTTATCTCCAATGCTTTTTCTCAGTATGGGGCCAAGATAGAAGAAAACATGCCCCCGCAGTTATTGGCGACATACAAACTGATGCCTCGTAATGATGCTCTTCGTACCATGCATTTCCCTCTATCGGCTAATGATATTAAGAAGGCTCGACGCCGTTTTGTATATGAAGAATTTTTATTGTTTCAACTCAAAATGCAGGCGCTTCGTAAAGTACAGCGAGAGCAGTCAAAAGGAATAGGTCAAAAATTTGATGAGGGTCTTGTGGAAGCATTCGTTGAAACTCTACCTTTCCCTTTGACGAACGCTCAAAATAGGGTCGTCGAGGAAATATTGACTGATATGAAATCTCCTTACCGGATGAATCGACTCCTTCAAGGGGATGTTGGATCAGGAAAAACGGTTGTTGCCGCCATATGCCTGAAAGCGACGATTACAGCTGGTTTCCAAGGCGCACTTATGGTGCCAACGGAAATCTTGGCCGAGCAGCATACGCAATCATTGAAGGCCATGTTAGAACCGAGTGGGGTAAAGGTCGCATTGTTGACCAGTTCGGTAAAAGGCAAAAAGCGCAAGGAACTGTTGCAAATGCTTGAATCCGGGGAGCTCGACCTTTTGATAGGAACGCATGCATTAATACAGGATGAAGTGAATTTTCGGAACCTCGGTCTTGTCATAACGGATGAACAACATCGTTTCGGAGTGGAGCAGCGTCGGATCCTTCGTGAAAAAGGTGCAAACCCGGATGTTTTATTCATGACGGCCACACCGATTCCACGCACGCTCGCAATAACGGTATTTGGCGAAATGGACGTCTCCACGATAGACGAAATGCCTGCCGGGCGTAAAGCAATAGAAACCTATTGGGCGAAACACCAAATGCTTGACAGGATTTTAACTTTTGTCGAAAAGGAATTAAAAAAAGGGAGACAGGCCTACGTCATCTGTCCCCTGATTGAGGAGTCTGAGAAACTGGATTCTTTACAAAATGTTCTAGATGTACATGCAATGCTTACGCAGTACTTTGCGAACAGGTACAAAGTAGGGCTCATGCATGGGCGCCTGCCAGCGGATGAAAAAGACGAAGTCATGCAGCAGTTTAGTGCCAATGAAGCGCAAATCCTAGTCTCTACTACGGTTGTGGAAGTTGGAGTGAATGTTCCTAATGCAACGGTAATGGTCATATATGATGCGGAGCGATTTGGACTTTCCCAGTTGCATCAGTTACGGGGTAGAGTTGGCCGGGGAAGTGACCAGTCATTTTGCATTCTCCTGGCAGATCCAAAAACGGAAGTTGGCAAGGAACGGATGAAAATCATGACCGAGACGAATGATGGTTTTGCCCTTTCGGAGAAAGATCTGGAACTCCGAGGCCCTGGTGACTTCTTCGGCAAAAAACAAAGCGGTCTTCCTGAGTTTAAAGTAGCCGACATGGTCCATGATTATAGGACGTTGGAGGTGGCAAGGATGGATGCTGCAAAATTGATTGCTTCACAAAGCTTTTGGCATTCCCCGGAGTATGCACCGATACGGAACTATTTAGAGGAAACGGGCGTATTTACGGGAGAAAAGCTGGACTGAACAAAAAAATGGATTTGCAGGTTGCGAGAAATTGCACAATTTCTTGCAATCTGTTTTTAAAATATATATACTACTATTAGTACCTAGTCATAATACTACGGATGGTGACCTTCAAATGCGAATAAATAAGAAGGAACGCCAGCAATTATTAATCGAAACGATTAAACAGAATCCTTTTGTAACGGATGAGGAGCTGGCTGAAAAATATTCGGTGAGCGTCCAGACTATTAGGCTTGACCGTCTTGAGTTATCGATACCGGAACTGCGTGAACGTATTAAAAGCGTGGCCGAAAAAAAATTCAGTGACGAAATCAGGGCTTTGCCTTTGGATGAAATCATCGGGGAAGTAATTGACCTTAATTTAGATGACAATGCAATTTCGATTTTGGATATAAAAAAAGAGCATGTCTTTAAGCGGAATGGAATTGCACGTGGACATCATCTTTTTGCCCAAGCAAATTCATTGGCTGTAGCGGTCATGAATGATGAACTGGCATTAACTGCAAAAGCGTCCATTTTATTTACTCGTTCTGTGAAGGAAAATGAAAGAGTGGTAGCTAAAGCGAAAGTTAAAAGCGTGGACCACACCAACGATCGTTCCGTGGTGGAAGTCAGAAGCTACGTGGGCAATGAACTGGTTTTTAAAGGCGAGTTCGATATGTATCGCTCTTAACTTTCTAGTAAAGGATGAAAGAACATGAAGATAACAATAGATGCAATGGGTGGCGATAATGCTCCCAAGGCACAGGTTTTAGGAGCGATGAAAGCTGTCGAGACTTTTTCCGATGTGGTAATCACCTTGGTAGGCAATGAAGCCGAGATTAACCAATACTTAACAAAACATGACCGAATAAAGGTTGTACATACAGATGAAAAAATATTAAGTACCGATGAGCCTGTTCGTGCGGTTCGCCGCAAGAAAAGTGCCTCAATGGTATTGGCTGCACAACAAGTGGCTGACGGGGAAGCAGATGCATGCATTTCTTCCGGCAATACGGGTGCGTTAATGGCTGCAGGCTTGTTCGTTGTTGGAAGAATAGACGGCATTGAACGTCCGGCATTGGCTCCAACCCTTCCGACAATCGATGGCAAAGGTTTTGTCCTACTTGATGTAGGTGCGAACTCCGATGCGAAACCGGAGCATCTGCTTCAATTCGCCATAATGGGTTCTGTTTATGCCCAAAAAGTGCGTGGGATTGAAAAGCCCCGTGTAGGACTTCTGAATATCGGTACAGAAGAGAAAAAGGGGAATGAACTGACGAAGCATACTTTTACATTGCTACAGCAATCATCGGAGATATCCTTTATAGGTAACGTAGAGGCCAGGGACCTCCTAAATGGGCCGGCAGACGTTGTCGTAACGGATGGTTTCACGGGAAATATGGTGTTGAAGACACTTGAAGGTACAGCAATGGGTGTTTTTAAAATGGTGAAAACGGCCTTGATGAGCAACTTAAAGAGTAAGTTGGCTGCAGCAATGGTGAAACCGGAATTAATGGGCCTTAAAAATCGAATGGATTATTCGGAGTATGGTGGTGCAGGCCTTTTCGGTTTGAAAGCACCTGTCATTAAGGCGCATGGTTCTTCAGATGATAACGCAATCTATAATGCAATACGGCAGACTCGCGATATGGTTGGCCATGATGTCATACCGTTGATTGCAAAGACGATAGAAAACAATAATAAATCATAGAGGCAGGGGAGTAACAAATGGGTAAAATTGCTTTTGTCTTTCCAGGACAAGGATCACAGTCAATAGGAATGGGCCATAGCTTGTTTCAGCAAAGCGAGCGTGCTCAGCAAATTTTTCGCACTGCGGATGAAAAACTTGATTTTCCACTTTCCGAACTTATCTTTAATGGAACACAACAAGAATTAACGGTAACCTATAATGCACAACCAGCATTATTGACCACCAGTTATGCATTTGTCAGCGCGTTGGAAGAAGCGGGAATCAAACCCGATTATACTGCAGGGCATAGTTTAGGTGAATATACGGCTTTAGTGGCATCAGGTGCAATCTCTTTTGAAGATGCCGTGTACACTGTGCGCAAGCGTGGTGAGTTCATGGAGGCTGCCGTGCCGAATGGTCAAGGCTCAATGGCTGCAATACTAGGAATGGATCGTGACGCTCTTTCTGAAGTGACAGCTGAGATAACGGCAACAGGTGAATCCGTTCAATTAGCCAATATAAATTGTCCAGGACAAATCGTCATTTCAGGCACATCAGAAGGGGTTAAACTTGCAAGTGCAAAAGCCAAGGAAAATGGGGCAAAACGGGCACTTCCTCTTGAAGTGAGTGGACCGTTCCATTCGGAATTGATGAAACCAGCGGCAGAAAAGTTACAGGGTGTCCTTGATGAAGTGAGCTTCAAACAGGCAGAAATTCCTGTCATTTCAAATGTAACGGCCAAGCCCATAACTGCTCCAGCTGAAATTAAAGAAAAATTAATCGAACAGTTGTATTCCCCAGTACTTTGGGAGGATAGTGTGAAAAACCTGCTCGAATTGGGCGTGGATACGTTCATCGAGGTAGGTCCCGGGAAAGTATTGGGTGGGCTGATCAAGAAAATTGATCGTTCTGTTCAAATTCACTCGGTATCGGATATAGATACTCTAACTAAAACAATTGAAACATTGAAGGGGGCACAAGCATGATCCTCGAAGGCAAAAAAGCACTTGTAACGGGAGCGTCACGAGGTATTGGCAGGGAAGTTGCTCTAGAATTTGCACGTCAGGGAGCAGACGTTGCCATTAACTATTCCGGCAGTGAAGCGAAAGCGAATGAAGTGGTGGATGAAATCAGGGCATTGGGCCGTAAAGCATTTGCCGTACAATGCGATGTTGCAAATAGTGAATCGGTGACAAGCATGATCAAAGAGGTCGTCGAACAGTTTGGCAGAGTGGATGTCCTGGTTAATAATGCCGGCATCACACGTGATAACCTATTGATGCGGATGAAAGAAGACGAATGGGATTCGGTAATCAATACGAATCTTAAAGGCGTGTTTCTTTGCACAAAAGCGGTCACAAGACAAATGATGAAGCAACGCAGCGGCAGGATCATCAATATGGCATCGATTGTCGGCGTCAGCGGTAATGCAGGGCAGGCTAATTATGTGGCTGCCAAAGCTGGTGTGATCGGCCTGACTAAAACCACCGCGAAGGAACTTGCTTCAAGAGGAATCACAGTCAATGCGATTGCTCCTGGGTTTATCTCGACAGATATGACTGGGGAATTACCTGAAGATGTCCAAAAAGCGATGCTGGACCAAATTCCACTGGCACGATTCGGAGACCCAGAAGATATCGCTGCAGTGGCTTCTTTCCTAGCTTCAGAGGCTAGCAAATATATAACTGGACAAACTCTTCATGTAGATGGCGGCATGGTTATGTAAGTTTTCTTTGATTTTTTTCGAAATTAATTTATAATGTTTTGAGGGGAGGTGAACAAATTGGCAGATGTATTAGAAAGAGTTACAAAAATCGTTGTAGATCGTTTGAATGTAGAAGAGTCAGAAGTGAAACTTGAAGCTTCTTTCAAAGAAGATCTTGGTGCCGATTCCCTAGATGTAGTCGAACTAGTCATGGAATTCGAAGACGAGTTTGATATGGAAATTTCGGACGATGACGCTGAAAAAATCGCCACAGTAGGTGATGCTGTGAATTACATACAAAGCACTATGTAATGAATTTGTCATTTGACTAAAAGCTCCGTTTTTAAAACGGGGCTTTCTCTTATACTTGAAGAAGTTTGAAGCAGCAGCAGAAATATGGGTATGAGTACGCGCCCAAGTAAGCTCCGTTGGCTGGCAGTCTTTTGCCGGTTAGTTTTCTTTAAACGGATAATAATGTATGATGGTACATAGGAAAGCTTGACAGGAATTCCTGCCAGGTTTCTTTTTATATTTTGGAAAATATGCTTTTTGAACCGTTGTGGAGGGTTTTTTGTGATGCGTAGGAACGGAAATAATCGTAAACCATCAATCAAGGATAATAAATTTAAACAATTGCAAGAAAGTCTGGGTTTTCATTTTCAGGATGAAAATTTATTGAAACAAGCTTTTACACATTCATCTTATGTGAATGAGCATCGCCGTAAGCCTTATGAAGATAACGAAAGGCTTGAATTCTTGGGAGACGCTGTACTTGAACTGACCATCTCTAAATACTTGTATCAAAAATATCCGATGATGAGCGAGGGTGAACTTACTAAACTAAGGGCAGCCATTGTGTGCGAGCCTTCACTTGTTGCTTTTGCCAATAGCCTTTCTTACGGAGAATACGTATTACTTGGAAAAGGGGAAGAAATGACAGGTGGAAGAGAACGGCCTGCCATGCTTGCCGATGTATTCGAAGCCTATATTGGGGCTTTGTACCTTGACCAAGGATTAGAGCCAGTTGTGCAGTTTTTGAAGAATATTGTGTTTCCTAAGATAGACGAGGGTGCTTTTTCTCATGTGATGGATTATAAGAGCCAGCTTCAAGAGCTGATTCAGCGTGATGCTATCGGTGTACTCCAATATAAAATCTTGCAGGAAAAAGGGCCAGCCCATAATCGCGAGTTTGTTTCGACTGTCTCATTGAATGGGGAAGAACTGGGCTCTGGTATAGGAAAATCGAAAAAAGAAGCGGAGCAGCATGCTGCCGAGCATGCATTAATCGTTTTAAAAGACCAAAAATCAACAAGATAGTTGAACAGTAGAGGAGGAAAGGTCATGTTCCTCAAACGCTTGGACGTTGTAGGATTTAAATCTTTCGCAGAGAAAATTTCGATTGATTTTGTACCTGGTGTCACGGCAGTGGTTGGACCAAACGGAAGCGGTAAAAGTAATGTGACCGATGCAGTCCGATGGGTACTTGGAGAGCAGTCTGCGAAATCGCTGCGTGGATCAAAAATGGAAGATATCATCTTTTCGGGAAGTGACACGAGGAAAGCGCTGAATTTTGCAGAAGTATCATTGACCCTTGACAACGAAACGAATTCCCTGCCGATAGATTTTCATGAAGTTAGTGTGACCAGACGGGTATATCGATCGGGAGAAAGTGAATTTTTCATTAATAATCAAGGTTGCCGTCTGAAAGACATCATAGACCTGTTCATGGATTCTGGTCTTGGACGTGAAGCGTTTTCCATCATCAGCCAAGGGAAAGTGGAAGAAATCCTAAGCAGTAAGGCAGAAGAAAGACGTGTGATCTTTGAAGAAGCAGCCGGGGTCTTAAAATATAAAACAAGAAAACGAAAAGCGGAATCAAAGCTGACGGAAACACAGGATAACTTAAACCGTGTCCATGATATCCTCCATGAATTGGAGGGACAGGTGGAACCGTTAAAAATTCAGTCTTCCCTCGCCAAGGAATTTTTGGAAAAGAAAGAAGAGCTTGAACAAATAGAAGTATCATTGACCGTTTGTGAAATCGAAGAACTTTATGAAAAATGGGAAAATCTGTCCCGGGACCTGGAAAAACATAATGAAATGGAACAGCAAATGGCAGGAAAGCTTCATGAGAAGGAAGCGCATCTCAAAAAGCTTCGGGATAATCTTGTCACACTTGAAACATCAATCAATGGACTGCAGGAAATTCTCCTGAATGCCAGTGAAGAACTTGAAAAGCTTGAAGGTCGTAAAGAAGTATTGAAAGAACGAAAAAAAAATGCTGCCCAAAACAAGTCACAGCTTGAAAAAGCGATTGTGGAAGGTGAGGCAGCGGTCGAGAGTTTGTCTCTACAAAAGGAAAAAGAAACCGAAATCCTGAATGAACTGCACTCGGAAGTAAAAGGGCTGCAGGAAGTATTACATGAAAAACAAAAAAGCCTAGGCCTATTCAATAGCGATATCGAAGCCATGATAGAAGTGAAAAAGAGTGATTATATCGAGTGGTTGAACAAGCAGGCAACGGCAAAAAACGAAAAACAATATCTGCTTCAGCAGCTTACACAGCAGGAGCATAAAAATGCTAAACTTGATATGGAAAATGAAAAGTTCCTAACGGAAAGAATGGATATCACCGCAAAAAAAATGGAATTCTCGGCTCAGATGGACAATGTGACCAAGCAGCTGGAAGAGCATGTCTCTTTTTTCAGAAATCAGCAGAACAAACTGAATGCGGCAAAAGATACGTATCAAAAACAAGAAACCACCCTATATAAGGCCTATCAATTCCTTCAACAGGCAAAATCACGTAAAGAACTTCTTGAAGAAATGGAAGAGGATTATGCAGGCTTTTTTCAAGGTGTTAAAGAAGTTTTAAAAGCGAAAGAAACCCTTCGAGGCATTGAGGGGGCAGTTGCAGAATTGATAAAAGTTCCAAAGGAATATGAAACGGCAATCGAAACGGCTCTGGGCGGAGCGATGCAGCATGTGGTCGTGGAACGCGAAGAGCATGCTCGAGAAGCCATTTCCTTCTTGAAGAAAAATAGGTATGGACGTGCGACGTTCTTGCCTTTATCAGTCATAAAGGCAAGAGAGATTTCAGCGAGTCAATTATCGATGCTCAAAAGCCATTCCGCTTTTGTCGGGACCGGCTCAGCCTTGATCCAATATGATGATAGACATGCAGCGATTGCGGAAAACCTGCTCGGAACCGTCATAATTACCACAGATTTAAAGGGTGCAAATGATCTGGCGAAAATGATGCAGCACCGCTTTCGTTTCGTAACACTTGAAGGGGATATCGTCAATCCGGGTGGTTCAATGACTGGTGGAGCGTTAAAGCAAAAAACGACTTCCCTACTTTCGAGGAAAACGGAATTGGAAGAGCTGAATCAAAAACTTGCTGACATGGAAGCGAAAACAAACCAGCTGGAAAAACAGGTCAAACAGCTTAAAGTGGATGTCGGTGTTCAAGAGCAAACGCTTGAACAAACGAGAAAAACAGGGGAACGCCTTCGATTGCAAGAACAAACCCTGAAGGGCGAACTTCGCGAAGTGGAACTCCAGGAAAGAAATGTGAATGATAGGCTGCATCTTTATGATTTGGATAAAAATTCATATTTAGAAGAACAACAGCAAAAAACGGCAAGACTTAAAGAGTTGGAAGAACTTTTGGAATCATGTAAAACGGAAATTGAGGGGCTTGACCAGTTGATTTCCGACATGACGGAACAAAAGCAATCCCAACAATCCTCAAAAGAGAGCCTTGCTGAAGAAGCGAATGAACTGAGGGTAACACTGGCCTCTAAACGTGGGCAGCTACAAAACCAAAAAGAAAAGATGGAACGCATAGAAACGGATCTTTCAAAGGAAAAAAGCAGGCTCTGTGAGAATAAAGATGATTTGGGGCTACTGACTAATGAAATGACAGACAGTTCAAGCGGGGAAGAGACGCTTGAAGATATGGCTCAGCAGAAATTGCTCGATAAGAATGAAGCAATTGAAGGAATTGCCATAAAAAAACAGGAAAAAAACGAGCTTCAAACACAAGTCGAAACACTAGAACTGGCTTTGAAAGAAGAAAATCGGCTTTATAAAGGCATTGTTGAAGTGATTAAGGATGAAGAAGTGAAAGTAACTCGACTGGACGTCGAACTGGAAAACCGCCTTGACCACTTGCGAGAAGAATACACGCTATCATTTGAAGGAGCTAAGGAGCAGTATCCAATGATGATGCCTGTAGAAGAAGCACAAAAAAAGGTGAAGCTCATCAAGCTTGCCATCGAGGAATTAGGGACGGTAAATATAGGTGCAATTGATGAATACGCACGTGTATCTGAACGATATGACTTCCTTCTAAGTCAAAAGGAAGACCTTCAACAGGCGAAGGATACTTTATTCCAAGTGATCGATGAAATGGATGATGAAATGAAGCGGCGCTTTGCGGATACCTTCTATTCGATCCGTGAAGAATTCGAACAGGTCTTCAAAGCTTTATTTGGCGGGGGCAGAGCGGAGCTGAAACTGACGAATCCTGATGATTTACTTAATACAGGGGTGGATATCATTGCACAGCCTCCTGGGAAAAAACTGCAGAATTTAAGTCTATTATCCGGGGGAGAACGGGCATTGACCGCGATTGCGCTTTTATTCTCCATTTTAAAAGTGCGACCTGTGCCTTTTTGCATCCTTGATGAAGTAGAGGCTGCACTTGATGAGGCGAATGTCGTCCGGTTCAGCCAATTTTTAAAGAAGTTCAGCAAGGAAACGCAGTTTATCGTGATTACTCACCGTAAAGGTACGATGGAAGAGGCTGATGTCCTATATGGCATAACGATGCAGGAGTCAGGCGTCTCCAAACTTGTTTCCGTCCGAATGGAAGAATCAGAAGACTTTATGGAAGTTTAAATTCATGAATTAGAGGAAGTGGGACAATGAGTTTTTTCAAAAAGCTAAAAGAGAAATTTACGACCCAGGAAGAAAAGGTAAAAGATGTAGAAGTGGAAGTATCCATAGGGGAAAAATTTAAGCAAGGTTTGACTAAGACGAGGAATTCCTTTACTGGAAGGGTCAATGAACTTGTTGCCCGTTACCGGAAAGTGGATGAGGACTTCTTTGAAGAACTTGAAGAGATACTGATTCAGGCTGACGTTGGCTTTGATACCGTGATGGAATTGATCGACCAATTAAAAATGGAAGTCAAACTTCGCAATATCTCTGATACGAGAGAAGTGCAATCCGTCATTTCCGAAAAACTTGTCGAAATCTATCAAGGTGACGAGAAAGAGACATCAAGCCTTAACATACAAGAAGATGGATTAACTGTCATTCTGTTCGTCGGAGTGAATGGGGTAGGTAAAACAACGACAATTGGTAAACTTGCTCATAAATTTAAGGCTGAGGGTAAGTCGGTTGTATTAGCAGCTGGTGATACATTCCGTGCAGGAGCAATTGAACAGCTCGAGGTATGGGGAGAACGTGTTGGTGTCAGTGTAATCAAGCAAGGAGAAGGTTCTGATCCTGCCGCGGTCATGTTTGATGCCATTCAGGCAGCTAAGGCACGTAAAGCGGATATCTTGATTTGTGATACAGCGGGCCGTTTACAAAATAAAGTGAATTTAATGAAGGAATTGGAAAAGGTGAAACGTGTAATTGAACGTGAAATACCTGGTGCACCACATGAAGTGTTGCTTGCTCTTGATGCAACCACCGGACAAAATGCCCTTATTCAAGCCAAGACATTCAAGGAAGCGACCAATGTGTCTGGTATTGTTTTAACAAAGCTTGATGGCACGGCAAAAGGTGGGATTGTTTTGGCAATTCGCAATGAGCTGGCCATTCCCGTTAAATTTGTAGGGCTTGGTGAAAAAATGGACGATCTTCAGGAATTCGATGCTGAGAAATATGTATACGGCCTCTTTGCTGATATCATTGATAAAGAACAGCTCTAATTGATCATTTTGTAAGCCGGAAGAGGTTTCTCTCTTCTGGTTTTTTTGTTTTAGATTCACTTCGCATATTCCGAAGAATAATGGCGCAAAAGGCCTAATTAATCATCAAATCAAAGGAATGTGTCATGGAGCGGGAAGAAGAAGCTCAGGCATTCAATGATTTACATACCATGGCAGACAAAAAAACAAAAAAAAGCAGGAAGGCTATTTACCTGCCTTCCTGCTTTTATTTAGGATTCCACAACCCGGGCAATTTGACCTGCATGGGATTAAGATACAATTGGCTGGCACCCTAAAAAAAGGAGTGGTACACCAAAACCAACTAAAACCATCAATAAACGATAAATCTGTGTAAATAGCGGGCACACAGGACATGCAGGGTACCGAATTGGGACAGAAGAATGATGTTAAATCGCCATCCGTCAAGATACCGCAACATAGGAGGAAGAGCGGTTGAAACGCCTCCTTGAAGCGAGAAATAGAAAAAAATATGTTTTATAAAGATGTGGTAAGGAGTTTAACTTGACATCAAATAAACTAGGCTATACAATATAAACTTGTAAAGGGTTTTCACTTAACAGCAGGGAGGCTTGCTAATATGCTTGAAAAGACAACGCGGATTAACTATTTGTATGACTTTTACCAATCGTTGTTAACAGAGAAGCAGCAGAGCTACATGTCCCTCTACTATCTGGATGATTACTCTCTTGGGGAGATTGCCGATGAATACGAAGTGAGTAGGCAGGCAGTCTATGATAATATAAAAAGAACAGAAGCGATGCTTGAGGAATACGAAGCAAAGCTATTGTTATTTCAAAAATTTCAAGAGCGTAACCAATGGATTGCGAATATGAAGGGACTCATAGAAAAGGATTCCTTTTCGAAAGAGAAGCTGCTTGACGCAATCACGACGCTTGAGAAGTTGGATTAGGAGGCGGCAATATGGCATTTGAAGGATTGGCCGACCGACTGCAGAGCACGATGCAAAAGATCCGTGGAAAAGGGAAGGTCAACGAAGCAGACGTTAAAGAAATGATGCGTGAAGTTCGATTGGCCCTGCTTGAAGCGGACGTTAACTTTAAAGTCGTGAAGGAATTTGTAAAGCGTGTTAGTGAACGTTCGGTAGGTCAGGAAGTGCTGAAAAGCTTAACCCCCGGTCAACAGGTAATTAAAGTAGTTAAGGAAGAATTGACGGAGCTGATGGGCGGCGAACAGAGCAAGATTGCCGTTGCCTCGAAACCACCGACAGTCATTATGATGGTAGGACTTCAAGGGGCAGGTAAAACGACGACCACCGGAAAGCTTGCCAATCTTCTTAGAAAAAAATACAACCGCAAGCCATTGCTCGTTGCGGCTGATATTTACCGTCCGGCGGCGATTAAGCAGCTTGAAACACTTGGCAAACAATTAAGCATGCCTGTTTTTTCCCTGGGTGACCAGGTCAGTCCTGTTGAAATTGCCAAACAGGCGATTGAAAAGGCAAAGGAAGAGCATCATGATTATGTTTTGATTGATACCGCAGGACGCCTTCATGTTGATGAAAACTTGATGGGCGAACTTAAGGATATCAAAGAATTGACAAAACCGGATGAAATCTTCCTGGTTGTCGATGCGATGACAGGTCAGGATGCGGTCAATGTAGCCCAAAGCTTTAATGAGCAGCTTGGCTTGACTGGGGTCGTATTAACGAAACTTGATGGGGATACACGTGGTGGTGCGGCACTTTCGATACGCTCAGTCACCAACACGCCGATTAAATTCGTCGGTATGGGAGAAAAATTGGATGCACTTGAAGCCTTCCATCCAGAACGGATGGCATCAAGGATTCTTGGTATGGGTGATGTATTGACCCTTATCGAAAAAGCACAGGCTAATGTCGATGAAGAAAAAGCGAAAGAATTAGAGAAAAAGATGCGGACAGCTACTTTTACCTTTGATGATTTCCTTGAGCAACTTGGACAGGTGCGAAACATGGGGCCGCTTGATGATATTCTGAAAATGATTCCCGGTGCGAACAAAATGAAAGGGATGGATAACCTTCAAATCGATGAGAAACAGATCGGTCATGTTGAAGCTATCATCCGTTCGATGACAACGCAGGAAAAGGAACATCCAGAAACCATGAATGCATCCCGCAAAAAACGGATTGCCAAAGGAAGCGGCAGATCGATTCAAGAAGTGAACCGTCTACTTAAGCAATTCGAAGAAATGAAAAAGATGATGAAACAGGTTACAAACATGCAAAAAGGGAAGAAAAAGGGATTCAAATTCCCGTTCATGTAAGGTTTATTTCAGGTCGAAATGAGGCGGAAATGCAGGGTGAGACCATGTATTTCAACACTTTTTCCCCCTGTTAAGAAAAAAACCTTTACAAACATACAAGACATTTGATATTATACTATCTTGTGTGAAACTATTCGGAGGTGCTTATTTAAAATGGCAGTAAAAATTCGCTTAAAACGTATGGGAGCTAAAAAATCTCCTTTCTATCGTATTGTAGTTGCAGATTCTCGTTCACCACGTGACGGACGTTACATTGAAGTGGTAGGAACTTATAACCCGGTGACTCAACCAGCTAAAGTTGAAATCAACGAAGAGCTTGCTCTTAAATGGTTACAAGATGGAGCTAAACCATCTGATACAGTTCGTAACTTATTCTCAACACAAGGCATCATGGAAAAATTCCATGTTGCAAAAAACAGCAAGTAATCGACGGTAGTTGATGAAAGCACTAATTGAAACGATTGTTTCAGCACTTGTGGATTATCCGGAAGAGGTCATCGTGACCTCTAAGGAAGAGTCCGACCGAGTTGTTTATATCCTCTCCGTTCATAAAGAGGACATGGGCAAGGTCATCGGTAAGCAAGGGCGTGTTGCTAAGGCGATTCGGACTGTGGTATATGCAGCAGGATCTTCACAGCAGAAGAAAATCTATTTGGAGATTTCCGAATAAGGAGGGCTAATACCCCTCCTTTTTTTTGCACTTCAAGAAGGTGAAATTCTTACTCTTATCCTAAACGAATATGACCTGGAGTTTAAACTTTACGCCTTTTTAGGACGCATCTTTTACCGATTTACGTTATACTTAAGAGAATGACCCTCATTTTTCAAAAAGATTACCCTATCATACATATTTTTTGAAGGAAATAAGAAATCATAGATAATAGGAGGTGCTGGAATGAAAATTCTCCAAAATGTAATCGTTAACCAAGTATTAACGGAATCCAGCAAGAATCAGCTCCTCGAGAAGTACAAGTCAAAACGCCTTCAGCTTCAAAAAGAGAGTGAACAGCTCCGCTTTGAACTGAAAAAACTTGAAAAAACAAGAAATCTCCAGCCTGCCAGTCTCCGTGCTCATTTCGAAAAAGAAATAAACCAGAGGCAAGAAAAGATTAAACTGCTTGAATTTCAAATGGAGCAGTTGGAGATCCTTCCCACCGGAAGTGAATTGAAGGAACGGGAAGTTCAAAGTATCATTGATGTGGAAATCGGGGCAGATTGGGACGAAATTATGGCAACGAAAACAATTGTCATTAAAGATGGAATCGTCTCGGAAATTCGTTAGAGGTGAAAGAATGGAAAAATGGTTTAATGTAGGTAAAATTGTCAACACCCATGGTCTTTTAGGAGAAGTCCGTGTTATTTCTTCAACAGACTTTCCGGAAAAACGGTACAAAGTGGGAAATACCCTTTATTTGTTTAGGGATACGGAGAAAAAGCCTTTGCCGCTCATCATCAGGTCGCATCGTACCCATAAAAACTTTAATCTATTGACGTTCGAGAACTATTATAATGTCGGACAGGTCGAGGCTTTTAGAAACGGGGTCCTGAAAATCAAAGAAGCACAGCTTGGTAAATTGGACGAAGGTGAGTTCTACTTCCATGAAATCATCGGCTGTTCGGTATTTACGGATGAAGGTATGGAAGTTGGGGAAATCGTTGAGGTTCTGACACCGGGTGCAAATGATGTTTGGGTCATTAAGAAAGCTGGCAGTAAGGATATTTTGATTCCGTATATTGATCAAATTGTAGAAGAAGTCGATATTTCCGCTAAAAAGGTCATCATAACACCAATGGAGGGACTTTTAGATTGATGAAAATCGATGTACTTTCGCTTTTTCCAGAAATGTTCGAAGGGGTATTTGGCTCGTCAATCTTAAAAAAGGCTGCAGAAAAGCAGGCTGTCAGTTATAAGGTGACCAATTTTAGAGATTATGCAGATAATAAGCATTCGACGGTGGACGATTATCCATATGGCGGCGGTGCCGGAATGGTGTTGAAAGCTCAACCGATATTTGATGCTGTGGAAGCTCTTAAAGGGCAAGCCGAGCAAACCCCAAGGGTAGTCCTCCTTTGTCCTCAGGGAGAGCGTTACACGCAGAAAAAAGCAGAAGAGTTTGCAAAGGAAGAGCATCTTGTTTTCATTTGCGGACATTATGAAGGGTATGATGAGCGCATCCGGCAGCATGTCGTAACGGATGAAATTTCGATTGGTGACTTTGTGCTTACAGGCGGGGAATTGGGCGCAATGGTCATTATTGACAGTGTTGTCCGCTTGCTTCCTGGCGTTCTAGGAAATGTTGACTCCCCGATTCTTGATTCCTATTCTTCTGGTTTGTTAGAACATCCCCATTATACTAGACCTGCAGATTTCCGGGGAATGAAAGTTCCCGATCCACTGATATCCGGGAATCATAAAAAAATCGATGAATGGCGGATGAAGGAATCCCTGCGCAGAACGTTGATGCGACGTCCTGATTTGCTTGAGAGTTATGAACTATCGGATATTGAAAAGAAATTATTGTCCGAGATTAAAAAAGAAGACTGATATCTATTGCATCTGCGTTTATAGTATGATAGGATATACCTTGTGACTTGGGCAAAATGCTCAGTCTTATAACGATGTTCCGCTGCAAACAATTAGTATTTGCAAGAGCGTCCAGGAGGAGTTGAAATTGATGCAAAATCTTATTAACGAAATCACAAAAGAACAACTTCGCACAGATCTTCCATCATTCAGACCTGGTGACACAGTACGTGTACACGTAAAGGTTATTGAAGGAACTCGCGAACGTATCCAGTTGTTTGAAGGCGTTGTAATCAAACGTCGTGGCGGCGGAGTTAGTGAAACTTTCACAGTACGTAAGATCTCTTACGGCGTTGGAGTAGAACGTGCTTTCCCTCTTCACACACCAAAAATTGCGAAACTAGAAGTTATCCGTCACGGTAAAGTACGTCGTGCGAAACTTTATTACCTACGCGAACTTCGTGGTAAAAAAGCTCGTATTAAAGAAATTCGTCGTTAATTCTTCGAATATCTTCATGCGGATTTACCATGATCCACATAAGGTGAATAACCAAACAGTATCATGCAAAAAGGGAGCTTGTTTATCAGGCTCCCTTTTTGCACTTGAAGAAACCATAAATGCACCCATAGGGTGAAAACCATATAGAATCCTGCTCGCTATAGCGTCCGCAACATGTTAAAATAATTGTTGATATGCTTCTAAAAGGGTGGGTAAGGATGGCGAAAAAGAAAAATGAATTGTGGGAATGGACAAAGGCGGTCATAATCGCGGTGATAGCTGCGACATTGATTCGTTATTTCCTACTGGCTCCTATTGTTGTGGACGGTAATTCCATGATGCCGACATTAAAGGATACGGACCGCATGATCGTTAATAAAATCTCCTATTCCATTGGTGAACCGAAAAGATTCGACATTATCGTTTTTGAAGCTCCTGAAGGCAAGGATTACATAAAGCGGGTCATCGGGTTGCCAGGTGAGAAAGTGGAATATAAAGATGATACTCTATACGTGAATGGGAAAGCGTATGCTGAGCCATACTTGGATAAATATAAAAAGCAATTGATTGATGGCGGTGCATTGACGGAGCCATTTACATTAAGTGATGTCATTGAACAAGAAACGGTGCCCGAAGGCCACCTATTTGTCTTAGGGGATAATCGCCGTTTTAGTAAGGACAGCCGCCATATTGGCGTTGGTGTCGTTCCTTACGATAAAGTGTTAGGAAAAACTAAATTAGTTTATTGGCCAATTGAAGACTTTCGATTGGCGGAATAGTAGGAAGGTGGATTCCATTGACAATACAGTGGTTCCCTGGCCATATGGCCAAAGCGAGACGGGAAGTAACAGAGAAATTAAAACTGATCGACATCATCTTTGAACTTGTGGATGCCAGGCTTCCGGCATCTTCACGAAATCCGATGATCGATGAAATCATACAGCATAAACCGAGGGTCATCCTTTTGAATAAAGCAGATATGGCTGATCCGGTAAAAACGAATATGTGGCTTGAGTATTATAAATCACAGGGGAAAACGGCAATTGCGATAAACTCACAGGCAGGGAACGGTTTAAATCAGATCACAGCGGCTGCTAAAAAACTTTTAAAAGAGAAGTATGACCGGATGGAGTCAAGAGGAATAAAGCCGCGAGCGATCCGTGCCATGATAGTCGGTATTCCCAACGTAGGGAAATCAACATTGATCAATCGGCTTGCTAAAAAGAACATTGCCAAAACAGGCAATACCCCTGGTGTCACGAAAGCGCAGCAATGGATAAAAGTTGGTAAGGAATTGGAGCTGCTTGACACGCCGGGAATTCTCTGGCCTAAATTCGAAGATCAGGAAGTAGGCTTGAAGCTTGCATTGACGGGAGCAATCAAGGATACGATTTTAAATTTGCACGAAGTTTCCTTATATGGACTTCGCTTTTTGGAAAAAGAATATCCGGATAGATTGAAATCACGTTATAACCTGGATACAATTCCTCAAGAAACGCTCGAACTTTTCGATAGGGTCGGTAAGTTCAGGGGCTGTTTAGCATCTGGAGGGTTCATTGATTACGACAAAACCGCAGAGTTGGTCGTACGTGAAATTCGTTCAGAAAAGATGGGTCCGCTAACGTTTGAGGTACCTAAGGACTATGAAGAGGATCATTTACCCGAATAACTTTATGTGAATATTTGAAGGCACTGACCTGATTATTTGAAGACAATCAGTGAGTGGATTGATACGGAGCTGGAGTTGGATATCAAAAATGTTTTTCCTTTTTGATGTCTCTTTTCCGCTCCGTATTTTTGTTTAAACTGTAGAAAAGAAGCATGACTGCCGATAATTAATATGATGGGTGATAAATGATGAAAACTGCAATGAGCATAAAAGAAATCTCTTCAAAGTTAATGACAATAAAAGAGCCTGATGATTTATTTTTACTAGCATGCCGGGAGGACGGGCGGAAGGGTGTAGCCGATTTAGTAAGCAAATGGCAAAGAGCCTATGATAAAGAGCAACAAGTAAAGAATACTTTCATGGAGATGACAGAGTTTGAACGGCAACTGCGAAAACAGGGATACTCCATTCTTGCTGGTATCGATGAAGTGGGGAGAGGGCCGCTGGCAGGACCAGTTGTGACGAGTGCAGTCATCTTGCCGGAAACTTTCTATTTGCCAGGACTGAATGATTCTAAAAAGATTCCAGAGTCAAAAAGGGAACAGTTTTATGAGAGGATCTGCAAGGAAGCCATATCCATCGGGGTAGGTATTGTGCATAGCGAAGTAATCGATGACATTAATATATATCAAGCTACGAAAAAGGCAATGATAGCGGCTGTGAACGATCTGTCAGAACTTCCGGATCATTTGCTGATTGATGCGATGGAACTTGATGTGCCCATGCCGCAGCTTTCGCTTATAAAGGGGGATGCAAGAAGCATTTCCATTTCTGCGGCCTCCATTATAGCGAAAGTGACTCGTGACAGGATGATGAAGGATTATGGGGTGAAATATCCGGAATACGGGTTCGAAAAGCACATGGGTTACGGGACAAGCCAACATATAGAAGCACTTGACAAGCATGGTCTTACACCTTGGCATAGAAGAAGTTTTGCTCCAGTTAAGGAAATCGCTGCACGAACGAAAGAATAAGGGAGGGTGAGTGATGCTAACCATAACGAGCGGTCAACCCGTACTTTCACCCATTGAAATGCAAGGAACTGCGAGTTTGAAAAGCGGACAAATCCTTTTTGGGAAGGTGAATAAGGTTTTTCCTAACCAGACGGCAGAAGTTCAGATTGGCCATCAAAAAATGATTGCCGCTCTCGATATCCCGCTTCGGGCAGGTGAAAGGTATTGGTTTCAAGTGCAGCAGCCAAATGAGGGGAAGGTCGTGTTAAAAACGTTCGAGTCTCCGAATGTGAACTATACCAGTTTAAAGGGAATGGCTGCACAATTGATCGCTCATGTGGGCATGACGCCCGAACCGGCAGCGGCTAAGCTTGCTGAATACCTCCTTAAGAATCGTCTCCCCATTACAAAGAACACTTTTCAGTCGGCTTTGCAATGGCTAAAAGCTGTTGATACGGCAGAATCAGGGCTGCCTATCATAAAAACAATGCTCGTTCAGCAATTGCCTTTTGTAAAAAATGTATTTGAAGCAATATTTGAACAGACCAAAGGTGAACCATTCCATAAATTGCTCAGTGACCTCCATCAACAGTTGCAGGATGGGAGTACGAAAACGAAGACGACTGACAAGCTAATAGGCGTATTGGACTCATTGCATGTTGCTAAACAGAACCAACTTCAACAAAACGGTTTGCAAAAACTTGTGACCGCTTGGCTGGACTCCGATTCAACACCCAAAATGAAATCAGGGGCATTTTCACTGCTTCAACAGACGGGTTTCATACCGAAGGGAACGACTGAAGCTGTCTTTTTGGAGAATTTAATTGATGGAGCGGCGGCAAGGTCCGGATTTCCTAAAAATTCAGTGATCGATAAATTACACCAAGGTTTGCATTTACTTTCAGAAGGAAAAAATGGAGCATGGGGAAAAGTTGAAAAGGTCGAAATGAATGTAAATCGCTTATTGAATGGTCTTGATCATGAAGGGGCAAAAATGCCAACCGGTATCAAACCGAATCAGATAAAAAGCATATCTGCTGAAAAAATATCACCTCTTGCCATTCATTTACTAGAGAGTACGTTTACCGAAGCAAGTGCCGGAAACAAAGCACTGGGAAGCAATAAGGAAGTGAATGAGATTCTAGACTATTTGAATACGGATACAGAGCAGGTAACTGAGGCGAAGGGTAAGGTGGCTGAATTACTTATTCAGTCGCTTAAACGGTCTCCAGAGGCCTTGTCCGTTAAGAATAATGAGAAACTGGTCCTTGCACATGTATTGGAAACTGAGTTTCAAACTATCGATTTCACAAATGGGGCATCTGTTGCACATCAACTTAAAGAGTGGACCAAGATACTTGGCCTGCAGCTGGAACATGCAATCCTTAATCAGTCTGGAGTTGATTCGACGGATATCTCGAAGGATTTGGAAACACTTAAACCGCTGCTGCTTAAACTGCTGAATGAGCAAACTCCCACATCGGTAAAGGAGATAGCAGAACACATTCTAAATCGGATTACAGCTCAACAGATCCTTTCACAGGAAAATGGGCCGGTTCAGAATTTGCTCTTAACACTTCCTATCAATCTGGGGACTTCCCAAACGGATCTAACTTTACAATGGAGCGGAAGGAAAACAAAAGAAGGTAAAATAGACCCGGATTACTGTCGGGTCCTGTTCTATTTAGAATTGGAACGAATAAAAGGGACGGTCATCGATATGCAGGTACAAAATCGAATCATAAAAGTGACGGTCATTAATGAGCTTGGTGCAGCGATTGAAGAGATGGCTAATCATTATCTTGACCTGTTGGGAGAGAATCTGGAAAAAATGGATTACAGATTGTCCGGGGTTTCATTTGTTAATCCGAAGAATGAAAAAGATGGGAACAAAGTGTTGAAATCCATTCCATTTTCAGAATCGGGTACATATAGTGGAGTGGATATTCGAATATGAAAAATGACAAACCAAAAGAAGTGATTGCCTTAAAGTATGATCAAAAGATATCCAATGCCCCCGTAATCTTGGCCAAGGGGAAAGGTAAAACGGCTGAAAATATTCTGGATAAGGCAATGAAACTGGATATACCGGTCCAAAAGGACGAATCGCTTGCTGCACTTTTAGGTCAATTGGATATTAATCAAACGATTCCGGAAGAATTATATGGAGCTGTTGCGGAGGTTTTTGCATTCATTTATAAGGTTGACAAGGATATGAAGCGGTAGGATCCCAATTTATCCAATTGACTTCACTAAATGAGTTCATGTTGGTTTATGTAGAATAATAGGGAAATCACAAATGGTTTTTCATTATATTAAAAAAATACTAAATTATTTACCAAAGGACAAGGCCATGGCTTTGTCCTTTTGCTTTTCCTTTGAATCAAGACAAGGATACCTGTAATTTTTCATAAAGAATCTCAGAGTTAATGTGATGAAAAGGCTTTCATGGAAGTATTTTGCTAGACTGAATGACTTTTTTTGTCATAGAATTTCAGGACCAAAATAAATGATTTTAATAAGAAAAAAACCCAACGGTAAAGAAGGTTTTTCCAGTTTTCATAAGGGTATGGAAGTATATTATAATAATATTTTAAAAATTATGAGAAAGAAAATTATGCACGAAGGAGAATTTTGTTGTAATATGGTAGAGAAAACACGCATTAAATCTCAAAGTTGTTTTTTAGTAGATAAGGAGGATGGGAAATGAATATCCATGAGTATCAGGGGAAAGAGATTTTGCGACAATACGGGGTATCCGTTCCAAATGGCCGGGTTGCCTTTACTGTTGATGAAGCAGTGGAAGCAGCGAAGGAGTTAGGTACGGAAGTTGTTGTCGTCAAAGCTCAAATTCATGCGGGCGGCCGCGGGAAAGCCGGCGGAGTTAAGGTAGCGAAAAATCTTGATGAAGCGCGTACATATGCAGAAGAGATTCTCGGTAAAACGCTGGTTACCCATCAAACAGGACCTACAGGCAAGGAAGTTAAGCGTTTACTTATTGAAGAGGGCTGCGACATTACGAAAGAATATTATATCGGGCTGGTCCTGGACCGTGCTACAAACAGTGTCGTATTGATGGCCTCTGAAGAAGGCGGAACGGAAATTGAAGAAGTGGCTGAAAAGACACCAGAGAAAATTTTCAAAGAAGTAATCGATCCGGTTGTCGGCCTGACCGGCTTCCAAGCAAGAAGGATTGCTTTCAATATCAATATTCCTGCTTCACTTATCAATAAAGCTTCCAAGCTTATGGTTAACTTATATACGGCTTTCGTTGAGAAAGATTGCTCAATTGCTGAAATCAACCCATTAGTGGTAACGGGCGATGGCAATGTAATGGCACTTGATGCTAAATTGAATTTCGATGATAATGCGATTTACCGCCATAAAGACATCGCGGAGTACCGTGATTTAGATGAAGAGGATGCCAAAGAGATTGAAGCATCGAAACATGGCCTTAGTTACATATCGCTAGACGGAAATATCGGATGCATGGTTAATGGTGCAGGACTTGCTATGGCAACGATGGACATCATTAAGCATTATATGGGAGACCCGGCTAACTTCCTTGACGTTGGGGGCGGCGCAACGGAGGAAAAAGTAAAAGAAGCTTTCAAAATCATTTTATCCGATCAAAATGTTAAAGGCATTTTCGTTAACATCTTCGGAGGAATCATGAAATGTGACATCATCGCGACAGGCGTCGTAGCTGCTGCTAAAGAGCTTGGCCTGGATGTCCCTCTTGTTGTTCGTCTTGAAGGAACGAATGTGGACCTTGGTAAAAAGATTCTAAAAGAGTCAGGTTTAAATATTACGGCTGCTGAATCAATGGCAGATGGCGCACAAAAAATAGTATCACTTGTAGGATAATAGGCAGGGGGGAACATAATGAGCGTTTATATTAATAAAGATACGAAAGTGATCGTTCAGGGAATCACTGGTTCAACAGCATTATTTCATACAAAACAAATGTTGGAATATGGCACGAAGATCGTTGGCGGAGTTACTCCGGGTAAAGGTGGAACAGAAGTGGAAGGGGTACCTGTATACAATACAGTTTCCGAAGCTGTCACTGAAACCGGGGCGAATGCATCGGTTATCTACGTACCGGCTCCATTTGCTGCAGATGCGATTTTGGAAGCGGTTGACGCAGAACTTGATCTTGTAATTTGTATCACGGAACATATTCCTGTCCTTGATATGGTCAAGGTGAAGCGTTACATGGAAGGTAAGAAAACTCGCTTGATCGGACCGAACTGCCCTGGTGTCATTAGCCCGGAAGAATGTAAAATTGGTATCATGCCAGGATATATCCATAAAAAAGGCCATGTAGGTGTAGTTTCTCGTTCTGGAACCTTAACGTACGAAGCCGTTCATCAATTATCGCAAGCGGGCATCGGGCAATCTTCCGCAGTCGGAATCGGTGGGGATCCGGTTAACGGAACGGACTTCATTGATGTACTGAAAGCATTCAATGAAGATCCGGAAACACATGCTGTAATCATGATCGGGGAAATAGGCGGCACCGCAGAAGAAGAAGCAGCAATCTGGGTGAAAGAAAATATGACGAAGCCAGTTGTTGGTTTCATTGGCGGCCGTACAGCTCCAGCTGGTAAACGTATGGGACACGCTGGTGCGATCATCTCAGGAGGAAAAGGTACGGCTGACGAGAAAATCCGCGTTATGAACGAGTGTGGAATTAAAGTTGCCGAGACCCCATCCGTAATGGGCGAAACTTTGATCTCCGTCCTGAAAGAAAAAGAAATTTACCAACCTTGTAAAACTCATTGATTCATAGTTCGGCCGACCTGTTTATTAGGTCGGCCTTTATTTCACTCCAATCTCCTCGGTATCACATTTCTATCTCACAAACCAGCATTATCCACCTTCTTTAAAAAAATCCGACTAGGGGCGCTTCCATTGAATAAAAAAGAAAAATTAATCCACCTTCATCATTGCCGCGGAGCTGGGTGGAAAACTATCCAAACAATCATATCCAATGACCCATCCCTTTCTTCCCTTTTCACAACAAAACGCCATGAATGGGTAAAAATGCTCTCCATCCCTTCAACTAAGCTCAACCTCTTTCTCAAAGATTTACATTCACTCAATACGATCGATAAGCTTAAACGATATGAAGATAGCCAGATTCATTGTTTGACCATCCTTGATGAGGATTACCCTTTTTTACTGAGACAGATATTCGATCCTCCGTGGGTTCTTTATTTAAAAGGCGATAAGAAGCTCCTAACGAAGAGGAATACGCTAGGTGTTGTCGGAACCCGGAAGCCAACCTCGTATGGGCTGGAGGCCTTAAAAACGATTTTATCACCTCTCGTACAGAAAAAATTCATCATCATCAGTGGAGTGGCGGCTGGAGTCGATGCAGAGGCTCATAAAATCACTTTGGGTGAAGGCGGAGATACGATTGGGGTTTTAGGAGGCGGGCTTATGCAAATATATCCAAAGGCCAATATCCCCCTAGCTGAAGAAATCATCAAAAAAGGGTTACTTATATCTGAGACCCTTCCGGAAATGAGAGCGGAACCTTGGATGTTTCCGCTTAGGAATCGAATCATCAGTGGATTATCACGGGGAGTATTCGTGGTCGAGGCAAAAGAGAAAAGCGGTTCCCTTATTACGGCACAAGCTGCTTTGGATCATGGTAGGGAGGTATTTGCGCTTCCTGGGAATGTAACAAGCCCAGAATCACAAGGGACCAATCAATTGATTTCTGAAGGAGCCAAACTTGTTTTGAGTTATAAGCAGATTGAGGAAGAATTTTGAACGATATAATATAGAAGATAGACGGAAAATCAAACGGGAAAATAGTAAAAAAAGGTATATTTTTCAGATGAATGGTTGAAATATGAGACAAAAAGGTTGAAAAAATTGTAAAACTGTTATAAATTTTGCAAATGGCACCTCTTGTCAAAATACTTATAAATAAATTTTCAGCATGTCTTGAAAAGTAAAGAGGTGTTGACAAATGATTTTTGAATGATTAATAATAGTGAAGATTTATATTACCTCTTTGAGGAGGATTTATTGGATGTCAGAATACTTAGTGATTGTGGAATCGCCCGCAAAGGCGAAAACGATAGAACGTTACTTGGGAAAAAAATATAAAGTAAAGGCTTCCATGGGACATGTACGCGATTTGCCTAAAAGTCAAATGGGTGTTGATACTGAACATGAATATGAACCTAAATATATAACGATCCGCGGCAAAGGCCCGGTTTTAAAAGAATTGAAAACCGCTGCAAAAAAAGCGAAAAAAATCTATCTCGCAGCTGACCCCGACAGAGAAGGTGAAGCCATTGCCTGGCATTTGGCCCACAGTCTCGACGTCGACATTAATTCAGATTGCCGTGTGGTATTCAATGAGATCACGAAAGAGGCGATCAAAGAATCTTTTAAATCACCGAGACCAATAAATATGAAATTGGTTGATGCACAACAGGCAAGAAGGATCTTGGATCGTTTGGTCGGCTACAATATCAGCCCTCTTTTGTGGAAAAAAGTGAAAAAAGGCTTAAGCGCCGGACGGGTCCAATCGGTTGCTGTCAAGATGATCATTGACCGCGAGAAAGAAATCAAAGATTTTAACCCGGAAGAGTATTGGACTATCAAGGCGGATTTTGTAAAAGGAAAAGAGCAGTTTGAAGGTTCCTTTTTCAGCCTGGGTGGCGAGCGGAAAGAATTAAATACGGAAGATGACGTCAAAAAAGTACTCGCTTCTTTAAATGGCGGGGAATTCACTATAGGAGCTGTGGCTAAAAAAGAAAGAAAGCGTAATCCAGCTGCACCTTTTACCACTTCTTCCTTGCAGCAAGAAGCTGCTCGAAAATTGAATTTCCGTGCAAAGAAAACCATGATGCTTGCTCAGCAGCTATATGAAGGAATCGAGCTTGGAAAAGAGGGGACAGTTGGGTTAATCACTTATATGAGAACGGATTCGACCCGGATTTCCGACATTGCGAAACAGGAAGCCCATACCTTCATTCAAAATAGCTTTGGTAAAGAGTATGTTCAGGTTGAACAGCGCAAAGAGAAAAAACAGACTAATGCTCAGGACGCCCATGAAGCGGTTAGACCAACTAGCACATTACGTGAACCTGGTGTAGTCAAGGAGTTCTTGTCGAGAGATCAATTCCGTTTATATAAATTGATCTGGGAACGGTTCGTTTCCAGTCAAATGTCTTCGGCGGTCATGGATACAATGAGTATCGACCTTCATAACGGGGATGTCATCTTCAGAGCCAATGGTTCTAAAGTTAAATTTCCAGGTTTCATGAAGGTGTATGTTGAAGGATCCGATGACTCAGTGGAAGAAAAGGAAAATGCTCTTCCAGATGTAAAAAAAGGTGATCAATTATTTTCAAAAGATGTCGAGCCGAAACAGCATTTTACACAGCCTCCGCCCCGCTATACGGAAGCACGTCTAGTCAAAACCCTGGAGGAACTGGGCATAGGTCGGCCTTCTACATATGCTCCTACTTTGGATACGATTCAAAAACGAGGCTATGTAACCTTGGATAATAAACGATTCATCCCTACAGAGCTTGGTGAGATTGTTCTTGAATTGATCCGTGAATTTTTCCCGGATATTATTGATGCAGAGTTCACTGCTAAGATGGAACAGGAATTCGATAGCGTCGAAGAAGGCAGCATCGAATGGATTAAGGTCATCGATGAATTTTATAAAGAATTTGCGGTTCATTTGGCTAAAGCCGAAGTCGAGATGGAGAAAATTGAAATCAAAGATGAGCCTGCAGGGGAAGATTGCACAGAATGCGGACATGAGATGGTCTTTAAGATGGGGCGATATGGAAAATTTATGGCATGCAGTAATTTCCCGGATTGCCGTAACACAAAACCAATCGTTAAAGAAATCGGTGTGAAATGCCCGAAATGTAAAGAAGGAAATATCATAGAAAGGAAAAGTAAAAAACGCCGCATATTTTACGGGTGTGATACTTACCCTGGATGTGACTTCATTTCTTGGGACAAACCCCTGCCACGGAGCTGTCCAAAATGTGAAGGTACACTTGTTGAGAAAAAACTCAAAAAAGGTGTTCAAGTCCAGTGTATGGAATGTGATTTCAAAGAAACGCCTCAATCATAGAAAAGATCGGCAAATCGTTACTTTCCTAATATGCAATTGTAAAACTCTAAAGATAAAGAAACTCGGCAGATGCCGAGTTTCTTTATGTTCAGGGAAGTATGATATCATGATAACATGTGGATTTACTTCTAAGAAAAAAAAGGATAATGCTTGAAACTTTTTTATTTAAGTCAAGTGATGTAAAATTCAGTGGACAAGTGTATTCTATTAAAGATATAATTCCTCTTTGTGTCCGTTATCCTTTATAGGGAATACGTGGTGCAGGAATATGCCGGATTTGAGGCATATGGTTTATAATTATCGTTAGCAGGAATGGGTATTTTGGGTATAAATACATAGATATCGTTAAAAATGAAACTTTTGTGAATGCAATTTTAATGATAAATGATCCTGTCTTATCATATCTATACATGGAGGTTCAAAAAATGAAAGAAACAAAAGTAAGTGTAATCGGTGCTGGGCTAGCTGGAAGTGAAGCGGCATGGCAGTTAGCTAAAAGAGGAATCAAAGTCGATCTATATGAAATGCGTCCGGTAAAACAAACGCCAGCCCATCATACCGATAAATTCGCTGAACTTGTTTGTTCCAATTCACTTCGGGCTAATACATTAACAAATGCGGTTGGTGTATTAAAAGAAGAAATGCGAATTCTGGATTCCGTCATCATGTCCGCAGCAGATGCTTGTGCTGTGCCGGCCGGAGGTGCGTTAGCTGTCGATCGACATGAATTCGCCGGTCTCGTAACGGAAAGGGTTAAAAATCATCCCAATGTAACAGTGATTAATGAAGAAGTGACCGAAATTCCGGATGGTCCTACGATCATTGCAACAGGTCCGCTTACGAGTCAGTCACTATCTGACAGCTTAAAGCAAATCATGGATGAAGAATACTTATATTTCTATGATGCTGCCGCTCCAATTCTTGAAAAAGACAGCATCAACATGGATAAGGTATATTTAAAATCCCGTTATGATAAAGGGGAAGCGGCTTATTTGAACTGTCCGATGACGGAGGAGGAGTTTGACCGCTTTTATGAAGCATTGATTGCTGCTGAAACAGTCCCACTTAAGGAATTTGAAAAAGAAATCTTTTTTGAAGGATGTATGCCAATTGAAGTGATGGCATCCCGTGGAAAGAAAACGATGTTATTTGGTCCTTTGAAGCCTGTTGGCTTAGAAGATCCGAAAACGGGAAAACGTCCTTTTGCCGTTGTTCAATTGCGTCAAGATGATGCAGCGGGAACCCTCTACAACATTGTTGGTTTTCAGACACATTTAAAATGGGGACCGCAAAAAGAAGTATTGCAGCTCATACCGGGATTGGAAAATGCGGAAATCGTTCGTTATGGAGTTATGCATCGCAATACGTTCATAAACTCTCCTAACGTTCTGAAGCCAACGTACCAATTCAAAAATCGTGATGATTTATTCTTTGCAGGTCAGATGACTGGTGTTGAAGGGTATGTTGAATCAGCGGCATCTGGACTTGTGGCGGGTATCAATGCTGCAAGGATCGTCCAAGGACTGGAGCCTACCGTTTTCCCTGCGGAGACGACAATGGGCAGCATGGCAAGGTACATAACGTCGACAAATGGAAAGAGCTTTCAGCCGATGAATGCCAACTTTGGACTGCTTCCAGACCTAGAAGTGAGGATCAAATCCAAAAAAGAGCGAAACGAAACGCATGCTAAACGCGCTTTGGACACAATTCAGAACTTTGTGAAAAATTTGTAAAATATTTGCCTGCAGTTTTAAAGTATGATACTATTTATAAGCCTTTGCGAGGTGTTTCCATGATTAATCAAAAAAAGGCATTATCATCCTTCATTGAATATTTACAAATTGAAAAAAACAGTTCACATTACACCATTGAAAATTACAGACGTGATATTCTTGAATTTTTCCTGTTCCTTAATGAGCAGGGAATGACCGACATCACGTCAGTTGAATATTTTGATGTCCGGTTGTTTTTAACGAATTTATATGAGAAAAAACTTTCTAAGCGCACGGTAGCAAGAAAGACTTCTTGCTTGCGTAGCTTTTATAAATTTTTACTACGTGAAGGTGATGTGAAGGATAATCCTTTTTCTCTTGTTTCTTTACCTAAAAAGGATCAAAGACTGCCACGTTTTCTTTATGAGAAGGAAATGAAACAGCTATTTTCTTCGTTAAAGAAAGATTCACCGATAGGAATAAGGGACAATGCATTACTGGAATTACTGTATGCTACAGGCATTCGCGTAAGTGAATGTTGTGAGATTAAACTGCAGGATATCGATCTTTCCTTAGGTACAGTACTGGTCCATGGAAAAGGGAAAAAAGATCGCTACGTTCCGGTTGGTGGATATGCTCAGGAAGCGATAGATTTATACATACGTACAGCCAGGATGGAAATGACTTCGTCTGACGCCAAGGCGCATGTTTATTTATTTGTTAATTTTCGTGGAGACCCTCTGACACCTAGGGGAGTTCGCTATATATTGAATGAATTGATTAAAAAGTCAGCCGCAGATGGAAGTCTCCATCCCCATATGCTACGGCATTCCTTTGCCACACACCTATTGAATAATGGGGCGGACATTCGTACGGTTCAGGAATTGCTTGGTCATTCTAAAATTTCATCAACGCAAGTGTATACGCATGTTACAAAAGACCAATTAAAAAAAGTCTACAATGCAACACATCCGCGGGCTTAAATGTTGAAAGGGGACACTTTATGACAACGATATTTGCAGTGCATCATAAAGGTGAATGTGCCATGTCCGGTGATGGGCAGGTTACTTTAGGAAATTCAGTAGTGATGAAGCATACAGCAAGGAAGGTAAGAAAGATCTTTAACGGTAATGTCCTTGCAGGTTTTGCAGGTTCAGTTGCAGATGCATTCACATTATTTGAGATGTTTGAAGCTAAACTTGAAGAGTATAATGGCAATCTTCAGCGCGCTGCCGTCGAAATGGCAAAGCAATGGAGAAGTGACAATGTACTTAGAAAGCTGGAAGCCATGTTAGTCGTCATGGATAAGAACCATTTGCTGCTCGTTTCTGGTACCGGGGAAGTAATTGAACCGGATGACGGGATTCTGGCCATTGGATCAGGCGGAAATTATGCACTGGCTGCGGGCAGGGCGTTAATGCGATTTTCCAGTGAGCATTTATCTGCAAGGGAAATCGCCCAATCATCTTTACAAATTGCAGCGGAAATTTGTGTATTTACGAATACGAATATAATCGTGGAAGAGTTGTAAGGAGGAGCGCAAATGTCAAATAAAGCTAATTTAACACCGAGGCAAATCGTTGAAAAACTGGATCAATATATCGTAGGGCAGCGTGAGGCAAAGCGGGCAGTGGCGGTGGCTCTTCGGAATCGCTACCGACGTTCCCTTCTCTCGGATCAACTTCGTGATGAAGTCGTTCCGAAAAACATATTAATGATTGGACCGACAGGCGTTGGGAAAACAGAAATAGCTCGGAGAATGGCTAAATTGGTAGGTGCTCCTTTTGTAAAAGTTGAAGCAACGAAATTTACGGAAGTTGGATATGTCGGCCGGGATGTAGAGTCCATGGTTCGTGATTTGGTAGAGACATCCGTCCGCCTCGTGAAGGAAGAAAAGATGGCAAGCGTAAAAGAACGGGCAGAAGAAAATGCAAATCGCCGTTTAATAGAGCTATTAGTGCCATCAACTAAAAAACAAAGTAATTTCAAAAATCCTCTTGAAGTCTTTTTTGGAGGCAGCAACAATCAAGATGAACAGGATTCGGAAGATAATTCCGAAGATTTAAGTTTGCAGGAAAAAAGAAAAATCGTCGCTGAAAAGCTGGCTAATGGCGAATTAGAAAGTGAAATGATAACGGTCGAAGTGGAAGAACAGGCTGCTTCGATGTTTGATATGCTCCAAGGTTCGGGAATGGAACAAATGGGGATGAATATGCAGGACGCTTTAGGAAGCTTGATGCCGAAGAAAAGCAAGAAGCGCAAATTGAAAGTTAGTGAAGCGAGAATTGTTTTAACAAATGAAGAAGCTTCGAAATTGATTGATATGGATGAAGTCACTTCTGATGCTGTTTATGGAGCAGAGCAAAATGGGATTATCTTCATCGATGAAATCGACAAAATTGCCAGCAAGCAATCTGGAAGTTCATCAGCGGATGTTTCAAGAGAAGGCGTTCAAAGGGATATCCTGCCGATCGTCGAAGGTTCAACTGTCGTTACTAAATATGGGTCAGTCAAAACGGATCATGTCCTCTTCATTGCGGCAGGAGCCTTCCATATGGCTAAGCCATCCGATCTTATCCCTGAGCTACAAGGTAGATTTCCTATCCGTGTAGAATTGAACAAACTGACTGTTGATGACTTTGTGCGAATTCTTCATGAGCCTGATAATGCTTTGTTAAAACAATATGTAGCTTTATTGGAAACTGAAGGTATAGAAATTGAATTTTCTGACGATGCTGTTCGTAAGATAGCTGAAGTGGCCTTCGAAGTAAATCAAAACACAGACAATATTGGTGCAAGAAGACTTCATACCATTTTAGAACGGCTGCTTGAAGACCTATCGTTTGAAGCTCCGGAAATTACGATGGAGAAGATTACAATTACACCCCAATATGTCGAAGGCAAGCTAGGTTCTATCGCCCGGAACAAAGATTTAAGCCAGTTTATCCTTTAAGATTCAGACAAATGGTATTAATTTGACAATGCAATGAACATAAAATTACGGAAATACAACTTCATAGTTATGTGAACCACGGTATTTTTAGGAGGAACAAATCAAATGAACTTATTAGCAAAAACAAGAAAAATCAATGCAATGCTTCAAAAAGCAGCAGGTAAAGCAGTCAATTTCAAAGAAATGGCTGAAAGCTTAAGTGAAGTTATCGAAGCGAATGTATTTGTTGTCAGCCGCCGAGGGAAATTATTGGGTATAGCTGTAAGTCAGCAAATCGAAAATGAACGTATGTACAAAATGTTGGAGGATAAACAATTCCCTGAAGTGTACACGAAAAACTTATTTAATATTCCTGAAACTTCTTCCAATCTTGATATCGAAAGTGAATACACGGCTTTCCCAGTCGAAAACAAAGAACTTTTCGCATCGGGATTGACTACGATCGTACCGATTATGGGTGGAGGAGAACGTTTAGGAACATTGGTCCTTGCTCGATTACAAGAAAAATTTCATGATGACGATTTAATTTTAGCTGAGTATGGTGCTACTGTAGTCGGTATGGAGATCCTTCGTGAAAAATCAGAAGAGATTGAAGAAGAAGCGCGTAGTAAAGCTGTTGTTCAAATGGCAATTTCCTCGTTATCATACAGCGAATTGGAAGCCATTGAGCATATCTTTGAAGAGCTTAAAGGTAATGAAGGTCTACTAGTTGCATCAAAAATAGCGGACCGTGTAGGCATCACTCGTTCCGTAATCGTTAATGCACTTAGGAAACTAGAGAGTGCAGGAGTCATTGAGTCACGCTCTCTTGGTATGAAAGGTACTTATATCAAAGTATTGAATGATAAATTCCTACTTGAATTAGAGAAGCTTAAAAATAATTAACAAACAAAAAGGTTTCGGATTGGTCTTATTCCGAAACCTTTTTGTTTTTTTTATTGGATTGGAAGCAGTTATAGAATAGTGAACGTTCCGAGGTCATTACTTAGGCCATTTTTGGCCCTCGGGAGCACTGGCGTTCACACGTGTGAAAAGAAAGCATCCTTATCACCTCAAGTTTTAATACTTCCATTTGTAAAACAAAGAAGACTGTAGGCAAAAGGAGTTCTATCTAAAGGTTAAACAAAGTTGATGGAACGGAAGGTGCGAGACTCCTCACAGGCGCAAAGACCACCCGCGGAAAGCGAATTCCCTACGTTCCAATCAACATTCGAATTTCTACTCTCTGAGGCAGTCCTTGAAAAAGGGCTGCCTTTTTTGTTTTTTAAGCCAACTATGACTAGCAAGCTGAGTGATTTGTAAAAACGTGGAAAAAGAAAACAGGCAATTCATTATGGTCTGATATGGAAATATGAAAATAAGTGTGGTTTTAATATCGGGGAGGAAAATAAAGTAAGGGTAATTATACTATTATAACTATTGAAATGATGCAAAGTGATAACTTTTGGAACTTTATATTTTTTGTGTAAATTTTTCGATGCTTCTATTGATAATGGATCATGTTTATGAAAATCTTATTGTTAGGAAAAATTTGCTGAAATTGTCGAATGGATTAATATCTCGAAAATTTCTCGTTTTTTTCAAAAAAAGAAAATCAGTTTTTACCGCTTATATTTTTTATAACCTTTATATGAAAAGGCTGAAACTGATTAAATGGAAAAAATCACTTAAAATAAAATTCGGAATTTAGTTCTAAAGTATCAGGTATATGGATACGTTTTTCGGTATGATAAATAAGCTAATAGAAGTAAAATATGGTTAAAATGTAGAATATCCTATTAAAATGTAATATAACGTAATTTTAATCATTGAATAATACTAAAAAAAACGTCAAAATTAATCAATTAATGACATTTTTCGACTATAATAGGTCTAAAGTCCATGTGTAGTTTATAGACATAGTCATTATGTTTCATTAAAATTAAAGAATAAATGGTCTGGATTAATTTATTTCTGGAGGAACCATCTGTTAATTATAGAAAGAGGTGATCGATATGGAGTTATTTTCAAATACTTTTCAATCACTAGAAAATGGACTTAATTATTCGACTACAAAACAAAGAGTCATTTCACAGAACATAGCAAATTCAGATACGCCTAACTATAAGGCGAAAGAAGTCGACAAAACACAATCTTTTAAAGCGGAGCTGACATCTTCCATAGAGTCATATCGTACCGATGAAAGACACTTTAACTTCAAATCAGAGGAAAGCCATTCCCCCCACATCGTGACGAAGAAAAATGTTCAATATAACAACAACGGAAACAGTGTGGATGTTGATAAGGAAATGACGGATCTTGCTGCCAATCAAATTTATTTTAATGCAGTTTCTGACAGGCTTTCAGGTAAGTTTCAATCATTGGAGAATGTAATTAGAGGAGGTAAGTGATGGGAATCTTCCAAAGTATGAATATGACCGGATCTAGCCTGACGAGTCAAAGGTTAAGAATGGATGTTATCTCTGCAAATATGGCCAATGCTGACACAACGAGGGCTGAATATGATGCCAAAACGGAATCTTGGAAGCCATACACTAGAAAAGCAGTCGTGCTGCAAAGTAAGGAAGAGGGTTTTTCAAGCTTCTTAAACGCAGCATCCGGAAAAACGAGCGGTATAGGGAATGGAGTGAAGGTGTTGGGAATAGTAAAAGACAAAACACCTTTTGAATTGGATTATAATCCAGAACACCCAGATGCCAATGAAGATGGATATGTTGAAATGCCAAATGTCGACCCACTTAGGGAAATGGTCGATTTAATGAGTGTCACTCGATCATACGAAGCCAATGTGACAGTTTTAAATGCATCAAAGGGAATGATGATGAAAGCATTGGAAATCGGCAAATAAAAATGTGAAAGGTGAGTGTTGATATGGAGGGAATTTCTCTTTCGGCAGTGAACAATGCAGGTAATGTGCTGAAAAAAAATCAGAGTAACACATTTACACCATACGAAGCACAGCAAAATTTTGCGTCCGTATTAAAAGAGTCATTGAATAAAGTTAATGAAACACAGGTGGCATCTGATGATCTGACAACCAAGCTTGTGAATGGGGATGATGTTGAGCTGCATTCGGTGATGATAGCTTCACAAAAAGCCAGTGTTACCATGCAGGCCACATTAGAGGTTCGGAATAAGGTGGTAGAAGCCTACCAAGAAATGATGAGAATGAGTATTTAGCATTCATTTTTAAAACCTCAATAAATAGAAATGACCAGGGGGAAAATGAATCCCCCACTCATAAATTCATAGACTGACCGGGGGATTTAAATGAATGATGTACTAATGAATGTGAAAAACAAAATAACTGCTTACTGGACGAGCCGTAGTAAAAAACAAAAAATCATGATGATTGCTTCAGCTGCATTGATGATCATCATCATTACGGCTGTTTCTATTTTAACCACGCGTACGGCGCTGGTGCCCTTATATTCCAATTTAACTCCATCGGAGACGGGGAGTATTAAGGAGAATTTAGACAGTCAAGGTATTAAGAATGAAATTTCTGAAAATGGTACGACGATAAAGGTTCCTGAAGAGAGTGTGGATACACTTAAAGTGGAACTGGCAGCTGAAGGCATCCCTGAATCGGGTAATATTGATTATTCTTTTTTTAGTCAAAGTGCTGGTATCGGAATGACTGAAAATGAATTCAATGTCATTAAATTGGACTCCATGCAAACGGAACTTGCCAGTTTAATAAAAAAGATTGATGGAGTAGAAGATGCCAGCGTGATGATCACTCTTCCTGATAAAGGAGTTTTTGTTAGTGATGCAGCTGAGGAAGCATCAGCATCCATTGTATTGACAACGAAACCTGGTTATAAATTTGAAGAAAGTCAAATCAATTCGCTTTATCATCTTGTCTCAAAAAGTGTTCCGAACTTGCCTACAGATAATATCGTCATTATGAACCAAGACTTTGAGTATTTTGATCTAGAAAATGAAAATTCTTCTTTTGCGTCCGCATTTGCTACTCAAAATGAAATTAAAAAAGAAGTAGAACGCGATATTCAAAGACAAGTACAAAATATGCTTGGAACGATTATGGGCAGAGATAAGGTGGTTGTTTCTGTCACGACAGACATCGATTTCACTCAAGAGAACCGGGAAGAGAATTTAGTTGAACCCGTTGATAAAGAAAATATGGCTGGAATTGAGATTTCTGCGCAAAGGATCAATGAAACGTATAGTGGGGATGCAGCTGGTGCAGGAGGCATTCCGCAAAGCGAGGACTCTTCTGATTCATTGGGATCTAATTACGTTGAAGGCACGACCGGATCCGGTGATTATGAAAAAGTGGATGAAACAATAAATAGCGAAGTGAACCGAATCAAGAAGGAAATAGTGGAAAGTCCATATAAAGTTAAAGATTTGGGTATACAGGTCATGGTTGAACCGCCTACCGCAGATGATCCAAATTCATTATCTCAACAGAGTGTAGATGATATTACACAAATCCTTGGTACGATAATACGCACGACAATCGAAAAAAAAGCCGAAGGGGAAGAACTTACGGACGAAGAGCTTACTAATAAAATAGCGATTTCGGTTCAACCGTTTAACGGAAAAATGACGTTGCCAAAAGATGATGCTCGTTCATCATTACCAATTTGGGTATACATTGTCGGTGGGGTGCTTTTACTAATCATCATCATTCTCTTGTTCTTATTCTTACGATCCAAAAAGCAATCTGAAATGGAAGAGGAGTACGTGATTGAAGAAGAAGAAGAAGTCATATTCGAAGTTCCGGATTTAAACAAAGAGAAGGAAACAGAAGCATCTATAAAAAGAAAACAACTAGAAAAATTGGCAAAAGAAAAACCAGATGAATTTGCAAAATTATTAAGAAGCTGGATAGCAGAAGACTAGGAGGTTGTGCAAGTGACAGACAGAAAAAAAAAGGCCGGGTTGACTGGCAAACAGAAAGCTGCCATCCTCCTTATTTCTTTAGGCCCGGATGTTTCTGCATCCGTATATAAGCATCTTTCTGAAGAGGAAATTGAGAGATTGACCCTTGAAATTTCAGGAGTTAGAAAAGTGGACTCGCATGATAAAGAAGAAATCCTAGAAGAATTCCATAATATTGCTTTAGCTCAGGATTATATCTCGCAGGGGGGGATAGGATACGCTAAGCAAGTCCTTGAAAAGGCATTAGGGTCCGATCAGGCGACGGCCATCATAAACCGTTTAACATCTTCCTTACAGGTTCGCCCATTCGACTTTGCACGAAAGGCAGATCCAGGACAGATCTTGAATTTCATCCAGAACGAACATCCGCAGACGATTGCATTAATCTTGTCCTATCTGGATCCTGCTCAGGCTGGACAAATATTGTCTGAACTTCCGCAAGAGGTGCAGGCGGATATTGCAAGAAGGATTGCTTTAATGGATAGTACGTCTCCGGAAATCATCAATGAAGTGGAGCAAATACTAGAAAGGAAACTTTCTGCGACTGTGACACAAGATTATACACAGACTGGTGGAGTAGAAGCGGTTGTAGATGTATTGAATGGCGTAGACCGTTCGACGGAACGAACGATTTTGGATGCACTCGAAATCCAAGATCCGGAGCTTGCTGAGGAAATCAAGAAACGGATGTTTGTGTTTGAGGATATTGTGACCCTTGATGGCAGAGCGATTCAGCGTGTAGTCAGGGAATCTGAAAACGAGGATCTCAAACTTTCCCTTAAAGTGGCAAGTGATGAAGTGAAGGAAATCGTTTTCCAAAACATGTCGAAACGTATGGTTGAAACGTTCCAGGAAGAAATGGAATATATGGGGCCTGTACGTTTGCGTGATGTAGAAGAAGCCCAATCAAGAATTGTCGCTGTTATCCGTCGTCTGGAAGAAACTGGGGAAATAGTGATTGCCCGCGGTGGAGGGGATGACATCATTGTCTAGGATTATAAAATCCCAACATGCACAACATGAGAAAAGTAAAAAGATAGCTATAAAAGTTCGGCATTTTGACTTTATTCAAAATGCGGATGAGGGGAAAACCCTTCACCATTTTCAATCTGATGAAATCCTGAACGATGCTAAACAGGAAGCTGATGTTTTATTACTCGATGCTAAACAAAAAGCCCAAGCGATTGCTGCAGAAATCCAGCAAGACCGAGAAAATTGGGAAAATCAAGAAAAGGTTTTATATATCGAACAAGCTCAAAAAGAAGGGTATCAGCAAGGTGTGGAAGATGGCATCCAAAAGGGCTATAACGAAATTGTAGGAGATATCGCTTTTGCAAAAGAAGTGGTAGAGTCTGCTAAAAAAGACTATCGGCAGCATATCGAATCATCTGAAATCGTTATTTTGAATCTTGCTGTTAAAGTGGCGGAAAAAATAATCGGGCAACAGCTTGATAAAGATGAAGAATCTTTTTTATCCATCGTCAAAAAAGCCATCAAAGAGGTAAGGGATCACAGGGAAGTGCAAGTGCACATTCATCCGGTTCAATATCAATCGATTCTTTCCCATAAGGAAGAGTTAATTTCCATCTTTCCAAAAGATACAGAGTTGTATATCTTTCCAGACGATGAACTTGAAGAAGACAGCTGTATTATTGAATCCGAAGCTGGAAAGATAGATGCCAGTGTCGATAGTCAGCTACATGAAATAAAAGTGAAACTTACTGAACTGCTGGAAGGGGATAAAGATGAAAGCTAGTGACCTCTTGCCATTGATTGATGAAGTCGATCCATTCAAAAATTATGGACGGGTAAAACGTGTGGTAGGTTTAATGATAGAATCTCAAGGCCCTGAAAGCTCTGTAGGAGACATTTGTTATATCTATACTGGTATACAAAAAAAGAAAAATCGAATATTGGCCGAAGTTGTCGGTTTTCGGGATGAAATTGTTATTTTAATGCCATTTACCGCAGTCAGTGATATTGCACAGGGGTGTATCGTTGAAGGAAGCGGACGAAGCCTTGAGATAAAGGTGGGCAGTGGGTTGATTGGCAAGGTAGTCGATCCCATGGGTCATCCTATTGATGATTCGTTGCTTCCGAAAGGTCTCGCTACCGTTCCGGTGGATCAAGATCCGCCAAATCCGATGAAACGACCACCCATTAATGAAACGATAGATGTAGGAGTACGGGTGATTGATAGTTTATTGACAGTTGGAAAGGGTCAGCGTGTTGGCATCTTTGCAGGGAGCGGTGTGGGGAAAAGTACGTTGCTTGGTATGGTGGCAAGGAATACGACGGCGGACTTAAACGTTATCGGCCTAGTTGGAGAACGTGGCCGTGAAGTTCGGGAATTCATTGAGAGGGATCTTGGACCAGAAGGGCTAGCACGATCAATCGTTGTTGTAGCGACGTCTGATCAGCCAGCACTTATGCGGATAAAAGGTGCTTTAACGGCAACTGCCATCGCCGAATATTTTCGTGATAAGGGATTGAACGTAATGCTGATGATGGACTCGGTCACAAGGGTTGCGATGGCCCAGAGGGAAATTGGGCTTGCTATCGGAGAACCCCCGACGACTAAAGGATATACGCCATCCGTATTCGCCATCCTGCCAAGGTTACTGGAAAGAACGGGAACAAATCAACTTGGTACCATTACAGCTTTTTATACGGTTCTTGTCGACGGAGATGATATGAATGAGCCCATCGCTGATGCAGTGAGGGGAATATTGGATGGTCACTTCATACTAGACCGGAATCTAGCAAATAAAGGACAGTTTCCAGCTCTCAATGTATTAAAGAGTATAAGCCGTGTCATGAATCATATAGTTGAGGACAAGCATAAAAAATCTGCGGAAAAATTGAGAGCGAGTTTATCAACCTATATGGAGTCGGAAGATTTAATAAATATAGGCGCTTATAAAAGGGGATCTTCAAAGCAAATTGATAACTCCATTACGCGTTATCCGGAAATCATTTCATTTTTAAAGCAAGGAACGCATGAGAAAGCTCCCAAAAATGATAGTATTAATGCCCTTGTCGAATTGATGGAGAAAGGTGATTAGTTATTAGTTATGATTTATCAATATAAATTCGAGAAGATCCTGACCATCAAAGAAAAAGAAAAAAGCGATGCACTGGCTAAATATAATGCTGCTGTAAAAAGGTTTGAAGAAGTGGCAGAGAAATTATATAAGCTCTTAAAGAAAAAAGAAGAGTTGCTTGAATTTCAGCAGGAAAAGTTGCGAAATGGATTATCCGTCCAGGAAATTCGACATCATCAGCTATTTATGGACAACCTGGAAAAACTATTAAGTCATTGTCAACAGGAAGTCATTGAAGCGCGATACAAGATGAATGTTCAAAGGGATGTAGTAATGGAAAGAAATATTGAGGTTAAAAAGTACGAGAAAATGAAAGAAAATGATTTTCTTAAATTCCTTGATGTCATAAAGGAAGCTGAGAATAAACAAATGGATGAAATATCAATCCGACAATTCTTAAGCAAAGGCGTTAGGTGATGGAATGCGTAAAAAAAGTGAATCTAATGGATTGGAAGAATTGGAAGAAAGCAAGATAAGTAAGTTTCAATGGTTTCTTGTTATCTTCATTCCTTTAATTTTTGCTGTAGCGGTAGCGCTGATCGTTTTCACGGTTGCAGGGGTCAATATAGGGGAGAAGGCGAAAGAGATATCAGCAAAAATCCCCTTCATTGAATCGAATGAAAAGGGCGAAGAAAAAGGAAGCCCAGCCAAAAGTGATGAGAAAGTTTCATTGAAGCTGGAAAAATTGGAAACGGAGATTGAAAACAAGGAAAAAGAGATAGACAAGCTGGAGAGCATCATAGATACACGTGACAAGGCCATAGAAAAGGCAGAATTAGAAAAACAGCAGCTTCAAACAGACATGAATCAACTTAAGAATAGTCAGAATGGTAGTAAACAGGCGTTTAAAGAAATAATCCGTACTTATGAAACCATGGCTCCTAAGAAGTCTGCACCTATCCTTACAGAAATGAATGATGATGACGCAATGGAGATTCTCTCAAGTATGAAGGCATCCACTTTAGCGAAGGTATTGGAGCAAATGACAACGGCAGATGCTGCAAGGTTAACGAAGAAACTGACGGAACAAAGTTCTCAAGAGGAAAGATGAAGGATGTGAATATTATATGAATTCAGCCATTAATTCTTTACTCCCCTTGGCATCAGTAAGTCAAAAGGCATCAATAAAGCCTAACCAGCAAACCAATTCCGGGTTTGGTTCAGTCCTTCAATCTGTCGTAGGGGCAGAACCATCCATTCAATCGAATACAGAACCCCTTGACGTCACTGAAGCGAGATTGTCTGCTTTAGGGGATTTGCTTGGATTTTTGAAACTTGATACGTTAAGTGATCCAGACGAAGAGAGTGGTGTTGAAGATACTTCAGTAAATAACCAAGAAGAAGTTAGCAACCTTTTACAGGTACTAAAAAAAATAACCGGCAATGATGAAGAGGCTCTAACAGAATTCTTTGAGAGCATAGAGGAAATGGATTTGGAACAAGATCAAGATGACTTGAGCCTAAGTTCACAAAGTTTGTTATCAGCCAATGTCATGGAACTGTATACGATTCTAAAAAAAGTGTCTGTGTTAAGTGAGGGAGAGTGGAAGCAACTTCCAACTGCTGGTGTGGTGAACCTTTTGAAGCTGGTAAAAGTTCAAGATCTTCTCTCGGAGAATCAGGATTTGAACCAAGATGAAGCAGCCATCCAGAAACAAATGAAAAATCTGCTTGAAGGGATAACGGGAAATCTGGAAAAATGGCTGTCCAATCAGCAAAAAACAAATTCAGAACCTGATCATTCCGGCACTTTGGAAAAAGGGCAGAATAAACCAATCGAAACATTGAAAAGCGCCTTCTCACAAATATCTGGAAGTGACAAGGTAAGTAAAGCTGGAAGTATCTCAAACGTTGTCACTTTGAAAACAGCGGATAGTGATAACTTTCAGGGTTCTGGTATGCCTTTTCACATGACAAAGCTGGAACAATTCGTCTTGACGGCACCATCCATAGGGGAGAAAAATGTCAGCCAAGAAGAGTTTATTAAACAATTTGAAAATATTCTAAGTAAGGCGAATTTCAGCGGAATTAACGGTGTAAATAAACTGTTGATCAGATTGAATCCAGAACATCTAGGGTCACTTAGGATCGAGTTGATTCAAAAGGATGGTATGTTGTCAGCTAAGATTATGGCTACTACAGCACAGGCAAAAGATATGATGGAAAAACAGATTCACGCCTTAAAACATGCCTTTAGCGGTCAAAACATTCAAATCGAAAAAATTGAAATTTCACAAGCGTTCAATGCTTTTAACTCTGAGAAATTCAGCCACAAAGATGAGGAAGAACAAACTAATCAACATGAGAGTAAGGAAGAAAGCCATGATGAGACGGAAAGTGAATTTACAGGCTCCCTTGCTGAAGCTTTGTTAAATCTGGAAGTGTAGGTGAAAAAATGACGACCATCGATACATCACTCTTATTATCAAACTATCAAAATGGTAATAGAAATACTGGGGATTCATTGGGGAAAGATGATTTCTTGAAATTATTGCTTACCCAGCTTCAAAACCAAGATCCGTCAAGCCCTATGGACAATACAGAATTCATCGCTCAAATGGCCACTTTTTCTTCTCTGGAACAGATGATGAATATGGGAGCCCAACTTGAAAAAATAATCGGGAACAATCAACAAAATAGTTTAATGAACTATAACTCTTTTGTCGGTAAGGAAGTCACTTGGCATAAATTAAATGAAGGTGATGATGATCTTGCGATAGAAGAAGGGACAGGCGTCGTGAAATCCATTCAATATAAGGGTGATAGTGTTTATTTCATCTTGGAAGATGGCACAAAACTTGAGCCAGCGAACATTTCGGCAATGGAGCAGCGAAGTACCGCATCCAATAGCTTAACGGAGGCTAGTGAGCTAATAGGCAAGCGTGTTTCTTGGAAGGATGAAAAAAATGGGGAGTCATCTGCAGTCGTTATCTCTGTTTCCATGAATAATGGCAAACTGCAAATTGAAGTGGATGATGAAAGCAACACCAAGCTATCATCAGATCAGTTGACTAAAATCGCTGGAGCTTAAGGGGGCGGAATATGACACTTGGTTTTCAAGCGAATTCCGCTCAGATGATGTCTTAAACAAGCTTGCCCTTGCGGCAAAGATAGTTGATTCAACAAGGGTTTCAACTAAAAATGCGGTAGATTGAAAGCAAGAAAAACAATGTCATCAGTCATGGACAGGGATGAAGCATCGTCTCAATTCTTCACCAACATTAATGGAACCATGATAGTGGATTAATAGGCTGGACCTAGTATAGGAAGCCATGACTGTGGAAGGACAGGAGCAGTCGATATATGAAAGGGGAGCTTTTACATGCTTCGTTCGATGTATTCGGGAATAAGCGGATTAAAAAACTTACAAACAAAATTGGATGTTATCGGTAATAACGTCGCCAATGTCAATACTTACGGTTTCAAAAAAAGCCGGGTGACATTCAGCGATGCGATGAACCAAACCGTATCTGGTGCAAGTGCAGCAACAGCCAATAAAGGTGGAACTAACTCTAAACAAATTGGATTGGGTTCGACGATTGCTACAATCGATACCATCCATTCGCAATCAAGCTTGCAAACTACCGGTCGCGATCTTGACTTAGGAATATCCGGGGATGGTTATTTCGTCGTCAAGCAAGGCGATGCACTTTCCTATACACGAGCAGGAAACTTTTATCTGGATGATAATGGTACACTCGTCAATTCGAATGGTTTGAAAGTACAAGCGTACAAGGTTGATGAAAACGGAAAACGATCAAAAACGATCGGTGACGTTGCTGTTAATGTCAATGCGATTTTACCTGCTGTATCAACTACTAAAATATCAGTTAGTGAAAACCTTGCTGCTGATGCCATTGATGGTTCTGTATTCAGCCAGCAAATAAAAGTCGTTGACGATAAGGGGAAAGAACAAACGGCAACTATCTACTTCCAAAAAACAGGTGATAATAAATGGGAGCTTTTTGATGAAGAACCTGCTGCTTTGGGAGATGCTTCTGCAACTAAACCAAAACCGTTCACTTCAGTGAGTTTCGATGCAAATGGTCAGATAGTGGCTGCGGATAAAAATAAGGCAAATCAAACCCTTAGCATTACAAGCGGCAAAGAGGACGACACGAATACAGCAGTTGATGAAAGCATTCAAAAGGTTAAATTGGATTTTGATTTCTCAAAACTCACCCAAGTTAAAGGGTCTACGACTGCTCTGGTCAATCCAAATGGCAATAAGGAAGGGAAATTGGAGAGTTTTAATATTGGTTCATCGGGAGAAATAAATGGAGTGTATTCCAACGGGCTCATCACAACATTAGGCCAACTGGCCGTTGCCAAGTTTTCAAATTCATCCGGCTTGACGAAAACAGGTGGTAATACTTTTCAGGAATCAATCAATTCAGGGACTGCAAACATCAATATCGCAGGTGAGGGTCGCGGGGTGATTGCATCAGGTTCATTGGAAATGTCCAATGTGGATTTATCTGAAGAGTTTACCGAAATGATCGTTGCGCAACGTGGTTTTCAGTCGAATTCCCGGATTATCACGACATCGGATGAAATCTTACAAGAATTAGTTAACTTAAAACGATAAGTTAAGGGAGGGAGGAGCCAGTTGCTTTTTGCTCTGGCTCCCAAATATCATTATCAAAGTCACAAGACTCAATGGAAAATGCTTTCATATCAATGCATTGTACATAGATACAGTCGAATCATTGCCTGATACGACCATTACTTTTACAAATGGCAAGAAAATCGTGGTGCTTGAGAAGGAAGAGGAAATGGTTGAAGCTATTATACAATTTTATCGTACCGTGAATATTCTGGGATTTCGCAATGATGTGGAGGAAAGAACATGAAAAAGAAATTATTGACAATTATGATGATTATGCTTGTGGCTATAACACTGGTTGGTGTCATAGCGGTCGTGGTTGTGACAAAGTTATCTGACCCCACATCTGCCGAAGGTAAACCGAGCATTGACGAAATTGTCAAATCATCCGTTGAAATTCCCGAGATTACAACGAATCTGGCCGGCAATGATTATATTAAAATCTCATTTATGGTCCAAACAGAAAATAAGAAAGCTAAAGAAGAGTTGGAAAAAAGAAGCTTTCAGATGAAAAATATCATTATTACGGAACTATCCGAAATGAAAGCGGAAGAGTTAACGGGTAAAAAAGGCAAGGAAAAACTACAAGATGCATTAAAGACTAGAATGAATGAATTAATGGAAGAAGGAAAAGTTGAAAAGGTTTATATAACCTCCTCGATTCTTCAATAAGAACATCCTTGCTTCAATTAAATAAGCAGGGGAAGCTTTGGAGGTGAGTGTTAATGTCCGGGGAAATATTATCGCAAAGTGAAATCGATGCTTTGTTATCGGCCATTTCCACAGGTGAAATGGATGCAGATGATTTAAAGAAAGAAGAAGTAGAAAAAAGAGTGAAAGTGTATGACTTTAAAAGGGCACTTCGCTTTTCAAAGGATCAAATCCGGAGTTTGACTAGGATACACGAAAACTTTGCAAGGTTGCTGACCACTTATTTTTCGGCTCAGCTTAGGACATATGTTCAAATTTCCGTTGCTTCGGCAGATCAAATCCCATACGAAGAGTTTATTCGTTCAATTCCGAAAATGACCATTCTGAATGTGTTTGAAGTGCCGCCATTGGATGGGCGTATCATCCTTGAGGTTAACCCGAATATTGCCTATTCCATGATGGATCGAGTTTTGGGAGGGCGGGGCATAAGCGTTAATAAGGTAGATAGTTTAACGGAAATAGAAACGAAAATCATGTCGAATTTATTCGAGAAGGCTTTTGAAAATTTACAGGAGGCATGGGGAACGATTGTTGAAATCGAACCTGTAATGACAGAGTTCGAAGTGAATCCACAATTCCTCCAACTGGTTTCACCCAACGATACTGTTGTTGTCATTTCCTTGAATACCCAAATCGGTGAAACGAGCGGGATGATTAATATTTGCATTCCTCACGTCGTTTTAGAACCTATCATACCGAAGTTATCTGCTCATTATTGGATGGAAAATTCCCAAAAGGATAAAATCCCAGAGGAAATCATGATTTTGGAAAAGCGTATCCGAAACGCAGACCTTCCGATTATTTCTGAACTTGGTACTACAGATATCTCGATCCAGGATTTTTTACTGCTTGATGTTGGTGATGTCATCGATTTAAATAAGGCAATCGATGAACCATTGACGATAAAAATTGGAGGAATCCCAAAATATAGTGCGCAGCCAGGTAAAGTAGGTAAAAAACACGCCATTCAGATTCTTGATATTTTGAAAGGGGGAGACGAAGATGGTAAGTGATGAAATGCTTTCACAAGACGAAATTGATGCCCTTTTAAAAGGTACAAGTGATATAGAAGATGAGGTGAGCACTCTTTCGATGGGCGATTATTTATCAATGATGGAACTCGATGCTCTCGGTGAAATTGGTAATATCTCTTTCGGAAGTTCGGCAACTGCCTTATCCACTTTATTGAATCAGAAAGTGGATATAACTACCCCGACGGTCACCGTCATTGAAAAGGGCCAGATCTCGGAAGAATTCCCTCATCCGTATGTAGCGATTCAAGTTCAATATACAGAAGGATTCTCAGGTATTAATATGTTGGTCATCAAGCAAAGCGATGCTGCTATCATAGCCGATTTGATGCTTGGAGGTGATGGATTGAATCCTTCAGACATGCTGGGGGAAATTCAACTGAGTGCGGTCCAGGAAGCCATGAACCAAATGATGGGTTCGGCAGCGACATCCATGTCGACAATTTTTAGTAAAAAAGTTGATATTTCTCCGCCGAGCATAGATTTACTTAACTTTTTAAATGGTGAAGGAGAAAATGCGATACCAGACGAAGATTTATTTGCAAAAATCTCTTTCCGTTTGCGTGTCGGTAAATTAATTGATTCCAGCATCATGCAAATGCTGCCTTTAGAATTCGCTAAAGGACTAGTTTCTGAACTTTTAAATGGAACAAGCGAACCAACCGAAATGAAAACGGAAAAAGTATTAAGTGATCCAGTTATGAACAATCCATCCCAGGAGCCTGACCCATTTCAGTACGCTGGAACGAACCAAACGGCAAATGAGTTCAATGGACAAGGTTATCAAACCCAACCTACGAACCAAATACCGAATGTGCCGCAACATTTTGGAGGTTCATCCGTACCAACAGGTCAGCCGGTAAATGTTCAGCCTGCCAGTTTCACTAGTTTCCAGCCCTATCAGCTTCAAGAGACTGAAACGAAAAATCTCAGCATGCTGATGGATATTCCATTGCAAGTAACAGTGGAGCTTGGAAGAACGAAGCGTTCTGTCAAGGATATTTTGGAGCTGTCGTCCGGTTCGATCATCGAATTGGATAAGTTAGCCGGCGAGCCAGTGGATATCCTGGTAAACAGTCGCTTGATAGCAAAAGGCGAAGTAGTAGTGATTGATGAAAACTTTGGGGTCCGTGTTACGGATATCATGAGCCAAAGCGACAGATTAAATAAAATCAGATAAATTTGGGGGACGAATATAATGGCGAATAGAATTTTAATTGTGGACGATGCAGCATTTATGAGAATGATGATAAAGGATATCCTTTCTAAAAACGGTTTTGAAATTGTCGGCGAAGCAGCGGATGGTGCGCAAGCGGTGGAAAAATATAAAGAAACGCATCCGGATCTTGTAACGATGGATATCACCATGCCTGAAATGGATGGAATTACAGCTTTAAAAGAAATAAAAAAGGTGAATCCTCAAGCTAAGGTCATTATGTGTTCAGCAATGGGGCAACAAGCCATGGTCATTGATGCAATCCAGGCGGGCGCCAAGGACTTTATCGTGAAGCCATTCCAGGCAGACCGGGTATTGGAAGCCATAAATAAAGCATTAAGTTAAGAGGGTGTCTTCATATTGTTTTTTATAAAAAAATGGCTTCAGGTCCCACTGATGATAGCAGTACTCTTCTCTGGGGCCATTCAGGCCCATGCGGAAGATCTAGATAAAACGGTGAAGGAAGTTTATGAGCAGCCAAATGGTCAGAAAGTGGATAATGAAAAATCAATAGACTCGCTATCTAACAATCAGGCTTCGAATCCGGATAAAGTCGGAATAACCGTTTGGGAATTTCTCAGGATGATACTGGCTACTATTTTTGTAGTGGCACTTCTGTATATCATATTGAAGTTCATCAATAAAAAGAGTAAATCGTACCAAAAGGCAAATTCTGTAGAGAATTTAGGCGGTACGAGCCTTGGTGCAAATCGTTCTGTTCAACTTGTTAAAATCGGAGGGCGAATATTGGTAATCGGGGTTGGTGAAAATATTCAACTTCTGAAAGAAATAGATGATCCTTTGGAATATGAACAGCTTTTGAAAGATTATAACGATAAGTTGGATCAAATGATTCAGCCTGGGGAGTTTGCGGCTAAATTGAAAAATAAGTGGTTGAAGAATAGAGAATCCGAAACCGCTAATTTTTCTACAGAGTTCAAAAATCAACTTGATCAAATATCTGATAGCAGGAAGAAGCTGTTAAATGAGCTTGATAGGAAAGGAAGAGACAATGAATGAATGAGTTCATGGAGTTTTTCAATAACAGTGATCCCACTAATGTCTCTACTTCCGTCAAGCTTGTTCTTCTAATGACCGTATTATCGCTGGCTCCAAGCATATTGATCCTGATGACGTGTTTTACAAGAATCATCATTGTCCTGAGTTTTGTGAGAACATCGCTAGCTACACAGCAGATGCCTCCGAATCAGGTATTGGTCGGACTAGCTCTTTTCATGACCTTTTTCATAATGGCACCTACTTTTCAGGAAGTGAATGAGAAAGCATTAACTCCGTTATTTAATGAAGAAATAGATTTAGAAGAAGCATATGTGCAGGCCTCCATACCTTTTAAGGAATTCATGAGTGCACATACAAGGCAAAAGGATCTGGCATTATTTTTGGAATATGCCAAGGTGGATAAGCCGGAAACGGTACAGGACATTCCCTTGACTGCATTTGTACCAGCTTTTGCAATCAGTGAAATCAAAACAGCCTTTCAAATAGGTTTTATGATTTTCATACCATTTCTGGTGATTGATATGGTAGTTGCAAGTGTCCTGATGTCGATGGGGATGATGATGTTACCGCCAGTCATGATTTCCCTCCCATTTAAAATCCTCTTGTTCATTCTAGTTGACGGATGGTATTTAGTAGTGAAGTCTTTATTACAGAGTTTTTAAGCAGGTGAGAAAAAATGAGTGCAGAGTTTGTTATTGATGTAGCAGAAAAAGGAATTTATATGGTATTGATTATCGCTGGCCCACTGATGGTAATCGCTCTTATTGTAGGTCTATTAGTAAGTATCTTTCAGGCGACTACCCAAATTCAGGAACAAACCTTGGCATTCGTTCCAAAAATCGTGGCAGTCTTATTGGGGCTCATTTTACTGGCTCCATGGATGCTGAGCCATCTGTTATCATACGCCAATGAAATATTCGGTAACCTGAATCGATTTGTAGGGTAGGACATGGAGGAAATTTTTCCGCACTTTCCCGCCTTTTTATTAATTGTAGTCAGGGTCACTACGTTTTTTGTGGCCATGCCGATTTTTTCGTATCGTTCAATACCGATTCAACATCGTGTAGGGCTTGGAATCTTTCTTGCCTGGATCATGTACTATACCATTGAAGCCCCTGTTCTGGACTTGGATGTCACATTTTATTTATTAATCATTAAGGAAGCGCTTGTTGGGCTTTTCATAGGATTCGCCGCCTATATGATTTTATCGGCCGTTCAAATCGCAGGTGGATTGATTGATTTTCAGTTGGGTTTTTCAATTGCTAATGTCATCGATCCTCAAACTGGGGCTCAAAGCCCGTTGTTGGGACAATACCTTTATACAATCGCTCTATTATTCTTATTAAGCACAAACGGCCATCATTTGCTTTTGGATGGAATCTTTTACAGTTATCAGTTCATCCCGATTGACCAATTATTCGTACCATTCGGAGATCATACATTGATAGAATACTTGGCCAAAGCGTTCAGCAAAGCCTTCATGATTGCTTTTCAAATGTCCATGCCAGTGGTAGGGAGCATTTTTTTAGTGGATGTCACATTGGGAATCCTGGCAAGGACAGTTCCTCAATTAAATGTGTTCGTTGTCGGGATTCCAGTGAAAATCATAGCTGGCTTAGCGATCATAATACTGGTTATGGGGATGATGATGACGGTTGTCACCCAACTTTTCAATTTCTTGCTTTTGACGATGCGTCATCTAATGCAGTTGATTGGAGGCGTTTGATATGGAGAGATTTCAGTTGGATTTACAGTTTTTCGCTGGTGAGAAGACCGAAAAGGCGACTCCAAAGAAACGTCAGGATTCTAAGAAAAAAGGGCAGGTGGCAAAGAGTCAGGATGTAAATACGTCTGTGAATTTAATTGCTGTATTTTCAGTGCTATTAATCATGGGGCCCTATATGTACAAGCATTTGCTCGGACTCATGAAAGAATATCTGCAACATTTTACTTTGGCTGGATTCAGCGAGGAAAATGTACAAATTATCATGGTTGAGGTTTTGAAGGAGATGGGGCTGGTCCTTGTGCCCGTTTTTGCAGCAGCAATAGTGGCTGGGGTCTTGGCTAATGTCATGCAAATTGGGTTTATGTTTTCAACAGAATCCATTCAGTTCAAACTTGAAAAATTGGATCCCATTAAAGGGTTCAAACGTATTTTTTCCATGCGGGCCATTGTTGAACTATTGAAATCCATACTTAAAATATCATTTGTTGGTTTTGTTGCCTTTTATGTACTTTGGCAACGTATGGACGAGATTATGATTTTATCACAGATATCTGTGGAAGAAGCGATGTCAACATTGGCGGATATTACGATAAAAGTTGGGTTTTATGCTGCCGTGGCTTTATTGTTCATTGCGCTATTAGACTATTTGTATCAAAAATATGACTTTGAAAAAAACATCCGAATGTCCAAACAGGATATTAAGGATGAATATAAAAATTCCGAAGGGGACCCGCTTATCAAATCCAAGATCAAGCAAAAGCAAAGGCAGATGGCGGCTCAAAGAATGATGCAGGAAATTCCCAATGCGGATGTCGTCATCACTAATCCGACGCATTTTGCAATTGCTTTAAAATATGATGAAGATAAAGCAGAGGCTCCGTTTGTAGTAGCAAAAGGCGTTGATTTTGTTGCTCAGAAAATTAAATTTATTGCTAAAGAAAACGATGTGATCATGGTAGAAAATCGGCCTTTGGCAAGGTCTTTATATGATCAAGCGGAATTAGGCCAGGCGATACCTGAAGAGTTCTTTAAGGCGGTCGCTGAAATACTAGCCTTTGTATATAGAACCAAAGGTAAGCTGTAAAGAAGTAACAGGTAACCCGTTAGTTAGGAGAGAAAAACATGCGAGCAAGAGATTTAGTTGTTATATCGAGCGTCATCCTGATCGTTGCCATGTTGGTCATTCCATTGCCAACATGGTTGTTAAGTATTTTACTCCTCTTAAATATCTCTCTTGCGCTGCTGGTTCTATTGACTACGATGAATATGAAAGAACCTCTCGAATTTTCAATCTTTCCTTCCTTGCTCCTTTTACTGACATTGTTCAGGCTAGGGTTGAATGTTTCGACTACTCGTTCCATTTTGACCTATGGTGATGCTGGAGGAGTTGTAGAGACCTTTGGATCGTTTGTAGTCGGAGGTAACGTACTTGTAGGATTGGTTGTATTCATCATTTTGGTCATCATCAATTTCATTGTCATAACGAAAGGATCGGAACGGGTCTCGGAGGTGGCTGCCAGGTTTACGCTAGATGCGATGCCTGGGAAACAGATGGCCATTGATGCAGATTTAAATGCCGGGATGATTTCCGAAAACGAGGCGCGTGTCAGAAGGGAAAAAATAAGCAACGAAGCAGACTTTTATGGATCCATGGATGGGGCAAGTAAGTTTGTTAAAGGGGACGCCATTGCTGGCATCATCATTGTCATCATTAACTTAATTTTTGGTATGATCATTGGCGTCATGCAATTGGACATGACTTTTGCAGAGTCCGCCGTACATTTTTCGATGTTATCAGTTGGTGATGGTATCGTCAGTCAGGTGCCTGCCTTATTGATTTCCACAGCAACAGGAATAGTCGTAACCCGGGCAGCCTCGAATGGCAACCTCGGAGCAGATATTGTTGAACAGTTATTTCAATTTCCTAAAATGCTCTACTTAACAGCAGCGACCATTTTTCTGTTAGGGTTATTCACTCCCATTTCCGACTTATTCACATTGCCGATTGCTGCTTTATTAGTCATTGGCGGGTATACAATTTCAAGGATACCAAAGCAGGATGAGAGTGAAATACAAGAAATGGAAGAAGTGCTGGAAACAGATGAAATGAAAAGTCCAGAAAGCGTCGTTAACCTTTTAAGTGTTGATCCGATTGAATTTGAGTTTGGATATGGACTGATTCCACTTGCAGATGCCAATCAAGGGGGAGACCTGCTTGATCGAGTCGTCATGATTCGCAGACAGCTTGCTATTGAATTGGGGCTTGTCATTCCTGTCGTCAGAATACGTGATAACATTCAGTTGAACCCTAATGAGTATCGGCTGAAAATTAAAGGTAGTGTCATGGCTAAAGGGGAATTGCTTCTTAATCATTTCTTGGCCATGAGCCCGGGGATGGAGGATGATTCAATAGAAGGGATCGATACGATAGAACCATCCTTCGGTTTACCAGCCAAATGGATCACGGAAGATATGAAAGAACATGCGGAGATAATGGGGTATACGGTTGTAGACCCCCCAAGTGTTGTATCGACTCACTTGACGGAAGTCATAAAGGCCAATGCACAGGAATTATTAGGCAGGCAGGAAACGAAACAATTGATCGATCATCTCCATGAAACTTCCCCGATACTTGTAGAGGAAGTCACCCCGAATCCCCTGTCGATTGGCGATGTACAAAAGGTATTGGCAAAGTTATTGAAGGAAAAAGTCTCTATAAGGAATTTGCCGATCATTTTCGAAACACTTGCGGATTATGGGAAGTTATCCACTGATACAGATTTACTTACTGAATATGTACGTCAAAATTTAGCCAGACAAATAACGAATTCTTTTATTACAGATGAAAATAGAATTAAAGTTATAACATTATCGGGAAAAGTGGAAAAAACGATAGCGGATGGGGTTCAGCAAACTGAACATGGTAACTTTTTATCACTTGATCCAACTGTATCGCAATCCATATTGGAGGCAATTGCTGCGAAATTGGAAGAGCTGACATTAATGGATCACCCACCGATCTTACTCTGCTCTCCAGCAGTAAGGATGTATGCCAGGCAATTAACGGAACGTTATTTTCCTAATGTACCGATTCTTTCATACAATGAACTCGAATCCAATGTAGAAGTACAAAGTGTAGGGGTGGTGAATATCAATTGAAGGTAAAGAAATATTTGGCACCATCAATGAACGAAGCGATGAAGCGAATAAGGGTGGAACTAGGCAGTGATGCGGTCATCCTAAGTTCAAAGCCTGTATATACTAGTGGCTTCCTAGGATTATTCAAAAAGAGGAATATTGAAGTCATTGCAGCCATTGATCCAGTTTCCCAACCTATCCAAACGGTGAGTAAACAAAAAACGAAGAGGTTGCCTTTGAAACCGGAATTGGAAAGTGCACCTGATTTTAATGAAAACAAAAGGGCAAGTACTGATTTATTACAAGAAATCGAAGGCTTGAAAGAAATGATCAAAAATATACAAATCAATTCATCTGGTAGGGAATATCCAGAAAAACTGCAGAAAATCCACGATTACCTAACGGGGCAGGAAGTGGATATATCACTGCGGTCACAAATCATGGAAGAACTACTTGAAAAATGGTTTATTTTGAAACAAAAAGCCACTGATGAAGAAGTTCAGATTTGGCTGGAAGAAGCCATGTTCGGGATACTGGATAAGGTTGAAAATGGAAAACCAGGGCTGCAAAAAAAATATATTAATATTGTTGGTCCAACAGGAGTGGGAAAGACTACGACTCTTGCAAAAGTAGCTGCGGAAACCATGTTGAAGCATGATAAAAAAGTGGCGTTCATTACGACGGATACGTACAGAATTGCTGCAATAGATCAGCTTAAGACATATGCAAAGATTTTAAACGTTCCAATTGAAGTCGCATATAATTTGGAAGATTTCAAAAAGGCGGCTGAACGCTTCTCCCACTATGATTACGTCTTTATAGATACGGCCGGGAGAAATTTCCGTAACCCGCAATATGTAAAAGACCTTAATGAAATCATCGATTTTACAGATGAGATGGAAACCTATTTAGTGTTGTCATTAACCTCTAAGCAAAAGGATATGGACGATATTTATCGGCAGTTTTCAGCCATACCGATTAAACAAGTCATTTTTACAAAAGCGGACGAGACGTCCACTTTCGGAGCAATATTTAATTTTATACACGCTCATAAATTAGGAGCCGCTTATATAACAAATGGACAGAATGTGCCAGACGATATTGAAATAGCTACTTCATCACAGTTATTGAAAATGGCTTTTGGGGCTGAAAAATTTGAATGATCAAGCCGAGAACTTACGAAGACGATTAGAAGCCCGTCAAAATCAATCAATGGCTAGGACAATTGCCGTTTTAAGTGGCAAAGGTGGAGTGGGAAAATCAAACTTTTCCCTGAACTTTTCCATAGCTCTATCCAAAAGGGGGAAAAGGGTCCTGATATTCGACATGGATATCGGCATGGGGAATATTGATATATTGATTGGGCAACATTCCACCTACAGTATTATTGATTTCTTTGAAAATGATTGTAGTTTGAAGGATATTATCACGGAAGGACCCGGGAATATTTCCATCATTACTGGTGGAACAGGGCTGACGAATCTCTTTTCACTAGATGAAGAAAGCTATACCCGCTTTAATGAAGAATTCAGTTCATTGTTGGCAAACTACGATTATATTTTATTTGATATGGGGGCTGGTATAACTCGGGATTCGATGAAATTCATGTTATGTGTGGATGAATTGTTCGTTATTACGACGCCTGAACCGACTTCTATCATGGATGCATACTCCGCAATGAAATATATTCATTCAGTCAATAAAGAGATTCCACTTTTCCTTGTTTGCAATAGGGTTTTCACGAGTAAGGACGGCAAAGAAACGATAAAGCGGCTCCAAAATGCACTAGTGAAATTTTTGGGTCTGGAAACCGTTGTACTAGGATACTTACCAGATGATAGAACTGTTTCAAGAGCTGTTACAAAACAAATTCCCTTTATCCTTTTCGATTCAAAAGCCAATGTATCCAAAGCAATTGCGGACATTGCATCGAGATATGAAAACCATTCATTTGAGGGAGAATTGACTTTGCAAAAAAGCGATTTCCTCCGAAATATGAAGAGATATTTTCTTGGAAAGTAGGTCTCCTTACATGGATAAAGTAAAAGTGCTGATAGTGGATGATTCTGCGTTTATGAGAAAGTTAATTTCAGAGTTTTTAGCAGAGGAGAGCAAGGTTGAAGTCATCGGAACTGCGAGAAATGGATTAGAAGCTTTAGATAAAATAAAGGCTTTAAAACCAGATGTCGTGACTTTGGATGTGGAAATGCCGGTTCTGGACGGCTTGGAAGCATTAAAACGGATCATGAATGAATGTCCAACCGCTGTAGTGATGCTATCAAGTACAACGAAAATAGGAACGGAAAATACATGTGCTGCCATGAACAGTGGAGCATTTGACTTTGTGGCTAAGCCATCAGGTGCCATATCTCTGGATTTACATAAAATTAAGAAAGAACTCTGCGAGAAAGTTATGGCAGCCAGCAGGGCAAATGTTCACAAACTACAAAAAAATGCGCTAAATATTGAAAGAAGCCCATCGTTTTGGAAAAAATATAGTAAAATAGATTCAAATGAAATGATAAAAACCGAAAAAAATAAAAAAACATGGTCCAATGGGAATGAGAGAATTATAGTCATTGGTACATCTACAGGTGGCCCAAAAGCTTTGCAGACTGTATTGACAGAACTGCCAGAAGATATTGAGGCGCCCATTCTTGTTGTCCAGCACATGCCCCCCGGTTTTACAAAATCCTTGGCTACACGCCTGAATTCATTATGTAAGATTCAAGTGAAAGAAGCTGAAGAGGGGGAATTGATCCAAAAAGGAATCGCCTACATCGCTCCTGGAGGCTTTCACATGAAAGTGAGGAAAGTCGGAATGAGTTGGGCAGTCCTTTTGGATCAAACCGAATTGCGTAATGGACATCGCCCGTCGGTGGATGTTCTATTTGAATCAGTAAGTGAAATGAATGATCTTGCGAAAATCGCCGTTATCATGACCGGAATGGGTATGGATGGGACGATAGGGCTTAAGAGGTTGAAACAAAAGGGTCCTTTAAAAGCGATAGCCGAATCACAGGAGACATCAATCGTTTTTGGTATGCCGAAAGCGGCAATCAGTACCAATTTAATAGATAACATAGAGGATGTAGAAAAGATAGCTAAAGCGATAATAGTCTATTGTTAACACGTGGAGGTGGAGATTGTATGGATATGAATCAGTATCTAGAGGTATTTATAGAAGAAAGTAAAGAGCATCTTCAAACATGCAGCGAACAGTTGCTGGTACTTGAAAAGAACCCGGAAGACCTCTCGATTGTAAATGAAATCTTTCGTTCCGCTCACACCTTAAAAGGGATGTCGGCAACTATGGGGTATGAGGATTTAGCCAATTTAACTCATAAAATGGAGAATGTTTTGGATGCAATCCGAAACAGTCAAATCATTCTTACACCTGAATTGTTTGATGTGATATTTTTAGCGGTTGATGATTTAGAGGCGATGGTCATGTCCATTGCTGAAGGTGGAGATGGGAAAAGGGATGTAGTGAATGTTGTCAATCAACTTGAATTGATTGAAAAAGGGGTGTTCCAAGTTTCATCATCCTCCATTGCAGAGGTTGCAGCAGCTTCTGCCGTTCTTGGAAAGGAAGAAATGACTGCGGGGGAGTACGATGAATTTGAATGGACAGTGCTCCAGCAGTCCAAAGAGCAAGGGTTCAACAGCTTTGAAATTTCGATAGGTTTGCGTGAAGACTGTCTTTTAAAAGCTGCCCGCGTGTTTATGGTATTTGAAGTGCTTGAAAAATCAGGTGAAGTAATTAAGTCGTATCCACCCGTTGAACTTTTGGAAGAAGAGCTGTTCGATCAACAATTCACAGTCACGATGGTAACAAGAGAATCGGCTGAAGAGTTACAAGAAAAAATCATAAAGGTTTCTGAAGTGGATCGAGTTGTTCTAAATGCCCTTGATTTTGAAGGCTTGCGACATGCCGACAATACCAAAGAGGATAAAATTGCTGCAGTAAATAATCAGGAACAAGAGAGAAATAATGCCGAGATTCCAATCGATAATAAGGAGAAGAAAAAACAGGCATCCGTCAAGCCAGCGTCAAGCAAGACCATCCGGGTAAACATTGAACGGCTGGATATATTAATGAATTTATTCGAGGAACTTGTAATCGATAGAGGCAGACTTAATCAAATTTCCAGTGATTTGGATAATCAAGAACTGCAGGAAACAGTGGAAAGAATGTCCCGTATAACAAGTGATTTACAAACAATCGTATTGAATATGCGGATGGTGCCTGTGGAAACGGTATTCAATCGTTTTCCAAAAATGGTTCGTCAATTAGCAAGGGACTTAAACAAGAAAGTTGATTTGGAAATCATCGGATCTGAAACGGAACTTGATCGTACAGTCATTGATGAAATTGGTGATCCTCTCGTCCATTTATTAAGAAACGCTATGGATCATGGAATTGAAACACCTGAAGAACGTCTGGCGAAAGGGAAGAAAGAAGAAGGTAAAATCCTATTAAAAGCGTATCACAGCGGGAATCATGTTTTCATTGAAATAGATGATGATGGGGCAGGCATCAATAAAGAGCGAGTCTTGAATAAGGCGCTTTCCAATGGGATTTTAACTAAGGAAATGGCTTCCACTCTAACGGATAAGCAAATCTATGAATTGATATTCGCATCTGGTTTCTCAACAGCAGAAACCATTTCAGATGTGTCAGGGCGCGGTGTAGGTCTGGATGTAGTTAAAAATACAATCGAGTCTCTGGGCGGTTCTGTCACGATTGATTCCAAGGAGAACGAAGGCTCCATATTCCTTATTCAGCTTCCACTTACATTATCCATTATTTCAGTCATGCTGGTTGCGATTCAAAACGAAAAATATGCCATACCGCTTTCTTCTATAATAGAGACTGCGATCATAAAAAGAGAAGATATCATGAATGCCCATAATCAGCAAGTTATTGACTTCAGGGGGAAAGTACTGCCACTTCTGTTCTTGAAAAATATTTTTGAAGTGCCTGTCAGTCAGGAAGAAGAAGAATTCCTCTCCATTGTCATTGTAAGAAAGGGAGATAAATTAGCAGGATTAGTCGTTGATTCATTTATCGGGCAGCTGGAAATCGTTTTGAAATCACTGGGTAATTATTTATCAGGCGCATTTGCAATATCGGGGGCAACGATTCTTGGTGATGGTCAAGTAGCCTTAATCATAGATTGCAACACATTGATTCATTGATTGATAGGGAAATAAGCAGAACCGTGTCACTTTCAGGTTAACATTAAGCTTTTTTTACAAAGAGGAGGGAACAGATGTCGGAGGATATGAAAGTAATCGTATTTCAAATTAAAGATAAAGAATATGCCATTCCAGTAGATAAAGTGAGCGGAATCGAAAAGCTTCTGCATATAACCAGAGTCCCAAAGGCTGTTCAGTTTGTTAAGGGAGTCATCAATTTAAGGGGAGTCATTACCCCAATTATTGATTTACGGGTCCGTTTTGGATTCGAAGAGGTGGAATACGATGATTCTACAAGGATTATCATAGTCATTCTGGATGATATGGAAGTAGGGTTAATAGTGGATTCAGCCAATGATGTTTTGGATATTCCAGTGGACAGTATTGAGCCGCAGCCTGAAGTTGTGGGTCATTTTGCTTCAGAATACATTAGCGGAGTGGCTAAAATTGAAAAGCGTCTGCTCGTCTTAATTAATTTGGAAAAGGCTTTAAGTCTAGAAGTGAATGAAAATATGTTAAAAGAAGGATAGTCATATGTCGTTCATTGAAAAAATCAATCCTCTTCAACTCGATATTTTGAAGGAAATGGGCAATATAGGAGCCGGAAATGCAGCAACTGCTCTTTCTGCCATCCTTAATAGGAAAATAGATATGAATGTTCCTAATGTTCGAATCGTTTCATTCGATGAAATGATGGAAATGGCCGGCGGGCCCGATCACGTCGTTGCCAGCGTTTTTCTTAGAATAGAAGGTGATGCATCCGGAAGTATGTTTTTTATCCTTACGCTTCCAGTAGCCCAATACTTGATTCGACAGATGACTGGTGATGAAACCTTTTCGATAGATTCTACACCTTATACTGAATTGGCATTCTCTAGTCTTCAGGAATTAGGGAATATATTATCTGGATCCTATCTATCTTCACTAGCTGATTTCACTAGATTGAATTTATATCCATCTGTTCCGTCATTGAGCATCGATATGGCAGGGGCAGCCATCAGCTATGGATTATTGGAATTATCCCAAGTAAGTGACGCAGCCATTGTCATTGATACTGTCCTTGAAAAAGATCAGCTACTTGCAGAATCCTTTGATGGTCATTTCTTTTTATTGCCTGATCCTGAATTTTTCGATATCATTTTTGCCGCTTTAGGAGTGACACCAAATGACTGATTTGTTACAGGTCAAGGTTGTTAAGGTCGGAATAGCGGATATGAATATTATAAAACCTCCCCATTCAATCCGTACTTCCGGGCTGGGGTCTTGTGTTGGTCTTGTGATTTATGACGAAAAAAAAGCGATCGCCGGTTTGGCTCACGTCATGTTGCCTGACTCTTCACTCGCTAAATCGGGTCAGATCAACGTTGCTAAATTTGCGGATACGGCGGTTAAGGATTTAGTGCATCTCTTAGTAAAAGAAGGCGCAAGAATGCCATTCTTAAAAGCGAAGTTGGCTGGCGGGGCGCAAATGTTTCAATTTGCCTCGGGAGGGGACTTAATGAGAATAGGTCCCCGGAATGTGGATGCAGTCAAAAAAGAGTTATTTGACTTGCGCATTCAAGTCGTTGCTGAAGATGTTGGGGGGAATAGCGGGAGAACGATCGAATTCAATTTGAACGATTGTTTACTGAATATACGGACCGTAAATAAAGGGACAAAAAGCATATAGAAACGGAAATAGCATTAAAAAAGCGCAGTTAAAATTATGACAGGGTCACAAGAATCAAAATATTGTTGCACCTTGGGCCTTTATGGGCCGTTTTGTTCATAAAACGTATACAATGTTAGGAGGATGTCCAATGTCTCATCTGACCATCGAAGAAGAACAGTTATGTTGGAAAAATTGGGTTGATTGCAGAGATCCGCAGGCCGGGGACATTTTGGTCAAGAAATACATCCCGCTTGTATCGTATCATGTTCAACGTATTTCAGTAAGTCTTCCTAAAAATGTAAGCCGTGATGATATCAGGAGTTTAGGGATGATGGGGTTATTCGATGCGCTTGAGCGTTTTGATACGAATCGAGACCTGAAGTTTGACACATATGCTTCATTTAGAATTCGTGGTGCCATTTTAGATGGATTAAGAAAAGAGGATTGGCTTCCACGGAGTGCAAGAGATAAAGCCAAGAAAATAGAGTCTGCTATTGAAAAGCTAGAGCAGAAATATATGAGGAACCTTTCTCCAAATGAAATTGCAGCTGAATTGAATATACCGGAAGATGATGTATATGATGCAATAAATGAGAATTTTTTTGCGAACGTATTATCCATGGATGAAAACCCTCAAGATCAAGACGAAAAAGAAAGCACAAAATTTCATATTAAAGATGAAAAAACGGATTTACCTGAGGAACATGTGTTAAGGGAAGAACTGTATGTGGAATTAGCCGAAGTCATAGAAACGCTTAATGAAAAAGAACAGTTGGTTTTACAACTTTTTTATAAAGAGGAACTAACATTAACCGAAATTGGACAAGTAATGAGCCTTTCTACATCTCGGATTTCCCAGATTCACTCAAAAGCCATATATAAATTAAGAAACGCGATGCAAGATCAAAAGAATTAAATATACTTAGGGGAACATGGATGCAACGAATACATACAGGTCACGAGTGGGATTTTCGAGGTCGAAGAATCATTATGGCCTTGTTTCAATTATTCTTAGGTCATTCCCCTTCTTGAACATTTCAAAATCCAGAATTTTCTAAAACCGCACGTAGTCTAATGGAGCAGGTCCAGGTTTGCAAGGTATTCAAGTCATATTTTTTAGGATTATAATGTAGACCACTTTCCGTTCGGGTTCATCGGGATTAGTGATTTTTCAGAAGGTGGGTGGCCATGAGTTTAAAAGCGATTGAGATGCAAGTTGCTCTCCTAACCCCGGATGCAGGAAAAATTCAAGAGCAAAATCAACAAAAGAATTTGGTCCAACAGGATCATGCTGCCCATCAAGTCAAAAAGGATATAGAATGAAAACAAAAGACCCTAGTAGGTGAAGAGCAAAAGCTTCCTGCTCATTATTATGAAAAGGAAGGTAATGCAAACAAGGGGCAGACTCGAAAAAAAAATAAACAGAAAAAAACAGCAGTGAAAAAAGATCCCCATTCGTATAAAGGAAATAGGATTGACTATTCCGGTTAATAGGAGGCAACATGTTAGTATTTTTTATGTTTCTGTTGTTCGTTTTGAATATATTCAGCATTTTTGCCATCGTCGTTTTATATCTTCGTCAAAACCGTTTAAGTAAGTTGGAAAAAGACCAAAAAGCAATCATAGGAGAAATGGAACAAATTTTGTCTGGTTATTTGATGGAGATGAAAGAAGATAACGAGACATTGGTACGGGCATTCACCAATTCGGTAGCGATGAAATCCGGGATTGATACAAATGAACAAGAACATGGGTCATTATATGAATCCATGGGAGAGAAAAAAGTCAAGCAAGAACAAAACATGATGCAAGGGCATCATGAGGAAAGGCGTGTCACTTTTAAAAAGCAGGCTATCAAAGCTTATAAAAAAGTGCCTGAAGAACAAGAGTATAATACTTTACCAGTAATAGATGAGGACAAATTGGAGCTTTCAGCAGCAGTCACTTCCGCCTCAATCGAGGGTAATTCGACCAGTAAAGAATTTGCGGAAATGTTACAGGCTTCGTTAAATGAACGATCACTAGATGAACAAGTGAAAATGTTATCTGATCAAGGCCATTCAATAGAAGAAATCGCCAAAAAGTTAAATCGCGGCCAAACGGAAATTGAACTATTACTAAAGTTTCGTATGAATAGATAAATATTTCTTGATTGTGCAGAGTCGTTATGATATATTATGAAATGGTGTTAATACACACGCCCCGTGATTCTTGCAGATGGTGCTGTTTCGACAGTTTCTGTATGAAAATGATCGGTGCGGAGGAAAAACAAAACCATTTAGGAGGAACTAAAATGTCAGTCATTTCTATGAAACAATTGCTTGAAGCTGGTGTGCATTTCGGACACCAAACACGTCGCTGGAACCCGAAAATGAAGAAATATATCTTCACTGAGCGTAACGGCATCTACATCATCGACCTTCAAAAAACAGTTAAAAAGGTTGAAGAAGCTTATAACTTCGTGAAAGAACTAGCTGCTAACGGTGGAACTGTTCTTTTCGTTGGTACTAAAAAACAAGCTCAAGAGTCTGTTAAAGAAGAAGCTATCCGTTCTGGTATGTACTATGTAAACCAACGTTGGTTAGGTGGAACTTTAACAAACTTTGAAACAATCCAAAAACGTATTGCTCGTCTTAAAGATATCGAAAAAATGGAAGCAAACGGAACTTTCGAAGTACTTCCTAAAAAAGAAGTTATCCAACTTAAAAAAGAATGGGATCGCTTAGAGAAATTCTTAGGCGGTATTAAAGATATGAAGACTCTTCCAGATGCGATCTTCGTTATCGACCCTCGCAAAGAGCGTATTGCTGTTGCGGAAGCTCACAAATTACACATTCCACTTGTTGGTATCGTTGATACAAACTGTGATCCGGATGAAATCGATGTAGTTATTCCTGCGAATGACGATGCAATCCGTGCTGTTAAATTATTAACAGGTAAAATGGCAGATGCTATCTTAGAAGCTAAACAAGGCGAAGAAACAGCTACTGAAACAACAACTGCTTAATAAGTAAAAAGGTTGCTTATTCAGTGAGAAAAAAGGTGATAAGAGGATAATGCCTTTTATCCCTTTTTTTTGCACTAAATAAGCATACATAAATCACCGTGCGAATGAAAAAAGCATGGTTGATTTTCAGGAAAGGATAATCATTCAGTTCAGTCAATTTGACTGACTAAGTGGGTGATTCTTCTGGAATTCTGCCGAAAATCGTTATTTTCTTTGATGATAACAAGTATTTTCTGGCAAAAATGGGTAAAGATTGAATAAACTGCATTTAATTTGAGGAGGATATATATTATGGCAATCACTGCACAATTAGTTAAAGAATTGCGTGAAAAAACTGGTGCCGGTATGATGGACTGTAAAAAGGCACTTGTACAAACAGAAGGCGATATGGAAAAAGCAATCGATTTCCTACGTGAAAAAGGAATTGCAAAAGCAGCTAATAAAGGTGACCGTATTGCTGCTGAAGGTTTAACTTCTATCGTTGTAGAAGGAAACCAAGCGGTTATTCTTGAAGTGAACTCAGAAACTGATTTCGTTGCTAAAAACGAAGGCTTCCAAACTCTTGTTAAAGAATTAGCAGCATTCCTTATTGCTAACAAACCTGAAAGCGTTGAGGTTGCTCTTGAACAAACAATGGAAAATGGAGCAAAAGTTGCAGATCATATCAATGCTGCAGTTGCTAAAATCGGGGAAAAATTAACTCTTCGCCGTTTTGAAGTTGTTACAAAAACAGATAATGACGCATTCGGTGCATACCTTCACATGGGTGGACGTATCAGCGTACTATCAGTTCTTGAAGGTACAACTGACGAAGAAGCAGCTAAAGGTGTTTCAATGCATATCGCTGCGATTAACCCTAAATATATCTCTCGCGACCAAGTTGATGCTAGCGAATTAGAACGGGAACGCGAAGTTCTTACTCAACAAGCGCTTAATGAAGGCAAACCTGAAAAAATCGTTGCGAAAATGGTTGAAGGACGTATCAATAAATTCTACGAAGAAATCTGTGTTAACGAACAAGCTTTCGTTAAAAACCCTGATCAAAAAGTGGGACAATTCGTTGAATCAAAAGGCGGAAAAATCCTATCATTCGTTCGTTATGAAGTAGGGGAAGGTCTTGAAAAACGTCAAGAAAACTTTGCTGAAGAAGTAATGAACCAAGTTAAAAAAGACTAATTGTCAGATAATTAATAATAGGGAACACTCTGGTGTTCCCTATTTTTTGAAATGTCATGAATTTTTGGTAGTATTGCAAGAAAGCATGATGAACGAATGAAAAGATTACATAGTTGGAGGTTCTCATGAGTAACGCTAAATATAAACGTGTCGTTTTAAAACTAAGTGGCGAAGCATTAGCCGGTGAAGAAGGATTTGGAATTAACCCTGCAGTAATTAAATCTATTGCTGAACAAGTCAAGGAAGTGGCTGAGCTTGATGTGGAAGTGGCTGTTGTTGTCGGCGGCGGAAACATTTGGCGCGGGAAAATAGGCAGTGAAATGGGCATGGATCGTGCTAATGCCGATTATATGGGTATGCTAGCTACAGTCATGAACTCATTGGCATTACAAGACAGCCTAGATCAGCTTGGAATTGAAACGCGCGTGCAAACTTCCATTGAGATGAGACAAGTCGCAGAACCATACATTAGACGCCGTGCAATCAGGCATCTAGAGAAAAAGAGAGTGGTGATTTTTGCAGCAGGTACCGGTAATCCATACTTCTCAACGGATACCACTGCCGCCCTGCGTGCTGCTGAAATTGAAGCTGATGTCATCTTGATGGCGAAGAATAATGTGGATGGCGTTTACAATGCAGATCCGGTAAAAGACAAAAATGCAGTGAAGTATGATGAACTTTCATATCTTGATGTAATTAAAGAAGGATTGGAAGTAATGGATTCGACTGCGTCCTCACTGTGCATGGACAATGATATTCCATTGATTGTCTTCTCGATTATGGAAAAAGGTAATATTAAACGAGCCGTTCTAGGCGAAACGCTTGGAACAATTGTAAGGGGGAAATAAAAGATGCCGAAACAAGTTATTTCGAATGCGAAAACGAAAATGGAAAAAGCCATTGGAGCTTACACACGTGAATTAGCCAGCATCCGTGCCGGAAGGGCAAATGCCTCATTGCTTGATAGAATCTCGATCGATTATTATGGTTCACCAACACCTGTAAATCAGGTGGCTGGTATTTCTGTCCCTGAAGCTAGACTTTTAGTCATTCAACCTTATGATAAAACGGTATTAGGTGAGATTGAAAAAGCGATCTTGAAATCAGACTTAGGCTTAAATCCTTCTAATGATGGTTCAATCATCAGGATAGCTATTCCAGCGTTAACTGAAGAACGTAGAAAAGAGCTTGTGAAAGTTGTCAAGAAAGAAGCGGAAGAAGCGAAAATAGCTGTCCGTAACGTGCGTCGCGATGCTAATGATGATTTGAAAAAGCTTGAAAAAAATGGTGAAATCACGGAAGATGATTTACGTGGCTATGCCGATGACATTCAAAAGATGACTGATGGCAATATCACGAAAATCGATGAGATTACCAAAGATAAAGAAAAAGAAATTTTGGAAGTATAATATCCACTTAAAGAAATGATTAAATTAAGAGGGCCGAATCCATACTGGGTCATGTCGTGGTTCTAACATATAGGTGTGCTTAAAAGAGAAAACTGTTATAATAAGGTTTCTCCGATAATGATTACTCCTTGAGTTAGTATGTTGCATGCAAACGTTGGAGGTGGTCCTTTTTTTGCTTTTTATATGGGAATCTTAACCGGTTTTAGAAAAAAAGAAGTAATGATTTCTGCCTTTCTCGCTTCTAATGAAGAAATAATTTTCATAATAATAATATGAGAACCAGTTTTTTTTTGATATTATAATATAGATTCTTTTTAAGCGGCAGAAAGCTTGATATACATAGTGCACGAAAATTTTGCCTTTGTAGAGAGATAAGTACAACCTGATGGGGGACTAACATATGTATTCACTATGGAAGCGTTTCGTTAAAAAAGATGCTTCTTCCGATGTAACAAATAGGATTCAGCATATTAAGAAGTTTGATGTTCCTCAACATATCGCCATCATTATGGATGGAAACGGCCGTTGGGCCAAAAAGCGTGCAATGCCACGTGTGGCGGGTCATCATGAAGGAATGAAAACCGTTCGTAAAATTACGAAGGTAGCCAATAATTTAGGGGTCAAGACCTTGACCGTCTATGCGTTTTCCACTGAAAACTGGAAGCGTCCAAAAAGTGAAGTAGACTTTTTAATGAAGCTTCCCCAGGAATTTCTTGGGACATTTTTGCCTGAACTCATTTCTGAAAATGTAAGAGTGGAGACGATTGGAGACTTGTCGCTCATTCCATCACATACTCAAAATGCCGTTAAACGAGCAATGGAAGATACGAAGGATAATGATGGGATGATTCTGAATTTCGCCCTGAACTATGGGAGCCGTGGAGAGATTGTATCTGCAGTGAATAACATCATTCAAGATGCTAAGAATGGTATAATAAAGGAAAATGTATCTGAGGAAATGATATCCAGTTACTTAATGACCAAACATTTGTCAGATCCGGATTTACTGATTCGTACAAGTGGTGAAATCCGTTTAAGTAATTTCATGCTTTGGCAGTCGGCTTATACTGAACTGTGGTTTACTGAGGTGCTATGGCCGGATTTTAGTGAAGAGCATTTATTGCAGGCAGTTGAGGAGTATCAAAAGCGTTCACGAAGATTCGGTGGCGTTTAATGCAGAAGGCGAGGAAAATGGAATAATGAAACAACGAATTATTACGGCGGTCGTAGTTGCCGCTATCTTCATTCCACTAGTTATTTTAGGGGGCATTCCCTTTTTACTGACGGTTTATCTGTTAGGATCCATTGGTTTGTATGAACTGATGAAAATGAAAAATTTGCGTGTACTCTCTTTTGAAGCGATTCTTTCACACATTTTATTGTGGGTACTTTTATTGCCTCATGAATATACTGCTTTTTTAGCGGAAATAAATTACGATAAAGTACAAGTTTTCTTAATCGGGGTTTTGCTGCTGCTGCTTTATACAGTTGTTTCAAAAAACCGTTTTACTTTTGATGACGCAGGCTTTTTAGTGATTTCAATCCTATACTTGGGAATTGGTTTTTACTATCTATTCGAAACACGTGACTCCGCAGGATTGGGTTTGATCTATATCTTGCTTACCCTATTTACGATCTGGGCAACCGATTCTGGAGCCTACTTCATAGGTAAATCACTTGGTAAAAGAAAGCTATGGCCAGAAATAAGTCCAAACAAGACGGTGGAAGGATTTATCGGCGGGTTATTTTCTGCAATGATCGTCGGTGCTTTATTTTATGCCTTCTCCAGCCTTGACTACACATTATTACAATTGTTAGTGATTTCATTAATCATTGGAGTTTTCGGCCAATTGGGTGATCTCGTCCAATCGGCATACAAACGCCATTATGGGGTAAAGGATTCAGGGAAGCTTCTCCCGGGGCACGGCGGGATTTTGGACAGGCTTGATAGCGTGATATTCATTTTACCGATTTTGCATTTATTGCATGTTTTATAATATAAATATAGGCAAGCGTTATATGAATTAGGAGATGAGCAATTTGAAAAATATCAGCCTATTGGGTGCAACAGGTTCGATTGGTCAACAAACAGCGGATGTGGTAAGGTCCCATCCTGATCAATTCAAGATAGTGGCGCTTTCAGCTGGAAAGAATATAGAATTGGTAAGGACTTTTATAAAAGAGTTTGAACCGAAACTGGTTTCAGTCCAGACGGAAGAAGATTATCATGTTTTGAAAAGTGAATTCTTCAGTCGCAAGGATATCGAGTTCATGTATGGCGATGAGGGATTGACTGCAGTGGCTGTGTATGATCAAGCGACGATATTGGTCAATGCTGTCATTGGAAGCGTGGGACTTTATCCGACGCTTTCTGCAATCAAGGCTAAAAAGGATATTGCCATCGCCAACAAGGAGACTTTGGTAACAGCAGGTCATTTGGTCATAAGTGAAGCTAAAAAGGCGGGAGTTAGATTACTCCCGGTTGATAGTGAACATTCCGCTATTTTCCAAGCACTGCAGGGTGAAAAGGAAAAAAATATAGAACGGCTCATCATTACCGCTTCAGGCGGAAGCTTCCGGGATCGAAACAGGGAAGAGTTGAAGGGTGTAACGGTGGACGAGGCGCTGAACCATCCGAACTGGTCAATGGGAGCTAAAATTACGATTGATTCAGCTTCAATGATGAATAAGGGGTTGGAAGTGATTGAGGCCCACTGGCTATTCGATCTTCCATACGATAAAATTGATGTATTGCTACATAAGGAGAGTATCATCCATTCCATGGTTGAATTTCAAGACTCCAGCGTCATTGCGCAACTGGGGACACCAGATATGCGAGTTCCGATCCAATATGCACTTACTTATCCAGACCGGATGCCGCTTGCAGGGCGCAAACGTCTGAACTTGGCTGAAGCAGGAAAGCTGCATTTTAACGAAATGGATTTCTCCAGATATCCTTGTTTGCAATTTGCCTATGAAGCGGGTAAAATTGGCGGAACGATGACAACCGTGTTAAATGCCGCCAACGAAGCGGCAGTTGCTGCATTCTTATCTGGAAAGGTATCTTTCCTTGATATTGAGACGTTGATTGAAAAAGCGCTGAATCAGCATTCCGTCATAGCTCTCCCAGATTTAGAAACGATTTCTGAAGTGGATATTATGACAAGGCAGTATATAGAAACTTTAGTGAAAGATAGGTGACCGGAACATGCAGACTTTAGAAACGATTATAGCGTTCATCATCATTTTTGGCGCTCTTGTATTTTTCCATGAGCTTGGACACTTAGTGTTTGCAAAGCGTGCCGGGATTTTATGCCGGGAGTTCGCAATCGGTTTCGGACCAAAAGTATTCACGTATAAAAAGAAGGAAACCGTTTATACGATTCGTTTGCTTCCTCTGGGCGGTTACGTGCGTATGGCTGGTGAAGACGCAGAAAATATCGAACTGAAGCCCGGGTATCGTGTGGGATTAATGTTTGATCATGATGAGAATGTTACAAAAATCATTTTGAACAATAAAGATAAATATCCTGATATTCGTCTTGTTGAAGTTGAAGTGATCGATCTTGATCATAAACTTATCCTAACCGGTTATGAAGAGGGTGAGGAAGATACATTAAAGACGTTTGCCATTCATAAAGAAGCGGTAATCGTTGAAAATGGTGTGGAGAATCAGATTGCTCCATTTGACCGGCAATTTGCCTCTAAATCGCTTGGGCATCGCTTCCTTACGATTGTAGCAGGACCTGCAATGAACTTTGTTTTGGCTTTTGTCATTTTTGTTTTAATCGGCTTGTTTCAAGGAGTCGTGGTGGATGAAGCGAAACTAGGTGAACTGACTGCAGATGGTTCGGCAGTAAACGCCGGGTTAAAATCGGGGGATGTCATTCAATCCATTGAAGGGACGGAAGTCTCATCTTGGGGGGATGTTCAGGAAAGTATCCAAAAGCACCCTGGGCAAGAGATCGAGTTTGTCGTTGATAGGGATGGGAAAACATTAGAAGTGCCGGTTGTTCCACAAGAAGTGGAAAGGGAAGGTAAGAAAATTGGAATTATCGGTGTTTACCCTCCTGTTGAAAAAGCACCGATTAAAGCTATACAATACGGTTTTACAGAAACATATTTCTGGACAAAACAAATCTTCATCATCCTTGGAGATCTCGTAACGGGCGGATTTACGATAGATAGTCTATCTGGTCCTGTAGGAATATATAAATCCACTGAAGAAGTAGCGAAACAAGGTATATTCACATTGATGAAATGGGCAGGGCTGCTCAGCATTAACTTGGGAATCATGAACTTACTGCCGCTACCGGCATTGGATGGAGGAAGACTGTTATTCTTTGTTGTCGAATTCTTAAGAGGAAAACCAATCGACCGCCAAAAAGAAGGAATGGTTCACTTCATCGGTTTTGCTTTACTGATGCTACTGATGATCGTCGTTACATGGAATGATATCCAGCGATTCTTTTTGTAAGACTTTCTTGGATAAGATAAAACAGGCCAGCAGATTTATCTGTTGGCTGTTTTATTTTAAGAATGACTAGTATTTACTAGTTTTTTAACTGTTTCAGGGAAATAGTTTGTTTTCTAGGGAAATCGTAAGTATAATCGATAATGAGTATAATAACAGCTTTTCTGAATTACGAAGAAAGACTTTTATGTATTGATATGATCATATCCTTTCTGCCGTACGATTTTTACCGTAGTCACAGTTTAATTTAAAGGAATTATTGAAGAGGTGCAGATATGAAACAAAGTATGACGTTAATCCCTACATTGAGAGAAGTGCCTGCAGATGCTGAAATCAAAAGTCATCAGCTTTTATTGCGTGCAGGATTTATGAGGCAAAATTCCAGCGGAGTTTATAGTTTTATGCCGCTTGGAAAAAAGGTGCTTCAAAAGGTAGAAGCGATCGTTAGGGAAGAGATGGAAAATGCAGGAGCAGTTGAACTATTGATGCCGGCTTTACAACAAGCCGAATTCTGGCAGGAATCAGGGCGCTGGTATACCTATGGCCCAGAGTTGATGCGTCTTAAGGATCGCAACAACCGTGAATTCGCACTTGGTGCCACACATGAAGAAGTGATAACGAGCTTAGTTCGTGATGAAGTGAAATCCTACAAGCGTCTACCTTTAACGGTATATCAAATCCAAACCAAATTCCGTGATGAAAAAAGACCACGTTTTGGATTGTTGCGTGGACGTGAATTCATCATGAAAGATGCTTATTCTTTCCATGCTAATCAAGAAAGCCTTGATGCTGTTTATAAAAGAATCTATGCGGCGTATTCAAACATTTTTAGCCGTTGTGGCTTGGACTTCCGTGCCGTCATTGCCGATTCAGGGGCTATGGGCGGAAAGGATACACATGAATTCATGGTCCTATCTGAAATAGGGGAAGATACGATCGCCTATTCGGATACTTCCGATTATGCAGCTAATATTGAAATGGCGCCGGTAAGTGTTAAATATGAAAAAAGTACAGAAGCACAAATTGCATTTGAGAAAATTCATACACCTGGTCAAAAATCGATTGAAGAAGTTGCTTCATTCTTAAATACGGATGCAGAAAAACTGATTAAATCGTTATTGTTTAAAGTGGATGAGAAGTATGTGCTTGTATTGGTACGAGGCGATCATGAAGTCAATGATATAAAGTTGAAGAATTTCTATAATGCTTCAATCGTTGAATTGGTTGATCCAAACGAAACGAAAGAAATTTTGGGATGTTCGATTGGATCCCTTGGACCAATCAATGTCACTTCTGAGGTGGAAGTGATTGCCGATGTTGCCGTCGAAGCGATGGTTAATGGAATCTGTGGTGCAAATGATGAAGATCATCATTATGTGAACGTAAATCCAGATCGCGATTTTAAAGTGGCCAATTATATAGATCTTCGTTTCATTCGGGAGGGCGACCCATCACCTGATGGAAACGGAAATATTAAATTTGCCAAAGGGATTGAGGTAGGTCACGTGTTCAAGCTTGGAACTAAATATTCCGAAGCGATGAATGCGACATTCCTTGATGAGAATGGACGGTCACAGCCTATGATCATGGGCTGCTATGGAATTGGTGTTTCCCGCACACTTGCTGCTGTGGCTGAACAATTCAACGACGAAAAAGGGTTGGTGTGGCCTGCAAACTTAGCACCATACGAAGTTCATTTGATTCCAATCAATATGAAGGATGAAGCCCAGGCTGCCCTTGGTGAAGAGTTGTATAATGAGCTAAAGGCACAAGGCATGGATGTTCTGATGGATGATCGTCAAGAACGTGCAGGCGTAAAATTTGCCGACTCTGACCTGATCGGTCTTCCTGTCAGGGTAACGGTAGGTAAAAAGGCATCTGAGGGAATCGTCGAAGTGAAGATCCGTAAAACAGGTGAGGTTCTTGAAATTGAAAGAGCTGAACTATCTCAAAAGCTTCAAGAAATTCTGGGTTAATTTAATAATAGGGGAATTAGGCATCATTCAATTGGATGATGCCTTTCCTTTTCATGGATTTGGATACTAGAGAAACAATCGTGATATGATATAATAGCCTCTGATATCAAACGAAAATGATAGTGAATAATATCTTAAGTGATAGTAGATAGGGGAGAGAGGGAATGGATCAAAATCCAAATAGCGGTAGAGAGAGATTTCAACTCTTGCTCCAGCAAATGGACTTGACTGAGGATGCCTTTGTGAATTATTTCATAGGTGCCGAAATTGATAAGCTCTCAATCGAGAGGGAGTCCAAAACATGGCATTTTGCCTTTAAAATACCTGCGTTAATTCCTTGCAGTGTTCATACAAGACTTGCTACTCATTTAGCAAGTACGTTTTCCCATATTGCGAAGGTCACATTCAACTTGAATGTGGCCAATCCGCAAGTGACGGAACAATTGGTAAAAGAGTATTGGAAAAACTGCATTGGCGAACTTGAAGGCATGTCTCCGGCCCTGTTATCACTCTTGAATGAACAAGAGCCAATAGTGAATGGATATAAGCTTATCGTAAGCGCCCGAAACGATACGGAGGCCGGTCAGCTGAAACGAAAATACTCCGGCATCATTTCTAATATCTACCAAACATTCGGTTTTCCTCCATTGACACTGGAAGCGGAAGTGAAGGAAACGGTGTCTAATCCTGATTACCAGAAGTTTTTAGAAGAGAAACAAAAGGAAGACGCAGAAAAGGGACTTGCTGCCCTGGTGGAAATGCAGAAGAAAGAATCGGAAAAAGGCGGCGACGAGGTTTACGAAGGACCGGTTAAAATTGGCTATACGATTAAAGAAGATGCGGATTTCCGTCGGATCGAACAGATTATCGATGAAGAGCGCAGGATTGCGATCGAAGGCTTCGTATTTGATGCAGAAGTGCGTGAGTTACGCAGCGGCCGCAGCCTGTTGACGTTTAAAGTCACCGATTATACGAGCTCGATATTGGTCAAAATGTTTTCGCGTGATAAAGAAGATGCTGCCATACTTGCCCGTGTGAAAAAAGGGATGTGGGTACGTGCCCAAGGCAGTATCCAAAATGATACATTCGTACGTGATCTGGTAATGATCGCTAATGATATAAATGAAATTTCTAAACAAGGAAGGCAGGATAAGGCTCCTGAAGGAGAAAAGCGCGTAGAACTGCATATGCATACCCCAATGAGCCAGATGGATGCAGTGACACCCACTTCAGCTCTTGTTGCCCAGGCTGCCAAGTGGGGGCATAAGGCTGTTGCCATTACGGATCATGCAGGTGCCCAATCATTCCCTGAGGCTTACAGTGCAGGGAAGAAGAATGACATCAAAATCCTTTATGGTGTCGAAGTGAACCTAGTGAATGATGGCGTGCCCATCGTTTATAATGAGGCGCATATTGCATTGGCAGATGCCACGTATGTTGTGTTTGACGTTGAGACGACAGGACTGTCAGCCGTTTATGATACGATCATTGAATTTGCAGCAGTAAAAATTCGTGATGGAGACATCATTGATCGATTCGAGTCCTTTGCGAATCCGCATCATCCGTTATCCAATACGACGATAGAATTGACGGGAATAACAGATGATCTTGTAGAAAATGCTCCTGAAGTCTCTGAAGTACTGGAAAAGTTCAAGGCTTGGGCAGGAGATGCAATCCTGGTTGCCCACAACGCTGCTTTCGATATGGGCTTTTTGAATATAGGTTATAAAAACCTGGGATATTCAAAAGCCTCCAACCCTGTTCTGGATACATTGGAACTTGCCCGTTTTCTTTATCCGGAATTTAAAAATCACCGGTTAAATACATTATGTAAAAAGTTCGATATCGATTTGACCCAGCATCATAGGGCCATTTATGATGCTGAAGCTACTGGTTACCTAATGCTGAAGATGCTGAAGGATGCAATGGAAAAAGACATTACCCATCATGATCAGCTTAATGACAATATGGGGAAAGGCAATGCGTACCAACGCTCCCGTCCGTCCCATTGTACGTTGATTGCGCAAACACAGGCTGGTTTAAAAAACCTTTTTAAATTAATTTCAATATCGCATATCGATTATTTTTATCGTGTGCCCCGGTTACCGCGCTCACAACTTAAAAAGTATCGTGAAGGTATTCTGGTCGGATCGGGATGCGATAAAGGGGAAGTTTTTGAAGGGATGATGCAGAAGGGCTTTGAGGAAGTCGTCGATATCGCCGAGTTTTACGACTATCTTGAAATCCATCCGAAGGAAGTGTATCAGCATTTGATTGAGCTTGAATATGTCCGGGATGATAAATCGTTAGAAACGATCATCTCAAATATCGTCAAGCTTGGTGAAAAATTGGATAAGCCTGTCGTTGCCACTGGGAATGTACATTATTTAGATCCTAATGATAAAATTTACCGTAAAATTCTTGTGAACTCACAAGGTGGAGCAAACCCGCTTAATCGCCATAAGCTTCCTGATGTACATTTCCGGACAACTGATGAAATGCTGCGGGAATTCTCCTTCCTTGGTTCTGAGATAGCCAAGGAGGTCGTGGTAACCAACACGAATAAAATCGCGGATATGATTGAAGAAATCAAGCCAATCAAAGATGAGTTATATACACCTAAAATTGAAGGTGCAGAAGAAGAGATGCGTGAGATGAGTTATGGCATGGCAAGGAAGATTTATGGAGAGAACCTGCCGGAAATCGTGGAAGCGCGTCTTGAGAAAGAATTGAAAAGCATCATTGGTCATGGTTTTGCCGTTATATATTTAATCTCTCACAAACTAGTTAAAAAATCTTTGAATGATGGGTATCTTGTTGGCTCAAGGGGATCTGTTGGATCATCCTTCGTTGCCACGATGACTGAAATTACAGAGGTAAACCCTCTTCCGCCGCATTATGTATGTCCGAAGTGCAAGAAATCGGAATTCTTCAATGACGGTTCGGTAGGTTCCGGGTTTGACCTGCCTGATAAAGACTGTCCCGATTGTGAAATTGCTTATACAAAGGACGGCCATGATATCCCGTTTGAAACCTTCCTTGGATTTAAAGGGGATAAGGTTCCCGATATCGACTTGAACTTCTCCGGTGAATATCAGCCGAAAGCCCATAACTATACGAAGGTCTTATTCGGGGAAGAATATGTATATCGTGCGGGAACAATTGGTACAGTCGCTGAAAAAACGGCATATGGGTATGTAAAAGGATACTCCGCTGATAATAACATCCACATGCGCGGGGCTGAGACTGACCGCCTTGTTGCCGGTTGTACTGGTGTGAAAAGGACAACAGGACAGCATCCAGGTGGAATCATCGTTGTTCCGGATTATATGGATATTTATGATTTCACACCTATTCAGTTCCCTGCTGATGACAGGAACTCCGAGTGGAAAACGACTCATTTTGATTTCCATTCCATTCATGATAATATTTTGAAATTAGATATACTTGGTCATGATGATCCGACTGTAATCCGGATGCTTCAAGATTTGAGTGGCATCGATCCAAAGACGGTTCCTACAGATGATCCAGAAGTAATGAAAATATTCAGCAGTACTGAATCATTAGGAGTGACTGAAGAACAGATCATGTGTAAAACGGGTACACTCGGCATTCCCGAATTTGGAACGCGTTTCGTTAGGCAAATGCTTGAAGATACGAAACCTACAACATTTTCAGAGCTTGTTCAGATCTCGGGATTATCCCACGGTACGGATGTATGGTTGAGCAATGCACAGGAATTGATTCACAATCGCATTTGTACATTAAGTGAGGTTATCGGCTGCCGGGATGATATTATGGTCTATCTGATTTATCAAGGACTCGATCCTTCCCTGGCGTTTAAAATTATGGAATCCGTACGTAAAGGGAAAGGGCTCTCTGAAGAATTCGAAGAGGAAATGCGGAAAAATGAGGTACCTGAATGGTATATCGATTCATGTAAGAAGATTAAATACATGTTTCCTAAAGCCCATGCTGCAGCTTACGTATTAATGGCTGTCCGGATTGCCTATTTTAAAGTGCATCTGCCTTTATTGTATTATGCAGCCTATTTCACAGTACGTGCCGATGACTTCGAAATCGACGCCATGACACGGGGCTCGCAAGCGATCAAATCAAAAATGGAAGAAATCATGGTAAAAGGATTGGATGCATCCACTAAGGAAAAGAATACATTGACTGTTCTTGAACTGGCTTTGGAAATGTGTGAAAGAGGATATGCATTTGCTAAAGTGGATTTGTACAAATCCAGTGCTGACCAATTCATAATTGAAGGAAACACTTTGATTCCGCCTTTCAATTCGATACCTGGTCTTGGAACGAATGCCGCCATCAATATCGTCAACGCACGCAAGAATGGCGAATTCCTTTCGAAAGAAGACCTCCAACAACGAGGGAAAGTCTCGAAGACCATCCTTGAATACCTTGATAAACAAGGGTGTTTGGAGTCATTGCCTGAACAAAATCAGTTATCATTATTTTAAAGTGGATACGGATGTCAAAAAGGAAGAAACAGACATGATATTTGCATAAATATCTTGATTATGGTATATTTTTATTGGAAATACTAAGAGGAACCAATGGCAAGAGTGGGGAAACCCACTCTTTCGTGTTGTATTGACCATTTAATTTTGAATCCGAAACCAAGCGCATACAACGCACGTATGGAGGAAACAAATGAGTAAAAAGGTAACGGAAGTTGTAGAGGAATTAGCATTACCAATTCTTGAGGAATTGCAGCTTGAATTAGTCGAAGTGGAGTATGTGAAGGAAGGTAAAAGCTGGTTCCTTCGAGTTTACATTGATAAAGAAACAGGCGTAGATATTGAAGATTGCGGAAATGTGAGTGAAAAACTCAGTGAAAAGCTTGATGAGGTTGATCCGATTCCACAAAATTATTTTCTCGAAGTTTCATCACCCGGAGCTGAAAGGCCTCTGAAAAAGGAGAAGGATTTCCTTAATGCTATCGGTAAAAATGTTTACATAAAAACATACGAGCCCATTTTAGATGAAAAAGAATTCGAAGGAATCCTAATCAGTTTCGATGGTAAAGAAGTGACACTCGAAGTCAGGATCAAGACGAGAAAGAAAACGATCGTCATACCATTCGAAAAGGTAGCCAAAGCAAGATTGGCGATTACCTTCTCTTAAGTCAAGCAAATCATTAATTAAATATCCGTAAGGGGGATCACCATGGGCAATGAGTTATTGGATGCTCTCTATATTTTAGAAAACGAAAAAGGAATTTCCAGGGAAGTTTTGATCGACGCGATTGAAGCTGCACTTATATCGGCATACCGCCGTAACTTTAACCAAGCACAAAATGTACGTATCGACTTGAATCTTGGTAAAGGAACTATGCGTGTATTTGCCAGAAAAGACGTTGTTGACGAAGTATTCGATTCACGTTTGGAAATTTCTGTAGAAGAAGCAAGAGCAATTGATCCCAACTATCAGTTAGAGGACGTTGTCGAAATGGAAGTTACGCCTAAGGATTTCGGCCGTATTGCTGCTCAAACTGCAAAACAAGTCGTTACCCAAAGGGTTCGTGAAGCAGAACGAGGCATCATTTATGCCGAATTCATTGATCGCGAAGAGGATATCATGACTGGAATCGTTCAACGCCAGGATTCTCGCTTCATATATGTTAGCTTAGGTAAAATTGAAGCTTTGCTGCCCGTGAATGAGCAAATGCCGAATGAACAGTATAAACCTCATGATCGCATTAAAGTTTTCATCACGAAAGTTGAAAAGACGTCGAAGGGCCCGCAAATTTTTGTATCCCGATCACATCCTGGACTTTTAAAACGTTTATTCGAAATCGAAGTGCCTGAAATTTTTGATGGAACGGTAGAAATCAAGTCAGTTGCCCGCGAAGCAGGTGACCGTTCAAAAATCTCCGTTCACTCCGATAACGAAGAAGTCGATCCTGTCGGTTCATGTGTAGGTCAAAAAGGACAACGTGTTCAGGCCATCGTCAATGAATTAAAAGGGGAAAAAATCGATATCGTTAAATGGTCAGAGAATCCGGTCATTTTCGTTGCGAATGCTTTAAGCCCTTCAAAAGTCCTTGAAGTTATCGTTAAAGAAGAAGAAAAAGCGACGACTGTTATCGTCCCTGATTATCAACTATCTCTAGCAATTGGTAAACGTGGACAAAATGCCCGCTTAGCTGCCAAACTTACAGGCTGGAAAATTGATATCAAGAGTGAAACGGAAGCCCGCGAAGCTGGTATTTATCCAGTGGAAGAACAGGAATTCCTTTTAAGCAGAGATAGTTATGTTAATGAAGAGGAAAATGAATTCGAAGAGGATAACGAGTAATCCAGAGGTGAAAAAAGATGAATAGCCGAAAAAAAATCCCGATGCGTAAATGTGTGGCCACAGGCGAAATGAAGCCGAAGAAAGAACTCATTCGCATCGTTCGATCTAAAGAAGGGGAAGTCAGCCTTGATCCGACCGGAAAGAAATCGGGAAGGGGAGCTTATTTAACTCTTGATCGGGATATTATCGAGCTGGCCAAAAAGAAAAACGTGCTGGCTAATCACCTTAGTACCCAAATCGATTCTTCCCTTTATGAACAATTGCTTGAATTAGTGAATAAGGAGAAAAACTAACACCATGACCCAACAACAACAATGGATGTCTCTATTAGGTTTGGCCAATCGAGCACGCAAGCTAATTTCGGGTGAAGAATTAGTGGTTAAAGAGATTAGAAGCGGTAATGCCAAAGTTGTTATTTTATCCGCGGACGCTTCAAAAAACACTGAAAAAAAAATATCTGATAAGTGCGCATTTTATCAGGTTCCTTTAAAAAGAGTCGAAAGCAGGTCATTGCTCGGCCATGCGATAGGTAAGGATGCTAGAGTCGCCGTCGCAGTTCTGGATGAAGGTTTTGCACAAAAACTCCGAACGCTGCTCGATTAAATTTTACGGGGGTGAATGTATGACAAAATTGCGTGTATATGAATATGCAAAACAAAAGAACGTTTCAAGCAAGGATGTAATAAATAAACTTAAAGAAATGAATATAGAGGTAACAAATCATATGACAGCATTAGACGATTCAACTGTAAATAAATTAAACGATTCAATTAAACCTAAAAACGAAGATAAAAGTCAAGCTGCTGAACCAAAAGCTAACGCTACGGTTGCAAAATACGAAGCAGAAGCAGATGAGAAGAGTACGGTCAATAAAGAAAAATTAAAGAAAAAACCACCAGTTAAACCTGTAGGTACAAAAAAACCGACTGGGCAGTTTAACCGGGGTCGCAATAATAAGAATAAAAATAATAAACAAAGACAACAAGCGCCGGCGGCTCCTGTTACAAAACGTAAAGAAAGAGAACTACCAGAGAAAATTACGTTTTATGAGTCTTTGACTGTTATGGAACTTGGTAAAAAACTTCACCGTGAACCATCTGAAATTATTAAAAAGCTCTTTATGCTTGGTGTGATGGCTACAATTAACCAAACTTTGGATAAAGATGCTATTGAATTGATCTGTGCGGAATATGGCGTATTGGCTGAAGAAGAGATTCGTGTTGACCTTACTGACCTTGAGTCACTAGTCACTGAAGATGCTTCAGAAGATTTGATTGAGCGTCCGGCCGTAGTAACGATCATGGGCCACGTTGACCATGGTAAAACAACGTTGCTTGATTCTATTCGCCATACGAAAGTAACAGAAGGCGAAGCTGGCGGAATCACTCAGCATATCGGTGCCTACCAAGTTAAAGTTAACGACAAAAAAATCACTTTCCTTGATACACCAGGACATGCTGCGTTTACAACGATGCGTGCTCGTGGAGCTCAGGTTACGGATATCACAATCCTGGTCGTAGCAGCGGATGATGGTGTTATGCCTCAAACGGTTGAAGCGATTAACCATGCTAAAGCAGCAGAAGTTCCAATTATCGTCGCTGTTAATAAGATGGATAAAGAAGCAGCTAATCCAGACCGCGTCATGCAAGAATTGACAGAGCATGGTTTAGTTTCTGAAGCATGGGGCGGGGATACAATTTTCGTACCTATCTCAGCTAAAAATGGTGAGGGTATCGATAGCTTGCTTGAAATGATTCTGCTTGTTAGTGAAGTAGAGGAGTATAAAGCGAATCCGTCTCGTAAAGCAAATGGAACGGTTATCGAAGCTCGTTTGGATAAAGGACGCGGTTCCGTTGCGACATTGCTTGTTCAAAACGGAACGTTGAAAGTCGGAGATCCGATTGTTATCGGTAATACTTTCGGGCGTGTTCGTGCAATGCTTAATGATCTTGGTCGTCGTGTTAAGGATGCTGGTCCGTCAACACCGGTTGAAATCACTGGATTGAATGAAGTACCACAGGCTGGCGATCGTTTCATCGTCTTTGAAGATGAGAAAACGGCACGTCAAGTTGGTGAAGTCCGTGCACAGAGACAACTTGCTTCACAACGTAATGAAAAATCCCGTGTAACGCTTGATACATTGTTCGAGCAAATGAAAGAAGGGGAAATAAAAGAATTGAACATCATTCTAAAAGCTGATGTTCAAGGTTCTGCGGAAGCAGTTGCCGCTTCCCTGAATAAAATAGAGGTGGAAGGCGCTAAAGTGAAAATCATACACACTGGCGTCGGGGCTATTACAGAGTCTGACATCATCCTTGCCACGGCTTCCAATGCTATCGTCATCGGATTTAATGTCCGTCCTGATGTGAATGCGAAGCGTGCGGCTGAATCAGAAAATGTTGATGTCCGTCTTCACCGTATCATCTATAAAGCGATTGAAGAGATCGAGTCGGCTATGAAAGGGATGCTTGACCCTGAATTCGAAGAAAAAATTATCGGTCAGGCTGAAGTTCGTACGACTTTCAAAGTATCTAAAGTCGGCACGATTGCCGGTTCATATGTTACTGAAGGTAAAATTACACGTGATAGCGGAATTCGCTTAATTCGTGAAGGTGTCGTCATTTACGAAGGTGAAATCGATGCATTGAAACGGTTTAAGGATGACGTTAAAGAAGTGGCAACCAACTATGAGTGCGGTATTACCATTAAAAATTACAACGACCTTAAAGAAGGCGATGTAATCGAAGCATATGTAATGGAAGAGATTGAACGTAAATGATCGTTGGCTCTGTCCAATGTGAATGCATCATCCATGATACCCATTCTTTGAAAGAAAAACGGGCCGTGTTGCAGCGTGTCATGACACGGCTTAAACAAAAGTTCAATATTTCGGTAGCCGAAACCGATTTTCAGGATTTATGGCAACGAACAAAGATTACTATCGTAACCGTAACTTCTTCAAGGAAGGCTACTGAGAGGGAACTTCAAAATGCCCTGAAATTTCTAGATTCTTTTCCTGAACTAGAGAGAACAATAACAGATATAGACTGGCTTTAGGCTATCGAGGTGATATTATGAGCCTTCGTTCAAATCGTGTTGGCGAACAAATGAAAAAAGAGCTGAGTGAAATTATTGGCCGAAAAATTAAAGATCCAAGAATCGGATTCGTAACAGTAACGGATGTCGAGGTTACAGGCGATCTACAACAGGCAACAGTTTTTATTTCCGTTTTGGGTGACCAGGAACAACGGGAGAAAACCTTGCAAGGCCTAGCAAAGGCCAAAGGATTCATGCGATCAGAGATTGGGCAAAGAATTCGCCTGCGCAAAACCCCTGAATTGTTTTTTGAATTTGATGAATCGGTCGATTATGGTAATCGTATCGAGTCGTTGATCTCCCAAATCAATTCAGAGGAAAAACCGGCTGAAAAAGACGAAGAATAAGCAAGCAAAAGGAGGCCGACTCAATAAGTGCTTTGCACTTCTTGAAGTCGGTCTCTTTTTTTTGAATATGGAATATGTAAACAAGCAATAAACACCTTTCAAAATTGGATTATTTTCTTTGTGTTACCCGTTTGAGGTGTTTTTTCTTTTAAATGATGAGGTGAAAAAAGTGAATGGTATTCTACCATTAATGAAACCAAAGGGATTGACATCCCATGATTGTGTTTTTAAATTAAGAAAGATTTTAAAAACAAAAAAGGTTGGGCATACAGGTACTTTAGATCCTGATGTCACAGGGGTGTTACCGATTTGTATCGGAAGGGCAACGAAAATAGCTGAATATTTGACAGAAGCCGGTAAAGCGTATGAAGGGGAAGTGACCCTCGGTTTTTCAACGGTAACCGAAGACGCAAGCGGTGAAAAAGTAGAAGAGAAAAAGGTTGGCGAAGTGATTCAGCGTGAACGGATACTAGAAGTGTTGGAATCATTGACGGGGAAAATTGAACAGACGCCGCCGATGTTTTCAGCCGTTAAGGTAAACGGCAAGAAGTTATATGAATATGCTCGTGCCGGAATCGAAGTGGAGAGGCCGACAAGGGAGGTCACCATCTACGAAATTACCCTTCTGGATGATCGTTCTGAATTCATGGGAGAAACCATTTCTTTTCGTTTTCGTGTCAAGTGCAGTAAAGGGACGTATATTCGAACGCTTGCAGTCATGATGGGGGAAAAACTGGGCTATCCTGCACATATGTCAGATTTAATCCGGATTGAATCGGCTGGTTTTAAGCTAGAGGACTGTTTGACATTCGATGAGGTGGAAGCATTCATGGAAACGGGAAGAACGGATGATTTTCTGTTGCCTTTGGAGCGGGGATTATTTCATTTGCCCAAATTTAAGATTAGTGATAAAGTAGCAAAGAAAGTACTTAACGGTGCGGTATTGGAACAAACAGAGGATGTTGTTGTTGAAAAAGGGAAGCCTTTTGTGATGGTAGACCCATCTGATAAGGCCATTGCCATTTATCAAATACATCCGACAAAAGAGGGGTTAATTAAACCTGTAAAAGTATTGGCACAAGAATTATAGACCGTTTTGCCGTCGGAAAGAGGAGATTGAAAGGTGAAAGTGATCGCAATAGAGCATCCTCATCAATTTAATTCGGATGATTTTCCTGAGCTTGTAATGGCGCTTGGATTTTTTGATGGTATTCATAAAGGACATCAAATCGTTATTCAAACTGCCAAGAAAAAAGCAAAGGAAATGAATCTTAAGTCAGCAGTCATGACATTTGATCCGCATCCTTCTGCAGTATTGGGGAGGAAAACGGAGAATATCCGTTATATTACACCACTTGAAGATAAGGTGGATATCATAGAATCGATGGAGATAGATTATTTATTCATCGTCCATTTCAGCGAGGAATTTGCTTCGGTATTGCCGGAACGCTTCGTTGACGAATACATTGCCGGGCTGAATGTCCGACACGTAGTTGCAGGCTTTGATTATTCATACGGTCGCTATGGTCAAGGGTCGATGGAAGATTTGCCTGTTTACGCACAAGGAAGGTTTTCGCAGACGGTCGTTGCAAAACAAACCCTTGAGGATGAAAAGGTTAGCTCGACAAGAATCAGGGAGACTCTAGGAAATGGTGATTTTTCCGACTTTCATCATTTGGCTGGCCGACGCTATTTAACGAAGGGTCATGTCATTCACGGTGAAAAACGGGGCAGGAAGTTAGGATTCCCCACTGCTAATATTGAAGTGAGCAATGATTATATCTTCCCTGCTGCCGGCGTATATGCTGTCAGGATTAAAATTAGCGGTGAATGGTATAATGGAGTTTGCAATGTCGGTTACAAACCTACGTTCCACGAAGAAAAGCCTAAATATCCTACTGTGGAGGTTCATGTCCTGGAGTTCTCGGGTGATATTTATGGCAACCAGGTTTCTGTTGAATGGCATACAAGACTGCGGAGTGAGCAGAAATTTTCAGGACTTGAAGCATTGGTCGCTCAGATCGAAAAGGATAAGCAAGATACGATAGCATATTTTTCAAAGCTTGAAGCTAAAAAAGGTTAGTAAGAGACAAGACTTGCAATTTTAATGAAATACATGTATTCTATTGTATGTATGAAAATAACCATTGCTTGGCTAGTCGAGACTCCGACGCTGGCTCGGTAATCGGTGATTTTACAGAATTTTAGGAGGAATAATAACATGGCAATTACACAAGTACGCAAAAACGAACTTATCGCTGAGTTCAGAACTCACGATACTGACACTGGGTCTCCAGAGGTTCAAATCGCAGTATTAACAGAAGAAATCAACAACTTGAACGGTCACTTACGCACACATAAAAAAGACCACCATTCACGTCGCGGTCTTCTTAAAATGGTAGGTAAACGTCGTAATCTTTTAACTTACCTACGTAACAAAGACGTTACTCGTTACCGTACACTAATTAACAAATTAGGTCTACGTAGATAATTTTTTCAGGAAGGCGGGAAATTTCCCGCTTTTTTGATGTTAATCAAATGATTAGGACGTGTTCTATTTTAAGGCTGAGCCTTCGTCCTTGGGACTCGGCGGGAGCCGGGTCCTTTTCCGTTTATAAATGATCAGGATATACATAATCAAATGAATGAAATTTTTATTCATTTTACTGTTAATGCTTGTTTTTTTCGTGCATAATAGGAATAGTTTGGTTTTAACTCGAGTTCAGTTACTTTCACATAAATGATTTAATCCAATACAGGTTTAGGTAATCTAAGCCACTAAGTGAAGATTCAGAGAGGGGTTTAATAAATGGGACAGGAAAAACATACGTATTCATTTGACTGGGCCGGCCGTAATATAACGGTAGAGATAGGGCAATTGGCCAAACAAGCGAACGGAGCAGTTTTAGTCCGTTATGGAGAAACTGCTGTGTTAAGTACAGCAACAGCTTCGAAGGAACCTAGAAATGTCGACTTTTTCCCTTTGACAGTCAACTACGAAGAAAGACTTTATGCAGTCGGTAAAATTCCAGGCGGCTTCATCAAGCGTGAAGGCCGGCCGAGTGAAAGGGCAATTCTTGCAAGCCGGTTAATTGATCGTCCAATCCGTCCGCTATTCGCTGATGGCTTCAGGAACGATGTACAGATCATCAGCATGGTCATGAGTGTCGATCAAGATTGCTCCACAGAAATGGCAGCGATGCTTGGTTCATCTCTTGCACTTTCAGTTTCCGATATTCCGTTCGAAGGTCCAATTGCTGGAGTTGTAGTAGGAAGAATCAATAATGAATTCATAATTAACCCTACTGTTGACCAACTGGCAAAAAGTGACATCAATTTGACGGTTGCAGGTACTAAAGATGCGATCAACATGGTTGAGGCAGGAGCAAATGAAGTACCAGAAGAAACTATGCTTGAAGCAATCATGTTCGGACATGACGAAATCAAGAAAGTCATTGCATTCCAAGAAAAAATCGTTGCTGAAATCGGCAAGGAAAAAATGCAGATCGCATTATATCAAGTGGATGCAGAACTAGAAGCAGAAGTGAAAGGCCTTTGTGAAGCAGACTTGAACAAAGCAGTACAAGTTCAGGAAAAACATGCTCGTGAAGACGCGATTAAAGAAGTAAAAGATCGTGTATTGGCTCATTATGAAGAAGAAACTGATGAAGCTAAATTAAAACAAATCAAAGAAATCCTGAATATATTGGTTAAATCCGAAGTCCGCCGTTTAATTACGGAAGAAAAAGTGCGTCCAGATGGACGTAACCCTGACGAAATCAGACCATTATCATCAGAAGTTACCATACTGCCTCGTACACATGGATCTGGATTGTTCACACGCGGACAAACCCAAGCGCTATCCATTTGTACATTAGGTGCACTAGGTGATGTACAGATTTTGGACGGGCTTGGAACCGAGGAGTCAAAACGCTTCATGCACCACTATAACTTCCCACATTTCAGTGTTGGTGAAACTGGTCCAATCCGTGGGGCAGGCCGTCGTGAAATTGGTCATGGTGCACTTGGTGAAAGAGCATTGGAACCGGTCATTCCAAATGATAAAGATTTCCCTTATACAATTAGACTTGTTTCTGAAGTACTTGAATCAAACGGGTCAACATCGCAAGCAAGCATCTGTGCAAGCACACTGGCCATGATGGATGCTGGTGTACCATTGAAAGCTCCAGTTGCAGGAATTGCAATGGGTCTAGTTAAAACAGGTGAGCACTATACAATTTTAACTGATATTCAAGGTATGGAAGATCATCTAGGGGACATGGACTTTAAAGTCGCGGGTACCTCAAAAGGTGTTACTGCCCTGCAAATGGATATAAAGATTGCGGGTCTTTCAAGAGAAATCCTGGAAGAAGCTTTACTTCAAGCCAAACATGGCCGGATGCATATTTTGGAATCAATGATCTCAACAATCAATCAACCGCGTGAGCAGTTATCCAAATATGCTCCAAAAATTGTTACAATGTCTATAAATCCGGATAAAATCCGTGATGTCATTGGACCGAGCGGAAAACATATCAATAAAATCATTGAAGAAACTGGCGTGAAAATCGACATCGAACAAGATGGAACGGTATTCATATCATCTACAGATGAACCAATGATTCAAAAAGCGAAGAAAATCATCGAAGATATCGTACGTGAAGTCGTTGTGGGCGAACTATACTTAGGTAAAGTTAAACGTATTGAAAAGTTCGGTGCTTTCGTTGAAATCTTCAATGGTAAAGACGGTTTGGTACATATTTCTGAACTGGCTGAAGAAAGAGTCGGAAAAGTGGAAGATGTCGTTTCACTTGGTGATGAGTTATTAGTAAAAGTTACTGAGATTGATAAGCAAGGAAGGGTAAACCTTTCTCGCAAAGCGGTCCTAAAAGAGCAAAAAGAGGCGGCTAATCCTTCTCAATCGTAAAGAAATGAAAAAACGGCATGCGATTCCTTGTGAATCTGCATGCTTTTTTTTTGAAAGTAATGGGGCGATATAAAGGGGAAGCAGTATTAAAAGCATGTCATGTTCTACCTTGTCCGTTTTCTTCATACATTTTGGTATGAAGGGGGCGTAAAAAATGAATAATAAATGGAAGCAGATAGTTGCGATAAGTGCCATTGCAGGTATATCATGGTTATTAGTGCAAAATCCATATACACAAGTTTATTTGACCCAATTAACAGATCATTCAGTTGCTTCAATGAAGCAAGAAGATGACCTTCTTTTACAAATAAAAGACTCATCAAAAAAATATGAGATTGAACCACAGGATGCACGAATAGATTCGGTTTGGAAAACCGTTCCTGCATATAATGGCCTTAAGGTAAAAATTGACGATTCGTATAAAGCCATGAAGAAGGAGGGCGTGTTCGATAAGGATAAGCTGGTATTTCAGCAGGTTCCTGCAAAGATACATATAGAGGATCTTGATCCGGCTCCGATTTACCGGGCCCATCCCGAAAAGCCGGTGGTTTCATTTTTAATCAATGTGGCTTGGGGAAATGAATACTTACAAGATATGTTGGCTGTATTAAAAAAGAATAATGTAAAGGCTACTTTTTTCCTTGAGGGTAATTGGACGAAAAAGAATCCGGATTTAGCCAAGATGATTAAGGCTGGCGGGCATGAAATTGGAAATCACTCTTATTCACACCCAAATATGCAAAACATATCCGCGCAGGCTACACGTGAGGAAATTCGAAAAACGAACGAAGTCATTGAAGCGGTGACAGGTGTAAAAATGAAATGGTTTGCACCCCCAAGTGGCAGCTACCGGGACGAAACGGTGAAAATTGCGGATTCTTTCGGTATGGAAACCGTTATGTGGAGTGTGGATACGATCGACTGGCAAAAACCAAGCCCTGAAGTCCTTCAACAGCGCGTGCTCTCCAAGGTTCACCCAGGAGCATTCATTTTAATGCATCCTACGGAATCCACCGCAAAATCATTGGAAACGTTAATTGTTGAAATAAAAAAGAAAGACTTAGATGTTGTTACCGTTTCAGAGGCAGTAGACGAAGAACGATTGAATCCATAATGTTTTGGTTACGATAGCAGCATAGAATGATTGGGAGGAATGTTAGGTGATTAAGAAATACACGTGTCAAAATGGAGTAAGAATTGTATTGGAAAATATTCCAACAGTACGTTCAGCAGCAATTGGAGTATGGATTAAAACAGGTTCCCGAAATGAAACACCTGAGTTGAATGGAGTTTCACATTTCCTGGAGCATATGTTGTTCAAAGGGACCACTACGAGAAATGCGCGTGAAATTGCCGAGTCGTTCGATAGTATTGGCGGACAAGTGAATGCATTCACTTCAAAAGAGTATACATGCTATTATGCAAAAGTAATGGATAACCATGCAAGCTATGCGCTTGAAATCCTTGCTGATATGTTCTTCCATTCAACATTTGATGAAGAGGAACTGAAAAAAGAAAAAAATGTAGTCTACGAAGAAATCAAAATGTACGAAGACACACCGGATGATATTGTCCATGACCTCTTAAGTAAGGCGGTATATGAAAATCATCCTCTTGCCTATCCTATATTGGGTACGGAAAATACGCTTGAAACATTCAATAGTGATACTTTAAAGAAATACGTCCATGATATGTATACACCAGATAAAGTAGTGGTATCCATTGCTGGGAATGTGGATGAAAAGTTGATTCAAGAAGTCGAAAGCTACTTTGGTTCGTATGAAGGCGGGAAAGAACGTCTAGAATTGATCAAGCCATCTTTCCATGAAAATAGGATCACTCGTAAAAAAGAAACGGAGCAAGCCCACCTATGCCTTGGTTACAAAGGGTTGGAAATCGGCAATGATAAAACATACAGCTTGATTACCTTGAATAATATTCTTGGAGGAAGCATGAGTAGCCGCCTCTTCCAGGATGTCAGGGAACAACGCGGCCTTGCCTATTCCGTTTACTCCTATCATTCCAGCTACCAAGATAGCGGTTTGGTGACAGTCTATGGGGGGACAGGCACAAATCAACTTGATAGCCTGTATGAAACCATTCAGGAAACGCTGGATACATTAAAACGGGATGGCATAACGGAAAAGGAATTGCGCAATAGTAAAGAGCAACTTAAAGGAAGCTTGATGCTCAGCCTTGAAAGCACGAATAGCCGCATGAGCCGAAACGGAAAAAATGAGCTAATGCTGGGTGAGCACCGTTCCCTTGATGATATCATCATCAAAATTGACGAGGTGACGGAGAATACCGTGAATGAACTGGCAAACCAAATTTTCACGGAACATTCCTTGTCATTAGTGAGTCCGCTGGAAAACTGGGACAAATAAAATGAATAAGTCTGTACCTTCCTTTTATTAATGGGAGGTCAGGCTTTTTTTTTATATAAAAATCTTAGGAATAGAAGGTTTCAAAGTTATGGACAATATTTGGGTAAATGCCTTCTAAGTTTATCTTTTTCGGATATAGATTGAATAGAAGGTGAAAAAGGGGGAGCTATAATTGAGATTGAGTGAACTGAGCGGGAAGGAAATAGTCGATGTGAACCGAGCGGAAAGATTAGGAATCCTCGGACAGACGGATTTGGAAATAGATGAAACCGGACAAATTACCACGTTGATCATCCCTTCGGTCAAATGGTTCGGTCTCTTAAGGAATGGCAGTGAAATAAGGGTGCCGTGGGAACATATAAAAAAAATCGGAACGGACATGGTCATCATTGATTTTCAGGAAGGGCTTTCACATGAGGATGGAGAGCATATGGACGGATAAAGACAGCAGAAAGCAAACATATGTTAAAAAAACGCCTCAGCTGGCAATAGCTAAGGCGTTTTTTCTTTTCTTATCACCGTTTTTTAAGTGAAAACATAAGATGCAGGGTAACTAGAGAATGCAGCAAATTGCTTCTTGAGGAAATGTATCATGAGGCGAGCAATGTTTAGGATCTTTTATATAAAGAAGGTGACGGTTTTAATGCTCACAGGCATGCAAATCGCTGTAATTGGTGGAGATGCGCGTCAGCTTGAAGTTGTTCGTAAACTGACGGAGCTCGATGCGAAGTTATTATTAGTAGGTTTTGAACAGCTCGACCATGCTTTTACCGGAGCGGTTAAGGAAAAAATGGAAGATATAAATTTCAAGGAAATTGATTCAGTTATTCTACCTGTCCGGGGCACAGATCCTGATGGAAAAGTGGAAACGATCTTTTCCAGCGAAGATGTTGTCTTGACTGAAGAAATGATAAAAAACACCCCGGCACATTGCATTTTTTATGCAGGAATCAGCAATGATTACCTCAATGGAATATTTAAGAAAGCGAATCGCAAACTCGTTCTATTGTTCGAACGTGATGATGTGGCTATTTATAATTCTATACCTACTGTAGAGGGCGCGATCATGATGGCCATTCAACATACGGATTTCACTATCCATGGATCAAATGTGGCCGTTCTAGGACTGGGAAGGGTTGGTATGAGTGTAGCCCGGTCATTCCAGGCTCTTGGAGCAAAGGTTAAGGTGGGTGCAAGAAAAAGTGAAGATATTGCGAGGATCAGTGAAATGGCTCTAGCCCCTTTTCATTTAAATGATCTTGCTGCAGAAATGAAAAATGTTGATATATGTATCAATACGATTCCTTTTCCGATAATTACCGCAAAAGTCATTGCGAATATGCCCGTTCATACATTAATTATCGACCTTGCTTCAAAACCGGGGGGAACGGATTTTCGTTACGCTGAAAAAAGGGGAATTAAAGCGCTGTTGGCACCGAGCTTACCGGGTATAGTTGCCCCGAAAACAGCTGGTCAGATATTAGCGAACGCACTGGGACTATTGATTCAAGGTGAGTTCACGAAAAGGAAGGGGAAAAAACCATGAGTCTTCAAGGGAAACGTATCGGTTTCGGATTAACAGGGTCACATTGCACATATGATGAAGTGTTTCCTGAAATAGAAAAGCTTGTAAATGAAGGGGCAGAAGTCATTCCAATCGTAACATCGACCGTACAGAACACGGAAACCCGTTTTGGAAAGGGCGAGGATTGGGTTGAAAGGATAGAAAAATTGACGGGGAATCACGTCGTTGATACAATCGTCAAAGCAGAACCATTAGGACCTAAATTGCCGCTTGATTGTATGGTGATTGCCCCTTTAACGGGCAACTCCATGAGTAAAATGGCAAATGCTCTTACCGATTCGCCTGTACTTATGGCTGCAAAAGCGACGATGAGAAATCACCGTCCGGTTGTGGTCGCAATATCAACCAACGATGCACTTGGGTTAAATGGTGTCAATCTAATGAGGCTGATGGCAGCAAAAGATATTTATTTTGTTCCGTATGGCCAGGATAATCCAGTAGGGAAACCGAGTTCCATGGTTGCCAGGATGAGCATGATAAGGGATACGATCATTGCGGCACTGGAGAGGGAACAAATTCAACCCGTAATCGTAGAAAGGTTCAAGGATGATTTAAACTGATCAAGTTTTCTGACACGCTCCCGCTTTCTGATTACAGACATGTATGCATAAATTTGTAGGTTGAAGTTATAAAAACCACTCCACTAGCAGAATATTTTGTTAAAGTGCGACCCTTTGGAATGTTAATGTGATAAAATAAATGATATTCTGAACAAGTAGTAGTAAATCCAACAAATAACTAATTTTAAGAGATAGAAAAGGAGTATGGACAAATGACTGAGACACAGGGATTGCATATTGCAGTTGTGGGAGCAACTGGAGCAGTAGGACAACAAATGATTTCAACACTCGAACAACGGGACTTACCGATAAAGAAAATCATCTTTTTATCATCGGCTCGTTCCGCAGGAAGCAAACTTACGTTTAAGGGCGAAGAAATCGAAGTGCAGGAAGCAAAACCTGAAAGCTTTGAAGGCATCGATATCGCTTTATTCAGTGCTGGAGGAAGCGTGTCTAAGGAATTGGCTCCAGAAGCAGTGAAACGCGGCGCGATAGTAGTGGATAATACGAGTGCATTCCGCATGGATGAAAATGTGCCGCTGGTTGTGCCTGAAGTAAATGAAGAAGATTTGAAACAGCATAATGGGATCATTGCCAACCCGAATTGTTCAACTATCCAAATGGTAGTGGCATTAGAACCTATCCGCCAGACTTACGGCTTATCAAAAATTGTTGTTTCTACCTATCAGGCTGTTTCAGGTGCAGGAGCCGCAGCGATAAATGAATTAAAAGAACAAGCTCGCGACTTGCTTGATGAAAAAGAAATAAATCCAAAAATTTTACCGGTAAAAGGGGACGAAAAGCATTATCAAATCGCATTTAACGTCATTCCCCAAATCGATAAATTCCAAGATAATGGGTTCACATTTGAAGAGATGAAAATGATTAATGAAACAAAGAAAATCATGCATATGGATGACCTACCAGTAGCAGCAACATGCGTAAGGCTACCTGTTGTTACAGGTCATTCAGAATCCGTTTATATTGAAGTTGAAAAAGAAGGCGTAGCGGCTTCTCAAATTAAAGATTTGATGAGAACGGCTCCTGGAATAGTGTTAGAAGATGAACCGGAACAACAACTTTACCCAACTCCTGCATCGTCCGTCGGAAAAAATGATGTATTTGTCGGTCGGATTCGCAAAGATTTGGATGAGGATAAGGGCTTCCATTTATGGGTGGTTTCCGATAATCTATTAAAAGGAGCAGCATGGAATTCTGTTCAAATTGCGGAAAGCCTTTTAAAATTAGGTTTGGTGACCGTTAAGTAATAATTACGATAGAAAATTAAATTCTAACAGGATAGAGAGTTTTTGTCAGCTTCCCGAATCGGGAAGCTGGCTTATATTTGGGGTGCATATTATGAAAATCATCGTTCAGAAATTCGGTGGGACATCCGTTCGTGATGAGAAAAGCCGTACATTTGCGAAAGGCCATATTGAAAAGGCGATCAAAGAAGGCTATAAAGTGGTGGTAGTCGTTTCAGCTATGGGGAGAAAAGGAGAACCCTATGCAACGGATACCTTGCTTTCACTAATAAATGGGGCAAAAACCAGCCTTTCAAAGCGAGAACAGGATTTACTTATGTCAGTAGGAGAAACAATTTCTTCTGTTGTATTTACGAACATGCTGTTAGAAAACGGTATAGAAGCCGTTGCATATACTGGAGCTCAAGCGGGATTCTTGACGAATACCGACTATTCAAGTGCGAAAATTGTAGAAATGAAATGTGACCGTCTCATGAAAGAACTGGAATTGAAGGATGTAGTCGTTGTGGCAGGATTCCAGGGAGCGGCTAAAAATGGGGACATCACGACCATTGGCCGGGGAGGTAGCGATACTTCAGCGGCAGCATTAGGTGCGGCATTGCAAGCTGAAAGGGTCGACATTTTTACGGATGTGGAAGGTATCATGACTGCAGATCCACGTATTGCGGAGCAAGCACGTCCATTATCCATCGTTTCATATACGGAAGTTTGCAACATGGCATATCAAGGGGCGAAAGTCATTCATCCACGAGCTGTTGAAATTGCCATGCAGGCCAAAGTTCCGATTCGGATTAGGTCAACATATAGCGAAGGTTTGGGAACACTAGTTACAGGTGTGAACAAAGGCAGCCAGGGCAGTGACATTCGTGAAAGGCTCGTTACCGGGATAGCCCATGTTCCTAAAATCACACAAATCAAGGTGCGCGCAAAAAAAGATCAATACAATTTACAGGCAGAAGTTTTCAAAGCAATGGCCAATGCCTCCATTTCAGTGGACTTTATAAATATTTATCCGAGTGGTGTAGTTTATACCGTTTCGGAAGAGATGACAGAACTGGCCCTTTCCATTTTGTCCGAGCTTGGTCATGAACCGGTCATTGAACGAAATTGTGCCAAAGTTTCCGTTGTCGGTGCAGGCATCAACGGAGTGCCAGGCGTTGCAGCGAAGATTGTCACAGCGCTTTCAGAGAAGGAAATTGCCATTCTCCAGTCAGCGGACAGCCATACGACTATTTGGGTCCTCGTAAAAGAGGAAGATTTAATTGAAGCTGTTAATTCACTTCACTATGCGTTTCAATTGCATGAAAATGAAGTCCAATAATCATAAGGTTTTTAATAAAGGTTTTATTAATTAAAGAGGTGTTAAAAGATGATATTTGGTAGAGTATCAACCGCAATGGTCACGCCTTTCGATAGCAAGGGAAATGTCGATTTTCAAAAAACGACTACATTGGTCAATTATTTATTATCCAATGGAACGGATTCACTTGTGATTTCGGGTACGACAGGGGAATCTCCTACTTTATCTTCGGAGGAGAAAATTGCCTTATTGCGTCATGTTTCGAAGGTTGTTGATAAACGAGTGCCCATCATCATGGGTACAGGAAGCTACAATACGTATGCTTCCATTGAATTGACAAAAAAAGCAGAACAAAACGGTGCAGATGCGATCATGCTGGTGGCCCCGTATTATAGTAAAACGAATCAAGAGGGGTTATACCAACATTTCAAAGCGATTGCAGCTAGCACGACTCTGCCTGTAATGGTTTATAATATCCCTGGGCGTGCTTCGGTCAACATTGAACCGGAAACGATCATCCGTCTTTCAAAAATTCCTAATATCGTAGCCGTGAAGGAAGCGAGCGGTGATTTAAACGCGATGACTCAAATCATTGCTGGAACGGATGATGAATTTGCATTATACAGTGGGGACGATGCTTTAACACTCCCTGTTTTAGCGATAGGCGGTGTGGGGGTAGTTTCAGTTGCGTCCCATATTGCCGGTAATGAGTTACAGAAAATAGTGGAGGCCTTCATCAGTGGGAACCTGAAAGAGGCAGCCCGGCTGCATCAGGAACTTTTACCGCTTATAAAGGGTTTGTTTGCAGCACCAAGCCCTGCACCTGTGAAAACAGCGCTTCAGTTATATGGAATTGACGTTGGATCAGTGAGACTGCCGATCGTGCCGTTGACCGAGCAGGAGCGCCTTGCATTAACTAAGGTATTAAAAAAATAAAAAGTCACGGAACAAGCTGATCGTTGAAGATTGGCTTGTTTTTACATAAAGATGTATTTGAAAGTGGGTTCCTATCCAGTTTTGGGTTAAAAACAATGAGAGTTTCATAAGTCTTAACATTGAAAACCGGATAAAAACACGTGAAATAAAAGGGATGAATGTCTCATACATAAGTGAAATGAATTTTAAAAGAAATTAAGTGAAAAAATCCCTCTGAAATTGGTAAGTGTTGTCATGTTTTTTGAACATCGGTTATAATGAAATCATTGGGAAATTATGAACGGGATTTTTTAAGGAGGATATTCGATTGGGTAAAGATAAAAATAATGGGATAAAAGTCATTTCTCTTGGAGGACAAGGGGAACTTGGTAAAAATATGTACATCGTTGAGGTGAACGAAGACATTTATCTTCTTGATGCAGGTTTGATGCTGCCAGGAGAAGAAATGCTTGGAATCGATGCGGTTATACCTGATATTTCTTATTTGATGGATAATAAAGAACGTGTACAGGGGATATTCATTTCCCATGGTCATGAAGACCATATGGGAGCACTTGCTTATGTTTTGAAATACTTACCAGTTCCTGTTTATGGAACGAAGCTTACACTTGCTTTAATCAAAACGAAATTAAAGGAAGATGGCTTTAATGGCCGGGCAACATTTACGGAGATCGATTCAGATTCTCTTTTAAGTTTCCCACAAGCAGCCGTGTCTTTTTTCCGGACTAACCATAGTATTCCCGATTCTGTCGGTGTCGTGATCCATACCCGTGATGGTGCGATCGTATACACAGGGGATTTCAAATTCGACCAAGCGGCAACCGAGTTATATAAGCCGGAAATCGGTAAAATGGCTAGTATCGGTGAAGAAGGTGTCCTATGTTTGCTATCGGATAGCACGGGTGCTGAGAGGCCAGGTTATACGACATCAGAAGCCGTTGTTGCCAGGGATATTACTGAAGCATTCCATGCTGCAACGGGAAGGATCATCGTTGCGTGCTTCGCATCAAACATCAACCGGATCCAACATGTCTTCAATGCGGCAGCAGCAAGCCGCAGGAAAGTGGCAGTTGTAGGAAAAAGCCTTCAACGTGTTTATGAAACAGCCCTGAACCTTGGTTATTTAAAGGTCGAAGATGAGCTAATAATCCCAATTAATGAAATTAGCCAGTATGACGACCGTGAAATCGTCGTATTATCGACAGGTCACCAAGGGGAGCCCATTGCGGCGCTTCAAAAAATGGCGAAACAGACTCATAAACAGGTAACGATAAAAAAAGGTGATACCGTTTTGATCAGTGCATCACCCCTGCAGGGCGGCGAACTAATTTTATCAAAAACGGTCGATTTGCTATACAGGGTAGGTGCTGAAGTAGTATCTGCCAATAAATATAAAGTGCACGTAACGGGGCATGGCAGCCAAGAAGAATTGAAAATGATGATCAATCTGATGAACCCTAAATTCTTTATCCCGGTACATGGAGAATACCGCCATTTATATGCCCATCAAAAAGTTGGGGTCGCCGCGGGTATAAAGAAGGAAAATATCGTAATTGCCGAAAAAGGTGATGTCATCGAACTAAAGGGCGATAAAATGAGCCTATCCGGCAAAGTTTCTGCAGGAAATATCTTGATAGATGGCAGCGGTGTTGGCGATGTGGGCAATATCGTTCTCCGTGATCGTCGCTTGTTGTCCCAGGATGGCATTTTGATCGTCGTCGTCACTCTGAACCGTCAGGATAAAAGTATTGCTGCAGGACCTGAAATCATTTCCCGTGGATTCGTTTATGTTCGTGAATCAGAAAAAATGATTGCCGAAGCAACTGAAATAGTAGGTGAAATCGTAAAGAAAAATGGATCACGCCAACCTTTCGATTGGTCTACGCTGAAGCAGGAAATGCGTGATGCCTTAAACCAATTCTTCTATGAAAAAACGAAGCGCCGTCCGATGATTTTACCAATCATCATGGAATATTAAGTAAAAATCCCTGATAAGCATTATCAGGGGTTTTTTTTCTCTGTGTCAAACCACTTATATCTTTAAGAATGAAGTCCAAGACTCGTGACATAATAAAGCTATAGGATTTAAGTGAAAGGGGTTGGCATAGTGGATAATGCACCATTACCAAATGAAAATGAAGGCAGGCAGGAAGGTAAGAATTCAACTTTAATCGAAAAGATCCAGCAGCTGGGGACTACAAATGTCCCGCAACTATCTCAGGACTCAAAAATCCATTGTTTGACGATCATTGGACAAATTGAAGGACATATGCAGCTGCCACCTCAAAATAAAACGACCAAATATGAACATGTTATTCCACAAATTGTAGCAATTGAGCAAAACCCTAATATTGAGGGGCTACTAGTCATTTTAAATACAGTGGGTGGAGATGTTGAAGCAGGACTAGCCATTGCAGAGATGCTGGCGTCCCTATCAAAGCCGACAGTGTCGATTGTACTTGGGGGCGGACATTCGATCGGTGTGCCTATTGCGGTTTCGTGTGACCATTCCTATATAGCTGAAACCGCGACGATGACGATTCATCCCATTCGTTTGACAGGCCTGGTCATTGGGGTGCCTCAGACCTTTGAATACCTCGATAAAATGCAGGAAAGGGTCATTAAATTTGTTACACGACACTCCAATGTCACGGAAGAAAGCTTTAAGGATTTAATGTTTGCTAAAGGAAATCTAACCCGTGATATTGGTACGAATGTAATCGGGTCGGAGGCAGTTGAAATCGGTATGATCGATGATGTTGGAGGAGTGGGCCAAGCCATGAGAAAACTAAATAGCTTCATGGAAGAAAGAAGGCCAAAAATAGCAAGCGAAGAGGAGGGGCTTCTTCAATGACGCTCTATACGATCGTTCCTGATGAAATTATTTTCCCTCATCATCACGAGAAGACGGCGAACCTGATAGAAATGATCTATAATGGTGTACATGTCATGGTAGAACATGATGGCGGACGTACGTTTCGCATCGATCGAATAGTGAGCACGGATCCTGTAGATTATATGAATGTACACATTCAGCCAGGGGCTGTCATCAATATGTTCGAACAGATGAATAGCAGGTAGTAACGACTAACTAAGGAAAATTATGATATACTGGAGTGAAAATCAGCAGCCGCTTGGCTGCTTTATTCATTTTGTGGGCAAATTGTCCTTCTCATATAGAAATGGTATATATATCAAGGACAAGGTCATTTTTATTTGGTATAATCAAGGAGCGAACGTTTGTTTTGTGAAGGGAAATCACGATGTAATGTTGAATAGGAATGTTAGAATAGTTTCATGAAGAATCAGGTGATATTATGGCAAAGAAGAAACACAGAAAAAAGAAAAGTACAGAGAAATTAAAAATAACGCTTAAATATGAATTGATTGGCTTGACCTTGATAGGGTTAGCTATCATTGCCATTGCCAAGCTTGGAGCAGTGGGAAACGGGTCGGTCCTTTTAATCCGCTTCTTTATGGGGGAATGGTATATCCTCTTTTTGTTGGGTGCGATTGCTGCCGGTTTCTATTTGATGATTAAGAGAGAGGTCCCATACCTGTTAAAACGGCAGTTGATCGGTACGTACTTCCTTGTTGCGAGCATGCTCTTGCTAAGTCATGTAACACTGTTTAACATGCTTGCAGATGGAGGTCCGTTCACGAAGCCGAGCGTCATTTCGAATACGTGGGAATTATTCTGGATGGAAGTGACAGGCAAGGCCAGCTCGAAGGATCTTGGAGGCGGTATGATTGGAGCGATATTATTTGCTGCTTCTTACTTTTTATTCGACGAAGCTGGTTCGAAAATCGTTTCATTCCTTTTTATCATTGTAGGGGCCGTGCTATTGACAGGGAAAACATTAGGTGAAACCCTTGGAAAGTTTTTCATGGGTCTTGGAGGCTTTTTCAAAAGTCAATGGTCAGCGTTCAGAGATGATGTGAAAACATGGAATGTAGACAAAAAAGAAAAGAAAAAAAATCCCGTGAAAAAGAAAAAACGAGAAAAAGATCCGGTTGAAGAAACGGATCAGAACCCTCATCAAGAAGAGGAAACACAGCAAATGGCAACGGAACGGATCATTTCTAGTTTTGCTGATAAAGCCTATAGCGATGAAGCGGAAATAATTCCGGTTGCAGCAGAACCTGAAGCTGTAAGTACAGAGGACCAGGATGATGCCGTACTGCCTATGAATTTTACGGAAGTGGAAAATAAAGAATATCTATTACCGCCGCTCTCTTTATTATTGCAGCCCCAAAAAACGGACCAAAGCGGAGAGTATCAATTAATTCATGAAAATGCGGCAAAACTTGAACGCACCTTCCATAGCTTTGGCGTGAAAGCGAGGGTCACGCAAGTTCATTTAGGCCCTGCCGTAACGAAATATGAAGTGCATCCGGATGTAGGGGTGAAGGTAAGTAAAATTGTCAGCCTATCCGATGACTTGGCCCTAGCGCTTGCCGCAAAGGATATTCGGATCGAAGCTCCGATTCCCGGTAAATCAGCTATTGGCATAGAGGTACCTAACTCCGAAGTGGCGATGGTGTCATTAAGGGAAGTTTTAGAAGCGAAAGAAGTTGACAAGCCTGACGCAAAACTACAAATAGGTTTAGGTCGAAATATTTCTGGTGAAGCGGTTAAGGCGGAGCTCAATAAAATGCCCCATTTACTAGTGGCTGGAGCAACAGGAAGTGGGAAATCCGTTTGTATCAATGGCATTATCACGAGTATCTTGATGCGGGCAAAACCGCATGAAGTGAAAATGATGATGATCGATCCAAAGATGGTAGAGTTAAATGTTTATAATGGAATTCCGCATTTACTCGCACCTGTCGTGACGAATCCAAAGAAAGCTGCACAGGCTTTGCAAAAAGTGGTCAGTGAAATGGAACGCCGATACGAACTATTTTCTCATACAGGTACGCGTAATATTGAAGGGTACAACGATTATATCAACCGGTATAATATTGAAGAAGATGCCAAACAACCACTTTTGCCTTATATCGTAGTCATTGTCGATGAGCTGGCTGATTTGATGATGGTCGCCTCAAATGATGTAGAGGATGCCATCACACGACTTGCACAAATGGCGAGGGCTGCAGGCATCCATTTGATAATAGCCACTCAGCGGCCTTCCGTCGATGTCATAACAGGGGTCATTAAAGCGAACATCCCTTCTCGAATTGCTTTTAGTGTCTCATCAATGACCGATTCGAGAACGATCCTGGATATGGGCGGAGCCGAAAAACTGTTGGGTCGGGGTGACATGCTTTTCTTGCCTGCAGGAGCTTCAAAACCGGTCCGGGTCCAAGGGGCCTTTTTATCAGACAATGAAGTTGAGGAAGTTGTCACATATGTAATTTCACAGCAAAAGGCACAATATAACGAAGAGATGATACCGGATGAAATTGCAGAAACTTCAAATGGTGAAGTCGAAGATAGTTTATATGATGATGCGGTATCCCTGATTTTAGAAATGCAGACGGCATCAGTTTCCATGCTGCAGCGTCGTTTCCGAATCGGTTATACGCGGGCAGCAAGACTTATTGATGAAATGGAAGCAAGGGGAATTGTTGGTCCATATGAAGGCAGTAAGCCGCGAAATGTATTGGTGGCTAAAGATGAACAAGACGAAGCGCATTTATCATAGCTAAAAAAAAAACCGGGCCATGGCCCGGTTTTTAATTATTCATCGCTTCGTCTAAATGTTTAAGGCAAAAGTCGGTAATCATCGCTTCTTCATCTTCCTCTAAATCGAATTCGAGCGCACCTTCATTCCCTTTTTCAAATATATCATATTTAATCAGTTTGCCTATTTGCTCTTCAACTACAAATAGTACCCGGATATATAAACCATTTTCTGAAAAGAGCTCATCCTCTTCCGGCACTTCAATATCTAAGAACAACTCGTAACGCTCCCCGGTTAAAATACCAAATGGATCATTCAATTTTTCAATACTGTATTCTGTAATGTTTAACATCATGTGTACATCCCTTCAAAGAAGATAATCCTATTATACAGGAAATCGGTATCTTGAACAGAAAGCTGGCTACAATCAGTTTGCATTTTTTTATTTGATTTTTATCTGATTTAGGAGAATAATCGTACAATTAATCAAGCCTTGTCTAGATTGAAAGACACAGATGAGGGTAATTTCTCCTAAATTCTTTTTAAGTAAATAGTAAAACACTATTTATTTATATCAAAAAAAATGTTATATTATTTTCGATTAGTAGGAATGATTCAACATCAGAGGTCTGATGTCTTAAGAAATTAGCTGGGGGAAACTTTATGTCAATAAAATCAGATAGTCGACATTTATATTTGCAGGTCATTGATTACCTGAAGCAGGATATTGAAGCAGGGGTCTATCAGGAAAATGAAAAATTCCCTTCTGAATTCGATCTTGCAAAAAAACTGGGTGTGAGTAGGGCTACACTTCGAGAAGCGCTGCGAATTTTAGAGGAAGAAAACATCATCATTCGCCGCCATGGAGTTGGGACTTTTGTCAATCCAAAACCTCGGTTCTCATCAGGTATCGAGCAATTAAAAAGTGTCACGAACATGATTGAAGAGGCAGGGATGAAGCCGGGTACGATTTTCTTAAGCTCGACGGCTCAAGAACCAACAGATGAGGATTTACGCAGGTTTACCTGTTCACCAGAAGAACGCATCGTCATCATCGAACGTGTTAGGACAGCGAATGGCGAGCCGGTTGTCTACTGTGTCGACAAAATTCCTGAATCAATACTATCAGAAAATTTTGACCGTAATGATGAGTCTCTTTTGGATATTTTGGAAAGAGATGCACATCGGAAAATTACGCATGCCGTAGCAGAGATTGAACCTATTGGATATCATGAGAAAGTTTCTCCTATCCTTAAATGTTCACCGGAAGCCGCACTACTCGTTCTAAAGCAGATGCATCTGGATGATTGGGACCAGCCTATCCTGTATTCTGTTAACTACTTTAAAGCCAATATGTTCAGTTTCCATGTTCTCCGCAAACGAGTGTAATCCATAACTCTTGCATACGGGTGAATGCAAGCGTTTGTTCCAAATTCATACGTATGTAAAAAAATTTAACGAGAAGTGAAAACGCAAACATAAATGACTTTTCAGAACATTCCTGCTCAAAAAAACTATGCATTTTAGGGGGAAAAAATTTGAAAAAGCGCAAATTAGGTCTAGCTCTTTCACTTGTTCTTGCAGCCGGTACGTTATTGGGAGCATGTGGTAATTCAGAGAATGACGATAAAGAATCCTCAAATGGTAAAGGCAACAAAGATAACTTTACAGTTGCCATGGTAACAGATACTGGCGGAGTGGATGACGAGTCGTTCAACCAATCGGCTTGGAAAGGTATTCAGGAATTCGGTAAGGACAATGGTTTGGAAAAAGGTAAAGATGGCTTTAACTACCTGCAATCTAAATCTGATGCTGACTATGCTAAAAACCTGAATACACTTGTACGTGAAGATTACAAACTTATTTACGGTATTGGATTTCTTTTAGCTGAAGCAGTTGGTGAAGTGGCTGACCAACGTCCTGATTCTAACTTTGCTATCGTGGATACAGTTGTAGATAAAAAGAATGTTGCCAGCATTAATTTTAAAGAGCAACAAGGATCATTCCTTGTAGGTGTAATTGCCGGATTGCAAACGAAAACAAACAAGGTCGGTTTTATCGGCGGAGTTGAATCTGAATTAATCAAGAAATTCGAAATTGGCTTTAAGGCTGGGGTTTTATCTGTAAATCCGGATGCGAAAGTGGAAGTTAAATATGCCGGAGATTTCAATAAAGCAGACATTGGTAAATCCACTGCAGGTTCCATGTATTCTTCAGGTATCGATATCATATATCATGCTGCTGGCGGAACTGGAAAAGGTGTATTTACAGAAGCTGTCGAGCAAAAACAAAAAGATCCTAAGAGAGAAATCTATGTTATCGGTGTAGATAGCGATCAAGCTAAATTAGGAGCTGTTCCTGGAACAGACGACAACGTTACTTTAACTTCTATGATAAAACGTGTTGATGTTGCAGTTAAAGACCTTTCTACGAAAGCCAAAGAAGGAAACTTCCCAGGTGGAGAAGTTATCGAATACGGTATCAAAGAAAATGGTGTAGGCATTTCTGATACAAAAGATAACGTAACTGAAGAATCTTTAAAAGCGGTCGAAGAATGGACAGAGAAAATTAAATCAGGTGAATTCGTAGTTCCTGGTACGGATAAAGAATTCAAAAAACTTGGTTTATAAGTTGTAATTGAAGAGAGAATAGGGAGGCAGAATTGCCCTCTATTCTTTCTTTTCCTAAAAAAATGCGCTTGGCACTGTAAAATATCGAATGAAAAACTATGATAGATTCGTAGTTTTTCATTTGGTTTTTTTCAAAAAAATCAATAAGGTAAGATATCAATTTATTAATTAAGAATATTTACACTCATTTTAGGAGTTGATAATACGTGGAATATGTAATTGAGATGCTCAATATCCGTAAGGAATTCCCAGGCATCGTCGCAAATGATAACGTTACCCTTCAGGTTAAAAAAGGGGAGATTCACGCATTATTAGGTGAGAATGGCGCGGGAAAATCCACATTGATGAATGTTTTATTCGGCTTATACCAGCCAGAGCAGGGAGAAATTCGTGTGAATGGTGAGCCAGTCAAGATTACCAGTCCAAACATTGCCAATGAATTAGGGATTGGAATGGTCCATCAGCATTTTATGCTCGTTGACCCTTTTACTGTAACAGAAAATATCATATTAGGAAAAGAACCATCAAAGGCTGGTAAGATCGATTTAAAAGAAGCGAGTGAGGAAGTTAGGAAACTATCAGAACAATATCAGCTTCGGGTCGACCCCTATGCAAAGATAGCCGATATTTCAATAGGGATGCAGCAACGTGTTGAAATCCTAAAGACACTCTACCGTGGTGCGGAGATATTGATTTTTGATGAACCAACCGCTGTTCTGACTCCTCAAGAAATCAAGGAACTGATTTTTATAATGAAAGCTCTTATCAAAGAGGGGAAATCTATCATTTTAATTACACACAAACTTAAAGAGATCATGGAGGTTTGTGACCGCGTAACGGTTATACGCAAAGGGCAAGGAATCGGTACAGTGAATGTCAGCGAAACGAACCCTAACGAATTGGCCAGCTTAATGGTCGGTAGGGAAGTTTTATTTAAGACGGAAAAAACGGCAGCTGCTCCTTCTGATGTCGTTCTCGAAGTTCGGGAACTTGAAGTCAAGGATCCACGTGGCGTTTCAGCTGTTCGGAACTTGGATTTAACTGTCCGTGCAGGAGAAATTGTCGGAATCGCTGGAGTGGATGGAAATGGTCAATCCGAATTAATTGAAGCATTGGCTGGTCTAAGGAAGACAACAGCAGGTTCCATAAAGTTAAATGGAAAAGAAATCAGTAATCTGAAGCCACGTAAAATCACGGAATCGGGCGTTGGTCATATTCCAGAAGACAGGCATAAGCATGGTTTGGTTCTTGATTACAGCATTGGGGAAAATATTGTCCTGCAAACCTACTATCAACAGCCTTTCTCAAAAGCTGGTATCTTGAACTCAAAGAAAATATTTGAAAAAGCCCGTTCATTGATCAAAAGTTACGATGTTCGTACTCCGAGTGAATATACCCCGGCAAGGGCGCTTTCTGGCGGCAATCAGCAAAAAGCAATCATCGGTCGTGAAGTTGATAGGAACCCGGATTTATTGATTGCGGCACAACCTACACGCGGGCTTGATGTGGGTGCGATTGAGTTTATCCATAAACGCCTGATTGAACAGCGGGATGCAGGAAAAGCGGTACTCCTCATATCATTTGAATTGGAAGAAATCATGAATGTGAGCGATAAAATTGCCGTTATATACGAAGGGGAAATCGTCGCAATCGTCGATCCGAAAGAAACGACTGAACAGGAGCTTGGCCTTCTTATGGCCGGCAGTAAACGGACGGAAGCAGGTGGAAAACAACATGTCTAAGTATTTATCTAAATTAACGAGTCCGTTAATAGCAGTTATCCTCGGCTTGGTCGTTGGGGCCATAATCATGTTGGTAAGCGGCTATGACCCAGTTGCCGGCTATGGCTCCATGGTTAATGGAATTATTGGGGATTCTTATTATGTAGGGGAATCCGTCAGGACAATCATCCCTTATATCCTTGCTGGTTTGGCAGTGGCCTTTGCATTTCGTACGGGCCTATTCAATATCGGGGTAGAAGGGCAATTAATAGTTGGCTGGCTGGCTGCGGTTTGGGTCGGAATCGCTTTTGAGCTTCCAAGGATCATCCATTTGCCGTTGGCGATCTTAGCTGGTGCAGCTGCGGGCGCATTGTGGGCATTCATCCCTGGATATTTAAAAGCGAAGTTCCGTGTACATGAAGTAATCGTTTCTATCATGTTGAATTATACAGCTTTATATGTAACGAATTATTTAATTCGGAATGTACTGACTGACAAGCTGGATAAAACAGAAAGAATTGCAGATACAGCATCACTGCGTTCTCCTTTTTTTGAAAGCATTACCGATTTTTCCCGGATGCATTGGGGAATAGTCGTAGCAATTATATGCGTAATCATCATGTGGTTCATTCTTGAAAGAACAAAAACGGGCTTTGAACTGAAAGCGGTTGGTTTCAATCAGCACGCGTCCGAATATGCAGGGATGAGTGTAAATAAGAACATCATCCTTTCCATGGTTATTTCTGGTGCTTTTGCAGGACTTGCGGGTGCGATGGAAGGCCTTGGAACTTTCGGTTATGCAGCGGTCAAAGGCGGGTTCACAGGTATGGGCTTTGACGGGATTGCAGTAGCCTTACTAGGGGCGAATACAGCTATTGGGGTTGTTCTGGCCGCCTTATTATTTGGGGGACTGAAAGCAGGTGCCTTAAATATGCCGTTAGAAACCGGCATACCAAGTGAAATTGTAGATATTGTCATAGCGTTGATTATTTTCTTTGTCGCATCCAGTTATTTTATTCGTTGGATTGCCGCTCGATTTAAGAAAGGGGTGAAATAAGTGGATTTTTACCAAGTACTGCAAATAATTATTCCATCCATGATTGCTCTAGCTGCTCCACTTATTTTTACTTCACTCGGAGGGGTGTTTTCTGAACGGGCAGGTGTCATAAACATCGGTTTAGAAGGATTGATGGTCATTGGTGCCTTTACAGGGATCGTCTTTAACTTAATGTTTGCTGATGTCTTTGGCGAATGGACTCCGTGGCTTGCCGTCTTAGCGGCAATGATTGCCGGATTACTGTTTTCCATTCTACACGCTGTGGCATGCATTACGTTCAGGGCAGACCAAACGGTTAGTGGGGTCGCCATCAACTTGTTGGCAGTAGGTCTAACCATGTTTTTGGTGAAGCTGATTTTTGACAAAGGTCAAACTGATAGGATCACAGAAACATTCCCAAGGATTGATGTTCCGTTACTAAGTGATATTCCATTTATAGGACCTATCTTTTTCGCAAATGGGTATTATATCGTTTATATAGCGATCCTAATATCGTTTGTAGTTTGGTATGTACTTTATAAAACACCATTTGGATTAAGGATCCGTGCAGTGGGGGAGCATCCGATGGCTGCTGACACGATGGGTGTCAATGTTACGAAAATCCGTTATGCCGCCGTTTTATTATCAGGTGCTTTTGGCGGTATCGGCGGAGCGATTTATGCTACCATCTTTTCGAATGAATTCAATCATGCGACAATCAATGGTCAAGGGTTCATGGCCATTGCCGCTATGATATTTGGTAAATGGCACCCAATCGGGGCAATGGGTGCAGCACTATTCTTTGGTTTGGCTCAAAGTTTAAGCATCGTTGGCTCGAGCCTTCCTTTCTTCAAGGATATTCCATCTGTTTACCTCTTGATCGCTCCTTATGTTCTGACGATCATTGCACTAACTGGTTTCATTGGACGTGCAGATGCTCCAAAAGCATCTGGACAGCCTTACATTAAAGGGAAAAGATAAGTAATTTGACCGGTCAGCAAATTGTGCTGACCGGTTTTTCCTTATGTGAAAGCTTAAGATTGGGGCCGCAATTCAAAAAAAGTAGCTGTAACTTGCATGATTTTTCCTTTCACATGTATATTTTAAGTAGATGTTTAAAAGGGTTCCGATCTACAAACAATAAGCTAATAAAGGTTATTTATATAATGAGGAGGATTATTCATGTCAATTGCTTCCGATACTATTACGGAAAAAAGCGGCTACAAGCTTCATGTGGTCCGTACGGATAAATATAAAACGAATACTCTCGTACTGAAGATGAAAGCACCATTGACAAAAGAGGACGTTACATATCGTGCATTGCTGCCATATGTATTACAAAGCAATACAAGTAAATATCCTACAACTCCCGAGCTTCGATCTTATCTAGATGATTTGTATGGGGCAGGGTTTTATGTTGATGTGGCTAAAAAAGGTGAATATCAAATCATAAGTTTTACAATCGATATCGTCAATGAAAAATTCCTTAGTGATTCCACCCCGCTTCTCGAAAAGGCTTTTGGATTATTATCCGAGGTAATCTTTCACCCGAAGCAGAATGGAGAAGCTTTTGACTCTAAGACGGTTTCCAATGAAATCCGTTCTTTAAGGCAGCGGATACAATCCATTTCCGATGATAAAATGCGATATTCAGCTACAAGGCTTGTCGAGGAAATGTGTAAAAACGAACCATATGCTCTTGAGGCGAGCGGTAATCTGCAAGACTTGGAAACGATAACGCCCGAGTCGCTTTTCACCTATTATAAAAAAATGCTGACTGAAGATGAAATCGATTTATATGTGATCGGCGACATCGATGAATCAGAAGTGGAAGCTCTAGCTGACAAGTATGTGTCACTAAAAGAACGGGTGCAGGTGAGCCCGCCAAGGAATACGAGTAAGAACGTGGATGAGGAAAAAGAAATCATTGAAAATTCAGATGTGAAACAAGGGAAATTGAATATTGGTTATCGAACCAATATTGCATATGGTGACCCGGAATATTATGCACTTCAGCTCTTCAATGGGATTTTTGGTGGTTTTTCACATTCAAAACTTTTCATTAATGTAAGGGAGAAAGCCAGCCTTGCTTATTACGCAGCTTCGAGGCTCGAAAGTCATAAAGGCCTGTTAATGGTCATGGCGGGCATTGAAAATGCAAACTACAAGCAGGCACTGGAGATCATTCACGCACAAATGAATGAAATGAAGCAAGGGAACTTTTCCGAAGAAGAACTCGAACAAACGAAGGCGGTCGTAAAGAACCAGCTCTTGGAAACCATTGACGTGTCGAGAGGACTAGTGGAAATTTTATATCATAATGTGATTTCCGGCTTGGATATTTCACTAGACGACTGGTTTGCAAAGACAGAGCGGACGACAAAGGAAGAAATCGTTGCCGTTGGTCAAAAGATTCAGCTTGATACGATTTATTTCCTAACAGAAGCGGAGGTGCAAGGGTAATGGAGAAAATTGCATTCACACAATTAAAAGAAGAACTTTACCATGAAAAAATGGAGAATGGCCTAGAAGTATATATTCTTCCGAAAAAAGGGTTCAATAAATCATTTGCGACGTTTACGACAAATTATGGTTCGATCGATAACCATTTCAAACCATTGAATCAAAAGGAATTCTCTAAAGTGCCTGATGGAATTGCCCATTTTCTTGAACATAAGCTTTTTGAAAAGGAAGATGGTGATGTTTTTCAGCAATTTTCAAAGCAGGGAGCATCTGCAAATGCTTTTACTTCTTTTACCCGTACGGCCTACTTATTTTCAAGCACGTCCGATTTCAATCGAAATCTAACGACCTTAATCGACTTTGTCCAGGATCCTTACTTTTCGGAAAAAACGGTAGAAAAGGAAAAAGGAATCATTGGTCAGGAAATTAATATGTATGATGATAATTCAGACTGGCGGTTATACTTCGGTACGATAGCCAACATGTATCATAAACATCCGGTGAAAATTGATATTGCCGGTACTGTAGAATCCATAGCCGATATTACGAAAGATATGCTTTACGAATGCTATAATACGTTTTATCATCCTAGCAACATGCTGTTATTTGTTGTAGGACCGGTAGATGTCGAGAGTACGATGAAGTTGATCAGGGATAATCAAAACAATAAAGGGTACAAAGAACAGCCCGAGGTGGAACGTAAATTCGCTGAAGAGCCGGAAACCGTTGCAAAGGATAGGGAAATCTTGAAGATGAATGTCCAGACACCGAAAGTGATGCTGGGGATCAAGGCCACCAATGTTCATCAATCAGGTTCACAGCTTTTGAAAAGGGAATTGGCGACCAATATTTATTTGGAAATGCTGTTCGGCAAGAGTTCACCTTTGCATGAGGAACTGTACGAGAAAGGGCTGATCGATCAAAGCTTCTCCTATGATTATACACAGGAGCAGGGTTTTGGCTTTGCGTTGATTGGCGGGGACAGTGCAAAACCCGAAGAATTGACAGAGGCTTTATTCGGGATATTGCAAAAATCCAAAGCTGGAACCGGGTTGAATGAAGAAAGCCTGCAAAGGACGATTAAGAAAAGAATCGGTTCTTTCCTTCGTTCTCTGAATTCCCCGGAATATATCGCGAATCAATTCACCCGATATGCATTCAACGATATGAACTTGTTTGATGTGGTATCGGTATTGGAAAAACTAACGATCGAAGATATCAGGAACATCGCCAAGGACTTAATATCCGATGAACGGATGACCGTCTGTCAGGTACTTCCTAAATAAAATAAAAAAGGGGGCGGGAATGTGGGGAAACGTTATGCCCTTATTACTGGTGCCAGTGGAGGAATCGGCAGGGAAATAGCTATCAAGCTCGCCGAAGAGAATTATTCACTTTACTTACATTATAACAACAACGAAGAAGCAATCCTGGAATTAATTGAGGAACTGAAACCTCATCAAGTTGAACTTATTCCGGTTCAAGCTGATTTAGCTACACCGGACGGATACAAGAAATTGGCGGATAATATTTTTGCCCTTCATGCCATTGTCCTTAATAGCGGTAATAGCTATTATGGGCTCATCTCCGATATGGATGAGAAAATCGTGAATGAAATGGTCCAGTTACATGTAACGAGCCCTTTCCAATTAACAAAGGAACTGCTTCCCAAGTTGATGTACCAAGAACAGGCTGCTATTGTTGCAGTCACATCCATTTGGGGACAGACGGGTGCATCTTGTGAGGTCCTATATTCAATGGTCAAGGGCAGCCAAAATGCGTTTATCAAGGCACTGAGCAAAGAAGTATCGCTTAATGGAATCCGGGTGAATGCCGTTGCCCCCGGTGCGATTTCAACGTCGATGCTCGAAACCTTCAGTGCTGAAGATTTGGAGATCATCAAAGGCGATATCCCGATGGGCAGGATGGGCAATTCGAAAGAAGTCGCCGAGGCCGTTTTCTTTCTGCTTTCTGACAAGTCATCTTATATCACCGGACAAATCTTAGGCGTAAATGGTGGATGGTACACATGATTTTTTTATGACATGTATAATTTCCTCGGTTCCTTCACAAAATATATATGTACTATTTTGAAGGAAAGGGTGACCATTCATGTCTGTACTAGACAATTGGGATCAATGGAAAAATTTCTTAGGCGACAGATTAAATCAAGGTGAACAACAAGGTTTATCAGAAGGTGCTGTTACCAACTTGGCTTTTGAAATCGGCGATTACCTTGCTAAGCAGGTTGAGCCCCAGAATGATCAAGAGAAAGTTCTTGCTGATCTTTGGTCGGTCGCAAGCGATGAAGAAAAACATGCAATGGCAAGCGTTATGGTCAAGTTAGTCGAGAACAATGGAACAAAGTAAACTATCAAGCCAAAGGCCCTGTTATTAATTAACAGGGCCTTTGGCTTGAAGTTGACCACTATTTATCCTCTTCGATAAAAATGAAGACTTTTATAGGGTTTTTCCTTTTAACTTAACAGGAAATGCTATATTATAGAATCTAGACAATAATAATTAATGGGTACAGACCTTGAAAATAACGATGGATAAGTTTTGCCCGAATGGGTAAAAGCTTTTAGGCTTAAGGAGTGTTATCGTGGAGAATAAAGAATGGTATTTTGAATATGAAATTCAAGTCAACCGCCCAGGTTTATTAGGGGATATTTCATCCCTGCTTGGTATGCTGTCGATCAATATCATCACTATTAACGGGGTTGATCAAGGCAGGCGTGGCTTACTTTTGTTGGCGAAAGATAGCCGTAATATAGAAAGATTCGAATCAATCCTCCATACGATGGATACGATAAAGGTCATTAAGCTTAGGGAACCTAAATTGCGTGATCGTCTTGCTGTCAGGCATGGACGTTATATTCAGCGCGATGCTGATGAGAAAAACACCTTTAGGTTTGTCCGTGATGAACTTGGTTTGCTTGTCGATTTCCTAGCCGAGCTGTTTAAACAGGAAGGTCATAAATTAATCGGCATCCGAGGCATGCCACGTGTAGGGAAAACGGAATCTATCGTAGCCTCGAGTGTATGTGCTAATAAAAGATGGTTGTTTGTGTCATCGACCCTTTTAAAGCAGACTATCCGCAGTCAGCTTATTGAGGATGAATATAACAATGATAATTTGTTCATTTTAGATGGAATTGTTTCGACCCGCCGTGCAAATGAGCGACACTGGCAGTTGATTCGCGAAATCATGAGGCTTGATGCGGTCAAAGTCATCGAGCATCCGGATGTTTTTGTCCAAAATACCGAGTATACTCTCGAAGACTTTGATTATATTATTGAATTGCGAAACAATCCAGAAGAAGAAATAACATATGAAGTTGTCGACCAAAAAGACCAGTTTTCTGGATCTGATTTTGGTTCCTTTGACTTTTAAAATGGCAGGTGTTTTATTTGACTGAGTTAGGTAATCGATTAAAGGAAGCTAGGGAAGCAAAAGGCCTTAGCCTCGAAGACTTACAGGAATTAACGAAGATTCAAAAGCGCTACCTCATTGGCATTGAAGAGGGAAATTACAGTATGATGCCTGGAAAGTTCTATGTACGGGCTTTCATAAAGCAATATTGTGAAGCGGTCGGGCTGGATTCCGAAGAGATTTTTGAACAATATAAGAGTGAAGTGCCTTCAGTCTATAGTGAGGAATTGCCTGAACAACTTTCAAGGGTCCAATCCCGGAAAACGATTCCGGCTGGGGACTCCAAGGTTGTAGAAATGTTGCCTAAAATCCTAGTTTCGGTTTTAGTTATTGGTGTTGCTATATTAATTTGGGTGTTAGTATCCAATTATATGAGCAAGCCAGATAGTGCTGATAAAAAGAGTGAAAAACAGGGTGAAGTGGTCGGATACAACAAAAGTGATGAATTAAACAAAAAGGAACAAGAGAAAGCGGATAAAAAGCAAGAGGTAGAAAAAGAAGATACATCTGACAAGAAAGATGATGCAGATGACGCTGTAGACGAAAAGACCAAGCAAAAACTTACCGTTATCAGTACAAACGGTAAAAATAGTACGTATGAATTGAAAAATACGGATACCTTTAAGTTAAAAGTGACTTCCAATGGCTCACCATGGGTTGGTATTAAAAATGGTGAAGGTAAATTACTATTCCAAGGGACTATCAAAAAGAACGATAGCGAGGAAATTGATTTCACCAATGAAAAAGAAGCTGTCATTAATGTAGGCAGAGCGTATGAAACGGATATTTTTGTGAATGATGAGAAGCTGGAGTATTCCATTTCACCGACTGAAGTGAATACGCAATTGGTTACGATACAATTTACGAAAGCCGAATAGTCATCTTATAGATGACTATTTTTTCTCTATATTAATGCGGGATTGGTTTATCCCGGCATATAAGATTGGGTTTTGAGTTAAATTATACATATAAGCATGTGGTGGCCTTACGCCATAATTATTTTAGATCTATAACGCTTTGCCAAACGGCCGGCGTAAATTTTGGAGGTAAAAGTTTTGAATCTGCCTAATAAGATTACAGTAGCAAGAATCTGTTTAATACCAGTTTTTTTAATCATCATGCTCGCACCTTTTTCATGGGGTACACTTACTTGGGGAGAATACAGCTTGCCAGTTGCGCACTTAGCTGGAGCGATCCTCTTCATTATCGCTTCTACTACGGATTGGATCGATGGCCATTTTGCCAGAAAATACAATTTAATTACGGATTTAGGGAAATTTTTAGACCCATTGGCTGATAAACTTCTGGTTTCAGCTGCCCTAATTGTTTTGGTTGACCTAGATTTAATGTACGGTCAGTCGTGGATTGCCATCGTGATCATAAGTCGTGAATTTGCCGTTACCGGATTACGTTTAGTACTAGCGGGTACAGGGGAAGTGGTTGCAGCTAACCAGCTTGGTAAAATTAAAACATGGGCGCAAATTGTTGCTATTTCGGCATTATTGCTGCATAACCTTCCATTCGCCCTCATTTCACTTCCGTTTGCTAATATCACATTATGGATTGCATTAATCTTTACAATCTGGTCAGGTTTGGATTATTTTATAAAAAACAGAGAAGTATTTGTTAATTCAAAGTAAAACGAATGGTGGTTTTGAAAAGATGGATGCAGAAATCATTGCAGTGGGCTCTGAGCTTCTTTTAGGACAAATTAATAACACTAATGGAAGATTCCTATCACAACAATTCGCGGAAATGGGTATCAATGTTTTTTACCATACTGTGGTAGGGGATAATGACCGTCGTTTACAACAAGCTATAGAAATCGCTGAATCAAGGGCGAACTTGATTGTCTTTACCGGTGGACTTGGTCCTACCAAAGATGATTTAACGAAGGAAACGATTGCTCGCCATATAGGGAAAAAGCTCGTTTTTAATGACGAAGCTTTGCAATCCATTGAAGCTTACTTTCAAAAACGGGAACGGCCGATGACGGAAAACAACAAAAAACAGGCGCTTGTTCTGGAAGGCTGTGAAGTGTTGGCAAACGATCATGGGATGGCCCCGGGAATGGTCTTATCCAAATCTGGGATTACATACATGCTTCTCCCAGGTCCCCCGAGTGAAATGGAACCGATGTTTTTAAGTTATGGGTATGAAGCGATCATGAATAAACTGGACAAGCATGAACGGATCGATTCCAAGGTTCTTCGGTTCTACGGGATAGGTGAAGCTGAACTGGAAACGGTGATTGAAGATCTTCTTGTCAATCAAACCAATCCGACAATTGCTCCCCTTGCTTCCGAAGGGGAAGTGACGTTAAGGATTACCGCTAAAGACTCATCTAAAGAAAAATGCGAAGAGCTTATTTTAGAAGCGGAAAAAGAAATTCTTAGCCGGGTCGGAAAGTTCTATTATGGAAGTGATAATACTTCGCTCATAAAGGAGCTTGTAAAAGAATTAACGGTCCGCAAGCTTTCGATTGCGGCAGCGGAGAGCTTGACCGGAGGGATGTTCCAAGAGCAGCTGACAACCATCCCGGGCGCCGGTAAAGTCTTCAAAGGTGGTATTGTCAGTTATTCGAATGATGCCAAGTCGAATGCTCTAGACGTCAGCGAGGGTACCATCTCTGAGCATGGTGTGGTCAGCGGTGAGTGTGCTATGGAAATGGCCTCTAATGTCCGGAAAAAGCTCGATGCGGATGTAGGCATCAGCTTTACAGGTGTCGCAGGGCCAGATGAACAAGAAGGCAAACCTGTCGGTACAGTATTTATTGGTATTTCATATCGGGATGGGAACACTCATTTCAAGGAGCTTAATCTTTCCGGAAGCAGGGCGCAGAACCGGATTCGAAGTGTGAAGTACGGCTGTCATTACCTATTAAGGGATTTATAAACGTCGAAGCAGGGCTTTTTAAAGCTCTGTTTTTATTTGTTGGAGAAGTTTGTTTCTGTAAAAAAAGGGGAAAGAAGAAAAAAGTTAATTCCATGAAAATGCTTTTTTAAGTCAGTAATTGAAAGAAAATGAGGGATTCCTTAAGATAAAACGCTATTTTACAAAGAATATCCAGAAGGAAAAAAACGAATGAATGTTCGACTTTTTGCTTGGCAAAATAGTAAAAAGAGTATATAGTAAAGATAGGTTTTGAGACAAGATATAAACATTGATCTCAAATAATTGCTAACGTAAGAACACCTTTAATCGGACAGCCGATTATTTGAATATAGAGGAGGAAATTGAGTGAGTGATCGTCAAGCGGCTTTAGATATGGCGTTAAAACAAATTGAAAAACAATTTGGTAAAGGTTCTATTATGAAACTTGGAGAACAGAGTGATAGAAGGATTTCAACCATTTCAAGCGGTTCTTTAGCATTGGACGTAGCATTGGGAGTGGGCGGATATCCAAGAGGCCGGGTCATTGAGATATATGGACCTGAAAGCTCCGGTAAAACGACTGTTGCATTACATGCCATTGCAGAAGTACAAAAGACTGGTGGTACGGCTGCATTCATTGATGCAGAGCATGCTTTAGATCCAGCATATTCAGAAAAACTTGGTGTGAATATCGATGAGTTATTGCTTTCACAGCCTGATACAGGTGAACAAGCCCTGGAAATCGCTGAAGCATTAGTGCGTAGCGGAGCGGTAGATATCATTGTCATTGACTCAGTGGCAGCCCTTGTTCCTAAAGCTGAAATCGAAGGAGAAATGGGAGATTCCCATATGGGTCTTCAAGCCCGGATGATGTCTCAGGCACTTAGAAAACTGTCGGGTGCCATTAATAAATCAAATACCATTGCCATTTTCATTAACCAGGTCCGTGAAAAAATCGGTGTTATGTTTGGAAATCCAGAAACCACTCCAGGAGGCCGGGCTTTGAAGTTCTATTCAACTGTTCGTCTGGAAGTGCGTCGTGCGGAACAATTAAAACAAGGTAATGAAATCGTCGGTAATAAAACGAAAATCAAAGTTGTAAAAAACAAGGTTGCTCCCCCATTCCGTCAAGCAGAAGTTGATATCATGTATGGTCAAGGGATTTCCCAGGAAGGTGAAATCATCGATATGGGTGCAGATTTGGATATCGTCCTTAAAAGCGGCTCGTGGTACTCTTACAATGAAGAGCGTGTCGGACAAGGACGGGAAAATGCGAAGATGTTCTTGAAAGAAAACCAGGATATCGCCCAGGAGATTTCTCAGAAAATCAGAGATCACTATAATCTTGATGGAGAGCATGAATTACCACCAGAAGAAACAGAAGAGGAACATTTTGAATTGCTTGATTAACAGAAGGAAAAGGCCTAAGCTTGTTCGCTTAGGCCTCTTTCTATATATTGTGAATTAGAGAGAAATTGAAAAAGTGCGCAATTTTCAGCGAATTAAATGGTTGGGTAATACAGATTTACAGTCTACTTCCATAATGAATGTTGCACGTAATGTCGGTTGGTATTAAGAAAACTTGAATAATCATTGATACATAAGGGACAAACGCTTGACAATAAAAATTCTCAACTATACAATTAATATGTATATTTTACAATTTTTCAAACTAAAATTTTGAAAATTAAGTGCTGTATATTGAATTTATGTGCAATGTACTTGCCGACAGTTCAACATTTTATGTAAAAAGTTCATAGCAAGGGGAGGTGAAACGATGGAACCCATGACAATCATCTTCACTTTGCTTGGCCTAATCGTCGGTGCAGTTGTTGGTTATTTTATTCACAAATCAAAGTTTGAGAGTAAAATAACAGGGGCAAAGGGCTCTGCAGAACAAATCCTTGAGGATGCAAAACGTGAAGCGGATGCTCTTAAGAAAGAGGCCTTGTTGGAAGCAAAAGATGAAATTCATAAAATTCGTTCTGATTCTGATCGGGAATCCCGTGAAAGAAGGAACGAATTACAAAAACAAGAAAATCGGTTATTGCAAAGAGAAGAGAATTTGGACCGTAAGGATGAAACGTTAGACAAACGTGAAAGCCTTTTGGAGAAAAAAGAAGATTCTCTAAACCAAAGACAACAGCATATTGAAGTGATGGAAAGCAAAGTGGACGAGACGGTTCGTAAGCAGCAAACAGAGCTTGAACGTGTTTCCGGTTTAACTCGTGAAGAAGCTAAAGCAATCATTATAGACCGAATGGAAAACGAACTGGCTCATGATGTAGCGCTTATGATTAAAGAAAGTGATACCCGTGCCAAAGAAGAAGCTGATAAAAAAGCAAAAGAAATTCTTTCTCTTGCCATTCAGCGTTGTGCGGCTGATCATGTTGCAGAAACCACCGTTTCTGTAGTAAATCTTCCAAATGATGAAATGAAAGGACGGATAATCGGACGTGAAGGACGAAATATCCGGACATTAGAAACGCTAACAGGTATTGACCTTATTATTGATGATACTCCTGAAGCTGTCATTTTATCTGGATTTGATCCAATTAGACGGGAAACAGCACGCTTGGCTCTTGAAAAACTTGTTCAGGACGGACGGATCCATCCGGCTCGAATCGAAGAAATGGTTGACAAAGCAAGACGTGAGGTAGATGAACATATTCGTGAAATTGGTGAACAAACAACTTTTGATGTTGGAGTTCACGGTCTCCATCCGGACCTTATCAAAATACTAGGCCGTTTGAAGTTCCGTACCAGTTATGGGCAAAACGTGCTTAAGCATTCAATTGAAGTGGCTCAGCTTTCAGGTTTACTGGCCGCAGAGGTTGGTGAGGATGAGGTTCTTGCCCGCCGTGCAGGTTTATTGCATGATATTGGGAAAGCAATTGATCATGAAGTGGAAGGCAGTCACGTTGAAATTGGCGTCGAATTAGCCACCAAGTATAAAGAGCATCCAACTGTCATTAACAGCATCGCTTCACATCATGGCGATACGGAACCAACTTCCATAATTTCAGTGCTTGTAGCAGCCGCTGATGCATTATCTGCTGCAAGACCAGGTGCTAGAAGTGAAACGCTTGAAAATTACATTAGAAGACTTGAAAAACTCGAAGAGATTTCCGAATCCTATGATGGAGTAGAAAAGTCATTCGCGATTCAAGCCGGACGAGAAGTGCGGATTCTAGTGAAACCAGAGCAGATAGATGATCTTTCGGCCCATCGACTCGCACGTGATATCCGGAAAAGGATTGAAGAAGAGCTCGATTATCCAGGTCATATAAAAGTCACGGTCATCCGTGAAACAAGGGCAGTCGAATACGCCAAATAAATTGTTAAATAAAAACGAAGTGGTGCAAACCACTTCGTTTTTATTTTTCTACTATTTATGGTTAAGAGTGATTCCTATGATTACCTCATATTATGTTACAATACATACTTGAATATTCTTATCATTAGAAATGTGAATATAGAAAGGGTTTTACAATGAAATTGTTATTTATTGGAGATGTCGTAGGGTCTCCAGGTCGTGATATGATCCAAGAATACCTTCCAAAGTTAAAAGAAAAGTATCGGCCGCATATCACGGTCATCAATGGAGAAAATGCTGCCAGCGGCCGGGGAATTACAGAAAAGATATACAGGAATTTTTTAGAGTGGGGAGCGCAGGCGGTGACCATGGGAAACCATACATGGGATAATCGAGATATTTTCAATTTTATTGATGATGCGAAATATCTCATCCGTCCAGCTAACTTTCCAGACGGTACACCTGGAGAAGGCATGAAGTTTTTAAAATTGAACCAGCAGGAAATTGCGGTCATCAATTTGCAAGCCAGAACATTCATGCCGGACCTGGATTGTCCATTCAAAAAGGCGGAAGAACTCGTGGCAAAGGCTCAAAAAAGAACACCAATCATCTTTGTCGATTTTCATGGTGAGGCTACAAGTGAAAAACAAGCAATGGGGTGGTTCCTGGATGGAAAGGTTACAGCCGTTGTGGGTACACACACCCACGTCCAGACGGCTGATAACCGTATCTTACCTGCGGGCACCGCTTATATATCAGATGTAGGCATGACAGGACCGTATGATGGGATTCTTGGCATGGAAAGAGGGGCAGTCATCCATCGGTTCCTGACAAGTCTGCCTGTACGTTTCGAAGTGCCTAAAGAGGGACGAACTCTATTAAGTGGGATTATACTGGAAATTGACGATAAGACTGGTAAGGCTAAAAAGATAGAACGAATACTCATTAACGAAGATCATCCCTTTTATCATTGATTTGAATGGATGGACAGTCAAAAGCTGTCCATCCATTTTTTCATTAATAAAACCTTTGGTGGACAATCCCGGTTTTCTTTGTCATACAAGTTTTACTTGATGAATATAGTAGCAGTGGAAAGTGTTATAACTATTGAGCCAAAGATTATAATCGGCAGGGAAGACAAGGAGGACTAGGAATGGAAATATTAAAGGTTTCAGCAAAATCTAATCCTAATTCTGTAGCAGGCGCACTAGCGGGAGTGCTCAGAGAAAGAGGAGCAGCCGAAATTCAAGCAATCGGTGCAGGTGCGTTAAATCAAGCCGTCAAGGCAGTAGCAATCGCAAGAGGGTTTGTCGCACCTAGTGGAGTTGACTTGATTTGTATTCCTGCCTTTACAGATATACTTATTGATGGCGAAGAGAGAACGGCTATAAAGTTAATTATTGAACCAAGATAATCTCATGGGTTGGTGTCCTGTTTGTCTGACGGCGAGCAGGCTCTTTTTTGTGAAAAAAACCAAATGACGAAAAACACGGGTCTCTTTATAATGAAATAGATGAATTTTAAAAAGGTAAGGAACAGGAAGGGGGATTATATTGAATATTTTTGACGCACATTGTGATGTGTTAATGAAGATGTACATCGATCCGGATATTTCTTTTTTGGATAGTGATAAATTACATATAACAAAGCAGGGATTATTGGAGGAAGGGGGAAAAGTCCAGTGTTTTGCGATATATATTCCTGAAAAGGTACACCCTGATATGAGATTTCAGGCGGCCTTGGCAATGGTTGATATTTTTCATGAAAAGATTTTGTCAGAGCCGGAAATGAAATTTATAAAAACCAAGGCAGACATCGATTCCCTAAAAGAAAGAGAAATAGGTGCATTGTTAACTTTGGAGGGGTGCGATTGTATTGGCAATGATTTGTTGAAACTGAAAACTCTTCTTCATCTTGGAGTGTCCTCTGTAGGACTAACATGGAATTACGCCAACTTGGTAGCTGATGGGGCATTAGAATCAAGAGGGGGCGGATTGACACAATTTGGAACGGAGGTGGTGAACCTATTAAATGAGAAGTCAATTTGGTGTGATTTATCGCATTTATCTGAGGCTGGATTTTGGGACACCATAAAAAGGGCGGAATTTCCCATTGCTTCCCATTCGAATGCCCATCATCTTTGTTCGCATCCGCGAAATTTAAAGGACAGCCAGATAAAGGCCCTTTTGCAGAAAAATGGAGTGATCGGGGTAACCTTTGTCCCTCAATTTCTTTCTAATCGTGATTCATCTTCGATAAAGGATATCTTGAAACATATAGATCATATCTGTAGTTTGGGTGGAGAGAGGCAAATTGGATTAGGGTCTGACTTCGATGGAATCGAACATATGGTAGAAAATTTAACATCATATAAGGATTATCACAACTTTATCAATGAGCTGAACAGACTTTATTCCAGTGAGTTTGTAAAAGGACTTCTTTTTGGGAATTTCACTCGTAATTTCCCTGTTAAAAAGGAAAGATTTTAAGAGTGTTTCAATTCTCACTATATAGATATGAATAAATATTCTGAAAATATAAAAAATAGAAGCAAAAAGGTTGCAATTTGATGGTTTAACCGATAGAATTGAAAGCGTTTAGTACACCTTTCCTAACTAAGGACGATTAATTATACATAGTCGAATGTTCTGAAGAGAGGTGCGGTTAAATGCATTTATATACGAACGTTCTAAAGGAGTGTAAGACATGATCAATCAACTTTCATGGAAAGTTGGCGGACAACAAGGTGAAGGTATTGAAAGTACAGGAGAAATATTCTGTATTGCCCTCAATCGCTTAGGTTACTACTTGTATGGCTACCGTCATTTCTCATCCCGAATCAAGGGTGGACACACGAATAACAAAATTCGTGTAAGTACTACGGAAACACGTGCTATCTCTGATGATTTAGACATCTTAGTTGCTTTTGACCAAGAAACAATTGACGTCAATTATAAAGAATTACATGAGGGTGGCATCATAATCGCAGATGCAAAATTCAAACCTGTCTCCCCAGAAGATACAAAGGCAGAATTATATATTGTTCCATTTACAGAAATAGCAGCAGAATTAGGAACATCATTAATGAAAAACATGGTCGCTATCGGTGCGACATGTGCTGTTCTAGGAATGGAAATCTCCGTATTCAACGATGTAGTTGATGAAATCTTCGGCCGTAAAGGAGAAGAAATCGTTAAGAAGAATATGGATGCCATTACTGCAGGATACAAGGCAATGGAAGTAATGCTTGGTGAAAAACTAGGTGCAATGGAGCTGGAGAAGGCTGACGGCCAAAAACGATTGTTCATGATCGGAAATGATGCCATCGCTTTAGGTGCAGTTGCAGGCGGTTGTCGTTTCATGGCAGCTTACCCAATTACCCCAGCATCGGAAATTATGGAATACCTAATTAAAAAACTACCTCAATTGGGCGGGACGGTCATTCAGACTGAAGATGAAATCGCCGCTGCTACAATGGCGATCGGTGCGAACTATGGTGGTGTCCGTGCCATCACGGCTTCAGCTGGACCTGGACTTTCCTTGAAGATGGAAGCGATTGGTTTAGCGGGCATTACCGAGACTCCAATTGTCATAGTCGATACACAACGTGGTGGTCCATCTACGGGACTTCCAACTAAGCAAGAGCAATCGGACTTAATGGCAATGATTTATGGTACACACGGTGAAATTCCTAAAATCGTCATGGCTCCAAGTACTGTTGAGGAAGCTTTTTATGATACGGCTGAAGCATTCAACCTTGCGGAGGAATATCAATGTCCAGTTATCATTTTATCCGACTTACAGCTTTCTTTAGGTAAACAAACGGTTCAGCCGCTTGATTACAGCAAAGTGGAGATAAGACGCGGTAAATTGGTGGACTTTGAGATTGAAGAGGCTGAAAACAACAATTCATACTTCAAGCGTTATGAAGTAACGGAAGACGGGGTCTCACCTCGTGTTGTACCTGGTATGAAAAATGGAATTCACCATGTTACAGGTGTTGAACATGATGAAACGGGCAGACCTTCTGAGACTGCTTTGAATCGTAAAGCGCAAATGGATAAACGGATGCGGAAGTTGAATAAATTAACCAACACATTCCAAACACCAGTATACAAAAATACCCCGCATGAAGAAGCGGATTTATTAATACTTGGTTTTAACTCGACACGCGGGACGATTGATGAAGCGATCGGCCGGTTAGAAACGGATGGAATGAAAGTGAATCATGCGCAAATCCGTTTGATTCATCCTTTCCCCGCTGATGAAGTCCTTTCATTAGTGCAAGCGGCTAAGAAAGTAGTAGTTATCGAAAATAATGCGACTGGACAATTGGCTAATATTATCAAGATGAATGTCGGACATGTTAATAAAATTAAAAGCATCCTAAAATATGATGGCAACCCATTCCTCCCGCATGAAATTCACACACAATGCAAGGAGATGTTCGAATATGGCAACGTTTAAAGAGTTTCGTAATGATGTAAAACCTAACTGGTGTCCTGGCTGCGGAGATTTCTCCGTTCAGGCTGCCATGCAGCGTGCAGCAGCCAATGTAGGATTGGAGCCGGAGAACTTGGCTGTTGTTTCCGGTATCGGCTGCTCAGGCCGTATATCCGGTTACATCAAGTCATATGGTTTTCATGGAATCCATGGCCGCTCACTGCCAATTGCTCAAGGAGTGAAAATGGCCAACCGTGAATTGACCGTAATAGCTTCAGGCGGAGACGGAGATGGTTTTGCAATCGGGATGGGACATACGATTCATGCGATCCGTCGTAATATCGACATTACGTATATCGTCATGGATAATCAAATTTATGGGTTGACAAAAGGCCAGACTTCTCCACGGTCAGCTGCTGGATTTAAAACAAAATCCACTCCAGAAGGATCGATTGAACAGGCTGTTTCACCTATGGAATTAGCATTATCAGCTGGAGCTACCTTTGTCGCCCAAAGCTTTTCCACTGACTTGAAAGACCTTACAGCAATCATTGAAGCAGGGATTAATCATAAAGGGTTCTCATTCATCAATGTTTTCTCTCCTTGCGTAACTTATAATAAGATCAATACGTATGATTGGTTTAAACAAAACTTAACTAAATTGAACACGATTGAAGGCTATGATTCTTCAAATAAAGAACAGGCCATGCAGACTTTGATGAAACATGACAGCCTTGTGACAGGGATTATTTATCAAGACTCTTCACGCCCTTCGTACCAGGAATTAATACCAGGGTATGCTGAAGCAGGGTTAAATAAATCAGATCTGACACTCGATCAAGCACATTTTGATAAGCTTGTTGCTGAATTTATGTAAAAGTTAAAAGGTTCACCCCTTAAAATGGGGTGAACCTTTTTTGAGATTAATTGGAAATCTCAAATGGAGAGAATTACTAAACTCTTTGGATTAGCTTACCACCAACCGTTATTGCATCCACGGTTACAGCCGAATGAGAAGAAATTGCAACGATTCCTTCTGCAACAACAATGGTGGTGGCGGTCCCTATCGCGGTCCCGATCGCGGTCCCGATCCCGATCCCGATCCCGATCCCGATCCCGATCCCGGTCATTGTCACGTCTTTGACAGCCTCTTACAGCACGACAAAAATCGTCTGCGATTCTGTCGTTATCGTTGTTATTATGATGATGGTGATTATTGTTACATGACATATAAGTCACTCCTTCAATTATTTTGGTTGTACAAGATATCTTATTCGAGAGCGGACGAGATGCTATAGAAACATGACCCATTTAATAAAAATGTACGAATGCACTAAAAATCATCATTATTAATGTGAAGAGGCCGGTACAAAAGCGATTATGGTATTTTTTAGATTAGTTTTTCATATCTTTACATATTAAGGTAGATGATTGAGCAGCCCTATTTCAGGGGGAGTGTACATGTTGAGAGGGAAAATGAAAGCAGTTGTCAAACATCACCGAGGTTATGGAGCACAAATGCAGGTTGTCGATATTCCGGATATTCGTGAGGACGAGGTATTGATTCGAGTCAACATGACCTCGATTTGCGGAACTGATATTCATATTTTCACTTGGGATAAATGGTCACAGGGAAGAGTGAATCCACCATACGTATTTGGGCACGAACTCGCAGGGGAAGTAGTGGAGATAGGAGCAAGTGTGAATAATGTTTCAGTTGGGGATTATGTATCTGCCGAAACACATATCGTTTGCGGTGCATGCCGCCAATGTTTAACAGGACAGTTTCATATTTGTAAAAATACGAGTATTATCGGTCTCGATACACAGGGGTGCTTTGCTGAGTATGTAGCTCTGCCCGCCAAGAATCTATGGATAAATCCAATTGACATGCCGCCGGATATAGCTACCATCCAAGAACCGATGGGTAATGCCGTCCATTCTGTCCTTGCAGGCGATGTGCTCGGTAAAACGGTGGCAATCATCGGCTGTGGACCAATTGGACTTATGGCAGTGGCTGTTGCAAAGGCCGCAGGTGCTGATAAAGTAATCGCGCTTGATATTAATGATTATCGACTTCAGCTTGCAAAAAAGATGGGGGCTACACACCTAATCCATTCAATGAAACAAAATCCACTGGAAATCACGAAAGGCCTCACAAATACGGATGGGGTGGATGTAGTTTGTGAAATGAGCGGTAATCCTGCTGCAATCGAACAAGGGTTTAAGATGGCGACGAATGGTGGAAGGATATCAATCCTAAGTCTGCCGGCTCAGCCCGTCACACTGAATATAACGGAGGATATCGTCTTCAAGGGACTTACTGTACAAGGGATAACCGGAAGGAAAATGTTTTCAACCTGGCAACAAGTTTCAAGTCTGCTTGGAAGTGGGAAGGTTGATGTAAAACCAATGATTACGCACCGTTTTTCGCTAAGCGATTTTGAGAAAGGATTTGATCTAATGATCAAAGGTCAATGTGGTAAGGTACTCCTGATACCTTAAAGAGTGAGAAGGTTCACGAGTAAATCAACCAAATTCACGAGTAAAGCGGTCAAACTCACGAGTAAATTGCATGGTCTGCTTTTGAAATAGCTGTGAAGGAATAGTATCATCCTATCATTTAATAAGAAGGGGCTAAGTTCGTTCGAATATGCGAATCAGGCCTCTTCTTTTATGTTCTCAATTACCGTTTCTGTGAATAATTTCTTACAATTGAAGAAGGCACGACAGAATGATTGTTTCTTGCTGTTAAAAGCTTTATACTATGTTAATGTGGATATATCACACTTAAAAGCTAATATTTACTGGTAATTTTTAAAAAGAATGACGTATAAAACCATTAGAAACAAGATAGGTCTTGGAATAGTTAGTGAAAGAAATAAACTAACTATTTTGAAAGGAGATTAACTATGAACGAGAAACAACGATTAGAATCACAACAAGTACAGGCTGAGAATCCAGCGGACAAAAAATCCGATAAGGACTACAGTAAGTACTTTCAAGCCGTTTATATTCCGCCTTCCTTAAAAGATGCGAAAAAGCGAGGAAAAGAAGAAGTAGAATACCATGATGATTTTGCGATTCCTGAAGGTTTCCGTGGTATGGGAGAAGGCAAAAAGTTTTACATTCGTACATACGGCTGTCAAATGAATGAACATGACACAGAGGTAATGGCGGGCATTTTTACGGCACTTGGTTATCAGCCTACAAACACGGTTGAAGATGCTAACGTCATTTTACTTAACACTTGTGCGATTCGGGAAAACGCTGAGAATAAAGTGTTTGGTGAATTGGGGCATTTAAAATCATTGAAATTGGAAAAGCCGGATTTATTGCTAGGGGTTTGCGGCTGCATGTCCCAAGAAGAGTCAGTTGTAAAGCGAATTCTTGAGAAGCACCATTTTGTTGACATGATTTTCGGAACGCATAATATCCACCGTTTGCCCCAAATTCTTAATGAAGCTTATCTTTCAAAGGAAATGGTCATTGAGGTTTGGTCAAAAGAAGGTGATGTTATCGAGAACCTTCCGAAAGTGCGTAAGGGCAAAACGAAAGCATGGGTTAATATCATGTATGGCTGCGATAAGTTTTGTACATACTGCATCGTACCATACACAAGGGGAAAAGAAAGAAGTCGCAGACCTGAAGATATTATACAAGAAGTGCGTCATTTAGCTGCCCAGGGCTACAAAGAAATAACCCTTCTTGGACAGAATGTGAATGCTTATGGTAAAGATTTTACGGATATTGAATATCGTTTCGGTGATTTGATGGATGAAATTCGCAAAATCGATATTCCTCGTATTCGATTTACGACAAGTCACCCCCGTGACTTTGATGATCACTTGATTGAAGTTCTGGCTAAAGGCGGCAATCTTGTTGACCATATCCATCTTCCTGTTCAATCGGGAAGTACGGACACTCTTAAAATCATGGCTCGTAAATATACACGTGAAGAATATTTAGAGTTAGTAAAAAAGATTAAGGAAGCTATCCCAAATGCATCACTAACGACTGACATCATTGTAGGCTATCCGAATGAAACGGAAGAGCACTTTGAAGAAACGATGTCTTTATACCGCGAAGTTGGTTTTGATGCAGCATATACTTACATTTATTCACCACGTGAGGGAACTCCTGCTGCGAAAATGCAGGATAATGTACCGATGGAAGTGAAAAAGGAACGTCTTCAACGCTTGAATGCACTTGTAAATGATACGTGTGCGTTGAAAATGAAAGAGTATGATGGACAGATTGTTGAAGTGCTTGTAGAAGGTGAAAGCAAGAAGAATGCGGAAGTATTAGCAGGCTATACAACCAAAAATAAGCTCGTCAACTTCAAAGGACCAAAATCTGCAATTGGCCAAATCGTAAAAGTGAAAATCACTGGAACCAAAACATGGTCATTAAATGGGGATATGGTTGAAGAAGCAACGGCGATTGAGGTGGAGTAATATGACGAAATATACTAAAGATGACATACTGACAAAAGCGGCCGAGCTCGCTGAGATGATTGCCAGCACGGAAGAAGTCGATTTCTTTAAAAGGGCAGAAGCTCACATCAATGAAAACCAAAAAATCCGGGAAATGATTGCAAGTATCAAAAGTTTGCAAAAACAGGCGGTTAACTTCCAGCATTATGGCAAAGAGAAAGCATACAGCCAAGTTCAGGCGAAAATTGATGCATTGGAAAAACAATTGGATGAACTTCCGATCGTCCAAGAATTCAAACAATCCCAAGTTGACGTAAATGATCTTTTACAAATGGTCTCATCACAAGTATCGAATAAGGTGACTGACCTGATTATTGAATCAACCCAAGGCGACGTCCTTCGCGGCGAGACAGGTTCACAGGTACAAGCTGGCGGCGGAAGCTGTTCATGAATATAAAAAAGCCCTTCTGATTTCAGAAGGGCTTTTTTATATTCGGAAATCCTTATACGGCGCCCATTCGTGACACATATCCCAAAACATGCGCATAAAATAACCTAGGTTTAAAACATTACAGCAGTTTTCAAATAAAAAAAATTCTACGCACACTAGACTTTTACCACGCATAGGATGAATGGAAACTGTATGAGGAGGGTTCGCTAGCATGTCACAATATAGAGAGATAATTACTAAAGCGGTGGTGGCAAAAGGACGTAAATTTACAAAGTCCTCTCACACCATTTGCCCGGCTCATCATCCTTCTAGCATTCTAGGTTGTTGGATCATCAACCATAAATACGATGCAAAGAAAGTCGGCAAAAAGGTAGAAATCCACGGCAGCTACGAAATCAACGTCTGGTATTCTTATAACCATAATTCAAAAACGGAAGTTGTTACTGAAAAAGTGCAATATACCGACGTGATTTCGCTGAAATACCGTGATCCCGATTGTCTTGATGACCATGAAATCGTTGCAAAATCTGTCCAACAGCCGAATTGTTTAGAAGCTTGCATCTCCCCATGTGGGCAAAAAATCATCGTCCATGTGGAAAGAGAATTCTTTGTGGAAGTCGTCGGCGAAACGAAAATTTGTGTCGCTGTTAGTCCAGATGGCCGCTGTGAGGATGACTGGGGCTCTGATTTCGATGATGAGGAATTTGAAGATTTAGATCCGGATTTCCTTGATGAATTCGAAGACGAATAGAATAGAATATGGAAAGTAACTACCGGATGACATTCCCTTCATCCGGTTTTATTTATTTTGAAATGGGACATGTTTTAGGGAATTGGTAAATATCATTATGTGTTTTTGTACGGATTTATAGCACTTAACAGTGACTTCATAGGAAAAAATTGATTTGCGATGAATTTCCGAATGCAGGCAATGTTGCATTACCGTATGTTATAATGTAGGACATAAAAGAATAATAGATTTTAGTTTGGAAAGGTTTTGAAGGAATGGCTGGATATACTCCAATGATACAGCAATATTTAAAAATTAAGGCAGAGTATCAGGATGCCTTTTTATTTTTTCGTTTAGGCGATTTTTATGAAATGTTTTTTGACGATGCACTGAATGCATCACAGGAGCTCGAAATTACATTAACGAGCCGAGAAGGTGGAAGCGAAGATCGAATTCCGATGTGCGGCATTCCGTATCATTCGGCTGCTAATTATATTGATATATTAATAGAAAAAGGTTTTAAAGTAGCTATTTGTGAACAGACCGAAGATCCCAAACAAGCCAAAGGCGTGGTGCGCAGGGAAGTTGTCCAGCTTATTACGCCGGGTACGAAAATGGATAGTAAAGGTCTTCGCGAAAAGGAGAATAATTACATCGCTACCATCACTTCTTTTCATGATGGTCAGTTTGGTTTTGGGTACAATGATTTATCTACAGGGGAAAATAAGGTCACATTGATTGAGAGTTTCGAAGAAGTTCTCAATGAATTTGCCATCCTTGGTGCGAGCGAAGTGGTCATTTCTGAAGATTTCAATGAAGAATGGAAAAAAAGGCTGCAAGAACGGGGCGCTGCAGCTCTATCCCTAGAAGATAATTTGGAACAAAGTGAATCTTTCGTTCCTTTATTGCATCTTTTAAAGGCCGAAAAGCAGAAGACAACCACCACACGTTTATTGAATTATTTATACCGCACACAAAAACGCAGTCTGGATCATTTACAGCCAGTACTTGCATATGAAACGTCACAATATATGAAAATTGATTATTACAGCAAACGCAATTTGGAATTGACCGAAACGATCCGTTCCAAAGGTAAAAAGGGCTCATTATTATGGCTGCTTGATGAAACGAAAACAGCCATGGGCGGAAGAATGTTGAAGCAATGGATTGATAGACCGCTCATCAATAAAAAACAGATCGAGAGAAGGCAAAGCCTTGTTGAAACCCTGAAAAACCAATACTTCGAACGCCAAGACTTACGTGAACGCCTTAAGGAAGTATACGATTTGGAGCGGCTTGCCGGAAGGGTCGCCTTTGGGAATGTTAATGCCCGGGACTTGATTCAGTTGAAACGTTCATTGCAACAAGTTCCCATCATCCGTGAAATCGTGAAGTCAATGGCTTCCAATCAGGAAATTTCAATTCTTGCCGATAAATTGGATCCTTGTGAAGAAGTCACGGATTTGCTTGAGACCGCGCTTGTTGAAAACCCACCGTTGTCCGTCAAGGAAGGGAATATCATTCAGGACGGTTTCCATGAGGAGCTGGATACATACAGGTATGCCAGCAGAAACGGAAAGACTTGGATTGCTCAGCTGGAACGCGAAGAGCGGGAACGGACAGGGATCAGATCATTGAAAATCGGTTATAATCGTGTTTTTGGTTATTATATTGAAGTCACACGTGCCAATCTGCATCTGCTTGAAGAAGGACGCTATGAACGGAAGCAAACGTTAACGAATGCCGAACGTTATATCACACCGGAATTGAAAGAAAAGGAAGCGTTGATTTTACAAGCCGAGGAAAAAAGCATCGGTTTGGAATATGACCTGTTCCTCAATCTGCGTGAAGAGGTTAAAAGTTATATTCCACGCTTACAGGATTTAGCAAAGGGCGTCAGTGAACTAGATGTCCTGCAGTGCTTTGCGACGATTAGCGAAGAACGCCATTATGTGAAACCTGTCTTTACTGATAATCGAAGAATCGTCTTGAAGGAAGGACGGCATCCCGTAGTCGAGAAAGTTCTTCAATCACAGGAGTATGTCCCCAATGACTGCTTCATGGATGAAGACCGGGAGTTACTTTTGATCACTGGACCCAATATGTCGGGTAAAAGTACGTATATGCGTCAGATTGCGCTAACCTCGATTTTAGCGCAAATTGGATGCTTCGTATCTGCGAGTATAGCTGAATTGCCTATTTTTGATAAGGTATTCACTAGGATTGGCGCGGCCGATGATTTGATTTCCGGTCAAAGTACATTCATGGTCGAGATGCTTGAAGCAAGGAATGCCATCATGAATGCGACGGAAAACAGTTTAATTTTATTTGATGAGATCGGGCGGGGAACCTCAACATACGATGGGATGGCACTTGCCCAAGCCATAATTGAATATATCCATGAGGAAATCGGTGCGAAGACCCTTTTTTCCACTCATTATCACGAATTGACGGTATTAGCATCGGAACTGCCCAAATTGAAAAATATTCATGTCAGTGCAATTGAGCAAAATGGTAACGTTGTTTTCCTTCATAAAATTAAAGAAGGACCTGCAGATAAAAGTTATGGAATTCATGTGGCCAAGCTTGCTGATCTACCAAAGCAGTTGATTGACCGGGCAGCAGCTATCTTAGCGCATTTAGAGAATGAAAATGGACAAGCAAAGGCGCTGCCAGCAGAGCCAGTTGATGTTAGAAAAGCACCGATTGCTGCAGCTGCTCCAGAAATACCTGTCAATGAGGCACAGCTGTCCTTCTTTGGCGAAGAGGCACATAAAGGAAGAGTGAATTCTTCTCCTAAGGAAAAAAAGGTACTGGATGACATAAAATCGCTGGATATCCTTGAAATGACGCCGCTAGAGGCGATGAACACCCTTTATAAATTGCAAAAGAAACTTAAATGAGAAAATAAAGCGAGGCGATAAAAATGGGAAAAATCATACAGCTGGACGAGGCTTTATCGAATAAAATCGCAGCTGGCGAAGTTGTTGAACGCCCAGCCTCAGTCGTAAAGGAACTTGTGGAAAACGCCATAGATGCAAACAGTACCATCATTGAGATTGAATTGGTGGAGGCTGGACTTGGTTCCATTCGAATCGTGGACAATGGCGATGGGATTTTGGCTGATGATATAGAGCAAGCATTTAAACGTCATGCTACAAGTAAAATAAAAGATGAAAACGATCTATTCCGAATTCGGACACTTGGTTTCCGCGGGGAAGCTATGCCAAGTATTGCTTCAGTTTCCCGCTTTGAATTGAAAAGCAGCACAGGCGAAGGCGTAGGGACGCGCATTCTTCTTGAAGGCGGGATGGTGAAGGAACTTGAGGCTTCATCCAGCCGTAAAGGAACGGATATCCTTGTTACCGACTTATTTTACAATACACCTGCAAGGTTGAAATATATGAAAACCGTTCATACTGAGCTTGGAAATATTACGGATGTCGCTAACAGGCTCGCACTTTCACACCCGGATGTTTCTATACGTTTATCACACAATGAGAAGCGTATCCTGCATACGAATGGTAACGGTGATGTCAGGCAGGTGCTAGCTGCAATCTATGGGACGAATATCGCCAAAAAGATGATTCCCATACAGGCAAGCTCTTTGGATTTCACTTTATCGGGTTATATCGTTATGCCTGAGGTCACGCGGGCTTCGAGGAATTATATATCAACGATGATAAACGGCCGTTTCATTAAAAACTATGCACTAGTGAAAGCGATTTTGGATGGGTACCATACCCTTCTACCGATTGGCCGGTTTCCAATTGCTTTGTTGAATATTGAAATGGATCCAATTCTTGTCGATGTCAACGTCCATCCATCCAAAATGGAGGTTAGGCTCAGCAAGGAACAGGAATTGTACAGCCTCGTATCAGAAACGATCAAATCTGCGTTTAATAAGTTATCTCTCATTCCAAGTGGATATACACCTGCACCAAAGCCGGAACAGGTGAAAAGTGAGCAAACTACGCTTGATTTGGACCATGTTGTGGAAAGTGGGAAGCGAGTCCTTGAAGAAGCCAAGAAAGAAGCTTCACTATTGAAGGATACCTTGATTCGGGAAAAGCAGGAACAAAAGAATGTTGAGGATCATGTCGAAGAATTTAATTTCGAACCGAAGGAATTAATCTACAGCAATGAAAAACAGCAGCAAAATACAGATGCCTATATCCCGGTCTTACCAGAGGATGAAAGAAAACCATACTTCGAATCGGCCGAAAAGTATACAACCTATACGGTCGAACAAGAGGAAGAAATCGAGGGAAATGAATCCGAAAGTCGAATCCCTCCGATGTACCCAATTGGGCAAATGCATGGTACGTATATTTTTGCCCAAAACGAAAAGGGATTGTATATCATCGACCAACATGCTGCACAGGAACGGATCAAATACGAATATTTTAAAGAAAAAGTCGGACAAGTCGAGAACGAACTACAGGATATGCTGGTCCCAATTACGCTTGAATTTTCGACAGACCAATGTATTCGGATAAATGAATATAGGCATGAGTTGGAAAAAGTCGGCGTCTATTTAGAGGAGTTTGGTTATAATGCCTTTATTGTACGATCGCACCCACAATGGTTCCCTAAAGGGATTGAACAGGAAATCCTTGAAGAAATGATAGAACAATTGCTATCGATGAAAAAGGTCGATATCAAAAAACTGCGCGAAGAAGCGGCCATCATGATGAGCTGTAAAGCCTCCATAAAGGCAAACCGTCATCTGCGCAATGATGAAATACAAGCACTATTGGATGAACTAAGACGAACAACAGATCCCTTCACATGTCCTCACGGAAGACCGATCATTATCTCTTATTCCATATATGAAATGGAGAAAATGTTCAAGCGGGTCATGTAATTCAAAGCAATGGAAAACCCTTTATTTGATAGGGTTCTCCATTGCTTTTTCAGTTAATTGACCACAAAATTTTCCAAGAGCTTTTGAAAGGTTTTCTGCAGAAGAGTCCTGTATATTCTGAGTAACATGACTAGATTAACGAAAGTTTCATTATCGACATCATTTGTCATTTGATTTGTTGCTAATTTATACATTTTTGAAATGAAGCAGATGGGATTACAGGTCGGATTATTCATAATGAAGGGGTATTAGTTTACGTAGATCGATAGACTTATATATAATAGATTAAAACCATTAGGAGTTGACTTAATGATTAATCGGATCAGGAATAAATTAATTCCCGCACAGGAAATGGGAGAAGAGGTAGATAATATCTACTCTATCTTACCCCCGCCAGGAACCATTATCGGAGAGGCAACAGAAGAAGAAATGGAAAAGGCAGCAGAGCTAGAAATTAGACATATGGCTTTCATGAGGTTGCAGGAAATGAATATACAATTTGACGGTGCATCTTATAAAGAACTATTAAAAGAATTTCAAGATTTTGAAACCGATTCTAGTAAATTTTGGAGAGATATATCCAGCCGTTTATCCGTTCCGTATGAATGGCCAATCAGAATTGATCATGCAAACGGCCCTATTTATATTGGTGAACACGATTTATTTGAAGAAGAGAATGAGGATTGATATTGAAATTTACGTTTGGCATAGGTTCATGTATTAGTTTTTAATGCAATTTTCGTAAATCAATCCTAGAGCGTTAACCAAAAGGTTTAACGCTCTTTTTATTTACAAATTTAACTGGTTAGAAGTAGGTGAATGTTTCCTTCTTATTGAACCAACGTAGCTGGTGGTTTAGGAAAGGATCAGGAATATTTATTGTAGTTTATCACCTGTTTTTTTAAAAGATATTCCTTAACCTAAACAACTAACAAATGAGTTAGTTGATTATGGTTCACAAAAAAAATCCATATTTTTTATAGGTTTTGTTCTATATTATGGTTGATTAACAAGTGAACGGTTTGTACGATTTTTCAAATTTTCATCAGAACTGGAAATCTAAGCATTGAATCCTAAAGAAAATTAACGAAGAGAGTTAGTGGCCTTTTATTACTCTTTAAATGTTATATAAATCGAATATAACAATGATCACTTTTCTTATAAAAATACTGGGACTTAATTTTTGATAGCCCATTCCTCACCCAATCTTCTTGCATAATATGATTATACGCGCCAATATATTGTGAAGCAGGTGATTACTTGGGAGGAAAAAAAGGATCAAACTCCGCTTCTAAAAACCATCCTCACTGCTTTGAACCATTCATAAGTCCCAACCCTATTACTTCATTTAATCCTGTTCAACGCTTTCCTAAAATTGATAAAACAGCCTTTGTAAGTCAGTTTTCCAGTGTCATAGGTGATGTTACTATTAGTAACAATGTTTATGTAGCCCCTAATGTAAGTATACGTGCGGATGAAGGAACCCCTTTTTATATAGGTTCTAATACAAATATCCAGGACGGAGTAATTTTACATGGTTTATTAAATAAAAAGATTTCAGTTGGAGCAAAAAGGTATTCTATATTCATTGGAGATGAAGTGACCATTGCTCATGGAGCACTTGTCCATGGTCCTTGTTATATCGCGGACAAAGTATTTGTTGGTTTTAATTCTATTGTTCATACCGCAATTGTAGGGAGAGGCGCATTTATTTCTTATAATGCCGTAGTTACAAATGGCGTTCGAATTCCACCTAATAGGTTCGTACCACCTGGAGCTAATATAGATTCTCAAGAAAAAGCGGATGCACTTTCGCCAGTACCAAAGGATAGTAAGGAATTTGCACATGAAGTTCAACGAGTCAATCAAGAATTCCCCGCATCGTATCACCTGTTATTTGGGAAAAATCGTTGCTCCTGCGGATTTGCTATGACCAACATTAAAAAGGGAATGTATACAGCGAGTTCTTTTCACAGAGGAGAAATAAGAAAGGGTGCACCAAGGAGACCAAATAAAATGGTCTCTTTTTTATTTGTTCACTACATTATGTTTAACAAAGCTCTTTTAAAAAGGGGGAGTGAAACACGGGAAACTTAAGACGCAATATGATTGAAAAGGTGGGCGTCACCTCAACCGTTTCTGCGGCAAATTTGTTTGTCGTACAGCCTATTACTGGTGAACATAAAATAAAGGGGATCAGGAGATATGTTGATTAATTCAAAACCATGTCATCTTACTATTTATGTATGCTTAAGAATGTATGCAAATTGGTATAATAATTGTATTCAAGTGGGTGATGGATTTTAATAGGCCAGAATCACGTGCTGGATATAGTTAATTTGGTGGAAATCTTTTGTTTCCTCTAGATCACTTATCTTTAATAATAATGCTATGGATTAGGTGGAGGTTGATAGATATAGGTACGTATTGTTCGTACAGGAAACTACTAATCTGATTTTTTTGTATAATCAAACTTTTTAATATACAGGTTTTCTCATTGCGTGTTTAGAAATTACAGTGATATAATGATTTCTGTGATTTTAAAGTTTAACATAGGAAGTGTCTAAATTGTCAAACAATTCAAAAGAGAGTAAATTCGTCCCGTACGTCTCTGCATCTAAATCTTTACCGGAATTAACAGTAACTGCAATAATTCTAGGCATCATTCTTGCAATTGTCTTCGGGGCAGCAAATGCATACTTAGGCCTGCTTATTGGATTAACTGTCTCTGCTTCAATACCCGCCGCGGTAATTTCAATGGCGATCTTAAGAGGAATTTTTCGCAGGGATTCTATATTAGAAAACAATATTGTGCAAACGATGACCACGGCAGGGGAGGCTATTGGTGCCGGTGCAGTATTTACCATCCCAGCATTATTCATGTGGGACATGGACGTGAGTCAAGCATTGATCATTTTCATTGTTTTAACCGGGGGATTTTTAGGTGTCTTCATGATGGTGCCCCTTCGGCAGCTATTAATTGTTAGGGAACATGAAACATTACCTTACCCTGAAGGTACGGCATGTGCCGAGGTACTGAAGTCAGGAGAAAAAGGTGGTACAAGCGCCAAACTAATCGGTGCCGGTTTGGTAATCGGTGGTGTGGTTAAAGCGCTTGGTGATGGATTTAAGCTTTTCAAAACAGAAGTTGAAACAGGAATCACAAATTTTAAAAACGCAGTGGTTGGTCTTGATGCCTTTCCTTCCCTTTTGGGAGTAGGGTATATCATTGGTCCGCGCGTTGCAGGTCAAATGCTAGGTGGAGGGTTATTAGCCTGGGTCGTTCTTATACCGGCGATCAGCTTCTTTGGCAGCAGTAATGGAACAGCCATTTTCCCTTCTGATGTACCGATTGGTGAATTGGATGCATGGGGAATTTGGGATAATTATATACGTTATATTGGAGCCGGTGCAGTTGCAACTGGCGGATTGATTACCTTGATTAAAACGTTGCCTATCCTTTTCAGTTCAGTTATTGATACTCTTAAAGGCGTAAAAGCTAATAAAGGACAACTTAAGTCAGGTTCAATCCGTACTGAAAAAGACATACCGGCTAAATACGTTTGGTTAGGAACGATCATTGTTATTTTAATCATCGCTTTCACACCTATAACAGATGTAGGAATCATCGGTGCGATTGCGATTGCGATTTTTGGATTTTTATTCGTGACTGTGGCCTCGAGGGTTGTTGGAATCGTTGGAAGTTCTTCTTCCCCTGTTTCTGGAATGACCATAGCCACACTTTTGATTGTAGCGATTGTCTATAAAGCTACTGGTTTTACTGGAACGACTGGAATGGTAGCGGCTCTAACCGTTGCCGCAATCATTTGTACAGCTCTTGCTGTTTCAGGTGATGTATCTCAAGATCTAAAAACAGGATATATCGTGGGCGGAACACCATGGAAACAGCAAGTTGCCATGATGATTGGTGTCGTCGCGTCCGCTTCTGTCATCGGTTTTATCCTAATTCTTATGGACAATGCTTATACAATGGGATCTGCAGAACTTCCAGCACCTAAAGCAGCTCTTATGAAAATTCTTGCTGAAGGAGTTCTTGGAGGAGATTTACCTTGGACCCTTATCTTTATCGGTGCGGCCATTGCCATCACATTAGAGTTTTTCGGTTTGAATTCACTTGTAGTTGCAGTCGGCATTTACTTGCCGGTTCATACTAGTGCCCCAATCATGATTGGTGGATTTATACGTTTCTTCGTTGAATACTTCGCGAAAACGAAAGAAGAGCTTAAAGCTCGTGTTGATAGAGGTGTATTGTTCGCATCTGGTTTAATAGCAGGTGAATCATTGATTGGTGTACTTATTGCCATATTGATCGCAGCAGGTGTCCAAGTTCCGGCTGCGGCTAAATTAGCCAGCAATTTGCTACCATTCTTACTATTCCTTGCTCTAGCTGGATTGCTTTGGTACGTATCCAGCAAAGGGAAAAAAGAAGATGCTTCGTAAACGCCAATCAAAAAAGCGGAACCTGTTAACTATGGTTCCGCTTTTGGAAAGACGTGTCACTTTGGAACAACAATCTTCTGAAGCAACTTTTTTAGTCATTCAACGGACCAATTTTGTCGAACGAATTACGATCCGTTTCTTCAAGCAGCCGTCCGTTCGAAAAATCAAACTTGATAAGTTTGGGGCATTTGCCATTAAACAAATGGAGTACAAATGCAATGTCAATCAAATTTCCGAAGCGATGAGTGAACATTTTGGCGAGGAAGCAGAACCAGCCTTACCGAGGCTGATGAAATTTTTGGAAATTCTTGAGGTCCACGATTGGATCATATGGGATGATGAAGAAAAATGATAAACAAGCTGAAGCTCTTTTTGATGCTTCAGCTTGTTTTTTTGTTTTGGGTATTGGTAATTCCTATTCAGGTACGGTTGGGTAAGTGAACTATGGGTATAAAAACATGTGATATCTTTATATATGTTGTAATCTTGAACTGTTAGTCATGATTCATAATGCAGTTTTATTCATATTTTGAAGAGCTGGTGGGTCATTTTGGGAAGAGTACAAGGTAAAGTAGCATTAGTGAGAGGTGGAGCTTCAGGTATAGGGTTATCCATATCCACACTAATGGCTAAAGAAGGCGCCAAAGTCGTGATTGCTGATTTTAACGAAGCAGGAGCAAAAGAAGCGGCCGAAAACATTAAAAAAAGGTGGGGAAGCGACTGGAGTGTTCTTGGATGCTGGACAATCAGATTCTTATCCTGGCAGCAGTCGACTTTACAGTTGAACAATATGGAACGGTTACGGTACTTGTTAATAATGTGGGTTTAACTAACTTACATAAAGATCTGGATGTAGTGAATGTACATTTGGAAGAATGGGACCGGCTTATCAGATGTGAATTTAAAAAGTGTGCTATTGGGAAGTAGGTTTGCCATTCCCCACATGATTAAAGCGGGAGGAGGATCGATAATCAATACGCTGGACTTACAGGTGACTCCGTACGGTCTGCATATGGTACCTCCAAAGCTGGTGTAGTGAATTTGACCACAAGTAGGGGAAAGAACATATTCGTTGTAATGGAGTGGCACCAGACCTTATTTTAACTCCTGCTGCGAAAAATAATATGCCTCCGGCCGTACTCGACATTTTTGCCAAATTTAATGCATTGCCATATCATGGTGAAGCGGATGATATCGGATATACCGTTCTATTCCTTGACTCTGATGAGTCCAAATTGATTACAGGTCAGACGATCCAAGCATCTCTGATTTTAATGATTATTTAACTAAAGCAAAATCCAATTAATTGTCTGGACATTTATATAACAAAACTTTACCCTGGATAAGATTAACCTTATTCGGGGTTTTTCGTTAGGAATGTCTTATTGAAATAACCATGAAGCAGGTGCATGAAACAATGGAAGTAACAGATTATGATGAAGTGCTGAACATCAAAACGGAGGGTGAACAAAAAAATTTCAATGATTCTTTGCATTATCACCGATACGAGCCTACACCCTATAATGCATTGGAATATTTATTCAAAAAATATCCACTGAAAAGAAATGATCGCATAGTCGATTTTGGATGCGGTAAAGGACGATTGAATTTTTTTATCCATCACTTATATCAACCATCTGTAGTTGGCGTGGAGATGAATGAATCTTTCTATAAACAAGCGATCGCGAATCTGAAAAGCTATAGGAAGAAAAGGAAAACCGGCAATGGCAATATAGAATTCCACTGTTGTTTGGCAGAGGAATATGATATTGATGCGAAGGACAATCGGTTTTATTTCTTTAATCCATTTTCCGTACAGATCTTCATGAAGGTCATCAATAACATATTGGTGTCCATCGAAACAGAACCGCGCCGAATCGAATTGATTTTATATTATGGGTCACAGGATTATATTTTTTTTCTCGAAAATCAAACCGTCTTCGAGCTGAAAGAAGAAGTGTTGTTACCGGGCTTGACTGAATCGAATCCTTTTGAGAAATTCGTCATATATCAATTGCCGAATTAAACGAATAATAATCAAGTAATTAAGTATAAAAAGCACCCAGCAATTTCATTGATTGCTGGGTGCAAATGAGGAAACAAGCCACTCGTTCTCGTTTAATGGATGCTTAATTTACAGCATATTGTAAAATCTTTTGAGGTTGAAGCTCATATTGTTTTTCTATATAAATTTGATGCCAAATCATAAAAGTTAAAATGGTCCAGAGCTTCCGGCTGTTTTCTTTTAAAATCAAGATTCGGGATAAGAGCATTCCGAATTAGAGTCAATATGCCGTACAAAAAGTGCACAAAAAAATGGGATGCCTTAATTAATAAGGCATCCGTCTTATTTTATCTATTAATAATCAATAGTTCCGTTCGATGATAAAGTGTGCCCGATCACCTCTAAAGAGAGTTTTAGAGAATTCTATGACCGAGCCATCACTCTCATGAGTGTAAGTTTCCAATGAAAAACAAGGTGAACCGTTAGGCACTTCCAACTTGTCAGAAATGGAATCGTCGGCTAGTGAAAACTCCAAGTGTTCGACCGTTTTTTTTACTTTTAAATTGAATTGTGTTTCAAGTACGTTAAAGAGCGACTTTTCACATGCCTCAATATTCAGACCGGGAGTCTTATACCAAGGAAGATAGGCAATTTCGTATTGAAGAGGAATATCGTTTACGTAACGTACACGCTCCAGTTTGTTGACTGGATCTCCAATATTTTGCTTGAAGAGTTTGGCAAGGGTTGCATTCGCTTCAATGACCTTTAAGCTAATGACCTTAGTGGAAGGATTTTTTCCTTGCATCGTTATTTGCTCAGAGAACTTTTCAACCGTGCTTGTAAGGAATTGCTGCACTTTATTTTCCGAAACGAAAGTCCCTTTCCCCTGAACACGATAGATGTAGCCTTCGACGGTCAATTGCTGTAAGGCGGTGCGAACTGTTGTCCTGCTTACACCATATATTTTACAAAATTCTGCTTCAGTCGGTAGTTTTGTATTCGTTTGATACTCGCCATTTTTTATGAGATCGATAATTGATTCCTTGACTATGGAATGCAATGCCGCTTCTTTATTCATGGTTTCCACAGTGATTCCTCCTATACTCATTCCAATATATACATATAGATTATCTCGGATAAGTGCAATAATCAACTTTAAATCGAAAATTTGTAGTAACAATTTGAAATTTGTGTTGATATTTTATTAATTTGTAACTACAATATAAGTATGGAGGTAATAATACCCATTTTAAGGGAGTGATAATACACAAGAACAGCGCTAATTATAATAATGGGATTTATTTTACTTAAAAATACTGAATAATCAATTATTAAAAGGGGGGTAATTTCAATGAATATCTTATTATGTTGTTCAGCGGGTATGTCTACTAGTTTATTAGTTACCAAAATGGAGGAAAGTGCAAAGGTCCAAGGAGTGAATTGTAAAATATGGGCGGTTGGATCGACAGAAGTGAACAATGAAATGGATAAGGCTGATGTCATTTTATTAGGTCCACAGGTGCGATATCTGCTTTCCAAGTTACAGCAAGCGGGAAAAGAGAAGGGGATTCCGGTCGCAACCATCGATCCAATGTTCTATGGATTATGTAATGGTGAAGAAGTGCTAAAACAAGCCACTACTTTAATAAAAGGAGAATAAGGATATGATGACTTTTATTGATAAGTATATTATGCCCGGAGCTGTAAAGGTAGGAAATAACAGGCATCTGCTCGCCATTCGTGACGCATTGATTGGAATGATAGCGATTACAATGATCGGTTCATTTGCCGTCCTGTTTAATAATCTTGGGCAAGTCATCAAGCCGTACGGAAGAATGATGGAGGCCATTTTCGGTCCTGCGTGGAATACGCTTGGAGGAGATATTTGGTTTGGTACCTTTGCATTCATGACGGTATTCGCTGTGTTCGGCATTTCTTATAAACTAGCAAGATCTTACGGTGATGATGGTTTTGAGGCCATGCTGGTTTCCGCGGCCTGTTTCTTCTTATTATTGCCCCAAATCGGTAATGTCACGTTAACGATCGATGATAAAGCGGTTACAGGCGGGGCCTGGGGATTCGTAAGTGTGAACTATTTTAATGCAACGGCCCTATTTACAGGAATAGTCGTTGCCTTAATAGCAACGGAAATATTCGTGAGACTTTCAAGAGTCAAATATTTAGTCATTAAGTTACCTGATGGAGTACCTCCAGCGGTAGCCCGTTCATTTGCAAAGTTAGTGCCCGGTATGGCAACAATCTTTGCCGCTGGTGTGTTTGGATTGCTATTCCGTAAAGCTACGGATGGGCAGGTATTAAATGACTGGCTGAGTAAAGTGATTGTATCTCCTTTACAAAGTGCCGTAGATTCATTACCATTCGCTATTTTACTAGTATTTCTTGTTCATTTATTATGGATGATCGGTTTGCACGGACCAAATATCCTTGGCGGGATAACGACACCGCTTTTTGAAAGTTCGGGCGTGAAAAATATTGATTTATATGCACAAGGTGTCAAAGACATGGACCAATATGGGGTATTGGCAGGTTCTTTCCTCGATGCATTTGTTTATTTAGGCGGATCTGGTGCAACATTAGGCCTGATCATCGCTATGATCATTGCCGGCCGGAAACGATATAAACAGATGATTGCACTTGGAGGGGCACCAGGGGTGTTCCAAATTAACGAACCGATCCTTTTCGGATTGCCTATCGTTCTGAATCCAATGTGGTTCATCCCCTTTGTTCTCGGTCCGGTCATTACAACGGTGATTTCATATATAGCGGTAAGTAGCGGAATGGTTTTCCCGATCGTTGCTAAAATTCCATGGGTAACCCCTCCGATTGTGGGAGGATTCCTGGCTACAGGCGGGCATGTATCTGGAGCGGTATTGGCTGCGATCAACCTATTCATTTCAACAGCGATTTATTTACCGTTCGTATATGCTCAAGTGAAGATAGATACAAAAAATAAAACAGAGCTTACGAAAGATTCAGAAACGTTAAGCGTTTAAGAAAGAAGTGTTGATAATGGAAAAAGAAGAATTATACCAGCTATCCTTTCAATTGATTTTATATAGTGGGAATGCAAGAAGCTTTGCAATGGAAGCGATGCAGGAAGCGAAGAAAAAGGATTTCGATTCTGCCCGCTTGAAAATTGCAGAGGCTGAAACAGAATTGCTGCAAGCCCATAAATACCAAACTCAATTAATCCATGCTGAGGCAGGCGGGGACCATTTTGAACTTCCCATTATCCTGGTGCATGCACAAGATCATTTAATGACAGCGATGACTTTAAAGGATCTTGCAATTGAAATGATCGATCTACGCGAAGAATTCTTGCATGCAAATGCTGTTAAGGAGGGAACTGCTGAATGAGCAAGGGGTTGAAGATTGTCACGATTGGCGGAGGATCGAGCTACACGCCAGAACTAATCGAAGGTTTCATTAAATATCATGGGGAACTTCCTGTGAGTGAGATTTGGCTTGTGGATATAGAAGCAGGAAAGGAAAAGCTTGAAATTGTTGGGGATTTGGCAAAAAGGATGATAGAAAAGGCTGGTGTGGATATAGAAGTCCATCTGACGCTAGACAGAAAGAAAGCGCTTAAAGGTGCGGATTATGTAACAACCCAGCTGCGTGTTGGCCAGCTCGCTGCAAGAGCTCTTGATGAAAAAATCCCCTTGAAACACGGTGTCATTGGACAGGAGACGAACGGACCAGGCGGTCTTTTCAAGGCTTTTAGGACGATTCCCGTTATTCTCGATATAGCTCGTGAGATGGAGGAATTATGTCCAAATGCATGGTTGATTAACTTCACGAACCCTGCTGGAATGGTAACGGAAGCAGTTCTGCGTCACAGCAATATTTCCAAAATCATCGGCCTTTGCAATGTGCCGATTGGTATGGAACGAGGTGTTGCGGATTTGATGGACGTCGAGCCATCAAGAGTCAGGATTGACTTTGCTGGTTTGAACCATATGGTTTACGGATTGGATGTATTCGTTGATGGGGAGAGCGTCAAAGATCAAATCATCAATCTGATTACAGATCCAGCGAAAGCTGTCACGATGAAGAATATCCATGCAATGGGCTGGGAGCCGGAATTCCTTAGAGCGTTGAATCTGTTTCCATGCCCATACCACAATTACTATTATAAAACGGGAGATGTATTGGCTCAAGAATTGAAGGATGCTGAAAACGGGGAAACACGTGCTGAGGTCGTTCAAAGACTTGAAGAAGAGTTATTCGAGCTTTACAAAGACCAAAATCTGGCTATCAAGCCGCCGCAACTAGAAGAGCGCGGAGGAGCTTACTACAGTGATGCGGCTGTACGGTTGATTTGCTCGATGCATACGGATAAGCGAGATATTCAAGCGGTAAATACCGTCAACCATGGTGCGATTGAAGGCATCCCTTACGGATCGGCGATTGAAACCAGCTGCGTGATAACTAAGGATGGTCCTAAGCCAATCAATGTAGGAGAGCTTCCTGTCGCTGTCCGCGGATTAATTCAGCAAATTAAATCCTTTGAACGAGTAGCCATCGAAGCTGCAATCTCAGGTGATTATGATACTGCGTTGCTTGCCATGACGATTAATCCACTCGTTCCAAGTGATCGGGTTGCCAAACTAATCTTAGACGAAATGCTCGAGGCACATAAAGACTATTTGCCCCAGTTTTTTAAAAAAAAAGAGTTGCAGGATAACTTCTCATGATTGAAGTTCTTATAAATGCAGATGATTTCGGGCTAACTAAAGCGGTGAATTATGGAATTTTGGATTGTCATAAATATGGAATTGTCAATTCGGCAACGATCATGATGAATGCAAAAGCAACGGAGCATGCGATTGAAATCGCAAAGAAAACGCCTTCGTTGAAAGTAGGGATACACTTAGTGCTGACATGGGGGAAACCTTTGTTGAGCGACGTTCCGAGTTTAGTTGATGAATCTGGATTCTTCAAGAAGCAAGGGGTGGTATATGGAGACACTAACGATATTTCCTTGAGCGAGTTGGAGAGGGAATGGTCAGCACAGATCGAAAGATTCTTGGAGTTTGGCCTGTTCCCGACACATTTAGACAGCCATCATCATGTACACGGGATAACAGCGTTTCTTCCTGTTATTCAAAAGTTGTCAGAGAAATATCGATTGCCAGTACGTAATGCTGGAGAACATCTTGTTGGGGTACAAACCGTGACAGATGTATTCCTGGATGACTTTTATGGAGAAATGGTGGTTGAAGATTACTTTCAAAACTTAAAGGGGAGGATAATGGACGGGGCAAGCGTAGAAATAATGACTCATCCAGCTTATATGGATGAAGAATTGCTGCAAGTTTCTTCTTATAATGATAAACGCTTAAAGGAAACGCGGATTTTGACAAATGCAAAATTGCCAGAAGGATTTTTCCTTAGATATAGCATCAACCAAGTTCAGATTTGATTTAAAAAGGGTAATCCTACAACCAAAAAGGGGACCATTCATTAAGATGAATGGTCCTTTTTAATTCAATGATTACTTTATCTCAAATTAATAAGCCAAGCTGAATAGGGCTTTGATGTGTGATAAATAGCGAACATTACTTGCTTCTTTCATCAATGTAGCAGGCAGACCTTTAAGGGAAGTGTTATTAGCCCCAACGGTTGCCACTGCATCCTTACGGCCAAGGCTTGCAAGTGTACCTGAGTTTACAGGTAAAAACTCTTCAAGTTTTTTGCCTTCAAAGGCTGCATATAGGTTGTATCCAACAAGCTCACCCATTTGCCATGCGTTTTGGGCGGTTGGTGCGTAT